>CAWEAV010000053.1:0-18769 GCA_963806715.1 uncultured delta proteobacterium
TAAAGTGCGAAAGTCCAGTTATAACCCTTCTTTGATCCCTTGAGCCATATGAATTAAATATCCCACCTCCGATGACCCGCACCTTGACGCAAGTCCCTAAGAAGCAGCCTCGCCTGCGAAAAAGGAGGCGGGAGTAATTATACACTCTATGATCTCTTTATCATGCCGTATTGGCCAAGCGATCGAGGGCGGGGCAGTTCACACGTTCTTTAAGAAATCTAACAAGGCCTTGTTGAAAGCTTCTGGCTGCTCCACATTGGATAAATGACGGGCTGACGGAATGATCACCAGCTTCGAATTTTTGATTCGTCCGTGGATGGCTTCTGCGGCAGACACCGGCGTTCCAGGGTCTTCCTCGCCTACGATGACCAAGGTTGGCACCTTGATGCTGGAGAGTCGATCCAGGTAATTGAGCTTTCGGATCGCTTCGCTGCAGCCAATATATCCCTCCGTGGAGGTCCCCAGAAACTGCTTTCGGATGATCTCTAAACTGGGCGGATTCTTGCTGAGGAAGCTTGGGGTAAACCAACGTTCCATCGTCAGTTCTGACAATGCCTCCATTCCTTTGCTCCTGGCTGTCTCAATCCGCTCCTGAATGGCAGGTTGTCCCCCTGCCGGAACAATGGAAGAAGTATCACACAGGATGAGACTGTAAAGTCGATGGAAATGGTTTAAGGCAAGGAATTGACCGATCATTCCGCCCATGGACAGCCCAACAAAATGAACCTGATCGATCCCCAGGGCATCCAACAAACCAATGACATCCTCTCCCAGCAACTCAAGGGTATAGGGACCTTCGGGAGCATCGCTCCCTCCATGGCCGCGAATGTCATACCGTAAGACCCTATAATTGGATTCCAAGATATTCACCTGGGGATGCCACATCGCCAGGCTGGATCCCAGGGAATGGCTGAGCATTACTACTCGGGCATTCCTTTTGCCAGACAGTTCGTAATTCATCCGAATTCCATTTGCCCTTGTAAGCATCGTTGCCCTCCCTCGCGAATGAATATTTGTTGTAAGTCCAGGAATCATTATATCTTGTCAGGTCACGCAAGTCTACAAAAGAGCCATACGGAAAACCAATCTCCTATGTAAAGTGGCAACATGCCTGGGCATCCCTGTTCAGCTGGTAAGGGCAGATCAACAACGTATCGACAGACTATTTCTCAAAAAACCAAAACATGGTAAAATGATTTTACAATAGAACAAAGGGTTCCGGCCAATCACCCAATGATGGATTTGAGGCAGGACAGACATCGACAAATTCTGGAACGAGTCGCATGGCAGGCCATGATCGACCGGGGACTCATGCCCGATTTCTCACGGGACGCCCTGGAGGAGCTTCGTCTTATTCAAGGACCTTCAACCCTTATGAAGGAACCTTTGCGTGATCTACGGAACCTACTCTGAGTCTCTATCGACAACTGAACAACTGCGATCGGGACATGCATTAGATTTTCTTGGGTGTAGCAAACCAGTCAATTCAATTATATAATAGGGAAGTTTTCAACTCCTTTTGGTAACCTGACCCTTTTCGAAAAAGAGCCCATTTGGTTTGCCAAAAGGAAACTTGAGACAGAACGACCCAAGGGATGAACAGTGACGAACCAGGAAAATTATTACCAGATTCTTGAAGTAGACCAAAATGGGACTCAGCAGGAAATCAAGGAAGCTTATCGGAAACTGGCCTTTCAGTACCATCCCGATAGGAATCGAGGCAACCCGGCAGCCCTTGAAAGAATGAAAAAGATCAATGAGGCTTACGCCGTTCTATCCGACCCCCAGAAAAGGAAACGATACAATGCCCTGAGTCAGGAATATGGCCCATTTGCTTATGATCGATTCAGGCAGAACTACTCCGAACAAGATATCTTCAGAGGGTCGGACATCAACCAGGTATTTGAAGAGATGGCCCGGGCTTTCGGTTTCAGGG
This sequence comes from uncultured delta proteobacterium, assembly GCA_963806715.1. Classification (GTDB taxonomy): domain Bacteria; phylum Desulfobacterota; class BSN033; order BSN033; family UBA1163; genus CAWEAV01. Next base: position 1,937 of record CAWEAV010000053.1, read on the forward strand.
GATTTGAAGAAATATTTCAAGAATCATATGGCCAGGGATATCGCACCTTCGAATTTCGAAGGCCGGGGGTTTTCGCCAGAGGATTTGTCTTCTATGGACCGGGCCGTCGAGGGGGCCAAGAAAGGGTTTATTCGCAAGGGGCTGGAGCCTTTCCGGAAACCCATCCAGGGATCATGGGCAAACTTGCTCGCTACCTTTTCAAGAAGGTGCTGGGACTCAAAGAAGCCCAAAGAGGCAGGGATTTATGCGAAACGATTTTGCTCAGTCCTATGGGGACTCAACAAGGGGAAAAGATAAAATATTTCCACCAGCGACGGACAAGAGAACTCCTCATCACGATCCCTCCCGGCATTCGCGAAGGTCAGAACATACGATTAAAAGGAATGGGGGAAGAAGGGAAAAACGGAGGAAGTCCTGGTGATCTTTACCTGAAAATCCTATTCAGGAAGCCTCTTTTGAATAGGATCAAAGATTTCTTGGGAGTGTAGCGCTTACCATCTCCACCTTCATAGGCGGGGCTTACTGCCGTCGAACGGGTTAAGATTTCAAAATAAGATCGATTTCTGGAGGACTCCATGGTACCAGGGAAAATGACATGCTTTGTTTTTACCATACTGCTCTTGTTCTTTTTCAATAGCTGCGTCACGGAGAAAAAAAGTTACCAGCTTCCTTACCCAAACGTGGGTGCAGAGATAGTAGTTTTTCAGCCTGGTTCAGAGCCCTATGGGTTTGGAGGTATCACCTGGGGAACAGACATTTCGATCCTCCAAGGCATGGAACATTATCGAACCGATAAGAGCCATGGAGGGATTGAGTTCTATGTCAGAAAAGGAGAGGCGCTGAGAATCGGTGGAGAAACATTTGAAAAGGTGCAGTATGGGTTCTGGGGTGGAAAATTCTACGTTGGAATGATCAAGACCGATGGCCCTGCTCGCTGGGATACCCTGAAGAAAGCCATCTTCAAACATTATGGAGAGGGCGCAAAGCCCTTCAAGAATAGAGAAGAACACCTGTGGACGGGTGAAAATGTGATCATGGCCTTGCGGTATGATGAAGATATAAGAAGGGGAGTGTTTTATATTCGATCCGATTCGATACGCAATCAGATGATCCGGGAAAAGAAGTAACCCCATTTACTTTGGTTAACAGACCATTACCATTTATGATAAGGGGGCATCATGAAAATCTGGAAGATTTTGATTTCGTTTGCAATCATTCCTTTGGTCTCGGCCATCGGAATAGCCAGAGCCGATGTTCTCTATACGCTCGCACAGGGCTCAACCTTCCAGGAGGGTTGTGTCGGACCCTGTTTATGCCCGGTTACACTTCCGGAGGAGGTAACCGGAACGTTCATACTGGTTCCGGCAGGCTCTGATCCCCTGTTTACCAATTATCATCTGAATGATATCACTTGGACAGTCCTTGGTCCCAATCGGGAGATTGCCCACAAGATCACAGGACAGGGAACCTACCGTCTGGGAGGCGATTTTGCATTGACTCAGCAGCTCATCCTCGACCTTGACATTGATGGTGGAGGCTCCCAACACCTCGATAGCGGCCTGACCCCGGGGGGTTCCGAATTTCCAGCCGTTTCCATACCTGTTTCCCGTGGGACCCCATGCTTCAACATCTGGATGGAGATCAAGGCACTACCCTGGAAGGAAGATTTACCCATTGCCGTTCTTGAGAACCCCATCGGATGGCCAGAAGGTCTCGGGAGTCTTTCCAATTTACGGTTGGGCACTGGATAAAAGGGGAATCACCACAATAGAGTTCTTCGTCGATAATCAATGGATCGGAAATATTCCCTACGGAGGCACCCGAATGGATGTGAAGGAAGCGCACCCCGATTATCCGAACTCTGAGAACTCAGGGTTTGCAATGATCTGGAATTACTCGATGCTGACTCCTGGAGATCATTCAATCAAGGTAAGGATTCACAATCAGGATGGTCAAATTATAGATCAGGATGCTTTGGTGACGGTCAAGAAGTTTCACGGAGAGTTTGTCGAAAAAATGAGCCCAAACAGGAGATGGCTATACAACAACTCTGTTACGGCTGATGGAGTAATCCAAAAATATAGCATTGAAATTGAATGGTCGAATCAATTACAGGGCTTTGAGATTACCGACGTGATTCGAAAGTGAAACGACCATCAAATTTCCCTGTCCGTTGCTTCCACTGATAGAAACTATTTCAGAAGATGCTTACTTCACCACCACAAAGCTTTTCTGCTGTCCCCGCCGGGTCTGTCTTGACAATTCGTTTGCAACGTTAAGGTTAAGACATACAGGACCTTGCCCCTCTCCCCACACCATCAAAACTCTGTTCTTTTGACGAGACCTTAAAGGGTGAATTCCTGTCGCCAGAGTAACAAAAAACGGCGTTTTTTGGAAATCATATTTTTTTCATGGAATAGATGAGCATAGAGAAACGGGAGGATTTTTGAATAGTTCCATAGTTGATCACGGCCAATACAACATATGGCATTAGAATTGCAGAACCCCTCACTCAAGAAAGTCACAAACCATAAACTGATCTTCTGATTCTCAATTACTGCTACACAACTCTCAAATCTAATAAACGGAGGTAAATGAGATGGTGAAAAAGATGTTGGTCAGTTCAATCCTTTTTTTAACAGTGGTGACGTTGTCTAACCCGGCCGGGGCTACTACAATCTCTTCGTGTCCTGATCTTTCTAACGGGATGTACCTCATCGATGGAAGTTTGAAGTTATCGGTTAATTTAACCAATTATGTATCTGCCACCATTACATTGCCTAAATTGGGGAATTTGGGGGATATGGCGGGAGAGATATTTTATTTTTTTGGCGATGGAACCTTAGGTGACGAGCTTTTGTATAACTATTTAAGCTTAGACTATTTTGGATATTGGGAACAGAGCGGCTGCAATTTCACCGTGGATTTCACTGATTTGGCGAATATGCTAATAGAAATGGCGCACCAATATGGTATAGAAGCGGAGATAGCAGGACCAACTACCGTGACCGGCAAAATTTCAAGTAGGGATGGAACCAATAGTGGAAAGATTTCTCTAAAAATCAACATCCTCAGTCCCATTGAAGGCAATCTGACCTTGTCAATGAGTTTCAAGGGTTATCCAGTGGTGTACGAAACATTGCAGAAAAGAGGCAGGCCTTCACTGAAGCCTGAGATTCAGAATTTCTTTTCAAGTGTCTTTTCAATGATTTCCCGCAAAGGGGCTGCACCTAAAAAGTAATTTCCGGAATGCCGACAAAAAACGAATACCTCTTTCTCCTATCGGGGAAGGAGGTATAACCCTCATCATCTCTAATAGATTTTGTTGGTACATCCTATCGTTTATAAAAAACGTTCCACAAGGAGCATGTGGGGATCTTTGGCAGGATGAAGAACTCTACGATGAAGTTGAGGGAGAGGAGAAGAGAATAAGAAATGAAAAGAAAAATTCTGGTAGTCGATGATGAAAAAGATATCGCAGAGGCATTAAAGGCCCGATTAAAATCGAATGGATACGAGGTGATCCTCGCCTTCGACACGGTTCAAGCTTATACATCAGCACATAAGGAAAGACCGAACTTGATTATTCTCGATATTTTTATACCCGGAGGCGGCGGATTTCTGATTGCCGAGCGGTTGAAGGTGTCCCCGACAACACGGCATATTCCCATCATCTTCCTGACGAGCATTTCAGGAGGAGAAGAAAGAGCCTATCGTGCCGGGGCATGCTGTTACCTGATGAAGCCATTCGATGCTTCTGTACTGCTGGAGGAGGTAAAAAGGGCGATAAAACTCGCTCCTTCTCTTCCCCAAGCATAAGGCAAAGTTTCATCATCTCGATCATATGTACCGCTTGAGGTTGATGAACAGGGAGCGGTCAAACCCATTTTCTCTTCTCGAGAAACGCCCTCGCCGCTTCCCGATGGTCCTCGGTCTCCGATAGGAGAGCAATCTGGGAGGAGCTGTAATCCAGGTGGAATCTAAGTGTATACCTCTGCCCCTGGTAGACCGCCCTCATCATCATACAGGCGGCGAGGGGAGGCCTGTGTTCATTCCGACATTGCCAAAGAACTAAAGCGGATGTTTCTCACAGAAGAACCCTTTCTCTGCCAGGCCACAGGGATCTTTCCCAGACACCCATTTCAATCGTAGGAACAGCAGTAATCTGTGAGGTTTTTCACCTTCAGCCCGAATTTGGACTGGGCCGGAATTTCAAACGATTCTCCTTCTTTTACTGGTTTCCACCCACCCGCTCCGGGCAGAAAGACCTCCAGATCACCCGCAAGTATCTCTATGAGTTCTTTGCTCGCCGTACTGAATTCGTATTCCCCGGGAAGCATAATGCCAAGGGATTTCCGTGAACCGTCCGGAAAAATAAGAGTGCGACTGGTGACCTTGCCGTCAAAGTAAACATTGGCCTTTTTGACTACCGTTACGTTCTTGAATTCTGACATGGACTCCTCCTCTCTGTTGATTATGATTTCTTTGGGAAGACAGGTGGGGCAAAGCTGATCCTTTTCCCCTCCCCCACCCGTTCATCGTCCGCCTTTTCGCCCTCTTCTGTTTCTTATGGACCTTCGCTGGCGTAACCTTTCTTCTGTCCTTCATGATGATTTTCAAATCAAAGGATTCTTTAGATGCATAGGAGCGGGAGGACCAAGGAGCCTTTCTTCCAATTGATTGATATTAAGTCGTCCCAGTAAATAATTCAAGGCGCACCATCTCCTATTCTTTCATGCTCATATGGGTGGGCGGCGGCCAGCCCACGGCCGCATCGAGAGTAGTAAATTCCTCCATTATTACCCTGGTTATTCCTTCTTGACCTGTACCGGCATTTCGTCGTCGCCGAATTGCGGCTTTCCTACGTTCCTGTATTGAAACTTGGGGGGGAGTCTTGATGTCAGTCTATCAAAAAATCAAACTGCACGATGCTGGGTCATTTAATGTGTTCCAGGCTTGTCAAGATACTTCGAATCGACGAGGATTTCGGGAACCCAGTGCGATGGATCGATTCCACAGGATTGGTGTGCTTTGCGTCTCTCTCTTCAAATGGCGAATAAAACATTTATAAATTATAATGCTTAAACTTCTATGCGCTTTTTTCTATTCATCAGCATTGTCCAATCGATTCTCTTTCTGGGGCACGGTTTTTTCTATTTGACCCTGGTGCGCTTTCTGGGTGTGGCCCCTTCCCCGAGACTTCTGGCACTGAAAGCAGCTATGGGTCTGTTATCCGTGAGCCTGGTCCTGACCTCCTTTCTTGCTTTTCGTTATTCGAACCTTTTTGTTCGCTGTCTTTACACCGCTGCCGCATCCTGGGTAGGAATCCTCTACCTTTTCATTCTCGCATCGATTCTTTGCTGGACCTTCTACGGTTTGACTAAATTATTTCATTTGCCTTTGGACCGTAAAATATTGATCGAGATCTTGATCGCAATGGCCCTGATGGCAAGCCTTTATGGGATCATTAACTCAGGAGCGACCCGCATTACTCGCTTGAACCTTCAACTTCGTGGTCTCCCCGGCGAATGGAAGGGCAAAACGGCCGTCTGGGTGAGCGACACGCATTTAGGCCCGGTAAGAAACTACGGATTTGCCCGGCATATTTCTACCCTAATTCAGAATCTCCAGCCGGACATTGTTTTCATCGGTGGCGACCTCTTTGATGGCGAAGCACTGGATTTGGATAAGGTCATCGAACCTTTCTCCCGAATCTCCTCACATTATGGCACTTATTTTATTACAGGGAATCATGAAGAATTCTCTGATAACACCCGGTACCTCCAGGCCGTTCGGCGCAATGGGATGCGGGTTTTATATAATGAAAAGGTTGAACTCGATGGCTTGCAGATCATCGGGGTAGATTACAGGGAGTCGAGAAGCGAAGAGCAGTTCAGGACAATTTTGCGGAAGATGAAGATCGACCCTGGCAGGCCCAGCATTCTGCTGAAGCATACTCCCTTCAATTTGCAGGTTGCCCGAGAGCAAGGGATCTCGCTCCAGCTTTCCGGTCACACCCACCAGGGCCAGGTGTTTCTTTTCCGATTCATTACCCATCGTGTCTATCAGGGGTATGACTATGGCTTAAAATGGTTTGGCGATCTCTTAGTCTATACCTCCAGTGGGGCTGGTACCTGGGGTCCTCCCATGCGCCTCGACACAAAACCCGAGATCGTTGCCATTACATTTCATTAATCAGACTGACGATCCTCTCATAGAATGGTTTCCATAGAGTGATATCTACTTATTCTTATGATGGTTCCTGTCAAAGATAAAACCATTCTAATTGACTTTCTTCTCGAGAAACTCGGGACGGCATCGAGAACTAAAGTCCGTAAATTAATTAAACACGGTGGCGTTATCCTCGGAGGAAAAACCCTGACGATGCCCGACCAGAATCTCTTTCCCGGGCAAATCATCGAAATCCGCCGCCCCGCCAAACCCCCAACTTTTCCCATCTTATATGAAGACCCCCATCTTATTGCTGCGGAAAAGCCTCCGGGACTTCTATCCATTGGCACGGGCAAGGAAGGGACTGAAACCTTCTACAAAGCCGTCAATCAATACCTTCAGCTCCGTTCTAATCACAGAGAGAGGGCTTTCATCGTTCATCGCCTGGACCGGGACGTTTCGGGAGTCATGCTCTTTGCTAAGACCGTTGAGACAAAGGAAGCCCTTCAAAAGAACTGGCACGAAACGGAGAAGCTGTACTCTGCATTAGTTGAAGGTCACCCGCGTGAGAAAGAAGGCACTATCAGAGGCTGGCTGAAGGATAGTTTCACTTATAAGGTCTTTTCCAACCTAAAAGACCCGCACTCAAAATTCGCTGTCACCCACTACCGGCAAGTGAAGGAATATCCCCGGCATGCCCTCCTCGAAATACGCCCCGAAACAGGACGGAAGAATCAAATTCGTGTTCACCTCTCTGAGATCGGGTGTCCCATTGTGGGGGACAAAAAATACGGTGCCGCAGGTAACCCGATTCACCGGATTGCTTTGCATGCCACTGCGCTTTCATTCATTCATCCGGTGTCCGGTCTACGGATAAAACTGGAAAGTCCTGTGCCAAGAATATTTATCGAGTTTGGTAAAAAAAGAGGAAAAGCAAAGAAGTAACCAGAGGGAAATATAGCGATTATCTCGAAAGACTTGAAATCCAACAAGAGAGGAGGCAGCAGACAACAACATGGCCAGACCTTATGTTGGAACTATCCAGTTGGATCGTGTCGCTGCAAACTCTTTCAGGGTTTCAGGCAACCAGTCTTCAAGGCCTTTTGCCAAGTAAAAACGGGGAAAGAGAAGGTCCTCATGTGATGAAATTACGCCCTCGTCCGTTGCTCTCTTTGCTAAAGGGGTGTGTGGATAAATACGGACCCCCACGGTGATTTTTAAGGCGTCCATCCGGAGGGAATCGGCAAAGAGGAGGCTTTCCTGGACAGTCTCCCGGGTTTCACCAGGACTTCCTATTAACAAGAATCCCATCTGCCTTATTCCGCGTTCATGGATTCTCTCAGAGATTTGACGCACCTCGTTCAATGTGAATCTCTTGTTCATGTTCTTCAGGATTCCTTGGGAACCGCTCTCAAACCCGATACTCACTTGCTCGCAACCCGCTCTGGCCATAAGTCCCGCCAGTTCTTCATCCACATGCTGCGGGTAGAGAATGCTCCACCATCTGATATCCAGGTCACGGTCGATGAGTTTACGACAGATCTCCTTCGCATAAGAAGGAGGAAGGTTGAAGGTATTATCAACGAAGTAGAATTGACGAACGCCAGCTTCCCCTCCAGAGAGTGATCCACTCGACGATCGCCACCGGGGAGTGTCTCCGGAGAACCAACCCTTCGATCATCCCTGTCGAGCAATAACTACAGCTCAAAGGGCATCCCCGCCTGGTCTGAACCGGCATCAAGAGCCCATCCCTTTGAGAGGGTAAAGACCAGAGGTCGGCGTCAGGAAGAGGCAGCATATCCAGATCTTTTATAAACGTTCTTTGACACTGGAGGCCATGGCCAGGAAGATAGAGGCCCGCCAATTCCGAAAGGGCGGCGCCCTGCTCCATTCGCCCTAACAAAGCTGGGAAGACCACCTCGCCCTCACCTTGGATCCCCATATCCGCACCCAAATAAGACAGGGTGCTTTCTGGAAAAATGCTGTATCCTGCTCCTCCTAAAACGATTGTAGCCTCAGACATACTTCGACACGTTACTACAACTTCTTTGACCGGGTCCAGCAGGAATTTGGTGTTTTCCATATTCTGGTCATCAATATTCCTCACCGAGATACCGATCATTTCAGGACAAAATCCTGCAATCGCCTCTTTGAGAACGGACCGTGTATCCTCTTCCATCTTCAAATCGACCATGGCCACATCATGCTCTGCTCTCCGGGTTGCAGCGGCCACACAGGCGAGTCCGAGAGGCAACGTGGGCATATTTATTTTCTCCGTACCAACGGAAACGAAAAGGACTTTCATCGGCTTAAATATCAATTGCTCCCTTTCTTATTCTGATTCCCAAACATCAGGACAATGGATGTTTCTCATTAGAGCCGCTCGAAACATCGACTTTTTCCCGTAGCCGAGAGAGGAACACCGATTGTAAAATCAAAATATACAAGGCGTCATAAATAATTGCGTATGACCATTATTGCCGAGAGAATATCCAGCCCATGGTTCGACAGGCTCACCACGGTGGGTCACCCTGAGCTTGTCGAAGGTGTCGTAACGTATGCGCTAATACCCCAATTGAGCGAAACATATGTCGTTTTCTAAAGTTAATGAATTCGGTCCTTAAAGCCCAGTTGTCCTATTTGCTTCGTCATTTATTCAGAATCAGAGGATTTCTTATCTCACCTCCTTCCCCCTTACGATGGGGGAAGGTTGGGATGGGGGTGGACATCGTGGACATTCCCCCCCACCTTAATCCTCCCCTCCGAGGGGGGAGGAAGTTACTTTGTTTTGACTCAATTGGGGTAATAACTATTCGTCAGTCCATAATTATATAGACACTCGCGTCCAAATCCCTCCTTCCTTCCCTTTACGAAAGGGAGGAATTGCCCCTCTTTGGTAAAGAGGGGATGGGGGAGATTTTCGGAAGAATATGTTTTCTGAATTATGGACTCCTTAGTAAGTCGCCCTGTATAATTATCACAAATGCCTTATTTTTTGTCCAATGGTGTCATGAAACAGCCCTCGGGGCCACCTATGGGGAAAGGCTTCAGAGAATTCATTTAGCGAATATCCCATACTCTTCAACGATCCAATTTGACTGCGAAAATACAATCCCTTCCGTCATAAAATACAGTGTTCACCCCATTCCAATACCGCTACCCTTGTGACAAAATTGAATCATCTTCTCTTCAGAGTTTTTCGCTTTCTCTTTTCTCTTTAAATTGGAGGAACAGATTTCCGTGACCTTTGGCAATGGATACAAGTATTGGGAAAGCAGGTGGTGGCTGCTTCCCGTTTTATTTCTCGTTTTCGCATTTATGATGATTGTATTAGAGCATTTTTAATAGCATGGTGGAGGATACCCCCCCACTCCTCCACCAGATGATCCCTGAGAAACGTGATTTCATTCCCAGGGATCATTTTTCTAATCTAACACCGCCCTTTTTCCCTTCTTGATTTCCAAAAAGATTGGTCCCTCAAATGCCAATATCCTAATCGGTATGTTATATTTTTGGCTATACGAATCGCTTTACAAAAAGAGAAAAGTCGTTTATAAATCGACCAGCTTATCGCAAAAGGAGATGACTTTGAAAAGGGCAATGATCACTGGAATTACCGGCCAGGACGGTTCCTATATCGCAGAATTCCTCTTGGAAAAAGGTTATGAAGTCTATGGAATGGTCAGGAGATCCAGTACGATTAACTACGAACGAATCAGTCATATTCAAGACAGGCTTAAGTTGATTCAAGGAGACTTGCTTGACCAGAATTCCCTGATCGAGGCGTTACGAATCTCAGAGCCCGATGAGGTCTACAATCTCGGAGCCCAATCCTTTGTTCCCACCTCATGGAATCAACCGGTTCTTACTGGTGAATTTACAGCCCTTGGCGTCACGAGGATACTTGAGGCTATCCGAACGGTCAACCGTAAAATTCGGTTTTACCAGGCCTCATCGAGCGAAATGTTTGGAAAAATCCAAGAAACCCCGCAAAACGAGAAGACCCCATTTTATCCGCGAAGCCCTTATGGCGTAGCTAAAGTTTATGGCCATTGGATTACCGTCAATTACAGAGAAAGCTACGGAATTTTTTGCTGTTCCGGAATCCTATTCAATCATGAATCACCTCGAAGGGGGCTGGAATTCGTCAGCAGAAAAGTAACCCATGCTGCTGCAAAAATAAAACTTGGGCTCCAGAAGGAATTGATGATGGGCAATCTGGATGCTCGCAGAGACTGGGGGTTTGCGAGAGATTACGTCGAGGCCATGTGGTTGATGCTTCAACAGGATGAGCCCGAGGATTATGTGGTCGCCACTGGCCTCTCTCACTCTGTGAAGGACCTGATTCAGGTGGCTTTCGATCACTTAGAACTGGATTGGGAAGAATATGTCATCAGCGATCCAAACTTATTCAGACCTGCTGAAGTCGATTATTTATTGGGAGATCCCAGAAAGGCAAAAACTAAACTCGGATGGCAACCAAACTTTCTTTCGAGGAGTTGATAAAGAAGATGGTGGACCACGATGTCCAATTGAATCAAAAAGTCAAATGAGATGAGAGATGATACGGAATGCCTCTGATTCATTGTAATCTCCGAAGAAATATAGCACCTGCTTTGACTGCTAATCCGCAAAGGAGATCACGCTTCAGTATAAGAGAACTTCACTGGGTATCTTTTGGGCGTTGCGTCAATCCCCTCCTGCTCGCCCCCTCCGTATTGTTTAATCTCCCCTTCTCCAACATACCCTCTGAAAGCTTCAGATGGAACGCCACAGGCAAGCCGGAAATCTTTGACTAACGCCCATGTGGGTTGACACCCCAGTCACACTGGCCCTCCAGGAGAAAGCCAACCATTTTGCCGATTCCCTGACTTACGAGCAGTTTATAATTCAGAAAACATATTCTTCCGAAAATCTCCCCCATCCCCTCTTTGCCAAAGAGGGGCAATTCCTCCCTTTCGTAAAGGGAGGGAAGGAGGGATTTAGCCTTCAACGCCCAAACAATTATGGACAGATTGGTAAGATTCTATTTCTTGAGAACGGCGGCAAAATAATTTAAAATTTCCATCAAAAAGCTGGGGCGTCCAAACTTATGAAAATTTTGATCGCCGATGATGACAAGAACTTGAGAATGGTTCTCACGAACGAACTCGCCGAACAGGGGTTCGAAGTGGATGTTGCGGAGAATGGCACCAAGGCCATGGACCTCCTCGAAAACGAAGAATATGATGCACTGCTGCTCGATCTGACGATGCCCGGCCTTGGAGGGATGGATGTCTTGAAGAAGATAAAGACGTCGGGCATATCTACGGAGGTCATCATCTTGACCGGAAACACAACGGCGAACGCTGCAGTGGAAGCAATGAAACTGGGCGCTTATGACTATCTTACAAAACCGTTCAGGGTGGTGGAGTTAAAGGCGATCCTTGACAAGGCCTATGAGAAGAAAGGACTTTTCCGTGAAAATTTGGTTCTGAAGACCGAGATCAAGAGAGAATCGGAAGCACTGAAAATCATTACCCAGAGCCCTCTCATGTTTGAAATTTTCGAGCATGTGAAGAAAGTCGCCCTGTCTCCTTTCCCTGCCCTCATTTATGGGGAAAGCGGAGTGGGTAAAGAGTTGGTGGCAAGGGCCATCCATCATGACTCAGAGAGAGCCGATCGGCCTTTTGTCCCAATCAATTGCGGGGCCATTCCTGAAAACATGCTCGAAAGCGAATTATTTGGCTTTGAAAAGGGAGCCTTTACAGGGGCAAACGCGAAGAAGCTGGGATTACTGGAGATCGCCAATCATGGAACCCTTTTCCTTGACGAGATCTGTGAACTCACCTTACCCCTTCAGGGGAAATTGTTGAGGGTTATTGAGACAGGCCGTTTTTTCAGGATCGGAGGGGTCAAGGAGGTCCAGGTTGATGTAAAGTTGGTCTCTGCCACCAATAAAGATATCAAGCGTGAAGTGGAGATAGGCCATTTCAGGGCAGACCTCTATTATCGGGTAAGTGCCTTGACCCTCCATATCCCGCCCCTCAGGGAAAGGAAAGAGGACATCCCATTGCTTGTGAACCATATCATCAAAAATAATCCCGCCTTTAGGGGCAAGAGTTTCAGTAACGAGGCGTTAAAGATCCTCGCCGAATATACATGGCCTGGCAATGTGAGAGAACTTCTCAATGTGGTTCATCGAACTCTCCTCCTTTCCAAGAATGATCTCATTGGACCCGACGACCTTCCAATCGATTTGATTGCAGACCCCAAGGTCTCCGGCAAGCGGCTCGAAGACATCGAAAGGGAACATATTCTCCAGGTCCTTAAAGAGGCGGGAGGACAGAGAGGCAAGGCAGCCGAAATCCTGGGTGTGGACCCCAAAACGCTTTACCGTAAACTCCTGAGTTACGGAGTGGGAGAATGATCGACTTTGACAGATTGAAAAGAAGAGCTTCAAGTATCAAGATAAAGTTTACGATTGCCGCTATCTTATAAGTTTCGTCAGTTATGGAGTTGCGGCTTTTCTCTCCACCCAATGGATGGCCAAAGAGATCGAAAATGACTACAAAGAAAAGGCCAAGCTCATGTTGACTTATATCCTCCATGATTTAGAGACTTCCATGCTCCGCAGGAGTCACGAAGAGGTCTTGAAAAGCCTTGAATGTCTATAAAACTGACAAAGATGTCGAGGAGATAAGAATATTTAACCAAGGGGAAAAGAGGTTTTTGTAGAAGAGCCCGGGCCTGCCGAACCAAAGTGGAGGAGGCGCTCCGGACAGGGGAACCGATCATTTTCAGAAGGCGGTCAACAAGCGGGATGTTGAGGCCTTCATTCTCCCTATAAAGAACAAGCCTGAATGTCATCATTGCCATGGAAAAAGCGAGACCCTTACGGGGGGCCCTTCTTCTGTCTCTCGGCCTGGAGGAGATGGTGCGTTATATCGGCGAGCAGAAGAAGAATTCGTCATGCTCTTTGGGTTAATCGCAGTGGCGATTGGCGTAACCACTATCCTTGCAGTAACCAGGCTTTTTCTGAGACCGTTGAGGCAGATTCAAAAGAGGAGCCGAAGCCATAGGAAAAGGGAATTTCGAATATCAGATCCCTGTGAAATCGGAGGATGAGATCGGGAAGCCTACCAGGCCATTTTAACCATATGGGACAAACACTGAAGGCCTTGTTTGGAGAGCTCGAAGAGAAAAACAGACAACTCGCAGAGCAGTTCGTCCTTGTTTCCCGCTCCCAGAAGGAATGGCAGGAGACCTTTGACCGAATTACCGACCCGATAGCCGTCATTGATCATACCCATTGCCTCATCAGGGCCAACAGGGCGCTTAAAGAGACATTTAACGAATATTTCTCTGAAGCTCAGGATGAGGGATCGGTAAAAGATGGAGCGACTATTCTTGGAGGCAACTTCCTTTCTCATGACACGGACTTTTTCGGCTTGCAAGATAGAAGGCCGACGACCAAGGAGATCCATGATCCGAGAACGGGAAAGATATTTGAGGTATCCTTATTCCCCTATTCATTCACCGGAGGGAGATTTTACCGGCTCTGTCGTTATATTGAAGGACATTACACAGAAAAAAGAAGATGAAATGAGGCGGATTATGAACGAAAGGCTTGCCGCATTGGGGCAGATGGCCTCCGGCATCGCCCATGAGTTAAATAATCCCTCTGGCAACCATTGCAGCCTGCAACGAAGGACTTCTCAACCGGGTGGAAAAGGAGAATATCGGCTCCCTCCTGTTCCGGAGTTATCTGAAGATCATTGAGGAAGAAATTGAACGGTGCAAGAAAATCACCACAGGCATGCTCTCTTTTGTGAGAAGGTCTGATGATGAAAAAGATGAAACTGATGTCAATGAGGTCCTTGATAAAACGATGGATATGGTCAGCTTTCAGGGCAGATTAAAAGAGGTGGAGATTTCAAGAATTCACAGAGGAGATGCCAAAGATTCGCGGGAACGATGGTGAGTTGATGCAGGTCTTTCTATCCATCATTGTCAACGCCCTGGATGCCATGGAAGACAAGGGCACTCTCACTCTTGAGACAGGGCAATCCCGCCAGAACTCCTCTTTAGAAAAGGGGGGAAAGGGAGGCATTGTCATTTATAAAGATCAGTGATACGGGTCCGGGTATTCCCTTCACCTTATCAGCAGGATCTTTGATCCTTTCTTTACGACAAAATCGGAAAAGGGAGGGACAGGGCTTGGCCTCTCCATAGCCAATAAAATCATCAAGGACTATAAAGGTAAAATTGTTGTGGCGTCAGACAGAAGGAAAGGGCGCAGCCTTTAAAATAGTCCTTCCGCCATGCAACGGTCGGGCAATTTGCCCGACCTTCAGGGCAATTTGCCCATGAATATCCTCTCGCATTTATAAATTCTGAATAAAATCAAACAAATTTAATCTGGCAACTCTTTTGCTAGACATAATCCTTAAGAGAGGGGGAAAGCCGTGAATATCCTATTGGCCGAGGATGACAAGAACTTTGGTTTGATCTTGAAAAGCGAATTAGAGGAAGAACACCATCGTGTTGACCTCGTTGCCAATGGGGTCGAGGCGGTATTGAGCTTCATCAATAAGGCTTATGATTTCGTGCTCCTTGATCTCAGGATGCCAAGGCTCAGCGGAACGATGCCTTGAGGATCATTAAAAATCTAAACCCCCATGTGCCTGCCATCACCTTTTCCGGGAATGCAGGAAGCAGAGAGATGGCGGAAACCGTCCAGTGATACGGAGACTATCAAGTGTTCTCTCAAAACCTTTTGCGATAGCCCAACTCAAAGAGGATATAATAAACTATTTTCCAAAGTAATGTCCCCTGGCCGGTCATCCTCGCTTGGGTGACCCAAGAAGATGTTTTAGTCCATTGCAGTTACGCTATGCGCCATGCTCTATGCGCTATGGTATTTTCTAAACATTGGGTAGGATTCAAGTCTGACAAAAATATAGTCCTGTTCTCTAAGAATACGAAAAACCCGATGTTGACCATTCATTTGACGAAAGATAGAGTCGGTCCAGTACTTTGAAAAAGAGATGGCTGAAGCGTACTTTGTGCTAAACAATGACATCAGTAAAAATACTCAACAACAGGAGGAATAGAATATGGGCAAGCAGAGGTCTTTAATCGTTATGATTTTGCTACTGGCAGTGGCTGCCATTCCCTGGGGAGTCAACGTGGCCCACGCAGGGCCGGGGGGGCACGATTTGCCCCCCAGGCACCATTTGCCCCGAGGGTCAAGGGTTCGGCACGTATTACGCCAACAGCCCGGCAGGTTTCAGGACAGGTCCTTCGGGGACGTTCTGGACCGGAACCGCCTCAGGAAGTTTGTCGACTCGCTGCCCGGTTTGGGATCTGCGAACGCAAACAACCTCGGGCAGTATATCCCTGTTGCCAATCCGGATACGACAACGTATCCGGGCTCTGATTATTACGTGATCGGGTTGCAGGACTATACTGAAAAGCTGCATTCGGACCTGCCCAAAGCAACCAAACTCAGGGGTTATTATCAGATCAATACTACGGAACGACGGGTGCACGACCACGCGAATAAATATCTGGGACCTCTGAGTCCTCGGCACGCCGCAGGGAAGACCGGTGCGCATCCTGTTTCAGAACAATCTTCCGCTGTCGGGTCAGACGGGCAGCAACCTCTTCATTCCGGTGGACACCACGGCCATGGGGGCAGGGATGGGTCCCCTTGATTCCCAACGGCAACCCCTGTGATCCTCGGCCACGAATCCAATTGTGCTTCTTACACGCAGAATCGCGCCACCCTCCACCTCCATGGCGGCAACACGCCGTGGATCAGCGATGGGACGCCCCACCAGTGGATCACCCCCGCGGGAGACCCGACCCCCTTCAAAAAAGGCGTAAGTTTCCAGAACGTGCCTGACATGGTGGCCGGGCACGTCGATCCCGTCACCGACCCCGGGCGATGGACTGGCAGACCTTTTATTATCCCAACCAGCAGAGCGCCAGGCTGATGTTCTACCACGACCACGCCTACGGGATAATCTTCTCCACGACGAAGGGGCTCGCCGCGATGGCGATGGCCGTGGCGCACAGCCGCGGCCTGTTCGCGCTCGACGAGCCGGTCGCACGCTATTGGCCGGAGTTCGCGCAGGAGGGGAAAGCGGCCGTGACGGTGCGGGCGTTGCTCGCGCACCAAGCGGGGCTGTGCGCGATCAGCGGGCCGCTCACGCCGGACGTCCTCGCCGACCCCGACGCCCTCGCCGCCGTCCTCGCGCGCCAGGCACCGGCGTGGGAGCCGGGGAGTCGCCACGGCTACCACGCGCTGAGCCTCGGCTTCTACGAGTCCGTCCTCCTGCGGCGCGTGGATCCGCGGCACCGGAGCCTCGGCCGCTTCTTCCGCGACGAGGTCGCGGCGCCCCTCGACTTGGCGTTCGACATCGGCCTGCCGGACACGGTCTCTCCGGACGCGCTCGCGGTCCTGGAGGCCTTCCCCCTCTGGCGCGTGGCCGGCGGACTGGACCGGGACTCGTGGCGGACGGTGCTCGCGCTGCTGCGTCCGGGCTCCCTCACCGCGCGCGCCTTCGCGAACCCCCGGGTGAGGGGCACCGAGGACTTGGCCGGGCCCGCCGTGCGGGGCGTCGAGTTCCCCGCCGTGGGAGACAATATGCAACTGAAGGAAGCACGACATAAACA
>CAWEAV010000054.1:0-8688 GCA_963806715.1 uncultured delta proteobacterium
AAGTGGTATATTGATTTTAGGAAATATAGGATATAATTATGACTCATCAAATTCGCCCTTTGTTTGGCGTTTGTGAATCCGGGTTATTCTAAGGACCAAAACATCCGTACGTAGGAGGATTGAAATGAAAGGAAAGAACTGGTTTAAGAAATGGGGCCTTCCGACCTCTATTGTCATTCTTGTCGCCCTGATGCCCGTTTGGGGTTGTGGCGCTGCCGATAAGTCCTCTCAACCCATACCCTCGGTAAGAGATCTTGGCCGTGCCTTCGTGGAGGTGGCCAAAAAGGTTCAGCCTTCCGTCGTCTCAGTCCGGTCCGAGAAACAGTTACCTCTTCTTCTTCCATGGAGGGGTTTGGAGAAGATTTCTTTAAAGGAACGCCCTTTGAAGATTTCTTTAAAGGTCATGGGGGGGGACCACCGATGAAACGGAGGCAGACTTCAGGAGGTTCCGGCGTGATTGTCGATCCCCAAGGTTATATCCTCACAAACAATCACGTCGTGGCAGGTGCTGAAAAAATTACGATTCGCCTCTTTGACGGACGGGAATTCAAAGGAACAGTCAAAGGAACAGATCAGAAAACGGACCTTGCTGTGATTCAGGTGGAGGCAAAGGATCTACCCGTTGCAACCCTCGGAGACTCCGATAAGATGGAAGTCGGTGAATGGGCGATCGCCATCGGCTCTCCCTTCGGTCTCGAAAAGACAGTGACGGTGGGCGTCATCAGCGCAAAGGACCGCTCCGGTTTGGGGACGGGGACTTACGAAGACTTCATTCAGACCGATGCCTCCATCAATCCCGGAAATAGCGGAGGCCCCCTGGTCAACATCGATGGAGAGGTAATCGGAATCAACGTCATGATCATCCAGCCCGGCCAGGGGATTGGTTTCGCCATTCCTATTAATCTCGCTAAAACGATTATGACGGCTTTAATCGAAAAGGGAAAAGTGGTGCGTCCCTGGGTAGGAATTGGCCTTCAGGATCTGACACCGGAACTGATGGCATCCTTCAACTTAAAGGAGAAAGAGGGGGCCTCATCAGCCAGGTTTATGAAGGCAGCCCTGCTGAGAAAGCAGAGCTGAAGGTGGGAGACCTGATCATCGGTATCGATGGGGTAACTATCAAAAATAGCCAAGAGGTTGTCCGTGAGGTCCTGAAAAAACAGGTGGGCCAAAAGATCAAGCTGGAGGTCATCCGGGAAGGGAAGAAGACGGAAATGGATGTCACGACCGGAGAAATGCCAGCGGAAATGGCGGGACAAAAGACAGTCCAGCCTGAAAAGAAAGAGTGGTTTGGTCTCCACATCACTGCCGTCACTTCTGAGATAGCGAAACAATTGGGCTTAAAAGTAGCGGAGGGGATAGTGATCGAGACAGTGGACAATGGATCGATTGCCCAGGAAGCCGGTTTACGGAGGGGAGATGTGATCTTAGAGGTGAATCGCCAGAGGATCAAAGATGAGAACGACTATTACAAGGCCATGGAAAAAACAAACCCCGCCCAAGGAGTTCTTCTCCTGTTGAACCGGGGAGGCTCCACCTTCTTTGTCTCCCTGAAAGATGAAAAATAATTCACTCATGTCTCCTCCCCTCATGTGGGTGAAAGTCAGGGTGAGGAGGTTGGGGAAATATCGAAAGGAGAAGTTCATTGAACAGTACTTTAAGACTAATCAGAAGAATCCTTTTTGTCTTTTCTCTCTATTTCTTATTGATGATCCCGGTCGCTGAGGCAGGTCTCGGAGACCAAGTTTCTGAGACCGTCTTGTCGAACGGGTTGAAGGTGATCCTGTTAGAGAATCACAAGGCACCTCTGGTAACCTTCCAGGTATGGTACCGTGTGGGCTCCCGGAATGAAATCTGGGAGAAGACCGGACTTTCTCACATCCTCGAGCATATGATGTTTAAAGGAACGGAAAAGATCGGACCCGAGGAATTTTCCAGGATCATTCAGGAGAATGGAGGAAACAATAACGCCTTCACATCGCGGGACTATACTGCTTATTTTGAAACCCTGAATTCAGACCGCGTCCAGGTGGCCATGGATCTCGAATCGGACCGAATGCAGAACCTCCTCCTCCGGGGAGAGGACTTTCGGACAGAGAGGATGGTGGTCATGGAGGAGCGGAGGCTCCGGACAGAAGACAGCCCAACGGCCTACCTGCATGAGCAGTTAGAGGCCACAGCGTTTCAGCTTCAACCATACCATTGGCCCATCATCGGGTGGATGGAAGATATCAGCCGCTTCACCCTCGAAGACCTGAAGGCTCACTACAGAATGTACTACAATCCGGTGAATGCCATTCTCGTAGTTGTTGGAGATGTCAAAAAGGACGATCTTCTTCCCAGGATCGAAAAGACCTTTGGTTCCATTCCCAAAGGCACGGCACCCGAGCAGAAGAAGGCCCTTGATCCCCCCCAATCCGGAGAACGGAGAGTCTATGTAAAAAAAGAGGCTCAACTCCCCTACCTCGCCATGGGGTACCGTGTTCCAAACCTCCGGGAGCCGGACAGTTATGTCCTGGAAGTTATGGCTACGATCCTCTCCGGTGGGAAAAGCTCAAGATTATACCAGAGTCTCGTACGCGGAGAAGCGGCTTGTCTTCAGCGCTGATGCGGACCACTCCCTTCTCTCCAAAGATCCTTCCCTTTTCTATCTCACCGCCAATCCACTGCCCGGGAAAGATGTGGCTGAGGTGGAGAAGGCCTTGGACCAGGAAGTGGAGAAACTTCAGAAAGAGCCAGTGGCTGAAATGGAGTTAGAAAAGGCGAAGAATCAACTGGAGGCCTCCTTCACCTTTGCCCAGGACTCACTCTTTTACCAGGCGATGCTTCTTGCCCAGCATGAGATCTCTTTCAGTTGGAAGGTCATCGACGAATACCTTCCCTCGATTCGAAAAGTATCGCCGGAAGATATTCAACGGGTGGCGAAGCACTATCTTATACCCGATAACAGGACGGTTGGAATTCTAATACCCCTGCCGCCCAAAGAAGGGAAGCCAATTCCTGCCGAACCTTCTGGTAAAGGAGATATTGTTAGATAGGGGAAAGATATTAAGGTTAAGGTTGAAGACTTTATTATAAACAGTTAGTCGAAAGACCATTTCGTGTCAGCCTGAGCGTAGTGAAGAGTCTCAATTCCTTGTAAAAGTCAGATTCTTCGCTTCGCTCAGAATGACCATTCCAGCATTTCTTATAGTTTCTTAACAGTCTTTGAAGCGTCAAGTCTAAAATTGGGATGAGAGGACCGTATGATCCGGAAAATTCGAAAAATGCAAATTCTCCTTCTGAGCCTTACTTTTATAATGCTTTCAATAGCGAGTCCGATCGGATCGCTTCAGGCCATGCCTCCGGTTCAGAGGCTCGTTCTTCCAAACCAGATCGTTCTTCTTATGAGCGAAGACCACTCCCTCCCCTTTGTAACCCTCCAACTTCTTGTCAATTCAGGGTCCCGCCGTGACCCTCCGGAGCAGGAAGGTCTGGCTTATCTTACAGCCAAAGGTCTTCTCCTGGGAACGTCGAAACACTCTGTCACCCAGATGAACGAAGAACTGGATTTCATTGGCGCAAATTTAAGTGCATCTTCTGGCAGGGATTTTACCACGATGAGCCTCCGGGTCTTAAAGAAAGATTTAGAAAAAGGCCTCGACCTTTTCATCGAGGCCATGACCCAGCCCACTTTCCCGGAAGAAGAGATTCGGAGGGAAATCGAGAAGACGCTGGCAACCATCCAGTCTGCCGAGGATCAACCCGGAGATGTTGCAGAGAAGGAGTTTCAGAAGGCCCTCTTTCTTAAAAACCCCTATGGTCATCCTGTGGAAGGAACAAAAGAGTCCCTGCCTCGACTGAAGCGTGACAACCTTCATCAGTTTTATCAAACCTACTACCATCCCAACAATGCGATCCTTACCGTCGTAGGAGACATGACACTGGAAGAGGCAAAGGCAAAGCTCCTCCCCCGTCTCGAAAAATGGCCGGTCGCTGAGGTCCCAAAAGAATCCTTCAACATCACCTTTGCGGGCGAGCCAAAGACAGTCAAGATCGATCGGGCCATTACACAGGCCAATATCATTCTCGGCCATCCTGGAGTCAGTCGGAGCAATCCAGATTACTATGCCATTAATGTGATGAACTATATCCTGGGAGGAGGTGGATTCGCTTCCCGGCTCACCGAAGAGGTCCGAAACAAGAGGGGACTGGCCTATGACGTCCAAAGCTTCTTCGATCCCGGGAAGTATCCCGGGTCTTTCCAGATCATTCTCCAGACAAAAAATGCATCGGCCCGGGAGGCCATCTCCCTCTCCCTCCAGCAGATGGAACGAATCCAGAAAGAACCCGTTTCTGAAAAGGAGTTGGGGGGGGCACAAAAATATCTCATTGGAAGTTTTCCGATGCGATTTGATAATCAGGGGAAGCTTGCAAATTTTCTCACCCAGATCGAGTACTACGGTCTTGGCCTCGATTATCCTGAGAAGTACCCATCCCTCATTCAGGCCATTACGCAGGAAAAAGTCCTTCGAGTTGCAAGAACCTACCTCCATCCTGACAACTACATCCTTGTGATCGTCGGGAACCTGAAGGAAGCGGGAATGGAGTGAATCTCTAAACGATATTGGCATAAATCGTCCATCCCGATGAGTACCCCGCTTCCTAATGCTTGGGAAGCCCGCCTGTTCGTCCGCCGATTGGAACGTATGGTGATGATTTCTTGCCCCACCCCCTTAAAGAATTCCAGTTCAGAAAGGCCGTTTACTCATCTCTTATACATTCCTCAATTTTTCCCTTCTTACGCCACATCAGGTAAGAAACTCTACCCTTTCTAACCCGGAAAATCCTTTCTAACACGGGTTTTTGGAAGTCCAATATCAGAATACCACCGTTACCCAAATTACGCTTCTTATCGTTTCTTATTGGATACCTCTTGAACCCAAAGAGGGGAGCACCCTTTTCCCCTTTGGTGTTGCTTCCATAAGTTATAAATGAGAACCATATTAGGGATTGAAGATTACGATTTGCAAGTAACCGAATAACGTTGGAAAATAGGGAAGCCGATTAACGGTGCCGATGGATCAATCCGTAATGGGTTTCTATCTACTCGTTCTTTCCAAACTGAGGTTCATTCAAAAGGATTTGAGAAAAGTAAAAAACAGCTAAGGGATACTTTTACTTTGGCCTAAAATTGGCGGAAATTACACCTTAAAATGAAGGGATGAAGGAACGGGCGCTTCATCACTTTTAATTTGTGAGTCTCAATTTAAATGAGGCCAAATGATTGGAGTGATCACGTTCCACATCCATCGTGAGAACCACCATGAATTGATCAATGATCGGTTCGCAAAGTTCTGCTCAGGACGTCCACCCTATTGGAAAAACAAAGGTTTTACTCAATAACTGTTTTCGTAATGGATAGAGAGTGTGATACTGAATAAAATATTCATATCTTACGTCTAATATTTGTAATTCTTGTCAGCCGTGCTTAAAATAAAGTAAGGGAGATCTTAAACAATCGGTCATTGGATCCTTGTGGGCAACGGATAGAAAAAGGAATAGGAAGGAAAGAGATGAAAAAGATGGCCTTTATCATTATGGGTATCGTTCTGTCTTTTGTTCTCTTTTTAAGCTTTGCCTCTGCCCAGGGCCATGGTGGTAGACACTTTGGCGGTGGATGGCACTCTGGTGGTCATTATTACGGCCACGGCTCACGTATTTATGGCGGTTGGTACGGCAGATGGGGCTACGGCTATCCCTACGGCTATTGGTGGGGAGCTCGGTTCTATGCTTATCCGGGCTGGTGGTGGCCCTATCCGTATCTCTATCCATATTCCTATGGTTATCCCTATTACCCATCTTCACCGGAGGTCACCGAGCAGCCTCCTGTGTATAGCGAACCGGAGCAACAGCAACCCTATTACTGGTACTATTGCCAGAATCCGCAAGGTTACTACCCGTACGTCAAAAACTGTCCAGGCGGTTGGATGCAGGTGGTACCAAATGTAACCCCGCCCACCCAGTAAAGGAGGATGACAAAATGAACTGGAAACAAGGTTTTCTACTATTTTTTCTCGTGATGGCGCTGAACGCATGTGCAACAGTTCCGACAGGCCCAAGTGTCATGGTATGGCCTGGCCCGGGGAAACCCTTTGAGGCATTCCAGTCTGATGATGCTATCTGCAGGCAATGGGCCGCACAGCAGATTGGAACGTCGCCAAATGATACGGTCAATCAGAATCTTGCCGCAGGAGCAGCGCTTGGGACGTTGGCGGGGGCAGGGTTGGGAGCAGCGATTGGCGCTGCTTCTGGCAACGCTGGTGCTGGTGCCGCAATTGGTGCAGCGTCCGGCCTGGTTGGTGGCACTGCGATGGCAACTGGTCCGGCCTATGGGGCCGGGTATCAGGTCCAGAGACGATACGACAACGCCTATTTGCAGTGTATGTATGCGAAGGGAAACCAAATCCCGGGTCAGCGCCCTTCAAGGCGATCTGTCCCGCCGCCACCTCCACCGCCAGGCTACACTCCCGGATCACCCGTTCCGCCTCCACCCGGTCCATATCCCCCACCGCCACCTCCTGCTACACAGTAGCGGAGGTGAGATTATCTGAATCGAAAAGTCCCGGATTCATGGCAGTGTTGGCGGCCTGCGTTAGGTCAGTGCTTGTTTGACGCGTTTCTCAATCCCGTGCAACCGATGAACCGGCTCATTGGCAAATACAAACCGCACATATTTATCGCTATTAGCACTACCCCAATTGATCATCGGTGTCGCAGCTATTTTGCCTAACTTGATCAAGCGTTTTGATGCTGTCGCGCTATCGAATCCTAATTGTGAAACATCCAGAAACAACGACCAACCGCCGTGAGGGGGTATCGCTGTATACCGGTGCAACTCATCCAGCATAACATCGCGGCGGCGTTGCCATTCCGCGACACAGGCTTGAATACCGTCATCGGGATCATTGATGGCTGTTGCAACCGCGCCCATCGCAATTCCTGTCTGACACACCACGTTCGTAATGCTGATCCTGGCGACATCGGCGATAAGGCCAGCGGGTCCAACCACCCAGCCCACTCGCCACCCGATCATGCGGTATTCCTTTGAAGCAGCACCGACAGTGATGACTTTTTCGCGCATACCTTGGAATGAGGCAGGGTGAATGACACCACGACCGTCATAAAGAATACGCTCCATTGCCGAATCGTTGATGAGCCAGCAATTGGCGCGTTGACAAAAGTCAATCAATGCCTGCCATTCTTCACGATTGAATACTGCACCCGTTGGCATAGATGGACTCATCAATAATGCCACCTTGATTGGCTTAGTATCAATCTTTGCCAGCGCTTCAATATCCAATCGCCAACCTTGACCCGAAGGGATCAGTGGCACAAAGTGCGGAACGCCTCCCGCAAGGCGAACACGATTAATCAATCCGACGTATATCGGCTCGGTCATCAAAACCTCGTCGTCAGGCTCCAGAGTAGCCAATAGTACATTTAAGATACCCGATAACCCACCTGCGCTGATGACACACTCGGTCTTCCAATCATATTCCTGACCCGATTGTCGCCCGACCAAATTGACGGCGGCTTGTCGCATGACATCGAGACCGAAGAACGGCAGATAACTATTGGCGTCATCGTCGTCTACTGCACGTTTGGTAAAATCGAGTCCGCTTTGTGGCGGGCGCAGGTCAGTATCGAGATTTTCAAGTCGCAACACGTTAGGATCTCTTAGGCTGTCGGCAAGATTGCCCATTTGTTCAACGCCGATTTTGGTGATATACGTGAGGCGTGAGACGGACATGGATTTGTCCTCCATTGAGTATTCTCTGGTCGTACACGAGCGACTACTTGACCGCCTAACAATAACTTTTATGTTTCTTTCTTATTTTCATAAATATTGAACCGCTAAAGGCCCTCTTCCACCCCAAAAGAGTGGATTTCGTGCCATTTTTTGAAGCATATTCCCATTGCCACTTTTCGAAGGAAGAAGTCAATAAGCCAAAAGCCCCTATATTGGGGTGCTTGGTCCCTCAGTGTGAGGATTTCTTCCTACCCCCTTTCGAAGAAGTCCGGTTAACAAAGACCCGTTTACTCGTCTTTCATAGATCCCCTAATTTTTCCCCTCCTTATGCCACCCCCCGGGCTAAAAAATCCACGCTTTCTAACTCCGAAAAACGGTTCTAATCGGTGTCTTTTAGAAGTCCAATATCAGAATACCGCTCTTGCCTCAATTACGCTTCTTATCGTTTCTTACTTGAAATGCCTCATAAACTAAGAGGGGGGGACCACCTCCACACTTTTGGTTATCGCTTCCACCTACCTATACGTAACAAAATGGATTGACCGTTACAACAGCTAAGGGTCATTATCTATCCTGCTTTTTCTTGAAAAAAGAAAAGGAGGAGAAATGACCATGTTACAGCCGATCAGTAATGAGTCAATCAAGAGTGAATGTGAAGTCCTGCGTGAACAGGATCCTGAACAAACCCCGATTGATCGTATCCTCAAGAGGCTCTCTAACATGGAGCTTCCCGCCAAGGAGCACTTCGAGTGCTACATGCGCCACAAGTGGCGCCTGAACCACAAACCCAAGACCCTCGCCAGTTCCTTTACGTCAGTCATGCTCTTCCTCGGCTTTTATGGAGTGTCGGGCAAGAGAGAGATTGGGGAGATTGAGCGGGCTGACCTTGAGGAGCT
>CAWEAV010000055.1:0-17800 GCA_963806715.1 uncultured delta proteobacterium
AGTTGAGGGTGGAAGTGGAAGACAACGTTTATGACCACAATGACATTCTCTCGCGTCTCAAACTGATATTTACCGTTACTAAGCTTTGGCGCTATGGTAGTCCCAGGCTTACGGAGGTTTACCATAGGGTTCTCCACGATCACGAAAGTTAAGGAGCCAAATGGGTTTGTAATCGTCAGAATATTCCACTTGAGCTTCAATACCGACTTTGGAGGAAGTCTGATCGAGCCTGTGAACATTGTGGCACCAGCAAATAAATTCCCACCATTCCCACTTTCAAGCAACACACTTTTTAACTTCTGCGCGTCCAGATTCGTACCTCCCGTGATACGGTGCTTCAAAATTGGATATATATCCCCCTTGAGTGGTTCCATCAGTTGCCAATCGGACTCTGGATTCTCCATAAAGAAGTAAAGAATCTCTGCTATAGTAAACTCATGCGTCAGTTTAAGCCGCCGCAGATCCGTTACACGTGAATCCGTTACATCCTCCTTAAACACATCAGGATGGTTTGTTCGTAACCAGTAGTTGGCATAGTCTTGCCATGATTTCCGCAGGGCAGGTGCCCACGTATCCTTATTACTCGATGCTCGGGAACCCCAGATTCGGGATCCAGCACGATCAATGATTAACCCCGCAGGGATAATATTCTTTTCTTCGGTTGCTCGAAGTTCAAAGATCAGCTGGATAAAAAAGAGAAAAGCCGCACCAAATAGAGCGGCTGCTGATATAGCGATTGTTTTGTTGCCTGGGTTAAGCCAAGCAATAGAAATTGCACCAGCTAATCCGATCCCAAGACCCCCGATTACAAGAAGAATCAAGACTTCCATCGGTATGTCAACCCTCCTTGTTGTTTTTGTCATTTTCTTGTAAGGATCTTCAATGGATTCTAAGCATTTCCTAATGATTCAGTATTAAAATTATGAATCCTTCAAATGGCTTGGAGACTCATAACCCAGTAATTTCATAAACCTTTCGGGAAGGCTTTTGGGCTTACCGTTGGGACCGATGGAGAGGTGTCGTGTCTCTCCCTCTGCCAAAATCTCCTGACTCCCATTTCTGAGGAGTTGATAGCCAAAGGTGATCATCCGTTTGTTCATTTCTTTGAGCCGAGTGCGAATGATGAGCGTCTCATCATATCTTGCCGGATTCCGATAATGACATTGGGCATCCGTGACGACGAGAATGAACCCCAGGGCTTCCAGGTCGGCGTAGCAGAACCCTCTCCTTCTGCAGAGTTCAGCCCGGCCGACCTCAAACCAGACGAAATAATTTGCATAATAGGCGACTCCCATTTTATCCGTTTCGGCATACCTCACACGCACTTCAAAATCAACCGTTTCCTTCATCATCATCAACTCCTAATCATCATGGATATATAGCATCCACCATCCAGCTTTCAGTCTTCAGACTTCTGGATTCGACCTTCCCTATCTTTTCCTTGACCAACGATCATCCATTCTCCACTTGCCAACTCTCACACGATCTATCAGAGGGCCCTGAAATATTCGGGTCTCAGTAGAGCAGGATCTTTCTTTTTCAGGACTTCACGGATCCTTTGAAGGGCCTCTTCTTTCTCCTGCGGCATCCGAATTCGAAGAGGAAGATAGTTGGAGGCATGATTGGAGGCAAAAAAGCAGTCTGTGAAATGACAGTTCTGGATCATGATTTCCAGTTCTTCAATCAGCCCAAAAGGGGTTGGAAGAATCAGTTGACCGGTTTCAATTTCTTTCTCAATAGGTGTCCCCGGAACAATCATGAGGGAAAGGGCGCCCACATAGTCTGGATCCATCTCTGAAAGGACCTTGCCTGTCTCCTCTGCATGTGCCTTACTTCTCTCCACGCCTCCAAGACCCAAAATGACTGTTACCGAAAGGAGGATTCCCGACTCCCTTACCCTATTTGCGGCCACGATCATTTGATCAATGGTCGCATTTTTCTTGATCCTTTTTAATACCTCCCGGTTACCCGATTCAAGCCCAAGGTAGATAATCCCAATGCCAGCTGCTTTAAGCGCCTTTAATTCCTCTGGCTCTTTTTGAAGGATGTCCCTCGCGTTAGCATAAATTCCCACCCTCTCAAGGCCTCCGATCTTTTCTTTCAGGTAATTCAGAATTCGGAAGAGCTCCTGCTGTGGAAGGATCAAGGCATCCCCATCGGCGAGGAAGATTCTGCGAATCTTTGCTCCATAAGGGCTTACCTCATCGATATCTTCCTTCACCTCTTCAAAACGTTTGATCCGGAAGGATTTCCCCTGGTAGGCCCCGCAAAAGGTGCATCGATTATAAGAACAACCCACCGTAACCTGGAGGATAAGGCTCTCGGCCTCGCTGGGAGGCCGAAAGATCATTCCTTCATACTTCATTTCGATGGCTCCTTATCGCTCTTTGGGGGATCGAACTGGTAGATGATCTCGCCCTCCTTCACCATTCCCAACTCCTTTCGAGCGATCTCTTCGATATATCGCTTTTCATTCTGGAGCCGTCTCACCTCCTCCCTGAGTTTCCGGTTCTCTGCCTCGGTCACCTATTGGCCTCCTTGATCCGGCTCAACTCCTTCTGTAGGTGAAGAAGATGAAGAATTCCTTTATCCCCGAAGAAGGTCAGGAGTCCCAAAACGAAGAAGAGAATCAGGGTCAGAAAATAGAATACCTCTTTTCCTCATCGTACTTGCTTCATTAAGGGGAATTGAAAAATTTCAAATGCTAAAGTTCATATGTCAAATCAAATCTGACTTTATCCTTTAATGGAGTTTAAACTTGATGGGAATCGTTCCCCATTGCTCTACCGGAGGCTGATCCTTTGGCAAAGGGGCGAATCGCCACTGTTTCAGATACTGAATGGCCGTCTGCTCCAACTCCGCGTCCCCTCTGATAGAAGGGATCACCCGGTCGACCATTCCATCTGGAAGAACCCAGAAGGTCAATTCGATCTCCGTTTCAACCGTAACCTTGACTTGCGGAGGAAAAGACCTTTCCAAAATTTTTCGGATTGCGGCAGGACCTTTGATGCCCAGTCGAAGATTCTCCTCTAAAGGCTTTTCTTGCGAAACCTTCTCTTTTTGCCGGAGTCTTGAATGGTTCTTCTCTGTCCCTTTATCTTTAAGGTGAGTGAAGTCTGTTGATTCTCGGATGGATGGGAGAGGAAGATCGATCTGGAAGAGGTCTTCTTTCTTCTTTGCATAGCCTTTGACCTCCTGATCCATCTCCTTGAACTCGGGGGTCTCTTTGAGGGCCTTTATCCTCTCCTTTTCGGGAAGATTTCCGAGGTTTCTCCGCCTGGGATATTCTGGAGCAAGGGCCCTCCAATCAAAGTCGAGGCTGGCTTGCTCCATCCTTTTGAGAATGACCTCCTCCCTGATCCGCTTCTCTTCAGGAGAAACTTCCTTCCGCTCTAACCCCAGAATCCGCTTGCTCTTGAATGTCAGGGTATGAATCCAAGGCTGAATAGGGGGTTTAATAAACAGGGTCAGGACGAAAAACCCTAAAACGAGAAAAAAGCAGGGTCAGAAAGAGAGGAAAGCGGCGGCGTCTGTCCAATGCCTTCTTCATCACCGAGGGACCCTTTTTTAATTTGATCGAGGACCTTTCGAGCCATCTCTTTTCGATCGTCCTTTTTTGTCTTCTCTAACAACTTCTGATAGATTTGCCTGGCCTCAGCAAACTTATTCACCTCAAGATAGAGGGCACCCAGTTTGAGGAGGGCCTCATCCATCACCTCATGGCGATGAGGATAGAGATAGACCACTTTTGAAAATTGAAGCAGTGCGGATTCCTTATTGCCTGCTTCCAAATAAGCCTCTCCTAACTTGAACTGAGCCTGACTTGCGATTCGATCGTCGGGACTCCGGGCCGCATGGGGAAGGACAGCAATGGCTTCTGCAACTTTCTTCTCGGAGAGGTAGAGAAGCCCAAGTCTCATATGGGCCTCGAAACGAAGGTCATCCTGGGGAAACTTCGATATCATTTCTTTCAAAACCTTCTCTGCCTGCTCGATTTTGCCTAAGCCCTGATAGCCTTCATCCATGCCCAGATAGGCCCTTTTCGCCACTGGATGGTGGGGATGCTTCTGAATCACCCACTCATACCGTTCTAGGGCTTTTGGATAATCCTTGAGAAGGAGGCAAAGATCTCCCATCTCCACCTGGCCCTCGACAAAGAGACGGCTCTTCGGGTTCTGCTTAAAGAACTTTTCCATCTCCTCTATGGCTTCAGTCCATCGTCTCTCCTGCTTGAAAAGGAGAGCAATACGATACTGGGCCTCGTCCACTCCTTCCCGATGGGGACCCATTTGGACCAGTTCCCGGTAAGCTCGGATCGCCTTGTCTCTCATGCGATATTGCTCGTAGTATTCCCCTAATTGCATCAAAACCCGGCTCGCTAACGCATGTTGAGGATATCTTTTAAAAAAGGTTTCTCCCCGGGAGATGAAGGTTTCGTATTTCCTATCCTGATAGAAAGAGAGAATAATTCCAAAATCGGCTTCGGGTGCCTCTTTCGACTTTGGAAATTCTTGCACCAATCTTGAATAGTTCTGGACGGCGGGGGCATACTGCTTCAGATTATAGTAGGCATCCCCCACCTTCAAAAGTGAGGAAGCAACGTAGGGACTCTCGGGATACCGAAGGATCAAGGATTGAAATTCCTCTATCGATTTTATAAAATCCCTTTTTCGGAAAAAAGACGAGGCAATCCAGTATTGAGCTGCGTCCCGGTAGGAACTGATGGGATAGGACTCCAAGAGCCGCCTGAATTGGCCAATGGCCTCATCGAACTGCTCACCTTTATAGGCAATCCATCCGAGAAGATAAAAAGCCTTTTCTTTATCTCTATCCTCTTCTGCTGAGTTGACCAAAAGCACCAAATACGCCCTGGCCTGTTGGGGATCGTTTTGATTCAAATAGCATTCACTGATGGTGAGGAAGAGGGAGGGAACCGAGCGGTACTGAGGAAACTCCTCCAGGAGCTTTAGAAAGTAGTGGTTCGCCTCCACCCATTCTCCTCTCTGGAAATGGTACCACCCTACGCTGTTTAATCCCTTTGAATAGAGGTTTGAATCCCCTTTCAACCGGTCCACATATCCGACGGCTCTCCGATAATCTTGTCTTAGCAGGGAAGCTTCAGCAGCCCAATAGATAATTCCATTCCTATCAGTACTGTCTGGAAAATCTGTGAGGAACCGATCCCAATACTGCAGCGCACTCTCGTACTCTTTCCGATAGAAGTAAGCATAGCCCAATCGAGAAAAGACCTGGGGTTCGAGTCTTGCCTTCCTCTTTTCTTCTAACACCCGCTGATAGGAAGCAACGGCCCCAGGATAATCCTTCTGATTGAACAGACATTCTCCGAGCATGAAGTAGACCCACTCGATCAGGTCACTTTCCGGAAAAGTCCTGAGAAACTGACGAAAGGTCGTCACGCTGAACGAATATTCTTTCCGATCAAAATAATACTGTCCTATATCGAACAAACATTGCTCTATCCATGGGGAGGGAAGAAAGTGAGAAAGGAAGTTCTGATAGAGGTAGATCGCTTTCTCCACCTCGTGGCCGCCCAGGTAACTCTGCAGGATCCCCCAATAGATAGGGTCCGAAAATTTTGTCCCGGGATAATTCAAAAGGACATCTTCAAAGATCTTCCGAGCCTCAGAAAATCTCCCGAGGGAGATCAGACTCCAGGCCAAGGCATAACGAGCACTCTCTGCAAGAGGGTGCTTTGGGTGTTGTGTCCAGAAGCCATTAAAGAGTTGAGCAGCCTCGGCAAATTCTTTGAGTCTAAAAAGGCTGACTCCCATTAAGTATTCCGCCTCGGGCCTCCACTTTCCTCTCGGATACTCCTTAAGGAGGCGCTGCATTTCCGCCCGGGTCTCGCTATAACGACTCAGATGATAGAGGCAGTATCCTGACCAGAAAAGGGAAGACTCTGCAATAGGATGGGTTGGATGTATCTCGGGAACCTGCTGGAAGAAATGATAGCCCATTTCAAGGTTCATCTTCTCAAGCTGGACCCAACCACAGGAATAGAGGGCATAGGCCTCGAATTCGCTTCCTGGGTAATTTTCAACGACCCTTAGAAAATAGGGTAAAGCCTCGTCCTCTTTCCCCTGGCGGAATTTGACCTCCCCCATCCAGTAAAAGGTCGACCCCATCCAAGGGCTCTCCGGATATTCCTTTATTAATTTCCGAAAGGACTGGATGGCGTCTTCATACCTTCCTTCGAAGTATCTATACCTCCCCTGTTCATAAAGGGCCTTGTCCCCAACGAAGGCCTTGGCGATTCCGGTAGTAAATCCTCGGGAATACGCACACCCAGGAGCCGTCCCAGACGGGCTCATCTTTTTCATGGGGCCAATCGCCTCCTCCCGTAAAGGAAAAGAGTCGGTTCGGGGTTCTTCTTTTACCCCCTGGGCGATGACTAAGGGAAGAGGAATCTCTCTCTTCTCTGTCCATTTCCTTTCGTCTTTGCTCGAAAAGGTAATCTCAGGCCCTTCGCTACGATTTCCAGGTTGCCCTTGAGTAAATAGGGGAGGAGGAGGCAGAGCAAGGGAAATTAAAAGGAGAAGGCTAAACCCCTTTATCCATTTGCGAAGACCGGCGAATTTCATCACTTTAGAAACGTATCAGAATTGTTTGAGCCTTGTCAAGGATTGACAGAATTTTAGTCTCCGTTATGGCACCAATCCCAATTTAGATGGGGACTGCATTAGGGGGATTTGAAATCAGGTAATGGTGAGTAAAAAAGTGATGGAAGGAATGATTTCATCTTATCAGGAATGATGAGATTCATTCCTGCATTTGTTTTTGGCTAATCGAAGACTCCACTACTTCTGGGGATACAGACCCGTGTTCTTTGCAAGGCATATCTTGGTCAAGAGAACTTAATCTTTTGAATCTTTTCTTGAATTGGGTCCATTTAAAGTGAGAGATTAGCTTCTCTCCCCTAAAAAATACGACCCTATCCTTTTTCTCATAGATCCAAACTGTAACAAAACCCTTTTGTATGGAGTCGATATTTAAAGTAATAAAATCCAGGATGAAACAGGCTTCAAGGTGGTCAAGGCTGATCTTAATCTCTGGCATTCCCCATTGCCGGAGGAAAACCGTTTGGCTGATTCCGGTCAGCATCAGATGGGTGGGGCCCATCATTTGCTGAGGTTGGGGCTTCAGCAGGTTTGAAAAGAGGCTTAAAGCGGACACCAATAACTCCGAATGAAATTGGGCGAATGTTTAGCCAACTATCGGATTTGTGCTTCGGTAACCCGGCTGTCCACCTCGTCATGGACCCGTGGCTTTCCGCCCCCCGATCACTCGGAGTTTGGCCTTATCGGCAACTCATCAGGCTTAAATAAGCAATTCCAATGCCAGGAATATGTAATGTGTATGTATTTGATTAATAGGGCATATTAAAGCATATAATCTCTAAAGGAACTCAATAAGTGACATTTTGGGGCACCCTGATTCCAAATTATGTCCTTCTTTTTGGCTTAGGAAGCCTATCATGTTCCTTTTTGAACTCTAAGGGATTTTGAGGCTTATCGGGGTGTTCTCTCGAATTCCCGGCAGAATCAATCACGCGTACCTAAAATACGAAGGAGGGATTTCCCAAGCGATTCCGCTTCTTTCTACCTCTTGACCCACAAGGAGTTGAGAGGAGAGACGTCTGGACTGGGACGAAAAGTGTTGACAAGAGATATAGGCGTCACGAATAATTGTAGGTGTCCTTGGTTTTATCCTCCGGCAGTCTGGCTTCTTCTTTGAAAAAATCCGCTGTAAAAGTCAGAAATAATGGGTTTGAATGAATAAAATTCATCCTGCGAAGGGAAAGGAGTTAAAATGAAATTACG
Source organism: uncultured delta proteobacterium (assembly GCA_963806715.1). Classification (GTDB taxonomy): domain Bacteria; phylum Desulfobacterota; class BSN033; order BSN033; family UBA1163; genus CAWEAV01. The sequence goes on from CAWEAV010000055.1 coordinate 7,842, forward strand.
AATGGTAGCAGCCTTGGTTGTATTCGGTTCTCTGTTCTTGGCAAGTCAGCCCGGCGCGCAAGAAGCCCCTACATTAAAGACCCAGAAAGAAAAGTTAAGTTACATCGTCGGAATGGATATGGGAAAAAACTTAAAGAATCAGTCGGTTGATATTGACCCCAATATCCTTGCCAAAGGGATTAAGGATGGACTTTCTGGAAGCAAGAGCTTATTGACGGATCAGGAAATTCGTGAAACGATGGCCGCTTTTCAAAAGGAGATGGTAGCAAAACAAAAGGTCCTTGGAGAAAAAAATAAGAAAGAAGGAGAAGCGTTTCTTGCAGAGAATAAGAAAAAGAAGGGCATAACAACATTGCCAAGTGGTTTGCAATACAAGGTTGTCAAGGCAGGCGCAGGGAAAAAACCTAAGCCAACAGATACCGTGACGGTTCATTATCAAGGCACTCTGATCGACGGAACCGAGTTCGACAGTTCTTACCGTCGTGGGCAGCCCGTCACCTTTGCCGTCCATGGCGTCATACCCGGCTGGACCGAGGCCTTAGGCCTCATGCAAGAGGGTGCGAAGTGGCAGCTCTTTATTCCTTCAAATCTGGCATATGGTGAACGAGGGACAGGAAGTCAAATCGGCCCAAATGCAACGCTGATTTTTGAGTTGGAACTCATCTCCATCCAGGAGAAAAAATAAAACGGAGGCAATCGGCGATCAGTAATAAAAAGGCCGACCTCCCAAAGGATCATTCATCATAAGGTAGGCCGGCCTTTTTGTCTCTGGCATTGCTTTTTCCCCTTGCAAAAAAAATCCCACTAAATAGTGTCCTTTTATAAATTGCCGCCTCAATCAGAATCGTCATTCCGGCGAAAGCCGGAATCCAGTCCTTTCGAGACCTTCTGGATGCCGGATCAAGTCCGGCATGACGGAAAAGGGTGTTTATGGACAGACACTAAACAATGGCTTTTCATCGTTGGCAGGTAGATGGCCCTGGGATTCTCACGGTGAAGGCAATATTTGCACCGCATCTAACGGCAGAAGATACGAGTTATCGCATCAATGCCTTTTTTAACACCTCCCAGCATTGCAGTTAATTGAAGCAGGGGTTCCTCAATTCTCCGCTGGATTTCAAATTGAAATTCTTTAACCCGGACCGCCATATCATGAACCGTTTCGACCCCATCCTCAACTCGATCGACCTGCCGATGAATGGATTGGACGATGCTCTTGACATCCCGGGAAATCAAACCAATGTCGCGGCTGACAGGAGCGACTTGGACACGGACCGAATCGATCAGTTTTTCTGCTTCTTTAGCCGTCCGGCGTACTTGGAGAACAACAGGGACCCAGACAATTACGACCAGCACCAGAATCGCCGCAATGACAGTAACGCTAATAGCCAATAGGGTTGCTAACGTAGGGGTCATGATCATCTCCTTCCCATTTAGACTTCCCTGCCTCCTGGTATATCCTTCGCCGGTTCACTGGTTTCAGCCTCTTTCTTTTCACCGCGGGCCAAAATCTCTTTAGCCTTTTGACGGGCTTCAGAGAGACGGCGGTCGGCCTCCTTTTTAAGCTCCTCGGCCCGCTTTTTTGCCTCATCGATGATCGCCTTTGCCTTTTTACTGGCATCATCATAAATCTCTTGAGCATCTTTCAAAACCTCGCTGCCCTTTTCCTTGATGTCAGATCGCAGTTCTTTTCCAGGCTTTGGAGCAAATAGGATACCCGCCAAGGCACCCAAAAAACCTCCGATCATGAATCCTGTCATAAAATGGCCCCAGTCTCTTTCATTCTCTGCCATGGTAAAACCCTCCTTTCACTCTCTATTTCAAACCTGTTAATAGTCTACCAAAAAAAATCCAATAGATCAATGAATCTTTTGGAGGCACTGCCAATCACGATATAAAATAAGGTTATCCCATCATGGGATAACCTACATACATTCAGCTACCCGTTTCAGCCAGTTATATTTTTCATGCTTAGGTTTTTACGCCTCGGCCCCTGATTCTTCCTCGGCATGTAACGGGGCTGTTTCTACACTAGCGCAGTTGAAGATCTTGCAGGCCCTGAGACGCGCTTCTGATAGGCGCTGTTCCGCTTCTCTCTTAAAGTTATCCACTCTATACATGGCATCATCAACGATAGACCTTGTTTTCGTCTCCGCTTCGGAAATGATTCTTTGGGTGTCTCCGTAAAGCTCGCATCCCTTCTCCTTCATCTCAGCCCTTAACTCTCTCCCGGATTTGGGTGCAAACATAAAACCGGCCAGAATGCCAATGGCACCTCCCATCAGAAACCCTAAGTATAATCCGTCGAAACTCTTCATGTTCTTTTCCATGTTTTTTCCTCCTTTCAGCACATACGATCTGCCCCTAATTAAAAATAGTTATCTGTACCTCTATTTGTCAACCCTCGACTCCCCAGTATGCACCCACAGCCAACCTCAGAGGATAGCGATGGACCCACCTATGGCTCTTGAAAGAGTATCCTGAGTCGCCAATCCGTTTGCCGAATCGACTCGCCGCTCTGCCGACGAATTTATCAGCTGGACCTATAAGGCGAAGCGAAATTTTCCACCCACCCACCCTTCTCGGAGAAGGATCGGAGGCGAGAATCAGGTCACGGAGAGAAACGATTCAGCAAATCTTTTGCTCTGACTTTAGGGAGTTTTTCGTTCAACCACGAAAAGCGCAAGGAGGCCTTAACTATAATTTGAGGGTTTTAAGGGGTATAGAGCGTCACCATGAGCTCACACTGTTCATCCGAAATATTTCGAAGCTTATGCTTTGTTTCAGAATCGAAATGCATGGTCTCCCCCTGCTTCAGATGGAACACTTTGCTTCCCAAAGTAAGCTCCAGTTCCCCTCTGTAAACGAAAATGAACTCTTCTCCAGGATGCTTATATTCCACCATCTTATGGAATTCCTTGGGCTCAATCGTGACCATAAAGGCACGGAGGTGCTTATCCGCAGCACCCGGAGTGAGGGTGCGGTAAGAATAGTTCTGGGTTCGCTTCACAAATCCCTCCTGCCTCTTTCCATCGATTTGAACCTTTTCCTCCTCGGTCAGGAAGTTGCTGGGATCAATCTGAAGAGCCTGCGATAGCTGCAACAGAAAGGAAACAGGGGGGGTCAGACTGTCTGACTCGACTTGCTCAACGAACTCGGGGGGCTGTCCTGTCTTTTCCGCAAGATCGACAACGCTCATCTTGTGGTCTTCCCTCAGTCTTCTGATCCGCTGGCCGAAGGAGACCGCCTTCTGATCTCTACCGTTCCTGACCTGGGAGCGATAGAGATCTGTAATTTCCCGAAATAGATGACTTTTCACCTCCGCAAGAAAGGCGGGAAGAAAGGAAAGCGTATCTGCTACGACGCCAAAATCTGCGATCTTGAATATCGGTGCACGAGGGTCGCGGTTCACGGCTACAACGGTTCCTGCTCCTCTAATAGCGGCGGTATATTGAACCGCGCCGGAGGTGCCGCAGGTAATCAGCAGCTCCGGTTGGATGGTCGTGCCGGTCTGTCCGATTAACTGCTCGTGTGAAGTCCAATGGGCATCCACGGCTGGCCGGGTCGCCCCCACTTCGCCTCCCACAAGCAAAGCCAACTCTCTGACGTAGTTGAACCCTTCCAAACTTCTGACTCCCCGCCCTCCTGCGACCACGATTCTCGCATCTTCAAGTTTAGCAGCCTGGTGCGTTTCCCGAACGGAAGAAAGAACATTGATCTTGGAAGAAGCAGCATCTAAGTTTTTTTCCACCCTCACGATCTCCCCACAAGCCGTTGGATCATACGGGCGTTCAGAGAAAGTACCGGAGCTCACGGTGGCCATATAAGGTCGATTCATATTCCACACGATACGCGCCAAAAAATGACCGCCAAAGGCAGGGCTGGAAGCAATCAGTTCCTCCCGTTGTTCATCCCAGTCCAAAGAGATGCAATCTGCGCTCAGTCCTACCCCAAGACGCTTCGCGACTCTCGGCGCCAGTTCTTTACCAAATTCCGTAGCCCCTACCAGGAAGACCTCCGGTTGATGCTCCCGAATCAAATCGCTGATGATGGTGGTAAATAAATCCGCTCGATAGGATGCTAACTGTGGATGGTCCACCAGTAAGATGCGCTGGGCACCGGAAGCAATATATTCTTTGGCGAGCCCTTCCACCTGACACCCAAGGACGATCATTGTGACCCTTCCTTTATCACTCGAAAGTGCCCGCGCCTGGCCCAGCACCTGCAGGGTCAAACGATCCTGAGGATAATTCCGATGATCTCCGAATACCCAAATATCCAGATCTTTTTTCATGGTCCTATACTCAACCCTGATGATACAAAACCTTCCATGAAGGAGCGAACAGAGGCTGTAAATACTCCGAGGTGCCTTTTAATGGTTATTAACCATAAGGCTAAGATACCAAAACCTTCCCGACTAATTTCGAAAAAAGGGCCTTGGCCTGCTGCCGGGGTTCTCCTTCAATAAAGACACAAGTTTTCTGTTGTGTTACCGGAATTAATCTTTCCACCCACGTGCCGGAACCGGCACTGCCAACCCTGGTGGAATCGGCGTTCAAATCCTCCAGATTCCAGCACTCAATTGAGTATTGGGCGAAGGCGTCCTCGATTTCGATCAGGCTCGGAATGCGCACCGCAGTTCTCGAAGCGATTGTAAACAAAGCGGGTGTGGATACTTTCAGGGTCTCTCTAAATCCGTCGGAGACTCGTTCTACGCGAATCAGTTCTTCCTTCCTCTCCAGCGTCTCCACCCCGGTTACATGAGGGACATCCAGTTCCTCAGCCAACTGGGGACCCACCTGTCCAGTATCGCTGTCTGTTGTGCGCATCCCGCAAAAGATCACGTCAAATCTTCCAATTTTTCGGATGCCCATCCCCAGCACATACGAAGTGGCCAAGGTATCGCTTGCCGCAAACCGCGGGTCGGATAGGAGTAACGCCCTGTCCGCCCCGATGGCCAAAGCCTCCCACAGCACCTCTTCACTGATCTTCGGTCCCATCGTTAATGCGGTAATCGACCCGCGGTGTTCCTTCTTTAGCCGTACCGCCATATCGAGGGCAAACAAATCAAAAGGGTTTATATGAGAGAATTCCGCGGAGCGCACCAGGCTGTGGGTGCTGGGATTAAACTTCACCTGATCTTCTGCGATTACCTGCTTGATGCAAACGATAATGTCCATTCCAGTCTCAGCCTTCCCCTCGTTTGAGCAGCTCCCGGGCGATAACGATCTGCTGAATCTCATTGGTTCCTTCATAAATCTCTGTCACCCGAGCATCCCGGAAATAACGCTCAATCGCGTAGTCTTTGCTGTATCCGTAACCTCCGTGGATCTGCACGCCCATCGAGGCCACCTTCGAAGCGGTCCGGGCCGCAAAGAGCTTGGCCATCGCGGAGGGACCGGAGAGATCGCCTCCCTGGTCCCTGATATGGGCAGCTTGTAAGGTGAGAAGCCGTGCTGCCTCGACCATCGTGCCCATGTCGGCGAGCATCATCTGAATTGCCTGATGCCGGGCTATGGGAACACGAAATTGGATACGCTCTTTGGCGTATTTCAAGGACACGTCCAGGGCCCCCTGCCCGATTCCCACTGCCTGTGCTGCAATACCGATCCGGCCCGTGTCCAGACCCGCCATTGCAATCTTGAATCCGTCCCCCTCCTGGCCCAGGAGGTTAGCCTTGGGCACCCTGCAATCATTAAGAACGATCGAGCTGACTGGATTGGCCCGAACACCGCAATTATTCTCGAGTACCCCCACTTCAAATCCAGGGGTACCGCGCTCCACCAGGATGGCACTAAAGCCCCTCTTGACATCCCCTGGATCGACCGAAGCAAAAATGATCAAGGTATCGGACACTCCGCCGTTAGTGACAAAAATTTTATTGGCATTTACGACATAGAAATCGCCCTCCCTGATGGCAGTGGATTCAATCGCCATTGCGTCGGAGCCGGCATTGGGTTCGGTTAAGCAAAAAGCGCCGATCTTCTCACCTGCGGCGAGGGGAGGAAGAAATTTTGCCTTTTGCTCATCATCTCCGAATTGACTTAAGGGATAGACCACCACGCTGTTATGCACAGCCACTGTCAGCCCCATGGCCGCGCACACGCGGGAGATCTCCTCGATCACCAGGCAGTAGGAGATTGAATCCATCTCGGCTCCGCCGTATTGCCGGGGAGCCTGCATACCGAAGAAATTGAGGGGACCCATCTTCTCCACCGTTTCCCAGGGGAATCGCCCCTCTTCATCAATCTCCCTGGCGATGGGAGCCAGTTCATCCCTCGCAAATTGTCTCGCCATTCGCCTGATCTGTTTCTGCTGCATCGAAAGCGTAAAGTCCAATTCTTCACCTCAATGTTGGACTTCGGATCTTCAATCAATTCCAAGGATCACTCTTTGCTACCCTACGACGAGGTAGTCAACTACAAGGTCACCCACCTGGGAGGTGCTATGCCCCATTTTCCCGGCAGCCAGGCTCTTCACATCTTTTTCCACCACCTTCATCATAGCTCGTTCGATTCCGCTGGCGGCCTTTTCCTCCCCGAGGTAGTCGAGCATCATCTGGCAGGCGGCAATGGCTGCAAGGGGGCTGACCACACCCATCCCGGTGTATTTGGGGGCAGAGCCGCCAATAGGCTCAAACATCGAGACCCCTTTGGGATTGATATTCCCTCCGGCTGCAATCCCCATGCCTCCCTGGATCATGGCCCCCAGGTCCGTGATGATATCCCCAAACATATTGTCTGTAACGATCACATCAAACCATTCCGGATTCTTAATCATCCACATGCAGGTGGCATCGATATGGGCATAATCGGTCGCGATACCCCCAAACTCTTTTGCAACCTCATAGAAGGCCCTCTCCCAAAGGTCGAAGGCATAAGTAAGGACGTTCGTCTTTCCGCAAAGGGTCACTTTCTTCTTTTGATTTCGCTTGCGACAGACCTCAAAAGCAAAGCGGATACACCGCTCCACCCCTTTCCGGGTGTGGATCGCCTCCTGGATCGCAATTTCATCGGGTGTCCCTTTTTTGAAGAGACCCCCTGCTCCTCCGTAAGCTCCTTCGGTATTTTCCCGAACCACGACAAAATCGATATCTTTGGGACTCTTGTCCTTTAGAGGGGTATCGACTCCTGGGTAAAGCTTGACAGGTCTCAGATTGATATACTGATCCAACTCAAAGCGAATCTTTAACAAGATATTCTTCTCCAGAATTCCTGGTTTTACATCTGGATGTCCAATGGCCCCGAGATAGATGGCATTCACCTTTCTTAATTCCCCCAAGACAGAAACCGGGAGAGTCTCACCCGTTCTTAGGTAGCGTTCTCCTCCTAAATCATAATGGACCATTTCATATTTGAATCCATATTTCTCTGAGGCTACCTTCAGGACCTTTAATCCTTCTGCAATGACCTCAGGTCCTGTCCCATCTCCAGGAACGACTGCAATTTTATAAGCCATCACTATCCCTCCCTACGATCACTTACCTAATGTTTTGGTCTTCTATTTAAATGGGAAGCGCGAAATCCAGAATGACGCGCTTCAAATTCAAATGTGAAAAGCCAAATGTCAAACAAGAGTCAAAGTCAAAAAACTCTGATCCCTTGATTTAGACTGAAGCTGAGATTTGAACTTTGGAATTTGAAGCTTTATGAGTAAGGGATCCTTAATGCCTTGAACCCGATATCTTTCCGGTAATGGACACCTTCCCAGGAGATCCTTTTAACAGCCTCATAGGTCCGATCGATCGCTCTTTCAATGCCCTCGCCGACCCCAGTCACACCCAACACTCTTCCGCCACTCGTGACCACCTGCCCGTCTTTCAATGCTGTTCCTGCGTGGAAAACAAAGAGATCTTTCATTCGTGAAACTTCGTCCAGACCTCTGATCACTTTTCCTTTCTCGTAATCCCCCGGATACCCTCCTGAAGCCATGACCACGCATACGGCAGTACGGGGGTCCCATTCGATCCTCAATTTTGACAGATTCCCGTGGATGCAAGCCTCAAGGATAGGGACGATATCTCCTTTCATCCGCATCAAGGCAGGTTGAGTTTCGGGGTCTCCAAATCGGGCATTGAATTCCAGCACCTTTGGATGTCCGTTCCGAATCATCAAGCCGGCATAAAACGCGCCCTTATAGGGCCTTCCCTCATCGCCTAACCCCTGGATCATCGGTCTCAAGATCTTTTCGATAATTCTCTCGTGGACCTCTTCCGTCACCACAGGCGCAGGGGAATAAGCGCCCATGCCCCCTGTGTTGGGCCCCTGATCTCCGTCAAAAACCGATTTATGATCCTGGGAGGATGCCATCGGAAGAATCGATTTTCCGTCGGTAAAGGCAATATAGGAAGCCTCCTCGCCTGTGAGGCATTCCTCAACCACAACCCTATTCCCTGCCTCTCCGAAGGTCTTCTCCACCATCATTTGATCAACGGCTTGAATCGCCTCATCAACGGTTTTGCAAATCATGACTCCTTTGCCTGCAGCAAGGCCGTCCGCTTTTACAACAATGGGAGCCCCTCTCTTCCGGATATAAGCGGCAGCTTCTTCCCGGTCTTCAAATACTTCGTAAGAAGCAGTGGGAATATGGTATTTTTGCATCATCTCTTTGGCAAAGGCTTTGCTCCCTTCGATCGCCGCTGCTTTCATGCTCGGTCCAAAGATAGCAAGTCTCTTTGATTCAAAAAGGTCGACAATCCCTCGGGTTAAGGGCTCTTCCGGGCCAACCACAGTCAGGTCGATCTTCTCTTCATGAGCAAATTCCAGGAGCGCCTTCAGATCATTCACCTTGATTGGGACAAGAGTGGCCTGACGTGAGATCCCCGCATTTCCAGGAGCGCAGAAAATCTTTGTAACCTTAGAACTTTGCGCAATCTTCCACACCAGGGCATGTTCCCTGCCGCCACCACCCACCACCAGCACCTTCATATCCCTACCCTCTCATATACATCGATTAAATTTTGAGCCCTACGCACCAAGCTTTTAGAACCAAGTAAACCCCAAATCCTTAAGATCCAAATTGCAAACCCAGATATTGCTTAAATTTTTACTATACGGACGTGGGCAAGCCGTTCGGAAAGGCTTCAGGGCGAACCTTTCGTGAAAGGAATACTTGCGTCCCAGACCCCTGCCGGAGTTCACATTGAGTGGAGTCCTCCCCTTCCCTTAAAATGTCAAATCGACCGCCGTCTGAAGCCTTGAAGGGCGGTTTGCCCATGGCCGTTTCTGGCGGGTAAACAAATTCAAAGTTCCAATCACCAAATAACCAAAACCTCTTACTGTCTTGGATTTCGGTCGTCCGAGTCCATTTGGAATTTGAGATTTGGTATTTGGAATTTCCGGCATCAATGCCGGAAGTGCCTCATTCCTGTAAAGACCATGGCCATATTACGTTCATCGGCGGCTGCGATCACCTCATCGTCCCGAATAGAACCACCAGGCTGAATAATTGCCACGGCGCCAGCTTCTGCTGCCGTATCCACTCCGTCTCTGAAGGGAAACATCGCATCCGATGCCAGAACCGTTCCTTGGATCGGAAATTGGGCTTTCATCACAGCAAGCCGGGTCGAATCGACACGACTCATCTGTCCTGCTCCAATTCCGATGGTCCTATCTTCACGAACAAGAATGATGGCATTCGATTTGACGTGCTTAGCCACTCTCCAACCAAAGGCCATTGCTTTCATTTCTTCTTCAGTCGGTTTTCTCTTGCTCACTACCCTCCAGTCTCTGACCGGCACCCTGCCGAGATCACGGGTTTGAATCAAGAGCCCACCCACCACTTTCTTCAGGTCAAACCCGCTTTGCAGATAGGATACGCTTAGGGGTGGAGACTGAAGGATGCGGAGGTCTTTCTTCGACTTGAGGATCTCCACGGCTTCTGAAGCATATCCCGGAGCGAGGATCACTTCGAGGAAGATCTTCAACATCTCTTCTGCTGTTTCCCTGTCCACCGGCCGG
>CAWEAV010000056.1:0-9493 GCA_963806715.1 uncultured delta proteobacterium
AAATCCTCTTCCCTTGCTCATCCACGATCCCTACTAAATTGTTGTTGCCATGAAGATCCGAACCTGCGTATAATCCTCTCATAAGACACCTCCTGGGTTGGATTGGACTTCTTTCCCAAGCATACCATGATTATCATTTCATGGTATGCTCCGGGGTACCTTTTATATGATTATCAGGCTTGCAATCTTTCAATGTATGGGGTTATGATGACGGCATGGCACGGAAGCCAAGGGTTCACTATCCAGGGGCACTGTATCACGTCATCCTGCGGGGCAACGACGGCAAAGGCATTTTCTTTGACGATAAGGACCGGACGCGCTTTTGTTTCTTATTGCGGGAAGGGGTCGAACGGTTTGGCCATCGCATCCATGCCTTCTGTTTGATGAGCAATCATGTCCACCTCGCGATTCAGGTGGGGGAGGTTTCCCTTTCCCGAATCCTTCAGAATCTCAGTTTTCGTTATACCCGGTGGGTCAACTGGCGTCAGGGTCGGTCGGGTCACCTTTTTCAGGGACGTTACAAGGCGGTTCTGGTTGACGCAGACGTTTATCTTCTGGAACTGACTCGCTACATTCATTTGAATCCCGTCACATTTTTGGGCCGCCCTTTATAACAGACAATCAGAAATTGACAATCCCATCATAAAGAAGGATCAATATCACTGAGACAACTACAAGATTGAGGTTTTTTCACCCAATACCTTTTAGGGACAGACAAGAACAAGGGGGAGAAACAAAAATGAAAAATACAAACAATTCCCAGTGAATCCCACTGATTAATGACATCCGGGCATCATCACCCTGATGTAATTGACATAGCTTCAAAAAATGAGTGCAGGAAAATTCCCTACATTTCAAATTGCCGGTATTTACAAAAGAAATCATTTTTATTTGAGATTTCTATCATTTATTCCTGTAGGTAAATCCCTACAATTGCCATTTACGATCTTTCCTTGAGCAAGTTAAAAAATCTTTTAATATCGGGTAAATATCGAAATCAAAATATTCTGGCATTCCTATTGCATCGTTTTCGTAATAAATATCGAGGCGGAAAGGGCATGGAAGGAGAACCGCTATGGAAATCAAGCAGGGGGATATATTCAAGAATTCTTTGGATGGGGTGGATTTTACAGTTAAGGAGATTGTGAACAATATGGTTGTTCTTGAAACGCAGGACGGGAGGAGGCAGATTATGACAGGGGTAGAAACCTTAAATTTGAATTCATTCTATCTGCAAAAAAGAGCACAAAGATCATGAAGAAAGACTTTCGACCGCCCTTTCCGCCACCCCATTTTTAAGCATCTTGATGGAACCCCATGAAACGTCCCTCAATTTCTCTTTGCCTGCCCAGTAAGAGTACCCTGTTTCTGGCCTCAAAATACCTGATTTGCTCATTTTTATTTAACAATCCGATGCAGAAGGATGATAGCCAAAACCTTGTTATGGCAAAGGAGATAGGAAAAAAGGTGACAGAGGATGAACTGATTTTATCCCTCTGCAAGGAAAAGGATCTTGGAATGGATGGGTCTAACGAGGAATTGATACAGAAATTCAGAGAAACCTATAAAGATCAGGCAGACCTCATAACCAAGGCAGCCAAGGGAGAGGCGAAAGCACTCAGAAGGCTAAGGTGGATTTGTGGATTGAAAGTCATAACCTAATTGGAATGAACAAGGAAGGATGCATGGCCTTGAATACGTCGAGGATCATTCAAATGATGCGCCCTGGAAGGGTTAAAATTCTCGGTTTTGAAAGAAGCTAAAGTACAAAAATCATCTGAGGCTCGGACTACGATCCCGAAATATCCAACGGATTGAATATAAGCCATTCCCGGAGGAGAGGCTGTGCTGCCGGAAATGCTCACCCATATTGCTAAAGGTCCCCGGGCTTAAGCGGAGAAATAAAAAGTCGCCTTTTTACCCAATGATCCCTCTTCCCGCCTTGCCCCTTACCTCTTCTTATCTATAGAACCTCATGTGAACGAACTCTCTCAGGCTCAGGCAACCCTGAAGCCGCTATTGGGTTCAGCGGCTGCCGTCGTCTTTGCGTTAGGGTTACTCTTTGCCGGTTTGGCACCGTCAATCACAGCAGCAATGGCCGGAGGGAGTATCTTTTCAGGCATGTTTCAGGAGCCCCTCGACCTTTCGGACAGTCATTCCCGCGTGGGTGTGATTCTCACTCTTTGCGGCGCTCTCCTTATTATTTTTTTCCTTAAAGACCCTTTTCAGGGTTTGATCTGGAGCCAGATTATTCTGAGTATTCAGCTTCCCTGGGCCATCTTTTCACTCATTTTTCTCACTTCTTCAGCAAAGGTGATGGGTCGGTTTGCTGCCTCTCTGGGGGAGGAAGTCTTTCTTGGAATGATTGCGGCCATCGTTTCCTTTCTAAATATAATGCTCCTCATTTTTCTAATATTGATCATTTATTGGAATACTGTTTGAGGTCCTAAAAAATAATGTGGATTACCTATTCACTTTTGGCATCTATTCTGATAAAATGGGAATTCAGAAAGGGCCAAAAACAGTGCAGGACACTTTCTTTTGACCTGCTTCTGAATTCCGAGGAGGTTTTGCAATATTCTTAAGGATGCGCGGGAATTTAACGTGGATATTTTTCATGCGCTGCGTTAGTCCGAACTTACGTATCAACGGAGTCAAAAGTAGGTGATTTTATGGGTGATTTTCGCTGACAAAGTTGGGGCAATGCAGGTTCGATCTTAGATGTTTTTGGGCTTATGTTTATTTCAGTCACAAAGGAGGATGACCATGAAAATAAAGACTGCTATTGCACTGACAACGATTTTTCTCGTTCTATGGGCAGGCGCTTCCCTGGCAGCGGGGAGGAGCTCACCCGGTGCGGTGTACACCATGACCAATGACCCCAATGACAACAAGGTGGTTATCTTTAATCGGGATTCCAAAGGCATCCTGACAAAAGCGGACTCAATATCAACAGGTGGCAAGGGTTCCGGCGGAAGCAGTTTGGATGCCCTGGGTTCTCAGGGATCCCTTATGCTAAGCCAGGACAAAAGATGGTTGTTGGCCGTTAATGCAGGAAGTAATGAAATTTCGGTCTTCCGAGTCCTGCCAGGTGAGCTGGATTTAGTTGATAAGGTTGATTCAGGAGGGGTGCTTCCTGTGAGTTTGACTATCTTCCACAACCTTGTCTATGTCCTTAACACAGGGACTTCTCCCAATATCACGGGGTTCAACCTGAGTCACACAGGTCAATTGGCGGCTCTTGCCGACTCCGGTCGATCACTGTCCGGGGGGTTTGCCCAGGTGGGGTTTGACCCAAAGGGCGAGACACTGGTAGTCACCGGCAAAGCAGATAATAAGATTCTCGTCTTCTCGGTTGGGGGAGACGGGTTGCCAAGTACGAGTCCCGTAACGTCGGCGTCGAATGGAACAACTCCCTTCGGGTTCATCTTTGACCAACGGGGACATCTGATTGTTAGTGAAGCAGGCAGTGACTCAGTGTCATCCTACAATATCTTGTCTGATGACACCCTGAAAGTAATAAGCGGATCGGTAGCGAACGGTCAAAAAGCCACTTGCTGGATAGACGAAAATAGCCGGTACGCTTTTGCTTCTAACCCCGGCAGCAATACAATTTCTGTTTATAAAATAGACCCCGGAAAGGGGAAACTTTCCCTAATGAATGGAGCTGCCGGCACCGGCAATGGAAACCTCGATCTGTCCGTGACTGTCAATGGCCGTTTTCTTTACGTTCTGAATGCAGGCAATGGGACGATAGGCATGTTCCAAATCAGCTCCAACGGCAGCTTGATTGACTTGGGTACGGTTGACGGGGGACTGTCCATTTTTGCCCAAGGCATAGCGGCACGCTAAGGAGATTTAGAAACGAGCAGGCCTGTAAATACTACAAAATATCATAGGCAGGGTCACCCAGAGTTGGCCCTGCCTTTCTTGTTTATTTCCGTTGGTAATCGTTAGCATTCAGGGCAATCTCAAGTGATTACTTTTGAAAGTCTCAACGTTACTGGGTTCGATTTGCTGTGGCCTTCTGCTAAAAAAGCAACATTTTATTTTTAAGCCAATTTTTTATTTTAACAGAGGAGCAGGAAGGGCATAGAGGCACAACCTCCCAAGAAAAGGAAGCGGTCATTTTTTTAAAGACCCGGAATAAAGAGAGCGGTTTCTACTTCCGGGAATAGAACCGTCCTTTTTCTCTCTACACAAGGCCAGAATCACCGCGACTAAGTTCGAGAAAAATGACATCCTTCAAGGTGGATTTTGGGCTCACCTGACAGGATTTGCTATATGGTCCGCTTGCGTCTTCATCGGCTGGAATGTTATCTTAATAAATATGCGGACAGCTGATAACTTTTCTTATGAAGGTGAGGTTGCATCTACGTGAAACATTTGGTTGTTGCCTGCGGCATCATGAAAAACGAGCTTCTTCAATTTCAATCAGATGACATCTCTTTTGTCTTTTTGGAACAATGCCTCCACAACACCCCTCAGAAGATGCAGGCGGCTGTGCAGGAAGAAATCAACAAAGCTGAGCATTGGGACGGGGACACTCTCATTCTCGGTTATGGTTTGTGCGGTAACGGCCTCGTAGGCGTTAGATCCCATCGACACAATATGGTGATTCCCCGGGTCCATGATTGCATTGCCCTCTTTCTGGGCTCCCGCAACAGGCATGCTGAAGAACACAAGAAGGAGCCGGGGACCTATTATTTGACAACAGGGTGGATTGAAGAGAAGGACTCCCCTCTTTGGAATTACGAGAAATATTCTCAACGGCATGGAAAGGAATGGGCCGAAATGGTCATTAAGGAAGAGTTCAAAGCGTACACGAGGATCGCCTTTGTACATACGGGAATCAATGGGTCGGAATCGCACCGCAATCACGCGATTGAAAACGCCCGCTTTCTCGGGTTGAAATATGAAGAATTACAAGGATCTTTGACATTTTTTGACAAAATACTTCATGGTCCCTGGAACGGAGATTTTGTCGTTCTAAAGCCAGGGGAAGAGGCCACACAGGACCCCTTCCTGGATCCCTGAGACCTTGCTTCGCATGTGGGCCAACACAGAAGCCTCCCTCTACCTGGCACCCTTTAGTGTTTGGTATCTTGACCTCGGCCTCTTTTGCTCAGGATCAAGCCACCGAAATCTGGACGGGTACGTTCTCATTTTCCATCAAAGTCACTTCCGAAGAAACAAATAATCCCGGGAATCAAACCTTTTTGACTTCTAATCAACCTTTTGCGGGCACAATGAGTTTATATGTTGGAAACAATGGTCTGACAAAAAGTGCTGAAGGTTGTTACCTGAAATTTTTGGGTGGTGATGGGACATCGATCTGCATTAAGGACATAGCGGGAATATCTACCGAAAGTCAGAAAAGTAAAAGTGAAAAGGCTCTCCTTGTCGGTTTGGGAGACTTCACAACCACAATTGAGGAATAACCAGTAACAGGTATCGCTTACATTGATGCAAAAGCGACGTTGAAACAAGATAGCTCCAATAATTTAATTTCAATTGGTCTGACCGGCAAGGTTGGGGGAGGAGTTGGCTCAAATTTTGTTTTTGCCGGGACCATTAATAATACCACTTTGACTAAACAGGCTGGCACATCTTTTTGATCAGGAATTGGGATTAATTTGGCGAGCAGAGAAATTTAATGTTCGATTGCCGGAGACCCAAAAGCAGGGTCACCCATTAAAAGGCCCTGCTTTTATTTCTGGAAGTCTTCCTTATGCTTGCTTTCAATCCATAATCTTCAGCTATCAGGATTAGGATGGACTGAACACTTGTAGAAAACAACAGAATAGGTAACACTATTGTGTATCAACGCCCCCTGAAGCCACCTCCTCCACCACCTTGAAATCCGCCAAACGGCGGCCTGCCCTACTTCAGTGTGCTGACACAAGCCATGAAAATCTAAGATTACGGACACGGAACACGGACACGCTATTCTCGAATTAGTAGGCCTCCTCATAGATGGAACGAACATCCTGTTCGCTCAAATCCTTTGGATTGGGTATAAACAGTCTCGCAAACTTCATGCCTCCTTCAACAAGCTTAGGAATGGCTTCCTTCAAAATTCCATAATCCCGCGTGTGATAAGAAATTTTGACAACGGAGAGAAGATCCTCAATCGCCTCCACAGAGAGCTCGGTAGCCTCTATGGCGGAACCGATTCT
Source organism: uncultured delta proteobacterium (assembly GCA_963806715.1). Taxonomy (GTDB): domain Bacteria; phylum Desulfobacterota; class BSN033; order BSN033; family UBA1163; genus CAWEAV01. The sequence continues at coordinate 6,180 of CAWEAV010000056.1, forward strand.
TTCTTTGGATAGGAGTTTGACTGAAGGACAGAAGAAGTCGTGAAAACGTCTCCACTCTTGGCGATAGAGATCACTGAGGAGGGGGACAACCTTGGGGTCCACTAAGCTTTAGTAAGCGAGCCACTGGCGGACGTGAGTCCAGTTTTTCTGTTCCACATGAGCGTTGTCATCTTTGTGGTAGGCGCGAGAGCGAGTAAACTGGACGGGGCGTTTTTGTTTGTGCAAAATGTTTTAGGAGGTGATGATTGAGGGATTCACATCCATTATCTGAGTCGAAGCCCAGGAGGGGGAAGGGCAACGATTTTTCGATTTGTTTGTAAGAAACAGCTTCGATATATTCTATTTTTGACCGGGGACTCATAATTAGTTCTCCTTTTTCCCCCTTATCGGGGTATCATCCATTATGAGTCAACGATCCCTTTTTAATCATGCTTCGGGTAACATTTTTTATGAGGCAATTCGGGACCCAGATCAAATTTGCATAAAAAACCGGATACCATTTAGAATACAGGAAATTTTTGAATATCGAAAAGGATGATAAAAGCATTCTTAACCACAAATACCCAAATATAATGTCCAAACACTCATGCCCCATAGGGCACCACGAAGGATGAAAATATTGAATCGAGCCACCCCCACCCTCACCCTCCCCCCTCCGAGGGGGAGGGTGAGGGTGGGGGGGATTGTTCTATTTGCGTGTTAAAACCAAAACTATCTTTATAATATTTTGAGATTAGAATTTTGGATTTGCTGGTGATTTAAATATTGAAATTTAAGATTTGTCTTGATCTATGATAAAATGCTAATCATGAAATCAGAAGGCACGGATGTGATTAATTATTTAAAGAATGGAGAAAGGAAAATATGGTTAACGCAGAAAAGTTTTACACAGCGATCTCTACAGGGAAGATGGATGAAGTAAAAAAGTTGACTCAGGAGGCTCTGGACGCTGGAGAGCAGGCCGAATCCATTCTCAAGGATGGGCTCTTGCCAGCCATGGAACAGGTCGGCGTCAAATTCAAAAACAACGAGATCTATATCCCAGAAGTGCTCATCGCTGCACGGGCCATGCATGCAGGTATGGGAATCCTCAAACCCATCCTCTCAAAATCGACCACCCGTCGGTCCATAAAGGTGATCATCGCGACCGTAAAGGGCGACCTCCATGATATTGGGAAAAACCTTGTGGTCATGTTGCTTGAAGGCGGTGGCTTTGACGTGATCGATCTCGGGACCGATATTTCGGCCGATAAATTCGTAGAGGCCATTAAAAAACATCAGCCCCAAGTGGTGGGGATGTCCGCACTGCTGACGACAACGATGCGGGAGATGAAAAACACGATTGAAGCCATTCAGGAGGCTGGCCTCCGGAAGCAGGTGAAGGTAATCATTGGTGGCGCACCCGTTACAGATCGATTCGCAAAGGAGATCGGTGCTGACGGTTACGCACCGGATGCTGCCTCAGCCGTGGATGTTGCGAGATCACTGGCTGCCAAGTAAAACGTTAAGCGCTCTGCACGCAGCGTCAAAAGAATTTCACCGGGTCCTGTGCAACGTCGGGTTCAGGACCCGGTGTTACTCTCTCATTAATTCAAACAAATCGCGTCTTTATTGGCTAATCCCACTTGATGGGACATGAACTTCAGGTATATTGGGATCATTCGAAGTTATCTTCAATATAACTGTCTCTGATCCCGCATTGGAAGCTCCCGTCTTACGCTGCATCCCATCATCTCGATCCCGGTTTATATTAAGTGTACTTTGCCGATCCCGACGAACATGTGGAGTTAGGGGTGAAGAAAGATCGGTTTAAGTTCACGAAAAGAAAGCGAATACGCTCGGTTATAAAAAGAAACGTCTATTGCTACAGCGAGCGATCTCAGGAATTTTATCTGCAAGTTTAGCCTATTCCATCGTCTTCCTTACCCCGAGGTACTCTCCGGCAAGATATTGTCGAGCAGTGACGCGAATGTATGTTCCTTGAAATACTGTCTATTGCAATATAAAGCTATTTCAATACGCAAAGTAGGGACCGTTGCCCAGACTGGACGCGCTCCCTTCGAACCCCATATAGATATCTCGTCCAAAGAAGAATGGAAGCCCCCAGTCGAACCCGCCCACCTCATTCCCCCCGATGTCGGCGAACACGTTGTTGGACGAATTTGTAAGGCTGTCAAAATTGCCTATTTGGAATGAAACTACACCGCTCGGTGAGCCAGAGGCTCCCGTAATGGTGGAGGAAAGGCTTGTTGTTGAAGTAGGGCAGAACCAATCCGAATCGTCCTGGCAGTTTGGAAGGAGGCGTGTGGTGCGGAAAAACAGCCCATTTGAGCCGGTGTCTATGAAACTGCTGTAAGAATGGTTGTTAAATATCGTCGAAAACTCCCCGTTCTGATCGAGTGCATACGTAGTCACTGCGGAAGGCACATTGTTGGGCTGGGTGTCAATCCCGAGCACAAGGAACCCGTTGACTGAGGGTACCCCGCCCTGAGGAACGCTCGGAAGCTGAACTATCAGACCGTTATTGTCCTGGGGAAGAAGCGCCACCGGGTTTTGGACCTGATTGGAGGGAGGTACCGAGGTTCCGATGCAAGTTGATCCGTTGCAGACGTAATACACCCCGTTTCCGGCACTGTTTGAGCAGGGCAAACCACAATCCTGTGCGAAGGGGCCGACTCCCAGGATTCCGTTAAATCCGGCGTCGGCTGGACTTTGATCAGCGTTCTCGCATGCGAAAGGAGCCGTACCAAACGTGGAATCGACGACTTGGATCGGAACCTGTACTGCAGGCTCGTTCCCTAGGATAACGCTCGCTATCTGGATAGGCCCCCACTCCGATGTACCATCCCCAAACTGGATGCACTCGGCAAGAGAACCGACATCTTCGGTTGCCTGCACAAGAGAAACGTTCAGGACTTGTTTGAAGAGCCGCATGCCGTAACTTCCGGTATCCAGTAGGACGTCATCAATCACCTGACAGGTTGAAGTACCGGGAGTGCAGACCGTAACACTGACACATGGTTTGTTGAGGTAGGAGTTGATCGAGCAAAGGGAACCGTTCACAGTGATGGAAAGGACGTTGTTCGTCTCGATGGCACCACCCGTCACCGTCAGGATAATCGAAACCAAGATGTTCGCTGACGTGGCCGTTATCATTGTTGTACCGGCAGCTATTGAAATGGCCTTTCCATTCAATCCTGCTGCATTGCTAATGGTGGCGACAGAGCTGGCCGAGGAACTCCAGATCACCGATGTCGTTATGTCCTGCGTACTGCTGTCCAATAAGTCCCGGTGGTTGTGAACTGCTCTGCTAT
>CAWEAV010000057.1:0-23996 GCA_963806715.1 uncultured delta proteobacterium
CATAGACGAATAGGGCGATAGGTGTAATTCTTGAAACGAAAGGCGAATCGATCAATTGGTTTGGATTCATATTCCTTCATCTTTCATGCATCCAACGTTACCACGCTGGGCTTTCTTTCCTGACATCAAACTCAACTTGGGTTTCCCGAATAAAAGTGTTGTTACGCATCCTGATGTTCCCTCCACCCTGGATTCGTATGCCCGAACCAGAAGCACCGACAAGACCTCTGTAGTACGCCTCTACAGCTTTTTGAAACGCCTGATGATTGAAAGGTCCTGAATAGCTGTGAGGATGTGATACTTCCAACGGTGCTTTCTCAAAGTCCGAGCCTACAGGCTGCTTGATATCCACGTACAACTCGTTGTAGCTCGTGCCCTCGACCTCAAGCGTGAAGAAGACACGAGAGACCATATGCTCATCGTCGCTGCCGTAGTCTTGGGAATCCTGTATGAGTTTGTGGAACGTCACTCTTACTTTTGGCATTGCTATCTCCTTTTCATCCAACATTAATTTTTATACTTATTCTATTCTTTCTCTAGGACACAAAATAAGTTCCGTGATAGAGACTGTCTGACTTGGTAATACCTTCTACCTGTGGTCCGGTCAAATGTTGGACTTGGATTTGTTGTCCCGGACCTGGAATTGGTAAAGTGAATTGCATAGGTTGAGCGGCTTGTGGAATCTCACCTACAACTAATAAATCAGCGTCGATGGGGAAAAGTTCCGATTTAATCTCATGAACAAGACCATAATCTTTAGCCTCTTGTGGGTTTAATGTGGTTCGGTTATTCATATCTGAAAGGACTTTATCAGTGGGTTTCTGGACAGTGTCTGCAATAACGCGCGCGATGTTTTTGTAATCGATCTGGAGACCCTTCAATCGCTCCTCAAGGTCCTTCTCATCCAACGATTGATTCCCCATGAAATTCGCTTGAACGCCATGAATGAGAAACCTCGCATGAGGAACTGAAAACCTTTTGTTTCCAGAGCAGAATATCACGACACCAATAGAGTCGACTTGGCCGAAATTGTACGTGTAAATCTCAATTGGTGCTCCTTTCAAAAAATTGTGAATTGAAAGACCGTGGAATACCATTCCGCCTGGTGATGACAGCATTAAGTGTATCCTTTCCACTTTCTCTTTTAATTTCTTGTCAAATATCTGGAATAAAGATGCAGTTGTTCTTGGATCGACAGGGGCCATGAATCTGATGTAGGCTTCTTTCATTTTGCTTACTCTCCTTTCGTGTCCTAACGAGCCTGTAGGAAAAGTCCTTTTGATGAGTGAAAACGATGTTTTCGGGGGTCATTTGACCCTTCGCAGACATGAGATTGTTGATCATGGCGCATTCTATGAGTTCACTTTTTTATGCATCTCGCCCAAGAATCTGCTTGGGGACTTTTTCTACAGCCTCAACCTCACGGATGAGGCGCGGGGGGTTCTGCGTCCAATGGATTAGCCCTCGATTACTGATTGGAATATACACGTTCAATGGAAATTGGTCAAGCGAAAGTTTCAGGAAGAACTCTTTAGAAATGGCACAGTCCAAAGGTGGCACTATGTTGATGAGATCAGGAGCCTCCACAGTAAGGAGGATCAATGAAGATAAAATCGACACCCCGATCCCTGCTCACCGGCTTCTTCTTCCCTCCGACCAAGAGTCGCCTTAGAGCAGAGATTCCAATGATTAAGAACCCAACAGGCTTCAAGAATAGGCGGTGTAATAAAGGGTGGTTCACGGAGTTCAAGGGACCCTTTAAACCCTCATGCGTCTCTTCATGATTATCCATCTTCGTTTCTCCTCCTTCTCCATGGCACCTTTTCAAATATGCCAATGATGCTTCAGGAGATCAGTAATGTCAAATAGAGAAAAGTGTTGTGAAAATTGGTGTGACTCTGACGTGAAAACGGGTGATTTTCTGCGATACCCGGTGATATTTGTATCATTTACCCAACAAACAGAAAAGGGTTACAAGTTTTTGAAATTCCTTGTAACCCTTTTACTTTTATTGGAGGCGGCAACCGGATTTGAACCGGTGAATAACGGTTTTGCAGACCGTCGCCTTACCACTTGGCTATGCCGCCCTTGGAGCGGGAAACGGGATTTGAACCCGCGACTTCAACCTTGGCAAGGTTGCACTCTACCGCTGAGTTATTCCCGCGTCTCCTCAATTTACCCGATAAAATTACAAGATTTGAGATGGGTTGTCAAGTCTCCGAAGAAATGGAAGGGTGGAATGATGGAGACAGCTGGAATAATGGAATCGAAATCAATCATGCAAATCTGAAAAAGAATTTAAAATCTATTTGGCTGTTATCGCGATTTTCGGCGTTTTGCGCCATGCGCTTTGCGCTATGCGCTATGCTATATTATAAGCTTAGACGATGATGGATTTTAGAAATCTCTGGAAATAGTCCGCTCCTGAAATAACGGCCAATAAGAGGGCAACCCAGAGGAGGCCAATGCCTAACCAGTAGAAATTGAAGGAAGCGAATCCCCCATTGAGAATGAAAAAGAAGATCGCAGCTCCCTCAAAAAAGGTCTTGTACTTTCCCCAGAGGCTTGCTGAAATGACGATATTCTGAGAAACAGCAATCCCCCTCAGTCCCGTTACCGCAATCTCCCTCCCTACGATGACGATGACCATCCAGATGGGAATATCTCTTGCGGGAATCAAAGCGATGAGTGCAGTCACGATCAGGAGTTTGTCGGCAAGGGGGTCGAGAAATTTCCCAAGCGTCGTCACCATCCCCCGGCGCCTTGCCAGGTATCCATCCAGGGTATCTGTAATGGCCGCTCCAAAGAAGAGGAGTGCGGTGACGATCTGGTAGGACCGGCTGGGGTAAGAGAGCAGGACAAGAATGAAAGGGATGGCGATTACCCGAAGGATCGTAACCCCGTTTGGTAGGGTCATGATCTGGTTACGGCTCAGTTTTTCCATGGAAGGCACTTGCCGAAGGTTATTTTCTATAGGTTTGATAGAAACTTAGCACTTTCCGGACGTAATCTACCGTCTCTCGATAAGGAGGAATGGTGCCGAGTTGGGACACAATATTCTCTCCAGCGTTGTAGGCGGCCAAAGAGAGCCGGAGATCATTGTTAAAAAGCGAAAGGAGGTACTTCAGATAGCGGACCCCTCCTTCAATATTCTCCTTGGGGTTGAAGCAATTCGATACGTTCATCCGAAGGGCAGTCTCCGGCATCAACTGCATCAGTCCCCTGGCTCCCTTTCTCGAAACAGCGTAGGGATTAAACCCTGATTCTGCCCGGATCATCGCCTTGACCAGGGCAAAATCGATCTCATATTTCCTTGCTAATTCGGAGATAAGGAAGTCAAAATTCTTTGAATCAACAATATTCACCATGTTCATGGACGGGGGGGATTCACCGGGTTCGGCTCCCACATCCTCGTTGCTTTCCCGGATGTAAAGCTTGAATTTTGGGTCTCGCGGGCAATTGCTGAAATGGATCACCCCGTTCTCATCCTCGTACCGGTAGATCCCCGCCGCCGCGAGATCGGCCAGAAGGAGAATACAAATGAACAGAGCGATCATGATGGAAGCCTTCATAAGTGATCGATAGAAAATCTTAAAATTGGTAAATAAATTAACATGGTTAACCATTTCTGTCAATCATTTTTACCGACCTGAAAACTCCTTTACTGATCAATGTGATCAAAACTAAAGGGAGTTTTGAAATAAGAGCATATCAAGTAGAGGAGGATTATGCAATGTTTATGCCATTCAAGAGAAGATCGCATAGCGTAGACCCAGATATTGCTTAAATTTTTACTATACGGACGTGGGCAAGCCGTTCGGAAAGGTTTCAGGGCGAACCTTCCGCGAGAATACTTACGTCCCAGACCCCTGCCGGAGTTCACATTGAGTGGAGTCCTCTCCTTCCCTTAAAATGTCAAATCGACCGCCGTCTGAAGCCTTGAAGAGCGGTTTGCCCATGGCCGTTTCTGAAACTGGTGGGTACAGACAACAAATCAAAATTCCTTCATTCCGAGGAGGGTGCCTATATCGGGGATTATCGGCTTTTCTCTCCTGAGAAGAACGGTTTGAGCCCTTCGGCCATTTCCTCCGGAGAGGTCACGCAGATGACCTCACCGTGAAGTTTTTCAAAATAGTTGATGTCGCTGGTATTCCATGGAGGAATGAGCATCCTCGGACAGAGTCTTGCATAGACCCATGACCGGACTTCAGGGACCGTCCCGGAGAACAGAGCCAGATTGAAGCTAAAGGTCTGTCTCTCTTTGAGATAACGAAATATCTTTATCAAACCTTCGGAAAAATGGCTCCAATCCTCCTCGGTGATGTCCTCCATCGCAGACCGATGGGCGAAGAGCCCGATGATCTCGCCCAAGATGCCCCGGGGAGAGAAGGCCACTAAAAAATGGACATCCCCGACATGTCCGAGATACCGTTCGCCCCGCTTCACCTCCTCTGAGAGAAGATCTTCCCAGAAGAAAGATCCTCTCTCGTTCTGATACCTCTTGAGACATTCGATTCCCCTGTCCTGAGAAGCGGTCGGGACTTGATCGACTACAACCTGAAGATGGGGATGATACAATCCCCCTCCGGATTGAGGGAGGTAATTCCAGTTGATGGAGCCATAGATAAAGTCGGGATCTCTCCTTTCCACCCTCCGGATCCCCTCCTGTGCCACAAGGAAACCATCCCTCAAGATCTCCACCGTAAATTGTTCAAGATGGTAAAAATGCTCCTCGGACAAGACCACGACCCAATTGTGGCGTGCATAAGGAAAGGAATTTGGAAAAGAGGTCGCCTTCCCCTTCCGGATTCTTCCCTCAACCGCAATCTCCGGGACAAATTTGGGGGTCAGGGATTCGATCTGTTCCGGGCAGAAGGGACACCCCTTTTTCGATGTCTCGATCGTTTCCTGAGAGAGAACCGTTTCAAGGAGCCTCCGCCGAAAGGGAAGGATCCGGGAGATATGGCCGGTTAAAGGATCTTTTCGAATTTCAAAGGCAATGCTTTTCCTTGAATAGCCTTCCCTCTGGTCCAGGAACTCAGCCCGTTCTTCCCTCTTTTCGAATTCGATTTTTTTCACCTCTTCTCCAGGATGCCAAAGTTTCGCGTTTCGAGTTTCAGATCCGAAGTTTCAAGTTCCTGAGCCTTGAGTTTTGGGTTTCAGGCTCCTAAGCCCTTGAAATTTGAAATCCGCAATTCTTTATGGATACATCCTCCCCATCGATCGCTCCAGCATTGCCTTGGCGATGTTGAAATCACTCAGGGCCCCGTAATAGTTGGTCCTTGTTTGGGCAAGCAAGGTAACCGCATTAATGACATCGAACGCCGTGGCAACCTGATACTTATATCGCTCCTCGTTCAGTCTTAAATTCTCCTCCGCCTGTTCAATCGCCTTCGACGCCGTTTGGATATTCTTTTCCGCTACCGACATGTTCAAATAGTCATCCTTCACCTCTAAAATGATCCCCTCTTTCAGCTGAGTTTTTGAATCCTCGGCCTGAGTCACCTTCACCTTGCTCGCTCCAACCTGATAGTAGATTTTCCCCCAGTCCCAGAGGATGAAGGTGGCTAAAGCCTGGATGTTCCAGTTCTCAGACTTGAGGTTCCCGTTGAGAAAGGCTTCGTCAGAGTTCTTGTTATAGTCTCCTGTCAGGGTGACTGTGGGAAACAATCCGCTCCGGGTGATTTTAACGGTCTCCTTAGCCTGGTCGATGCTCAAACCTGCAGCCCTCAATTCGGGTCTCTGCCGAAGAGCCTCCTCAACAGACTCTTCAAAGGTCGCGGAAAAAGGCTTATAGGCAAGGATATCGACCACCTCTACAGGAGCATTGATCTCCCTTCTCAACAGGTTGTTAAACGAGGCCTTGGCAATGAAGAGATCATTTTCTGCCTTGACCTGAGCTTGCTTGGCATTGGCCAAATTGACCTCGGCCTGAAGCACATCATTTTTGGGGATCAGCCCCACTTCAAAATAGGCCTGGGATATCTCCAACTGGCCTTCAAACTGCCTGACAGCCTGTTTCGCCACATCGACGAATTTCTCTGCCCTCAGAATATTGAAGTAACCCTCCCGCACATTCAGAACGATATCGAGCTTGGCCACCTCCGCACTCGTCTTTGAAAGGTCTACCCCAAGTTTTTGAAAACGATAGTTGGAGGAGATAGCTCCCCCTGCAAAAAGGGTCTGGCCGAGAGCAGTGTTGAAATCATAGACATCCCTGGTTCCCTTCACAGGAAGGGTCACGGGTGTAATGGTAGTCGTAGGGGTAGTCACGGTAGAGGAGCTACCAATCACAATCGGTTCCTTGTTTCGTGTGTAACTGTACTGTCCTGTCCACTTCGGAAAAAAATCGGCCCTCGCTGATTTGCGGTTAAATTCGGCTCCCATGACCCCTTCTTTCGCCGAATGAAGGGTCAGGCTTCGCTCCATGGCAATGCGAATCGCTTCCTCAAGGGTCAGGGGTTCCGGAGCGTTCTGGGCCCATAAAGAACTCGCGATGAAAAGGGCGAACAGGATGAAACCCATCACTCCTTTGATCTTCATCAATCGATCTCCTCCTTTCATTGGCGGAACTTTCATCAACTATTTCTCAAAAGCAAAGCCTGAATAGGCATGCCTCGTTTCATTTACGGATATTTATTCTAAAATTGACAAAAAGAGGTTGTCAAATGATTTTTACGATTTCTCTCTGCCAGGGCTGTTCGTTGCCAAGGACCCGGTCAGAGCAAGAATGAATTCTTCCATCTCAACCAAACCCTCTGGCTCAACCCGTGAAAAGGTATCCCGTGGCGTATGAAGGTGCCATCCCTCGCTTGAGATGCTGGTGAGACCTACGGAAGGGATTCCAAGTTGACAGAAAGGCAGGTGGTCCATCAATATCCCTCCATAAAGACAGAAGGGTTGGAGCGGCACCTCCTTCTCGATGGCAAAAGAGAGGATCTGTCTTAGCCAGGCCTTTCCAGTTTTTCCTCGGGATAAGACCCTCATCTTCCCCCTTTTCCCCACGCTGTTGACATTGATCAGGTGGGCTCTATCGAGAACCATCATGTTTCTCCACCGTTTCCTGAACATCAGGCTTCCCAGCAGACCTATTTCTTCAGCTCCGGTGAAGACGAAACGAATGTCCGGTCCTCTCCTATTCTGGAAAGCCCATCTTCTCGCGATGGCAAGGAGGGTTCCGACACCTGATGCATTATCTACAGCGCCTTCTGACTGATTGCCCAATTTTGAAGAGATAAGAACAAGATGGGTCGCCAGGGACAGGAAAAAAGAGAAAACGAAGAAGAGAGGGATCGAGTAAATCTGAATTCCCATCCACCTCAGAAAGACCTGGACCCAGATCCAAAGGCAGAAGAGACCTCCAGATGCTCCCCCCAAGAGAAGGAGACCCGTTCTAATGTAAAGGTTGAAGGATTGACTTTTAGAATCGTAATGAGCGATGAGGTAAAGAGGCTTTTCCTTTTGATCTCCCGGGAGGCGGGCAAAGATGTTCTTCGTCCGAATTCCTCCCTGGTCTGGATCCCCTGAGACCATCCATTCCCCTACCCGAAGCCAGATTCGGTCCCAGAGCCCCAGGCCCAGAAGATAAAGGGTTGACAGGAGAAAAGCGACCCAAGATATCTTTTCATAGGTCAGCCGGAGGGTCAAGAGAGAGAGAAAGGAAAGAAAAGAACCCCCATTCATCCAAACCCATGGAGAAATAAGAATCGAAAACGGCTCCTCCGCCACTTCGTATCCCAGGCCTTCAAGGATCTGGACTAGGGTCTGGGCAGCTTTCTTTTCGCCTTTCGTTCCCGTCTTTCGGGGAAAAGAAAGCGCCTTCGTGTATCTCAGGGCCCAATCGTCATTGGAGTCTAATCCCTCTTTGAGTAAATCCATATCCTCCCCTTCAGAACCTTAAGATTCTAATGCCCGCGGAGGGTCCTTTTTTCAAAACATCACTGTCTCAGACCCTGGCAGAGAGAGTGACAAGCCTCTCACTGATCTGGATTGTGTGGGCAATGATTCCTTTCAGAGAGAAAAGGATATCCAAGTAGAGAGGGGAGGATTGAGGTACGCAGACCCCCTCGATCAGTCTTTGTTCATGTTCTTCAGAATAGCGATCGGCCATCTTAAAGATCGATTTTCCCTTCTCTTCTATCTGCTGGGCGAGAAGTCTGTTTTGGGTAAGGAGGAGATCGGGAAGGTTCTCTACAAGGCGGATCGTTTCCTGAAAGACGTCGTTGATCTCTTTGATCGCCCGGTCCGTGAAGAGAACCTGTTCATGAGCCATTTTCTTTAGCCGATCCAAAATGCCATCCAGGTTGTATCCCATGCGATCGAAGCTCGAAACGATTGCGACATAGGGTTTCACCCATTCCTTTCCTCTCTCCTTCGATAGACTCTTCTCAACGAGAAACCGGGTCAACTCTGAGGAATATCTCTGGACTTTCTTTCTGATCTCTTCCGCCTCTTCGATCGACCTGTCTTGAGGCTTCCGGAACCCCTGGAAAGTCAGCTCCAGCATCTTGTTCAGGCTTTCGCAAATCTTGATCATTCTTCCGCCGATCTCCTGATCCATGATTCTCCTCCCTGAGAATGGATTCTCCCTATCTCTATGCTTGCCGATTTTCTCAGCGAACCGATTCTTAATGCGAAGCGCATCCTCGAACTTGGCCAGAGATCTGATAAGCCTCTAACCTCCTCCAATCTCATAACCTAAAACAGTTTCAACTGCTCTTTAGGCTTTTCTTCACCTTCTTCTGGAAAGAGGCTGATCTTTCCGTAAACCCCGTCATGGCCCGGAAGGATGGAGACCCTTCCCTGCCTCATTCGAATGATCGCCTCCAAGACCCTGGGGGGAGCGAAAGATGCCAGCTCCTCCGGAGTGGCATCGAGAAGAATCTGAAATTCGGAACCTCCCCTCTCCACCAACCTTTCATATTCCATTTCAACGGCCTTTGTCCCCACCCGATGACCTAAAGCCTCTGCAAGGACCTCTTCGAGGGGAATGAGGTGGATGGAGGGAATGGCGTTCTTTGGAATGGTCCCTTTTGGCCGGTCTGCGAGTTCCTCGACGCGATGCATCACACCGACCGTCAGTTTCTTACGACATTTTGGACAGAGGTACTGATGGGTCCTCGTTTGGGAAGGAGAGAAGACAACCCCGCAGTCCCGATGGCCATCGTAATGATACTTTCCCTTCCTCCGGAAAAAATTCTATGGTGAAGAGAAACCGTTTCGGGTCCTTTGTCCGGAGGACCTCGGCGATTTCATTATAATCTAACGGACCCTGAAAGGCGTTGGCCTCTCTTCCCAACCGGTTTGGAGAATGGGCATCGGAGTTGGAAATGAGCGTAACCCTGTCAAGGGCGGAGAGCCTCCAGTTCATCTCGGGGTCCGAAGAGAGCCCTGTTTCAATGGCGTAAATGAAAGGGGACAGCTCTCCGAAACATTCTTCAATCGAGTCGAACCCTGAGTTGGCTCCAAAGATCGAAAACCAGGGTGTCCACGCATGGGCTGGTATAATCATACAATCGGGGGAGATGTCCAGGATCATCTTCGCCAGATCCTTTGCGCTGAAGCCGAAGACGGGCCTGCCATCGGAGGAAATCTTCCCCAGGTTTCCCAGCTTGGAGGAAAGGGTCTGGACCACTTCAAGCCTGGGGGCAAAGACGAGAGTATGGATTCGTCTCACCCTTCCCCCCTGGGTGTAGATATTACTCAATTCGGTCGTCAGGATGAACCGGATTCCCTGATCGTCTTTCTTGAGCCGCAGGAGTCCATTGCCTAAAGGTTCCAGCTTCGATCTTAACTCGGCCAGATAGGTGGGATGCGTAAAATCCCCGGTCCCAAGAAGGGCGATCCCCTTCTTCTTCGCCCATCGGGCCAGGGCCTCCACCTCCATCTCTTTGCTTGTGGCCCGGCTGTATTTGGAATGAAGATGAAAATCGGCAATGAACCGCACAGGCAACCCTACCCTCACAAATATCAAAGTTCCAATTTCAAAGCTTCCATTTCCAATGATGATGAATGACAAATCCGGGATTCATTTGGTATTTGATTTTTGAAATGGGTTATTAAATTTCGGTTCCGGTAAAAGATCTTAGCCTGCGGATCGCGTCCACTTTTTCCCGGTCTCCGATACGGGCCTTTTCAATGGCCCCTCCTAAGACTGCAATCGTTTGATCATAAGCTTTTCGATCAACGGGATAGGGATGGCCGTCTTTTCCCCCATGAGCAAAATCGCCTCAATCTCCCGGGGCGTCTTTCGCGACGTCCTCCCCTTTCCGCCCGTCACATAAAGCCCCAGTTCATCCCCTCTTCCCTTCATTCCCTCTTTCAATGCCCCACAGACCGTTGTCGTGACCCCGCTCGAATGCCAATCAAATCCAAGGGCACATCCAAAAGCTTGAAACCAGAATGGGTCCGAGAGCCGGCGAAGCATCTCCGTCGTCCCATAGGCATCGATGAGGATGGAGGTGATCTCCGTGCAAAGGGTCTTCATCCTCTGGAAGAGCCACGGGGGAGCTTTACCAGAATGAAGCGGAAGATGAGCAATCCCGGTCTTCATGAGTAAAATTTTATCAATTTAAACCCTTCCCAATCCCCTTTCTTCCCTCTCACCAGAAACAGGGAGGTTTTTGGTGGGTCCATCTATCTCCACCATTTTTTGCTTCGACTTCAACCCTGAAAGAATCGAGATTCTGGACTTGGGAACTTGAAAATACTTGGACAAGACCTCAATCACTTCCTGATTGGCCCTATTCTCCTTGGGAGGTGCCTTGACTTTGACTGCAAATTGATTGGGCCCTATTTCTTCGATCTGGTTCTCCTTTGAATTCGGTTTCACGCGGATCGTTATTTTCACGGCAAGACCCGCCCTCTCATTCCACAACCTTATAAACCACGTCGTGTTCTCTGACCTTGTCCTTTATCTTTATCCCGATATCTGCTCCAGGTCCCGCCTCCTGAACACTCTTGTTTTCAATCTGCATCGAATCCAGTGTCTGGACCACATCGGTGGTATGGCCAACGATGTGGATTTGATCTCCAACCTTCAAGGCCCCCTCGGTCAGCCTTATAGCCGCCACCCCGATCTTGCCAAAAAACTTAATCACCTCGCCGATCTTCTTCTCTTCCATCTTTGACCTCCTTCCTGGAAACCTCGTTTTCGAACCCCAACTTTCTGATCCCATCGATGACATCTTCCATTTCGATCCCTTTGAGACATTCAAAGTGTTGACATTGAAAGAATCGCTCCTGAGAGCACGGGGAACAGGAGATCTCCCGGCGGACCACAACGACTCTCTTCCCTCGCGGGGACCAGACCTTTGGATCCGTTGGCCCAAAGATCGCAAGGGCAGGAATTCCCAAAGCGGCCGCAAGGTGGGAGATGCCTGAATCGTTCCCAATGAAAAGACGGCATCCCTCCATGACGGATGCGAGCTGGATGATAGAGAGCCCTTTCGCCAGAACAGAAATCCCGGGGTCTCCGACCTCAAAGACTCCCATGGCTTCTGGCCCTTCGGCTGGCCCAAGAACGATAAGGAACCTGGAATGAACCCTTTTCTGAAGATACATCAGGAGATCGCGGAACCGGTCCAAAGGCCAGACCTTTTTCCTGCTTCCACTCCCGGGATGAAGGATGATCACTTCTGATCTCTCCTCCGGATAGGCCCCCTTTCCAAACCAGTATTTCTTTGCCCATTCCCGGTCCGCTTCATTTAAGAAAATCCTGGGGGTCCCCTGTGATGTCGAGAACCCGTGGCGGGAAACCTCTCGCAGCAGATGGTCCACGAGATGAATTCGCTCATCCCAGAGGGGAAAGGAATGGATATGGAGAATCCTTCCCTGACAGACCCGGCTCAGGTTTCTAATCAGATTTCCTTGCCCATCCTTTCCAAAAACTATAATAGGATCGAATGCCTTGAAAAAACGTGAGAGGTCGGGGTCCAGCACCCCTTCTCTAACAAAAAAGGAGGCCATCCCTTTCTGATCGACGGAAAGAATTTCTTCGGCATAGAATCGGTTCTCGATGAGTTCGAGGATTCTCGCGTAGCCCATGAAAACGGACCTGCCGTGAGGAAAGGCCTTCCGAAGAACTTCGAGGGCAGGCAAGGCAAGAATGAAATCGCCTAATGCACCCTGATGGAGGGTCAGTATCGATTGAGCCATCACTCACCCCGATAGAGCCCGGGATTCTTTCCAGACGATTGGGAACAAGGTCGTCGTCCGGGGTCATCTGAAGGACCTTTTGATACTTTCTTCTGGCTTCTCTCCATCTCTTCCTACAGGATATCCAGACAAATCCAGACCGTCTTCTTCCTCTCCCGAGACGGCCTCCTTGGTTTAACGATCATTAGCAAGGGGGTCTGTTTCTAAGGCCCTTTTCACCGCATCCAGGAGCTCTTCTGGGTCATAAGGCTTCTTGATGTAAAACCGGGCCCCCAATTCCTGAGCCCTCTGTTCCGAATTCCTTTCCGGACTCCCGGTCAGAAAGATGATCGGGATACCAAAAGTAGGGATGGACTCCCCTAATTGTTTGGCAACACTGAACCCGTCTCCTGCAGGCATCCGGATATCGAGAATGATCAAGTCAGGTTTCTCCTTGTGGGCCATGAAAACACCCTGGGCGCCGTCAAAGGCATAGAACACCTCATATCCACTGGTTTGAAGCCGGATCGTCAGGGCCTTCACGATATCCCTTTCATCATCCACGACGAGAATCTTTTTTTTCTGAGTCATGCTTGCCTTTCCACGACGTCTTCTCCCGCGGAGGATTCAGAGAGGCCTGTCCGAAGAGGCATCTCCTTGCAGCCAGGCAAGGATCTCACTCTTGCTCTTCTCGAATTTCTCCACCTCTTCCTTCCGGAGGGGAACCCCTGCCGGGAACGTCTCTTTCAATGGATTTCGAAATTTCCCATCCTTTGCCAGGCGATAATCGAGATGGGGTCCTGTCGAGAGCCCGGTTGAGCCTACGTATCCAATGACCTGTTTCTGCCTTACGCGCGCTCCTCTCCGAATCCCGTGACCATATTTCGACAGATGATCATAGCACGTCCGATAACCATTCCCATGGCGCAAAATGACCTGGTTTCCATAACCACTATTCCAGCCGCATGAATCGACCGTGCCATCTGCCACAGCCCAGATCGGCGTTCCAGTAGGGGCCGCATAATCTACCCCGTAATGAGACCGGACCCCTCCGAGAATGGGATGATGCCTTGCCCGGCTGAACCTGGAGCTGATCCGGCTGAATCGAAGAGGGGCCTTCAGGAAGGCCTTTCGAAGCGAATTCCCTTTTTCATCGTAATAGTCGTCCTGATACCGGATCCCCCGGATCGTTTTCTCACCCCGTTGATATTCGACCGCGTAAATCATCCCGTATCGAATGAATTCCTCCCCTTTGTAAACCTTTTCGACTACCAGTTTGAACCGGTCTCCCTCCTTCACGTCTTTGTAAAAATCGATCTCCGAGGCTAAAATTTCGCCAAGGGCGAGGGTCAGTTGATCCTGCTCACCCAGGGCATCCATGGCTTCAAAAAGGGAGGCGTGAATCTCGCCTGCCACTTTGACGGTGGAGGTCTGCAGGGGGACCTCCTTTTTCTGGACAACATAGCCTTGGGCCTTTTTCTCAATTTCGTAGATCTCGGTGGGCCCCGCTTCGTAAACGAATCTCACCAGTTCTCCTTTGACATCCATGATGAAACGGTAAGTTCCGCCCTGGATCTTTTTGAAATTGACATGGGGTTTCAATTTGGAAACAATCATTTCGATCCAGTGGACAGGGATCTTCTTTTCCACTAAGGATTTGAAGAACGAACTCCCTTCGTCAACCTGGCCCTCAATGACTTGAGGAGGAGGTTCCTGGGCAGGCAATGCATTGGGAACAGAAGGGGTCAAAGGAATCGACTCGGTTGCGGGCTTGAAGAATCCCGAACGAAGGATGAAGAGACAAGAAACCAGGGCCAAGCCGGAGAGAAAAGACCCAATAAGGATCCATCTCCTTCTCCGCAGCCGGATCCGTTTCAATCGGAATGGGGGTTGATTCTCCCTTTTGAAACCACAGTTCATGCTTCGATACCCTTCATCCCTTCCTTTTTCATGATTCCCTATTCGCGCTTCATTCCACTTCTCTCAGATAAGCTGCGGCATCTTCCGGTGGAGTCGGGTTGACAAAAAACCCTGTCCCCCATTCAAACCCTTCCCTCAAACCAATCCGTAATCGCGTCTCAATGTGCCAATGGAATTCAGGTCGATGGAATCTCCCCTGAACCGGGGAGATGTGAAAGGTCAAGCTGTAGGGAGGATCGGAAAGCAACTGTTGAAACCGATGAAACAGGGACTGGATCGCCACGGCAAGGTCGATCCTCTTCTCTTTTTCGATCGTATGGAAATCCGGGGAATGAACCTTGGGAATGATCCACGTCTCAAAGGGAAAACGGGAAGCAAAGGGGGAGAAGACTAAAAAAAAGGCAGTCTCCAACACAACCCTCTTGCCCCGGGACTTCTCTTCTTTAATGATGTCACAGAAAATACAGCGCTCCTTTCTCTGAAAATAATCGAGCGTGCCCGAGATCTCCTCATCGATCCTTTTCGGGATCACAGGAAGAGCCATGAGATGGGAGTGAGGGTGGCGGTTGAAAAACCCGGGATAATTTTTAATGATGAGAAACTGCTGAAACCGGTGGTCCCTTTCGAGGTCGATCAGCCTCTCCTGATAAGCCTGAAGGATGTTTTCGATCTGACTCGTTTTGAGGGTGGCCAGGCTCTGTTGATGCTCCGGCGCTTCAATGACAATCTCGTGGGCTCCAATGGCCTCCATCAGGTCGTACATCCCTTCCGGCCTCCGGTCGAAATCGCCCTCGATGTGGAAAAAGGGGAATTTGTTGGGAACGACGCGAACGGCCCAGATTCCATCCTCCCGGCCGATTGAAAACGTCTCCCGGGGGGTCAGCCCCTCGCTCCCGGGGCAAAACGGGCATGGTCCCTCGGACTCCTGAATCCGATAAAGGGGCTTGAAGGGAAGGTAATCCGAAGGCCCCTTCGGATGATCGGTGGTGATGACCACCCACATTTTGCTAATCGGTTCCCTGCGAAGCTCTGCCACGGCATCCCTTCTTCAGGCAAGGAGAGACTGATAGACGAACGGTCTCCTCCTTCAATTGATTTAGTTGAAATAAAATAAATCACATTTTCTGAAGGTTTGTCAAGCGATTTATGCAACCTGTTCACTCCCAGGAAAGGGAAGATCAATGAAGGATTCGGCCCGGACCTTTGGGCAGATAGAAAGGACCTTCCCAAGGATGCCGGGTTTCGTCAACGAATCGGTCCCGACAGCTTTTGCAGAGGATCAGTGTAAACTCTTCGTAAACCTCCTTCTCCAACTCCTTCGGGTCCGCCTCTTGGATCTGTTCTAACAACTGCTCCAGGGATTGATGACTTTCCTCTTCGGGGTCCAGGAGGACACCATCGAAGTCGGCAAAGACTTTCACCTGGACCCTGTAGACCAGCCCTCCATAGGGAAGTTCTACACCGCATCGCATGCACTGCCGTTTTTCCATGATCGTTGATGCTCCAACCTGAAACCTATGTTAGAAGGCGTTTTCATCCTCGATTTTACGATTCATATCGTTCCTTCCACCGCTCCAGTTCTTCCAAGGCCCGCCTGGCCAGGAGATGCTTCTTCACCCGGCCTCTTACCCTGCCCGGCACGGGAGGAAAGAGGCCAAAGTTGATGTTCATTGGCTGAAAGGGAACACTCGTGGAACGGGTGATATAGTGAAGGAGGGCACCCATGGCTGTGGTCGAGGGGGGCGCCATGGGGTCTTTCTCCCGTACCAACCGAAACGCGTTGAGGCCGGACAGAAGCCCCATTGCGGCTGATTCCATGTATCCCTCTACGCCTGTCATCTGACCGGCAAAGAGGAGGCGGGGATGCTGCCTGAGTTGAAGAAAATCATTCAAGAGACGGGGGGAATCGATGAAGGTGTTGCGATGAACCGACCCGTACCGGGCAAACTCGGCTTGCTCTAACCCCGGGATCATCCGAAAGACCTTCTTCTGTTCATCCTGTCTCAGCCGGGTCTGAAATCCCACGAGATTGAAGAGCGTCCCGAACCGGTTCTCCTGCCTCAGCTGAACCACGGCAAAAGGGCGCTTCCCGGCATGAGGATCGATAAGACCCACGGGCTTAAGAGGCCCAAAGGCCAGGGTGTCTCTTCCCCGGCTCGCCAGTTCCTCGACAGGAAGGCACCCTTCGAACAGATACCTCCTTTCAAAATCGCGGAGCGGAACTTTCTCCGCCTGGACCAGGGCGTCGACGAACCGGTAATAGGTCTCACTTTCCATCGGGCAATTAACATAGTCTTCCCCTCCCTTGCCATATCGAGAGGCCCTGAAGGCCTTTTCAAAATGGATCGATTCAGCCATGACAATCGGCGAGATGGCGTCATAAAAGAAGAAAGGGGCCCCCGTCCTCCTCTGGATCTCCAGGCTCAGGCCTTCTGAGGTGAGGGGGCCTGTGGCAATAATCGTTAGGCCATCCTGTGGAAGGCGGGTCACCTCCTTTCGGACAATCTCTACGTTTCCCATACTCTCCAGGGTGGACGTGATCTTTTCCGAAAAGGCCTCTCGATCGACGGCGAGGGAGCCGCCTGCAGGGACTCTCGTTTCCTTAGCCACTTTCAGGATAAGAGAATCCAGCAGTTCCATCTCCCTCTTGAGAACTCCTGGGCCATTCTCGAGGGATTCGGATTTAAAAGAATTGCTGCAAACGATCTCGGCGAAATGAGGAGATTTGTGGGCGGGAGAGTAGGATTGAGGTTTCATCTCATAGAGGAGGACGCTTCCCCCTCTTTTCGCAATCTGCCAGGCGGCCTCGCACCCTGCCAATCCGGCACCAATGACTGTGATCCGTCCCATCGCTCAATGTTTAGCCTTCTTCGGTCGATTTACAAAAAAGAAACTTCCGAGCGGATGTTGAATGCTTCAAAAAATGAAGGAACCCATCGTGCCGATGTGAAGAATTGCGCCGGTGCGAAAAACAAGAGGAACACTTGGGTACGACAACGCTTCAGCACCCCGGCGGCAATTCCAGTCACCCTTATTCTACGGCCCGGTACCCGCAATCCTTCTGGGGACACCGGATCACGGCTCCACCCTTCCCCTGCTTTTCGATCAGGTAGGAATGGTCACACTGGGGACATTTCTCGGGAATGGGTTTGTCCCATAAGGCAAAGGTGCAGCGTGGATAGTTGCTGCAACTGTAAAAGACCTTCCCCTTCCGGGTTCTCCGCTCAACGATCATGCCATCGCATCCTTCCTGAGGGCATTGGACCCCTGTCTCTATCGGCTTTGTAAATTTGCAGGTGGGATAGTTGGAACAGGCTAAGAATCGCCCGAACCTCCCGGTTTTGACGACCATGGGGCTTCCACATTTTTCGCAGGGAACTCCATTGACGACTTGACTCTCCTGGCTTTCTTCAACCTCTCTCGTATAGCGGCATTGGGGGTAGCTGGAACAGGCGAGGAAGTACCCCCGTTTCCCCCATCGTTTCACCATTGCTGAACCGCAGCGTTCACAGAGGACATCCGTGGGAATCAACTCTTTCTTCACATCCCTCATGGAAACCTTCGCCGTCTCGAGGTCCTTCTCAAAGGGCTGATAGAACTCTTTGAGCGTCTCCACCCAGCCCTTCTCGCCTTCCTCGATCTTATCCAGGTTTCCTTCCATCTGGGCGGTGAATTCGATATCAAAGATGTCAGGGAAGTTGACGACGAGCAGATCATTGACCAGACACCCTAACTCGGTGGGGAAAAACTTCCCCTTTTCGAGCCTCACATATTCCTTCTCTTTGATGGTGCTCAAAATAGTGGCATAGGTGGAAGGCCTTCCTATCCCCCTTTCCTCTAATTCTTTAATCAACGTGGCCTCTGAAAACCGGTAGGGAGGTTGAGTAAAGTGCTGTTTCGGTGTGAGACTCAACAGGGCTAGCAGTTCTCCTTCAGACAGGGCCGGCAGAGTCTTCTCCTGATCTACATTCTGGGGATCGTCCTCGCTCTCCATGTAGAGGGCCATGAAACCCTGGAAGACCGGAACGGTACCAACCGCAGTAAATAGAGCTTCATCTGATTTGATCTCGATGGTCGTCTGCTGGAAGACAGCGGAAGCCATCTGGGAAGCCACAAATCGATCCCAGATCAACTTGTAGAGGGACCATTGGTCTCTGTCAAGATAGTCCTTCACTTTCTCGGGGGTCAAATCCATTGAGGTCGGACGGATGGCCTCATGGGCCTCCTGGGCACCCTTACGGCTCTTGTAGAAATTCGGTTTTGGAGGCAGGTAGGATTCACCGAACCGGTCCTTGATCCAGTCCCTCACCTGACGAACCGCTTCGTTAGCGACCCGGGGCGAATCGGTCCTCATATAAGTAATCAATCCCACCGTGCCGATTTCGCCAAGTTCCATTCCTTCGTACAGCCGTTGGGCAACCCTCATCGTCTTTTGAGCAGGAAAGGAAAGTTTTCGATAAGCCTCCTGCTGGAGCCGGCTGGTGATGAAGGGAGGAAAGGGATGGCGCTGTTTCTCCTGCTGGGTAATCTTCGAGACCGTATAGGTCGCTTCGTCAAGGGTCTGTTTGATGGCCAGCGCTTCCTGCTCATTGGCCATCTTCACTTTTTTCCCTTTCCACTTGGCCAGCCTGGCATCAAAGGAAACCGGTGAATCCTTTCCCTTGAGCGTGGCCGTGAGGGTCCAGTACTCTTCGGAGACGAAGTCTTGAATCTCCCTCTCCCTCTCACAGACGATACGGACGGCAACGGACTGGACACGCCCCGCACTGAGTCCCCGCCGGACTTTGTCCCAGAGGATCGGGCTGACCTGATAACCCACCAGCCGGTCCAGGATGCGCCTCGCCTGTTGGGCTTCATATTTGCTTTGCTGCAATTTCCCGGGATGACGAAGGGCATCGACAACAGCCTTCTGGGTGATCTCATTGAAAAGAACCCGGTAAATATTCTTGTCCTCTTCGCCGATTTCTTCAGCGATATGCCAGGCAATGGCTTCTCCTTCCCGGTCCGGGTCGGGTCCGAGGTAGATATTTTTCATTCCTTTGCTCGCCTTTTTCAGCTCCCGAAGAATCTTCGCTTTTCCGGGGATGGAGACATATTGGGGTTGAAAATCCTTCTGAAGGTCAACTCCGAGTTCGCCCTCCGGAAGGTCCTTGACGTGTCCCAGTGAGGCTTTCACGAGGTAGTCTTCCCCAACAAATTTCTGGATGGTCTTCACCTTTGCAGGTGATTCAACAATGATCAATCCTTTTGACATCTCTTCTTCCTTTTGAGGACGGTGCTCCTTCCTCATATTTTCTTTGTAAAACACTTCCCTGGCCACTGGCTAATAAGGCCCCTGTCTAAAGGTGGTTCTCCCAAAATGAAACGTGGGTTAGAACCACATCCTCTCCGCCACCTATTGCAAAAAATCTTGTAATAATTTTAATCACTTGTAATCTTATTTAACTTCAAAATACATTATCCAAACACCACTTTGTGAATATCTAAATCCGAATTGGATACCAAGATTCAAACAATATTCCCAATACTATTCCCAACATACAACGTCAAAATTAACCCTTTCACTCCTTCTTTATGCCTTCTCATTCGTCTATCCTCATGATTCCTTATCTTCTCCCTCAACTCCAACCACTGATTTCTCAATTTTTCATTCTAAATGATAAACTCCTATTTAGCCATAAGAATCTCCTCTTTTGGAGATATCATAATGATTTTTTTCAGAGAAATGCATTGATGGCAGGAGAGGAGACATGGTAGGTCAGGAGAAATTAAACTGGCTAAACCTCAATTAGGAGGTTCTGGAGAGGATAATCAGGTAGGTGGAGGAGCATAAATACGAAATTGCATCTCCTTTGAATGATTGGTTATCATAAAATCATGGATAATTTCAGAGTCCATTATTCAGGTGCGTGCTTTGAAAGGGGAGATTCACTCGAACAGGTAGAGAGGAAAGTCCATGATAAGGTAGCTTCCCTGGGTGAGGTGTTGGGTATTGAGGCAACGCCCCTCCATCCTGACGAAAAGGAATACTCGGAGGGGAATTATATTGTGAGTTTTGAAGGTGAGATTGAGGTCCAAGCAGAAACACAAGTGAAAGCTGAGAATCAGGCGTATGACCAATTATCCCATTTAGGTCAGATTACGGTAGTGGCTTTTAAGAAAGATCAGAAGTAGGTTAGGCAGGAACTAATATTTAGGGAGGAAAACAAAACCGGTTGGATTAAAACCACGGCATTTCTGACATTACTTGCCTGGCCAACATTCGATTTGGCAGGTTGCTCTATTCCTTAGAGAGTGCGAGAGGTCAATTTTTTTTCAACTGCAATGACCATATTTTTGTACTTCTCGTGAATTAGATTCTTGTCGAACTCCCACTCCTCTCCCAGAATAGCCTGTCGCTCTGCTTCAGTAAAGTAGTCCATACAAGGGATGAAGAAATGTTTGTCCTCTTTTTCGATGTGTTTGGGGTAAAATTGAACCAGAGATTTCATGCAGTCGGTCACGGTAGACATCGCATCCCTGTTGCCTTCGATGTACCTCTTGTTCGCCTCTACCAGTCTGGCAGTCATCTTTCTCGCCCATCGGTGTTCTTCAATCAATTCTTCCATGGTGTGCTGGTGCTCATCTTTAAGCTTCTTTGCTCCCAGTTCGCGGAAGAGGATATCCTCTTCTTTTCCGTGGTGACACCGATCTGCATAAGTACGAATGAAGTCGATAGCCATTTCCAGGAACTCAGGGTTTAGTTTCTTTTCTTTTTCAAAGATGTTGAGCTCCTCCCGCATAACATCAAGCATCCGTTCAATAAGCCTGTGCTCAATCATTAACGGACCAATTGGCATCATCGTCGTATCCTCTCCCTTTCTTGTGCTTCCCGATCCTGTTGATCATCCAGGAGTCGTACCAACTTATTTTATCAAATCAAGAAGAAAGAATAAATGGAATTTTTACTGTTTCATGGATTGAAATAATCGTCCTTCATACAAGGAGTGAGAATAGCGCTCTCAAAAAAAACTCCCAAGGTCAAATCGTGACTTTCACATCTGACATTACCTTTTTGTCCGATTCTTTAGAATCACTTCATCAACGATGTCTCCGCAGGCGACGCATCTCCATCCAGAAAAATCATCAGCTTCCTGGCTAATAAACCTCTCATAAACCATGAGCCCACTGCATCTATTACATTTCATGGCATCCTCCTTAAGTCCTCATCTCTTGGACGATCTTTAGCCTGCGATAGACTTCCTGTTGCTTCTTACTGACCTTTACTTTTTTTGGTTTCTCTGCTCTTCTCTGCGCCATGGGTTTAATCCTCCTTCAATAACCTCAAGCCTAAAATAATCATTGACTGGGGATATATCAACTCAGGAAACACCATCGGATCTATTTCACAACCCACTGATTCTTCTTGACTTTTCCAGCTCAAATTAATACTATCCTACCTGAACCCAAGGTCGCCCATTGAAATTGATTACCCTATATCCACCAAGGGAGAAACACATGAACAAAGCGAAACTCATCGAGAAGGTATCAGAGAGGGTTAAAATTTCCTCTAAGGCAGCAAAGGTCATTGTGGACGGCATTTTTGATTCAATGAGAGAAAGTCTGGAGAAGGGTGAAAGGATTGAGATCAGGGGATTTGGAAGCTTTGTGATAAAGGAATATGGTGCTTACAAAGGTCGAAACCCAAAAACTGGTAAGAATGTCGATGTTCCTCCTAAGAAACTTCCTTACTTCAAGGTTGGGAAAGAATTAAAAGAGAAGGTGAATACGATAAAGGGTATAGTAGAGTAGATTTGCCCAAGGAGAGGAAATGCTGACGGAGGAACAGAAAAGGAAATACCTGGGATCACCTTATTTATGTCCTTACTGCGGGTCTGACGAGATCTCTTTAGGGAAAGTTACCGCAGATGTCAATCGGGCAGTGCAAAATATTTCTTGCAGGCAATGCAAAAAGAGATGGACAAATACCTATGAATGAATCGTGTGGAAGAGGACGAGTGGGACATGAGGAAGGGAGAGATAAAGCCAAAATTATTAGTCGAAGCAGTGTAGGAAATGCGCATAAAAGACCGTGCCGGTTAAACTGAACTGAATGTAAGGAGCTGGAGGGGGTGGTGCTGTTTGGAGACAAACTGCCTAAAAAGTAGGCATTCTGGTTGGGAGAGTTACGAACTTTCGAAATACCAGACAGGCCCTTTTAGTTTTCGGCCTGTTAATGACTCGATAATCTTTATTCTTAGGCCATCTAGACGGGAGCCGATTTTGGAATTCTCCGCTTGGGAAACTACCTGCTTTGTGCAACTTTGGGTATCAAGTCGCTTCGAGACGATTTGGGCGACCTGTTCTTGAGTCAGGTTACGCTTTGTCCTTTCTTCTTTCGCCATCATTGCCAGATCAGCAGATGTAAATAAGTCCATTTTCGGTTATTATGGATAAACTTTGCGCCTTTGGCCCTTGACTTGTAAACCAATTTGGTTTACACTTGTTCTGTAATAATTCTGCTATAAACGGAAGCATTCGGCAATGCAGCTCAGACTTTTTAAAACAGAACAGGACGTAAAGCAAAACAACGGCTCTGGATTCAATGATCCAAGCTTCGTCAACAACAGGACAAAACCCATCCATCGATGGGTGCCATGGATAGCAGGATTCTCAAGCGATTTCGTCAAAGACATCATCGACCGGAACCTTTCAAAAAAATCCGTGGTCCTTGACCCTTTTGCCGGGGTAGGGACCACGCTCGTGGTGGCGTACCTATCCGGACATGACGTGATTGGATTCGAAATTAATCCCTATGCGGCTCTCGCTTGCCGTGTGAAGCTCGCCGCCCCATATAAAGATGCCAAGCCGCTAAAGAATGCCATCAAGCTTCTCCTGAAATTTTTTACCAAGGCGGTGGCTGACGGCTACGTGCCCAAAAGCAAACCTCCTGAAGGATTCAAGACACGCATTGCGTTCTTTAGCCCGCTTATACTCCGTAAGGTTCTGATCATCCAGGATTTTATCAGTGCGCTTGAAGACAAGCAAATGGCGGAGACTTTCCAGATAGCCTTTGCCGCAACCATGGTCAGCTATTCCAATTATTCCTATGAACCAAGCCTAGGAACCCGGAAGGCTGTTGGAAAGGACGATATTGAGGATTTCCCTGTCATTGACAAGCTTCACGTAAAGCTTGAAGAGATGGTTTTTGACATAAAGCAGATTGCCAAAAGGTTGCCACCAAAAAAGCCAAAGACGCAGGTAGTGAACGACTCCTTTTTCATTTGTGATAATTATGTCCGGGCTGGCCGGGTGGACTTGTGCATCACATCTCCGCCCTATCTCAACAATTACCATTACGTCCGCAATACGCGGCCCCAGCTTTACTGGCTGGGTTTTGTTGACAAACCAGGGGACACGCAATATCTCGAACAAAACAATTTTGGGAAGTTCTGGCAAACGGTCCGCGAGCTTGAGGATGTGCCATTGTCCTTTCCTGACCCGCCTGCAAATCTCGTGAATCAGTTAATGCAGTTGCGCTCAGTGAAGCAGGACCGTGGAATCTATGGCGGCAAAGGCTGGGCTAATTACGCAGCTTCCTACTTCAATGATTGTTATCGGTTTGCCAACTCCCTCAAATATGCGCTGAAGCGGGGAGCCCATGCTTTTGTTGTTGTCGGTAACAGCATTCTCCAGGGGGTAATGATTCCCACGGATCAGTATTTAGGCGAAATCGCTGAAAGGGCTGGCCTGTGCCTGGTGGACATTCAAATTCCACGGCGCACACGGGTTGGGAACAGCATCATACAGTCTGGGGTTCGGGTGGAAAAAGCCCAGGACAACCATTGTTTATATGAATCAGTTGTCCATCTTACAAAGAGTCGGTAGCGCGGCGGATCTTAGCAATTACGTTTTCAATGGAGGGTGGTTTACCTGTCAATCTCTCTGCCCATTTCCGGCCA
>CAWEAV010000058.1:0-79095 GCA_963806715.1 uncultured delta proteobacterium
AGATCGGCCTCCCTTCGTCCATCAACATAGAAGAATTCGGTGATTATGCTGCCGTGAATGTCTGATGCATAACGAAGAAAACCTCATCCAAATTTCGTCTTTGGTATACGGGGGCTTTTGCCCCTACCAGTGCACTGCGATCACACGGGCCAATATTGGAGGTAACACCCCATGACTGACCCAAAAGAACTCCCACAACTCATCCCTCCCCACGGCGGGTATCGCGAGCTGCAATCTTACCAGATGGCGGAGATTGTCTATGACGCCACAGCGGTATTTTGCGACCGATTTATCGACCGGCGCTCCCGCACCCATGACCAGATGGTGCAGGCGGCGCGCAGCGGCAAACAAAACATTGCTGAAGGCAGCATGGCTTCAGGCACCTCCAAGAAAACCGAACTCAAGCTTATCGGTGTGGCGCGGGCGAGCCTGGAGGAGTTGCTGCTGGATTTTCAGGACTTTCTGCGCCAAAAGGGCTGCCGCTATGGGGCAAAGACCACCCCAAAGCGAAGGAAGTCCGCGCGCTGTGCTACGGCAAAAATAGGTCTTATGCGACTTATAAGACCTATATCGAGCAAAGCTCGCCTGAAATTGCCGCAAACACCATGATCTGCCTGATTCACCAAACCAACTACCTGCTTGACCAACAGTTGCGGGCTTTGGAAAAGGAGTTCCTGAAAGAGGGTGGTTTTACGGAAAGACTCTATCGTACACGATCACAGGTGCGCAATGGGAGAAGAAAGGCATGAACTACATCGAAGACGATCTCATCATGCTTTCTGCCCTTCAGCACTATGCCTTCTGTCCGCGTCAGTGTGCATTGATCCACATTGAACAGGTGTGGCAGGAAAGCGGTCTAACGGCTGAGGGCCGGATCATGCATGAGAAGGTGCACGAGCAAGACCGTGAATCCAGGGGGAATGTGCATATTGAATATGGCCTTCCACTGCGTTCTTTGAGACTTGGCCTGATCGGAAAAGCAGACGTGGTCGAATTCCATCGCTCAGGCAAAGACATCGGCAGCCTTTTCCAGTGGAATACAAGCGGGGAAAGCCGAAAGATTGACCACTGCGACTTGATCCAGCTTTGTGCTCAGGCCATGTGTCTGGAAGAGATGCTGTCAGTTTCTATCCCGAGCGGAGCCATCTTTTATGGCCGGACCCGTCGGCGTCTTGATATGACTTTTGATGGCACGCTTCGAAAAGAAACCGAAGAGGCAGCGAAAAGCGCTCATGAGTTGATCAGTTCCGGGAATAACGCCACCGCCGGTTTATGAAAAACGCTGTGAAAGGTGTTCGCTGATCGGGGAATGTCTGCCTAAAACTATCGGGAAGAAATCGACGGTGAAACGTTATTTGGAACGAATGATTGAATCGCCATGAAAAAACATCTCAATACCCTTTTTGTGACCACACAGGGGGCTTACCTCTCCAAGGAGGGGGAGACGGTCGTCGTCAAGATAGATGGAGAGATCCGGCTCCGTATACCGGTCCATACGATCAGCGGGATTGTCTGCTTCGGCAATGTCTCCTGCAGTCCTTATCTGATGGGGTTTTGCGCGGAAAACGACGTGGCGGTGAGCTTCTTGTCGGAACACGGGCGATTTCTTGCCAAAGTCCAGGGGCCTGTCTCAGGAAATGTTCTTCTCCGCAGGGAGCAGTACCGGCAAGCGGACGATCTGAAATTTTCGGCAGAGGTGGCGAGGTCCATTCTTACGGGAAAAATTGCAAACTGCCGCACTGTCTTGCAGCGGGCGCTTCGGGACCATGCAAGCAAAATGGCCGAACAGGAGGTGCGTCATGCGGTCATGCGGTTGAATCACTGTCTGGAAATTTTCGATCAGGAACAGCCTTTGGACGTGTTGCGCGGGATCGAGGGAGATGCCGCCCATATCTATTTCAATGTTTTTGATCATCTGATCGTCGCCCAGAAGGAGACCTTTCATTTCGATGAGCGAAACCGGCGTCCGCCGCTGGACAACGTCAACTGCCTATTGTCTTTCATATACACGCTGCTCATGCACGATATCCGGTCAGCATTGGAGTCAGTGGGACTCGACCCTGCTGTCGGATTTCTTCACCGGGACCGTCCTGGAAGGCCGGGGCTTGCTCTCGACCTGATGGAGGAATTCAGGCCGTACATCGCTGATCGTCTGGCCCTTTCCCTGATCAATCTTCAGCAGGTTCAGGATAAGGGGTTCAAGAAGATGGATTCCGGGGCAGTCCTCATGAATGACGATACGCGGAAGACAGTTCTCGTGGCGTATCAGGAGCGAAAACAGGAGGAGATATTGCATCCCTTTCTTGACGAGAAGGTAATGATCGGAATGCTGTTCCACATCCAGGCCCTGCTGATGGCGCGATATTTGCGTGGTGACCTGGACGGTTA
The DNA here is from genome assembly GCA_963806715.1 of uncultured delta proteobacterium. GTDB lineage: Bacteria > Desulfobacterota > BSN033 > BSN033 > UBA1163 > CAWEAV01. Next base: position 2,389 of record CAWEAV010000058.1, read on the forward strand.
TCCGCCCTTTATCTGGAAGTAAGGAGGGGGATAGTGTTTGTATTGGTCAGTTACGACGTGTCCACAACTGATCCGAAAGGTCCCCGTCGTTTGCATCGGGTGGCGAAGGCCTGTCAGGACTATGGTCAGCGGGTCCAGTATTCCGTTTTTGAATGCATTGTGGACCCTGCTCAGTGGACTGTTTTAAAGCAACGACTTATTGATGAAATTGATCCGGAAATGGACAGCCTGCGTTTCTATTATCTCGGCTCAAACTGGCGGCGCCGGGTAGAGCATATCGGCGCTAAGAAGACCATTGACCAGGAGGGGCCACTGATCCTGTAAACGTATGTGCGAACCGGAAGCGAACATGAATTTCCCGGGGGGTTCGCGGGATATGTAACCCGTAGAAATTACGGGATTTATCTGAATAGCTCTTTGATAACTGAATATGGCCATTAGCGTTTTCGTAGGATACGCGGATGTATATGGAATTTTCTTTGTGGATCATAGAGTTAGTATTTTACAGTCGCACCCCCCGCGGGTGCGTGGATTGAAACGATAAAGCCTGATAAAGATCCAGTTTTGGAAGCGGCGTCGCACCCCCCGCGGGTGCGTGGATTGAAACCTGTCAAAGGAATGGGAAAAGATTTGAATGGTGTGTCGCACCCCCCGCGGGTGCGTGGATTGAAACACGCTCGATCTGAATAACTTGATATATCCAGAGTCCGTCGCACCCCGCGCGGGGAAATCTTTCAGGAAGTCCATAAACATAGATGAAGATCACCCAAGTTTATTTTATCCCGCAATTGAGTCAAAAGAGATCAACAAATCCCTTCTAACTCCCCTTTACTAAAGGGGAGAACCCGGTGTCATTCCTCTTGCATAAAGGGGATGATGCCGGATTTTGACGGAGGGCACAGCAAGCTTTCTGATGATTTCATCATCAGGGAAACATTTCAATGAAGGAATTACTAAGGAGTCCATAATTGAAAAGACACATCTTCTGAAAATCTCCCCTAACCCCTCTTTGCCAAAGAGGGGAATTTCTCCCTTTTGTAAAGGGAGGGAAGGAGGGATTTAATTTCCGATGTTCTAAATAGTGTCTGTCCATAAAATGCCATCCTTAATGAGAAGCGTCATTCCGGCGAAAGCCGGAATCCAGTCTTTTTAAGACCTTCTGGATGCCGGATCAAGTCCGGGATGACGGAAAAGCTGAGTTTATAAACAGACTCTAAATAATTATGGACTGACTATTATTTTTCGCCCAGTTGGGGGTATATCTTCTTTGCGTGCGTCAAAAAAATCATCCCTACCCAGGTGTCCTCCGTCGTTCCATTATGACAGGTAACGGATATAGAAAAAATTTACTTGTATTGCCAATCATTTAGTGATATAAAATTCATATACATTTCGATAAACTAAATCTAACAAGGAGGTGTTGGATATGCCGGTATCGAAAGAACCCGTGGTAAAAGTGAGTGACAAATTGAAGGACCTGTTGAACAAGGCCATTGCCCGGGAACTCCAGGTGAGCATCCAGTACATGTGGCAGCATGTCCAGGTGATGGGGGTGAAGGCAGTTTCGGTCCAGGACAAATTTAAGTCGACCGCGATTACCGAGATGAAGCATGCAGAAAAGATTGCGGAGAGACTCTGGTACCTGGGAGGAGTTCCAACGACCAAACCTTCAGTCATTGACGTGGGAAAGAGCCTGAAGGATTTTTTGGAGCTCGATACCAAGGCCGAGGTGGAGGCGATCGAGATGTATCAGGGGATTATCGAATTGGCGACCAAGGAGAAGGATATCACCACTGCCTTTATGTTCAAAGAAATCCTCGAAGACGAAGAGGAGCATCATGACCTCTTCACCACCATGCTCGAAGAGGTTTAAGCGCTCATCCCTTTTAAAAAAGAAGGGGCTTCCCAATGGATACACCGTTGAGAAGCCCCTTTTGTTTTAAGCCCCTCATCCCCGAAAAGGGGGACGAGGGGCTTAGTGAAGGGGGACAAAAAGTGGGAAGGAGGGAATTTGATGTATCACTTCATTCTTGCTGAAGCAGCCTTCCAATCAATGTTCTTGAAGAAGGCTTCAATATAATCTGCCCGCTTCAAACCATAATCGATCATAAAGGCATGTTCAAAGACATCGAGGATCAGGATCGGGTTGCAGCCTGCGGGATGGGACACATCATGCTCGTTGATCCAGAAGTTGTATAACTTTCCTGCAACGGAATCCTGGTACAGGACGGTCCAGCCAATGCCCCGCATCGATCCTGTGGCCTTGAAATCCTTTTCCCAGGCCTCATAGCTGCCGAAATCTTCGGTCATCTTCTTGGCGAGGGCGCTGCCTTTATCCAACCCGGCCTTACCTCCAAGGTTTTCAAAGTAGTACTCATGAAGCCTCATTCCATTGAATTCCCATCCGAACCTTCTCTTCAATTCCGCATATTCGGGAGTGCCTGTCTTGCCTTCCTTGAGCATCTGACCCAGGATGTCGACCAGTTTATTCGTGTTGGTCACATATCCCTGGTAAAGGGTGAAATGGTTCTTTAGAAGGGTTTCGCTGAAACCTTCCATTCCAATGAGTTTGCTGTAGTCTTTTGCCGTATAAGCCATCTTTTCCTCCTTTCCTGTCTGACTGAAAGAGATTTTTGGAGAACCGGCCAGGACTGTTATGCCTGCGATCCCTGATAAGGTCAGGAATTGCCGCCGATTGAAAATCAGAATTCGGATATTTTTCACCTCCTTTAAAACAGAAATAATGTAAATGAAGGCGTCCTGGAAGTAAATAGGGTAAACCCTGTATTTTCCAGGCAAAAGGGCATGTATTTATGGACAGTCCTTTCAACGTTTCAAGTCTATAAAAGAAGTAAATCAACAAGCCTTGTTAGGTAAATAAGGTAAAGGGTGTATATTACAACAAAAATACCTGTATTTTTGAACCAACTCTGTCAGACCAGCGGGTTTCGACCGAATCGTCAGCGGAAAACTTGACAGGTTCTACCGAGTCACATTAGATTTATGTACAGATCTATGGTAAATAGAGAGAAATCGGTCTCAGCAATTCTTCTCGGGGCAGGCGAATCGAAACGAATGGGTAGAGACAAATTAATGCTGCCCTGGGGCAAGAAGACCGTTTTCGAACACTGTTTATATACCCTACTCCAATCCGAAATTGGTGAGGTCATTGTTGTTCTCCGTACGCGAAGCGAAGCATTCGAGGACGGGATCAAGAGATATCCCATCTCCAAGAGAAAGAAGATAAAGGTCACTGTGAACCCTAATTACCGGAGAGGGATGAGCAGCTCCCTTCACAGAGGTTTGAAATGCCTTGATTCGAGAAGCAAGGGGGTTTTGATCGCCCTGGGAGATCAACCCCTCCTTAAACCAAGAACGGTTAATGCTTTGATTCATGCCTTTTCTCATGGGGAAGGAAAGATCGCCATTCCGTTTTATAATGGGAAAAGAGGGAACCCTGTCCTGTTTGATCGAATTTATATGAAGGACTTGATGAAACTGAGAGGTGACACAGGGGGAAGAAAGATCGTAGAAAATCACCCTGACAAGATCATTAGGGTTTCAACAAGATCAGAGGGTGTGCTAAAGGATATAGACAGATGGGAAGAATACATAAAGCAGAAGGCGGTAGGCAGCAGGCAGAAGACGAAAGACTAAAGGTGGAAGAAAGACGGCGGCGGGGTTAATAGTTTACCCGCCAGGTGCCTTTTAATGGGTGCAGAAACGGCCATGGGCAAACCGCTCTTCAAGGCTTCATACGGCGGTCGATTTGACATTTTAAGGGAAGGGGAGGACTCCACTCAATGTGAACTCCGGGAGGGGTCTGGGAGGTAAGTATTCCTTTCACGAAAGGTTCGCCCTGAAGCCTTTCCGAACGGCTTGCCCACGTCCGTATAATAAAATTTAAGCAATATCTGGGTTTACTGAGAAATGATAGATGAAACCTGAAATGGACCTGGGAGAGTTGATTGTCTTGATCCGAGGGGCAGGCGAGATGGCAAGCGGTGTTGCCCACCGGCTCTACCGGTCCCATTTTAAGATCTGTTTGCTTGAGATTGAGCACCCCCTTGCCGTGCGGAGAGAGGTCTCTTTTTGTGAGGCAGTCTATGAGGGCGTGAAAGAGGTCGAAGGGATTCGCGCCAAAGCAGTCTCTCATCCAGAGGAGATCCAGTCCGCCTGGAAGGGTGGGGAAATCCCTCTTCTGATCGATCCTGACGGGATGAAGACAAGAAAATACTTAAAACCGGATGTCGTCATCGATGCCATTCTTGCAAAGCTTAATTTAGGAACCCGGTTGAACGATGCGGCCTTCGTCATCGGCCTTGGGCCGGGGTTTACTGCGGGGGAAGACGTCCATGCTGTGATCGAGACCAACCGGGGCCACAATTTAGGGAGAGTTATCTTAAATGGCAGTGCGGAACCCGATACCGGGACTCCCGGTGAGATCGGGGGGTTTAGCGTCGAGCGAGTTCTTCGTACATTGAAGGGCGGGGTCTTTCGTCCCCAGAAATCGATTGGTGACCCTGTAAACAAAGGGGCCGTTGTCGCGGTCGTCGATGATTACCCAATCATCGCTATGATCAGCGGTGTCATCAGGGGTCTTCTTCGAGAAGGGATTGAAGCTAATAAAGGGATGAAAGTGGGAGATATCGACCCGAGAGGCAAGAAGGAACTTTGTTTTTCCATTTCCGAAAAGGCCCGGGCGATTGGAGGGGGGGTGCTGGAGGCCATTTTGTATCGATTTAATCAATGATTGTAGCTTTCTAATTTGAATGACCAGCAATTTCAATGAAAAACCTCATACATCGAGTGCCAGACCTTCTTTCAGAGTCCCTTGGATTAGGCGTAAAGGAAGTTATCAGTCTCGTTGGGGCCGGTGGCAAGACCACCTTGATGTTTCGCCTTGCCAGGGAATTGGTTCTTAGAGGGAAGAGGGTAGTGACAACGACGACGACCAAGATCTTAGAACCCTCTCGGGAGGAGTCTCCTTGTCTATTTGTCGACTCGGAGAACGAAAGGATCAAGAAGTTCATAGGAGAGCAGCTCTCTTATTACCGTCATATTACAATTGCACAGGAGAGACTCGAATCGGGGAAACTCAAGGGATTTTCCTCTGCTTTCGTTACGGAATTGTCGGGTTCAGAACAGATCGAATATCTCATCGTCGAAGCCGACGGGGCAGCCGGCCATCCTGTCAAGGCTCCAAGGGAAGGAGAGCCTGTCATTCCTTCCAATACAACTCTGGTCGTGGCTCTCGCCGGGGTTGATGGAATGGAGGTCGAGTTGAGGGAAGAGAATATCTTCCGATCGGAGCATGCCTCCCGACTGACAGGGCTTCCTCTGGGAAGCCAAATGACGGATGAGGCATTGGCGATTCTCATCACTCATCCGGATGGGATCTTCAGGGGAGCGCCAACTTTGTCTCGGGTCGTTGTTTTTCTCAACAAGGTGGACATCCTCAACGGGATGGAAAAGGGCAAGAGGATAGCCAGGAAGATCCTAAACCAAAGACATCTCCAGATTGAACGAATCGTCCTGGGACAGTTAAAGGGAGATCCGCCGGTCTTAGAGGTCTTTTTTCAAAATCATCAATTCTAATGGTTCAGGGGGAACAACAGAGATGAACTGGAGAAGGGTTATTCGCTTGGTCCCGTTATTTTTGTTTTTGGCCTCGGCAAGCTTTGCAGAAGAGTATACGTTGCGTTTTTTCATGGAAAAGAGTTCATTCAAGACCTATGAGCTTTCAAAAAAAGAGAGAACAGAGTTACTCAATCGGGTCGAGGGCATGATCGAGAAGGCAAAGGAGACGCAATTGAGGCTTACTCGGACGATTCAGGGAGGCGAGGCAGACATCAAATACCAGGAGGGCAATCTTTGGATGTCTAAACTGGAGGAAGACCAGGGGGCGATCGATACAGGGGCCCAGCAACTGATCATTTTGAGAGAGAAACCGATGCATCTTATGGCGGCAATCAGACTTTATAAATCGTTGAAAGACCTCTCATTCCATTTCAATATGTATAACAACGTGTCTTCTTTTTCTGCCTGTGTGGGAGATGTGGCCCCTGAACTTGAGTTATGGGCTGACCCTGTCTTTTACAAGCTCTACCTCATTCCCCTTGCTCAGGAGCGTAGAGACGAAGATTCAAGAAACGAAAGAACTCCAAACAAAAGAGAAGACTAACCGGATGACAAAGGGGAAAAATCATTAAAATAATATCTGAGATTTCAGATCGATCAACCAAAAAAGTGAGGGTAGAGGTAACAGGATCGTGGAAAACATCTATGCTGAAATTTTGAAATCCCTTGAGAGAAAAGAAAAGGCTGCGCTGGCAACGATCATTACCCGGACGGGTTCCGCACCGAGAGCGGTGGGCGCCAAATACCTGGTTCGCGAAGATGGATCCTCTGTGGGATCGATTGGCGGAGGGTGTGTTGAGGCTGAGATATGGCAAAGTGCACAGGAGGTCATGGAGAAAGGTAAAGGGAATGTCCTCCAGTTTAAATTGACCGCTGAGCAGCTGGCAGAAGGCGGACTCATCTGCGGGGGGAATATCGATATCTTGATCGAGCCTCTAAAGGATACCTCTTTCGATATCTATCGAGAGATCATGAGGATTAAACAGAGAGGGGGCTCTGGCATTTTGGCCACCCTGGTCTCCGTAGATGGGGATTTTTCAAAGGGAGAAGGATCCAAGGGATTGTTCAAGTCATCCGGAGAAAAGATCGGCACCCTCTCTGACCGAGAAGGGTTGGAATAAGAATCCATGGAGAGATCGAGACCCTGTTGAAAGAGAGAAAGCCAAAGCTCATTGCCTTTGATGCGGAGAGAGGTGATTCGTTTTTCCAAAAGATGGAGGTCTTGTTAGAGCCGATCTTTTCTGAACCGACGGTCTATCTCTTCGGGGCGGGACACGTTTCACAGCAGATTGCTCCCCTTGCCAAGAGGGTCCAGTTCAAAGTCGTGGTCATTGATGATCGGGAGATATTTGCCAATCGAGAACGATTTCCTGAAGCAGATGAGATCGTTGTCTCAGAATTTGAGACCTCCTTCCATCAGCTCCACATCGATGATTCTTCCTACATTGTCATTGTCACCCGGGGCCATCTCTATGACGGGTTTGTGCTGGAACAGGCCGTTAAAACCAATGCCCGCTATATCGGAATGATTGGTTCCAAGAAAAAGATTCACATCCTTTATCAAAATTTGATGAAGAAGGGGGTTTCGAAAAAGACCCTCGAACGAGTCTGTGCCCCCATCGGACTGGACATCAACTCAGAGACACCCGAAGAGATCGCTGTGAGTATTGTCGCCCAGCTCATACAGGTGAGGGGAGAGCCTCTTTGATATGGGAAGGTAAGAAATGGACATTTTATCTGGTCAAAAATTGTCCATTCAATTTCCTGTTCATTTAACAGACGTTATTTATGATTTAATGATTCTTGTCCAATTAATTGATATTACATGACTTTTTATTCGGATGAATCTTCTCTAAAATTTCCTCCTTTGGGCATAAATATTGCTCTTCAGAGTGTGTTTATAAATTGCCACCTCAATCAGAATCGTCATTCCGGCGAAAGCCGGAATCCAGTTCTTTCAAGACCTCCTGGATGCCGGATCAAGTCCGGCATGATGAAAAAGGCTGTTTATGGGCAGACACTTTTTCAATCCTCCAGTATAAAAAGTTGACATCGAGCATGGTTTCTGTCATTAAAGAGGTTAATTTCATTCTATCCCTATAGCAAGGAGAATAGGGGGTAATAAAAAGGAGAGGGGTTTTACTTCGCTTGAATTGATTGTGTGGGGTTAGGGATAAGCTTTTTCTTATAAAATTGAATCGAATCGACGGAAAAAACGACAGGAGGAGGAGGGATATGTTGAAAAATCAGAGGGGGTTCACATTGGTTGAGTTGATTGTGATCATCGTCATTATTGGTATCCTGGCAGCGGTTGCGATTCCAAAATATATAGACTTGACCACTGCAGCCGCCGATGGTACAGCAAGGGGTGTATTGGGGGGGTTGAGAAGTGCCAATTCTCTCTTGTTTGCGCAGCGCATCATTACCCCCGCATCTGGCACCACTTACACGATAACCGACATTGTAGGTGCTGCTCAGATCCAAGGTGTTGGTACAACAGGTATCGGCGCAAACACTTTTACGTGTATCATTGGAGGCAGCACTTACACATTTACCCTAAATGGAACAACGGCTACGGTGCCAACTACCCCGCAAACAATCAGTGGGCCTGTTGCTACATGGTAAGGGATGAAGAACACCTCGTGCTTGTCACGACCTTCAGATTTTGATTACTGCTGGCGCGGGGGCATTTGGAATCTGGTAACAATCTGATCCGGAAGGAATCAATTAGAATTCGTGAGGAAGGGACTAATCCTGTCAGCTTATTGTGATTGATAAGGTAAAAATAGGGCTAATGAAGTGGGTCAGGTCAGCAGATGCACTCGCTTGCCTGACCCTTTTCTTTTCCTCCTTTTTCTTTTTTTATGATCTCCTTTATGGACGGTACCTTCTTACTGAACGGGATTTAGGCCCCTATTTCATTCCTCCAAGATTTTTCTGGGTTCAAAGCATTAAGAACCTTGATTTGCCATTGTGGAACCCTTATCAATTCTCTGGTTCCCCCTTCCTTGCGAATCCACAACATGGAGTCCTGTATCCCTTGAATGGTCTGTTTTTCTTTCTTCCCTTTGACGTGGCTTTCAATGTCATCATCCTCTTACATTTCTTTTTGGGCGGGTTGTTCGTCTATCTTCTCCTGAAAGATCTCGATGTGGAGCCCTCAGGGGCCCTTCTTTCAGGCTTGGTTTTCATGTTGAGTGGCTTTCTCCTCTCAGTCCACAGCCTTCTCAGCGTTCTTCTTTCGGTCATCTGGACCCCTCTCGTCCTTCTCTTTTTTAGAAGGGCAATTTCCCGGCGAGGGTTCAAAAATGAAGCTTTGTGTGCTCTCATGATGACCCTTTCCTTTCTGGGAGGTGGAATCGAAATTGTTTATGGCAATTTTTTGGTCCTCCTTTTGATGGTAATATTCTATCCTTTTTCAAACAATTCATTCGGGTGGGGAGGGTTGAGGGTTCAACTCAATAGGTTCAAAAGCCTTTTCATTGTTTCGCTTCTCTTTCTGTTACTCTCTGCCATCCAGCTGATTCCATTTCTCGAACTCTATTCCCATTCCATCCGAGGAAATGGCATCTCTTATCAGGAGGCTACCATTTGGAGCTTTGCTCCAAAAGATATTTTCTTGTTCTTTCTTCCAGATGCCTTTGGATATTTCTTAGATATGAAGAAGTATTGGGCTACCCAATGCTGGTTCAAGACCCTCTATACAGGCGGGTTGCCCTTCATTCTGAGCCTGATTTTTTTCCTCTTCCCTCACCCTCCGCTCTCCCCCTATGGGGAGAGGAATGGCGTAAGGGTCTCCCACTACGGGGAGAGGAATGAAGTGGGGGGATTTGGAAAAAATCGGAGACTGTTTTTGGTTTTGATGTTCTTTTCTATTTTTTTAGCTCTGGGGTCGCATAATCCCCTCTACCCATTCATCTTCAAGTATTTCCCTTTTTTTAACGGGATCCGATACCCCGCCAAATTCCTTTATCTCTTTTTTTTCGTTCTTTCCATCACCGCCGGATTAGGGTTCCAGAGGTTAGTCGAATTATCTGAAGCATTAAGGCGGAAATCCTTAAAAAATCTTCCCATCCTCTTATCCCTCCTATCAGGGCTCATCCTCCTCTTTCTTGTCATTGGTCAACAGGAGAATTTACCCTTTCTTAAAGGGGAAAGGGATTGATTTTCCGGACTTTAATGACCTCTCCGTAAATCTCTATAATGCCAAGCGTTTCTTCTTCTACCTGGCTCTATTTTTCCTCTTTATTCGAATCGGTATTGAGAATCGATGGAAAGGATGGATCAAGGGGCTCGTCCTCTTTCTTTTGATCGCCGATCTCTTCGGGAATATGGGCTTTTACGGGAAAGAGAGGACGACGGACTACTTTCAAAAGACCAAGATATTGGAAAAGATTACCTCTGACCCCGGTCCTTTTCGGGTCTTTTCGACGAAGAAGACCATCGCCATTGACACCTCGATCCTCATTGGGAATGCGACTCCCCTTGAGGTGATCAAAGAAAAGCATATCCCTTCCATGAACTTGCTGCATCAGGTTCACGACATCTGGGGAATTGAAGTGATCCGCCTCAAAAGAGTGGATGATCTCTACAAAGCGTTCACAGAAACGCCATCGATCTTTTCGACAAACCTGATCGATCTCTATGGAGTGAGATATGTCATCTCGGTGACTCCCCTTGAACAGGACCCTCGCTTTAAACTGATCTTTTCAAGACTTGAGGGACTCCCGGGCACGGAAGGGGATCTTGTCAAGGAGAATACCATTAAGCTATACCGGTATAAAAACCCATTCAAGAGAGGATGGATCGTCCAGGATTACAGGGTCATGGATCCGATGGCAATCCTTTCGAATCTCACCGGAAAGGATTTTCAACCTGGAAGGACGGTCTTCTTAGAAGAGGAACCTAAATTCACTGGAAAAGCAAACTTTCCCGCTATTGGCCAATCGAAGGCTTTGAAGGCCAGTTTTTCTCAACCGCTTCTTGCCCATGACAGCCGCGCGGAGATTCTTTCGGAGAGCAGTAATCGATTGCGCCTCTCTGTCAAGGCAAACGAGGATAGCCTCTTAGTTCTAAATGATACCTATTTCCCGGGTTGGAAGGCCTATGTGGATGGTTACAAAGAAAAGATCTATCGGGCCAATTATGTCTTTCGCGCCCTGCCCATCGCCGCCGGTTCCCATGAGGTTCTCTTTGTTTACGATCCCCTCAGTTTTAAACTGGGCGCTGCAATGACCTTGTTTGGGTTGCTGGTTTGTTTGGCCATTGGATTCGTAAACCGGAATAAGGTCAAGGTTTCAAAAGGCTAATGGAATGGATATTCAAAAAGCAAATACCCTGACCCTTTCGATCATGGAAGAGGCTCCTGCATACCATCAATGGATCCTTGAAAAGATGAGGCCCTGGCTTGGCGAAACGATCCTGGAGGTGGGCTGCGGAACGGGACACCTGACCGGTTTGCTGCTCGAACACGGGAAGGTCATTCCCACCGATGTGAATGAAGATTATCTTAAAACTGTAGAGAATAAATTCCGTGGTCATCCGAATCTGAAAAGGGTTTTCCTCTGGGACATTCGATGCCCCCGCCCGAAGAGCTTGACAGGAAAATCGATTCGATTGTCTGTTCCAATGTTCTGGAGCACATTGAGGAGGATGAAAAAGCCCTGGCCCATATTTATCAATTGCTCCCACCGGGAGGAAGGCTCATCCTGCTTGTTCCTGCACTGAAATGGCTATATAATGGCCTCGATCGGGAGCTTGGCCATTTTCGACGTTACAGTAAAGGAGAACTTCATCAAAAGCTCAAAGCCCAGGGGTTCAAGATATGCCAGCTCACCTTTTCGAACGGGTTTGGGGTCTTGGGATGGTTTTTAAACGGGACAGTCATGAGGAGACGGCTCTTGCCCGTCCGGCAGGTCAGGCTCTTCAATCAACTGGTTCCTTTCTTTATTCTTTTTGAGAGAGTTATCCCCACGGTAATAGGACAATCATTGATCGCTATCGCGGAAAAGGATGGAAGGGAGGTTTAAATTGAAGCTGACGGTGATCATCCCGGTCTTTAATGAAGCCAGGACCATCCTGAAGGTGATCGAAAGAGTGAAGAAAGTCCCAATTGAAAAAGAAGTGATCGTCGTTGATGATGCCTCCACGGACGGAACCCGGGAACTCCTCGAAAGAAACGGGGAAGAGGTAAAGGTCCTTTTTCATGAAACCAATCAGGGTAAGGGGGCCGCTATCCGCACCGGTCTCGCTCACGTCACAGGGGAACTGGTCATCATTCAGGATGCGGACCTGGAGTATGATCCCTCTGAATACCTTCGTCTGATGGCTCCGATCCTCGATGGGAAGGCGGATGTGGTCTATGGCTCTCGATTTATGGGTGGGCCTCATCGGGTCCTCTTCTTCTGGCATGCGGTCGGCAATAGGATCATCACCACATTATCGAATATGTTGACGGACCTCAACCTCTCGGATATGGAGACCGGATATAAGATCTTTAAGACGGAGGTCCTCAGGAAGATCACAATTGAAAGCAAGCGTTTCGGCTTTGAGCCGGAGATCACAGCAAAGATCTGCTCAATTGGGCTGCCGGATCTATGAGATTCCCATTTCCTACTGGGGTAGGGATTATTCCGAGGGGAAAAAGATCAACTGGAAAGACGGCATTGCAGCCCTTTACTGGATCATCAAATACAATCTGTTTAGAAGGACCTTCCCTATGCCACCCGGATGACCTCTTCGAGGGTGGTGATTCCCTGTTCTGCTTTTCTCAGGCCATCCTCTCTCAGGGTTATCATCCCAGCCGTTTCCTTTGCCGTCTTCCGAATCAGCTGGATCGGAGCCTTTTCAGAAATGAGCTGTTTTAGTCCTTCATTCATGACCAGGAGTTCATAAATCCCAAGTCTTCCCCAGTATCCTGATTGTTTGCAGTTTTTGCACCCCTTCCCACGATAGAGGGTCAGGGGCTCCTTCAACGATGCCATCGCCTCACTCCAGTTCACCGATGATCTTTGAGTCTGCCGGATAGGATGTTTTACAGTCCGGGCAGATCTTTCGGACGAGGCGTTGCGCCAGAACCCCAAGGATGGAGGAGGAGATCAGGTAGGGTTCGACGCCAATATCGACGAGCCGTGTAATAGCCTCCGGCGCATCATTCGTATGGAGTGTGCTGAGTACGAGGTGGCCGGTCAGGGCTGCCTGAAGGGCAATTTCCGAGGTGTCCCGGTCTCGGATCTCTCCTACCATGATGACATCCGGGTCCTGCCGAAGAATGGACCTCAGACCTGCGGCAAAGGTGATCCCGGCTTTGGGATTGACCTGGGTCTGGCGGATGAGGGGTAGACGATATTCTACCGGGTCTTCAATGGTAATGATATTCTTTTCCATCGAATTGATGAGATTCAGTGAAGCATAGAGGGTAGTGGTCTTACCGCTTCCGGTCGGTCCGGTAACAAGGAGGATGCCATTCGGTCTTTTGAATCAGTTGCTTGTAATGAAGGAGCATCTCCTCTGAGAAACCGAGATCTTCGAGCTTCATCAGGGAACTCGTCTGGTCTAAGAGCCGGAGGACGACATTCTCGCCATAGATGGTAGGGAAAGTGGAGACCCGGATCTCGAAACTTCGCTTTTCGAGCTTGACATTGAGGTTTCCATCCTGAGGAAGCCGGGTCTCTGCAATGTCCATCTCTGCCAGGATCTTGATCCGAGAGGTGAGGGGAGGATGGATCTGTCTGGGAAGGGTGAGAAATTCGTAGAGAAACCCATCGATCCTGAAGCGGACACGCAGGCTTTTTTCATCGGGTTCAAGATGGATATCACTGGCACGATCCCGGATGGCCTGGGTCATGACGAGGTCGAAGAGTCGAGCTGCCGGAGCGTCATCGATAGGGTTTCCAGTGGGTTCCTTTGTTGCAAGGGCGTAAGTTTTTCGATAGTCAGCAGGCTCCGCAGAAGGATCGTTTCGTTTGACCCATTGGCCCAGGGTCGTCTCAAACATTGCCGCCGTCACGCCGTAGTGCTGGTCAATCGCCCGCTGAATCTTTTTTTCCGTGCTGAGGGCGATTTCCACATCGGTCTTGACTCTGTTCCGGACCTCATCCAGGGCAAGGATGTTGAGAGGATTGGTCAGGGCCACGGTTAACGCATTTCCGATCTCTGAAAAGCGGGATTACGGTATGACGCCGGGCGATCTCCTCCGGAACGAGCTTCAGGACCTTTTCATCGATCAAATAGGTATCGAGATCGACGTAGGGGAGATTGAAGTAATCGGCCAGATACTGGAGGACGACATCTTCCTTCGTGAATTTCAGGCGGACAAGGGCTTGTTCGATCCGTTCTCCCCGCTTTTGCTCCTGGAGGGCCTTTTTCAACTGTTCTGCGGTGATGACTCCCTGGCCCATCAGAAATTCGCCAAAATTTTTTTTCTCCTCAGGCATATCCTGCCCTTTCTTTATTATATTTTTCTCCCGTTCCTTTTTGAAGAGGGCGTCCAGATGCCTTTGAACCTTCGAGACGAGAACGGGATAGCGTCCTTGAGGACAGTTGAATAAATTTCTGATAATGATCTATTGCAAGTCCGAATTGGTTGATCTGTTCGTAAAGAAGGGCGATATTGTAATGCGTCTCTCCACTGATTGGGATTGATGGCGAGGGCCTTCTGAAAAGAGTCCATGGCCTTATCCCATTGTCCCTGTTTTTTGAGGAGGATCCCGAGGTTAAGATAGCTTTCCATATTCTCGGGATGAAGGGCGATGGCCTTCTGAAAGGATTCCAAGGCTTCTTCATAGCGATCTTTAAGATAGAAAAGGATCCCGAGATTGTTAAGGGCCTTCTCATAGCCGGGATTGATTTCGATCGACCTCTGATAGGCCTGATGGCCCGGTCAAAATCGCCGATCTCCTGATAGAGGAGGCCCAGATTGTTGTAGGCCTCGAAATAGGCGGGGTCCAATTCAATAACCTTCTGGTAGGCCTGGATGGCCTTGGCTGTCTCCTTCTGATTCTGATAAAGGACGCCTTGATTGAAGAGAGAAGAATCTCCGCAGAAGGAGAGGGAGGCTTGAAGATCTCCCGGGTTTCATCGGCAGGACTTAGAGGACCCTCCTCCTTTGATGAGAGCGACGTTTTCGATGGTTGAGGAGGAGCCTTCTTCTGAGGGAGAGCGACGGTTTCTTGACCGGGAACCCTTGAACCGGTTTCGATATCTTGAGCTTCTCCTCCTTTTTTATGGGTCTTAAGAGAGGTTCGTCCTTCTTCGTCTCCAGTGATTCACTGCTGACCATGGGTTTTTCCGACTCTCTGGAAAGAGGAGGAAGCACCTTCGCAGGTTCTTCAGGTTCTTTTTCTGTTATCAGTATGGAAGGCCTATTTTTCTCCGAAAGAGCGACTGAGAGAAGCGGTTTCCTCTCCTGGAACGAGGAGAAGGGATTCAAAACAACCATCCCTGATACGATGAGCAACCCGAAAAGGCCCAAGCCGAGAATAAACCATCTTTTTCCAGGACGCTGTTTTCCTCCTCCCATCGGAGGGTTGCCGAGATCTAAGGAATGGAACCCCCTGGGCATCTTGGATTCGGAGTTGCTGGGCCTTTCTTAGAGCGTCAATAATGAGACTCATTTCGTCTTCTCCTCCAGAATCCCTTTTGAATCCTTAGCATCCTTGATCCTGGGGGTCTGGATGAAGATCTTTATCAAAGGACATATTGGAAAACACAGGTTGGGCAATTCCCAAGATCTGGGAGTGGAAGGTCTGAACCCCTTCCCAGATGAAGTTTCTTGTCACCCGAAGAGATGACAGGGAATTCTGGCTCGATAGGACCAAGCCTGCAATGAAGATTAAGAAAACCATCAGCGAGGCAACTCTCACAGAGGAGAACCGTCTCCGCAACCCTCGAAGGAGGGAAGGAACCGACTCCGCGTTTCCCGCGAGAAGGCTCTCTTCGGCCTTCTTAATGATCCTTTTGTCGAAATGGTAAGTCGGCTCGACAAATCCTGCCAGTAGAATCCTCTCGCAGAGAAGATTAATTAACCGGGGAGTCCCTCTGGTGAATTTGTAAATCTCTTTAAAGGCGGATCTTGAAAAGGTGATACTCCCACAAGCCCCGGCCACGGTCAACCGCTGATAGACGTAGTTTTCCATTTCGACCTGGGTAAGGGGGTGGAGGCGGAGGCGGACCGCAATCCGTTGATTCAACTGTTTCAGTTCGGGGGAGGTTAGTTTCTCATCGAGTTCTAACTGGCCCAGCAGGATGATCTGGAGCATCTTCTCCTTTTCGGTCTCGAGATTGGAAAGCATCCGGATCTGCTCCAAAACGGGAATAGAGAGGTTTTGGGCTTCGTCAATGATGAGCACTGCCTTTTCGCCCCTGGAAAGCAAGTGGATCAGATAACGGTTAAGACCATCGATTCGCTCCTTCCTCGTTTTTCCCTTTGATGAGAACCCAAAATCGAGGAGGATTGATTCGAGCAGTTCTTCCTCCGTCAGGAAAGAGTTAAAGATGACTGCCGTCTTCACCCTTTTGTCCACTCTTCCCAGAATGGTTCGGCAGATCGTTGTCTTTCCCGTGCCGATATCACCCGTGAGGACCATAAATCCCTCTCTCTGATGGATGCCGTAGAGAAGCGATTCAATGGCTGTCCGATGGCCCTCACTCAAATAGAGAAACTGGGGATCGGGCGTGAGGGTAAAGGGTTTTTCTCTGAGGCCATAAAATTCTTTATACACCGAAGCCCTCCTATTTCGTTGAAAAGTCTTCCACCCTCTTCCCGATTTGAAGGGTAGGGGTGATCATGATCACCAGTTCGGTATTCTTTTTCGTTTCCGTTTTGTATCGGAACAATCCGCCTAACAGAGGGATCGATTTTAGTCCAGGGACTTCGGTATAGTTCTTTTCAGTCTTCTCCTGTATCAGACCCGCGATGATGATGGTCTGCCCATCCCTGGACCTTCACGGTTGTATCGGTCTCCCTGACGCTTAGAAGAGGAAAGGTCGTTTTCCATCGGGAGTCGTTTTCTCGCCTGTCTTTTCGGTGATGCTGGGATGGATATTCATGATAATGGTCCCATCTTCGGCAATTTGGGGTGTCACATCCAGGATGATGCCGATATCGATGGTCATGGGCTGGATGATCTGGGTGACTGTGGTCTGAGTGGCAATCGCTCCGGTCACAAAGAAGACATCCTGGTTTCCGACCCGGATGATGGCCTTCTGATTATTGAGGGTGGAGATGGTAGGGCTGGAGAGAACCTTTACATCTCCCTGTTCTGAAATGGCCTGCATGATGTCGGAAAGGACCACATCCGTTCCTCCGGCACCGAAAGCGAGAATGCCTCCGTAGGGGCTCGATTTAAAGAGACCTGGGGTTTGTATCGTCGATGATGTCGTCCCCGTCCCTCCAGTCCCGGTCAGATAGCCACTCGGTCCTCCAGGGAATCCAGCGGTTCCTGTCTTATCAGTAAGACCCCAGGCTAAGTTGGTCATGACCGCGGGAGGCTCTGGATCACCTTCCAATTAATCCCTTCGCGGTTGTCGTCAGAGAGGGTCACCTCGACGATCTTCGCCTGAATGGTGACTTGCCGTTGAGAACTTCCCTCGATGGTCTCAAGGTAGGTGGCGATCTTATTCAGATTGACGGGGTAGTCGGCCACCAGGATGACCCCAGTGGACCGATTGATGATCAGTTTTTTACCCTTTCCATCGGTTCTTGTCCAGGTTGTTTTTTCAGCTTCTGGTGCTCCCCCTTTCTCTTCGGTCGATCCGAAGATGATGGTTTCTAAGCCCTTCTGGATCTCCTTCCATAGGTCCATGTCATCGATACTGACGAGGTCACTGTATCCGGTTCGAGTTGACGATGTGGCAGGGGTTTGCTGTCCGGGGAGAGTTCCTGCGGGTTGTCCCAGAGGGTTCCGGTCGTTAATCCTCCTCCGCTACTTGCATAAATCTCCCTTTTTCCACTTCGCTTTGTTGCGACATAGTTCAATGTGAAGAGGCGGGTTTCCATTTGAGGCCTTAAGACTTTAATAAACTTTTCCTCCAAACGGTAGGTCCATCCGAGGGAAGTCAGAATGGCATCAAGGGCCTCTTTCAGGGTCACACGCTTGAGGTCAATGGTAACCTTGCCGCTCAATTCGGGATCGAGAACGATATTAAGTTCACTCTCCTTTGAAAAGGCGAGAAGGACATCCTGGATATTTGCGTCCCTCGCAAAAAAGGAGAAGAGTTTTTCCTGAATCTTTTTGGCTTCCTCTCTTTGGGGAACGACCAGCTCCTTCAATTTCTCTTCTGGCGGTGGAGTTGGAGTGGCCTCAGCCGTCTGAGAAGGAAGCTTCATTCGCTCCTTTTTGGGCGGAGTGGCGCAGCCTACTGCCAATAGCAGACTCAATAAAAGGATGAAGACAGGTTTTTGCTTTCATCGGTTTTCTCCCTTTCTTTTACCCTCCTCAATGGTGAGTCGAACAGGGCTTTGTTTTAATAAGAGAGTCCTTTTTTTATCTCCTTTTTCCAGGACGACCCGGTCCGTTTGAATCTCAAGGACTCTTTCATCATGGATGAGGTCTCCAACTGTCACAATTTGATGATCAATGGAGGCCAGACGGAGGCGATCACTGATGAGAATGGCTTTAACCTCCAGGGATCGGCAATGGAATATCCTTAGGTTTATCATTCGACTTCGATGAGGGATCTTTCGCCATATCCGTGAGGTTACGGACTCCCCGGGGCAGAAGAAAGGGATCTCGCTTTCCCGCTGGTCCCATCGTTCTCCTGTTTTAAAGGTTCCTTTTGTTTTCTGGATCCAGGGTTTTTGCCGGTTGGGCAAGTGTCCAGTCAGCCATCAGGGTTCCCGAAAGAAATGCAGAAGATCAAATAAGCCAAAGCGATGTTTAGATTTCTCTTCATCTTTGTCCCTCGATCAGGATGGTACGAGATATACTGTCAGCCCCAAGGTTACCTTCAAAAGGGGAAAGATCTTCTCATCCCTTTCGACTTGGAGGTTATTGATGGCCACAAGAAACGGAAGTTCTTCGATTGCCTTTAGATAGCTTTCCAAGGAGTTGAAATCTGAATGAAGGACCATCTGGAGATTAACCTTCTTATATTGGGATGGAGAAGGTTCCTTCTTTTCCTCCCGGGATGGCGCCCTTTCTTCTTGTGCCATCAGAGAGATCATTTTCAGCGGAAGGCGGTTGCTCTCCTTGGCCAAATGCCTGAGGAAGGCTTCGAATCGATCCCTGCTGAGGGTACGCGTTTTAATCCCAGCAGTTCCTTCTCAAGGCGAGAAACCTCTGCCTCCTCTGTTTCGATTCCCTTTGACCAATAAAAGGAATTCATTCGATTTGAGTTCAGTTGCCTTGACCTCTTCTTTGAGCCTTGAGATCCTGCGGCTTTGAGGAGTATAGTAAATTTGATCGAAGACCAGGATCGCAATGGCGATGAAGGCAAAAAGAAGGAGCACCTTTTCTCTGCGCTTTAGTGTCATGGATTATCGTTTCTCCTCTTTTCTCTGGAAGTTAGATTCTTGCTGAACAGTCCACCCCCACCCTGCCCCTCCTCCATCAAAAGGGGGAGGGGATTATTGGAGAGATATTTTTGGTTAGGATTGAGGTCACAGATGATCTCAAATTCCGTTCCTGGCTGATTGTAATGCTTATTTTCATCGGCTGAGATCAATTTTGCATTTTTGAAGAAAGGCGCTTTTTCAAGCCCTTCGATGATTTGGGCCAGTGCGGTGAGGCAGTAGAGATCGCTCCCAAAGGCAAGGCCTGTGAGATGGAGTTCTTTCTGCCCATCCTTGAGGGATTCTTCTCCCTGAGATTTTAGGGACGGGGGTCCCTTTCTAAGAGGTTTCCCTTTGGCCTGGATTTCGAAAAGGGTTAAGGTCATGTTACCGGGTACCACCTGACTGACCTCTCTCAGTATCTCCTGGTAGGGGATGGAAACAGTGCTCGACGCGGGCAGGAGAAGGAGGTCCTGCTTCGTCTTTTCCTCTCTTTCTTTCAAGAGGGTCAACTTTGTCCTCAAGGTTTCAAGGTCCTTCACCTGTGCGATCTTTAGATCAAGGTCTTTTTGAAGGGTGGCTACTTCTCCACTCATTTTCCATAGGATTCCTGAAAAGCCCAAAAAGAGGATCAAGGGGATGAGGATGAAGATCCCCATTCTGGAACGAATCTTGGACCAGAGAGGTTCTCTAATGGGAAGTAGTTCGATCCGTTTCGATTCAGAGAGAGCCAACCCAAGGGCCACAGTAAAATGAGTTCCCCTCTGATCCAATAACGGGGCATCCATTTTTTTTGCGTCAAAAGGAATCTCCCTTATCGGATTAAACTCTTCGACTGGCAGCTGAAGTTCATTGGATAGAAAGGGGGCAATGTTCTTCAGGCAGGCGCCTCCACCGGTCAGAAGGAGCCGATTTACTCTCTCCACATTAAACTGGGTTCGATAGTAGTCCAGAGAGCGGCCGATCTCAGACACGAGTCTCTCCAGGACAGGCCTCATCCAAAGCGATGTCGATTGAGGCGTCGATTCTTCCTGGACTTTGGCTTTTCCGATGGGCTGCAAAACCTCATCGAAATTCTCTGAATCGTCCTTGGAAGGGATTCTTACACTTTGTTTTATCTTCTCAGCCTGTTCATAAAGCAG
This sequence comes from uncultured delta proteobacterium, assembly GCA_963806715.1. Taxonomy (GTDB): domain Bacteria; phylum Desulfobacterota; class BSN033; order BSN033; family UBA1163; genus CAWEAV01. The sequence goes on from CAWEAV010000058.1 coordinate 22,663, forward strand.
GCGGGGATCCGCCTCGTGGCCCAGGCCTTCCATGATGGCTCGGGTGATATCGTCTCCAGCAGGGGTGACCTCTCGGCTGAATTGTAACTTCCCATTCTTGAAGAGGTGGATGCCTGTTTTCTCTGCGCCAAGGTCGATCAAAGCAACCACTTCTTCTTTCCCTGCCTGGTCATGCAAGACACAGGCATTCCAGAGGGCAAAGGGAGCAATATCGAGTGGCTTGTTTGAAGACCAGCCCCTTCCACGATGGAGAGGGTTCGGTCAATGAGATGATTCGGGCAGGCGACTACCATCAGATCCAGTTTCTTGACTCCTTCTTCGACAAACTCATCAAGGATATGGAAATCGATGCGCGCTGTTTCAATAGGAAAGGGGAGCTGATCCTTTATCTCCCAGCGTATCAGCCTCCTACATTTCGACCCTGGGCATGGAGGGAAGGGTCAGCCGGATGAGGTTCACTCCCCTTCCAGAAACCGTCACCCTCACCTTTTTGGTTTTTAAGGGGACCTCCTTTAAAAGGGTCCTGAGGGTATCAATGAGGGAATCGATATTCCCTTCGTCCTTTCTCCGGGGAATTTCCTTCATCCCCAGGCAGGTCAGGAAAGGCCCTTTGGAGGTCATCTTAAGACCGACCAATTTAATCGAATGAGAACCAATATCTAAACCGATCGTTTCTGTCATATATAACTCCTTAAGGAGCCCCTGCCTCAATTTTTGCTCGGGCCCTACGCTATAAAAAGAAGCAGGAGCGTTCTGGTTGTTGTATTCGGTCCTGATCCAGCCGGCGGAACGCACGGTGTTTGATACACGAACTTCGTCGAGAATGACGTTACTAAAGTTCGGCCACTGAGCGTTATTTGCAAGCCTCCACGTTGCGCCAGTGAAGTTGCCGGTGGCCGTGCCCGCAAAATTGAAGTTATTTGTCGCGCCGTTGTTCTGCGTGCCGTTCAGGTACACATTCCAGTTGCCTGCGAATGTGCGCGGTGCCGCTGCAGCTGAACGTACCGACAGCGTAGTACCACGTATTAAGTGCGATTGCCGAGGCGCCCTTTGCTCCCATTGCAACGTTGGCGGTGTCGTTACAGAACACAAGCCCGTTCTGGGTTCCAGCTCCACCAGATGCCGGCGATACCACAAGCGTCGGGGAAACGTTCCCGTCCACGTTCCTTGTGCTGAAAACAACCGCACCTAAATTATTCCGGGATTGGCAGAGAATGTAGTTTCGCTGAAGCTCTTGACCCTAATCCAGGCAGAAACAGTTACCGAAGTGGCACCGAGGGCCGCCGCTGCTATCTGTATCTCGTCGTTTGTGCCGTTGAAGTTAAGACCTCCATCGATCACGGCTGCTTGTTGGTCGCCGGCGACAAACGATCCAACCGCCGTGCCATTGTATGCGTTCGCCGTGGAATCTCTCATTTGGGGAGCTGTGCCAGTTGGATTCTGACTGAGATGCCACACCCCCCTGTAGTTAGCATCCCAGACCCCCCTCGCATTCTGCGTGGAAGATGGCATACAGCTATTTCCATAATACATGTAAATGACTGTGCCGTTATTAATAGAAGGAACCCTTACCCATGCAACGAGTTGCCCTGTCGATGCAACATATGTTTCAATTTCATGGTTTAACTTACAGGGCGCGGTCCCGGCCCCCCCGCAAGTGGTGTCGTCCAGAGCTTCGAAGATAATGTCCCAAGGATCGTTGGTACCAGCATTGTAGCTAGCGACATGTCCACCGTTTGCGGTGGTTGCGAGATTAGGGTCTGTCATACTTACGAGCATGGGAAAATTAGTAAGGGGGCCATTACTTACCTGCCCCGCCTGTACCGTAATTGACTTACGGTAGACGAAGTAGTACAAGAAACTGGTAAAATTGGAAACCACTAATCGCTCCTTCTTGCAGTGCCAATGGGGACTTCGTCCGACAGAAGTCAGGGTATCAAGATTGGGAGCGGTGTTTGTATAAGTCAAGGTGAATCTTCCTGCTCCAAGATTTCTTGTCATACCGGTCAATCCGGCAAGTTGAGCTGTCGTTGTCCAACCTTGATCCTTGGCATAGCGGACAGCAAATTCGGCGCCGGATTGAGCGATGAAGAAGGCTTGATTGGATTGGATAGGAAAGAGCACGGATTTCTGTTTTGTGGGGATCAAATAAGAGAAGACATACCCGATCGTAACCATCAGCAGCATGGCAATGACCAGGAAGAGGACCGAAATGCCTTTTGAATTTTTCAGAAAGAAAATCCCTCCCAACCTTCCTTTGAATTTCGATTGTGTCATTCCCGTGAAAACGGGAATCCAGGTGTGGTTCTTGAAAAAGGATATGGATTCCTGCTTTCGCAGGAATGACAAGCTATGTAGGGGAGCCCCTCTGTGGGCTCCCGAATTGGGGAACCCTTTTGTTAATGGGCGGCCGCAGAGGGCCGCCCCTACTGCATTTGAACAGTTTTTCATGGACTTGTATACTCCATCCAGTTTTGGTAGAGGTTCTTATAATTTAGATCCTTTGCAAGGTTTTTGGGATAGACCTTTGTTTGCAGGGTCACATTCTCTCCACTGGTCAATTGAAGTGTTAATTGTAGCAGGATCTCGTTGGTAGCATTCGTCACGGCAAATGTAGTAACATTGCTGGCCATTGTGCTGGTTGAAGCAGGTGAGGCCTTCACTTTTTGGAGTGCTGCCTGCGTTGACGTTGAAAAATGATCGTTTCTCCTGCAACATCATAAGCGGTTGCATCGTCTCTCACAAAAGTGATCGAACTGGCTGTAACTCCTGTAATGCTCCTTGCATCCCGGATATCTCTGCACATCCTCTCCAATGCCAATTTCCCTTCATCAAAAAGGGTCTTTTGATTGACGGTCATTGTATAGATTCTCAGACTGCTAACCAAGAAGTTAATGGTAATAGCCGCGACAATGGACAAAATCACAATCACAACGATAATTTCAATTAGGGTAAAACCTTTAGAGCAGGGTTCCAGGATTTGAGGGTTCGAGGATTCGAGTGAATCTCTCATCGGTTTAATAAAACCCCGGCGGTATACTTTCTGCCAGTCCTTTAATTCGTTGTAATGTTTTACCATATTTCTCTTGACCCCTTGAACCCTGGGCCCCTGGACCCCTTTCTAATTACGGAAAATTCGTCACCACCGAGTCACCACCGAGTAAATTTCATAAATACTAAGCATTGGATCACTCACACGAACAAGAATCCTTTTATACCCTCGGTCAGTTACGAGATCTTGATTTTGGAAATTGTTGTCTACATAATATATCGACCATTGCCATTGGTAGCCCGAGAACCCTGTAATGCCGGCATATGAGGTGAGGGCAGTGGGGTTTAGAGCTGCATTACAGTAATTATACTTCATGAACTCTTCCATCTTCTGATGGGCGAGATACATTGCCGTGGTTACCATTTCCGGCTTATTCACTCCTTCGAATGCCTGTTACAAAAGGAACGACGATGACAGGCAAGAGGATACCTGCGATAACGATAACGACAAGGATCTCGATAAGGGTGAAGCCTCTATGATTTACACGATTCGATCTTGTTGTCATTCCTGCGTACCCCTTTATGGATCTGATTCCCGCTTTATCGGATTTACTAATTTTATTTCTTCGAATCAGCATACTCGAACTATCATGAAATGTTCACCTTTCCGGTATAGTTCACGACGCTGATCGTTTTCGTCTGTCCGCCAATCGAGACCGTCACTGATCCACCTCCTCCTACGGTGGGTTCCCCGAGGGAATTAAAGGTGATCGTGAAATTACTGCCAACCGTTACCCCTGAAGGGAGTCGACCGGAAGGATCTAAACCGCTTGAAGGATTGAAAGTATAAACCGATGAGCCCGCAGTGAAAACGACACTCTTCGAGATCCGGTTGGCCATGGCAAACTCCTGGGTATATCGGATATCCGAGGCGATCATCTGGGCAGCTCCATTGACCGAGGCTGTCGAAGTCGTCGTCAAGTTAGATTTAGGGATCACGACAGCAGAGAGGATACCCATGATGACCACCATCAGGATGAGTTCGACAGAGGGTCATCCCCGACTGCCGAACAAAGAGTTCGGAGTAATGAGTTCGGAGTTCGGAATCTTTAATCTCCATCCTTGTCTCCAAATGCTATCGGAATAGCGAGGCCATATTCCACCAAGGCAGAAACACGGCCAGGGCCAAAAAAAGGACGACCACTCCAAAGAAAAGTGTGAGCATAGGCTCGATGTAGGTGGACAATCTTTTGATCCCATTTTCAATCTCGATGTCATAATATTCTGTGGTTCGCATCAGCATCTCATCCAGGGTTCCGGATGTTTCTCCGACGGAAATCATCTGGATCACCAGAGGAGTGAAGCGGCCAGAGTCCCTCATTGCATCGGTCAGGGATGAACCCTCCTTTATCTTCTGGCCCATCCTCTCTATGGTTTGGGAAAGGATGACATTGTCAAGGGTTTTGGAGGTGATCTCGAGGGTCTGGAGGATTGGAATTCCACTCCGGTTTAGCATGACGAAGGTATAGGTAAACCGGGAGAGCCCCAACTTCACATAGAGGGAACCGAGCATCGGGATACGGGTTTTAAGCCGATCCCATAGATATCTCCCTTTCTCGGTTCTGAGATAATGTCTGATCATAAGAGGAATTCCAAATAATGCCAGAAGGATAAGATACCAATAGTTTTGAAAGATCGTGTTTACTCCGATCATGATCCGTGTAGGCAAGGGAAGGGGGGTCTTGAATTGGGCAAAGACCTGAGCAAATCTTGGTATAACGAAAGCAATGAGAACACCAAACGCAATGGCCAGGGTGAAGAGAACCAAGATTGGATATCGGGTCGCTTCCTTCACCTTTTGCCGGGTTCTCATTTCTCGATCCGCAAGGGTGACAAAACGGTCCAGCGCTTCTCCCAACCTTCCAGAGGTTTCTCCAGCCTGGACCATACTGGTATAGATGGATGAGAAGACATCGGGCTGGCTGGCCATGGCTCCATAGAGTGTATTTCCGCCTTCAATCTGGCGGCAGATGTTTTCTAAGGCCAGTTTTAATCTTTTATCTTCTGCCGCTTCCTTTAGACTTAATAGGGAGGTGAGCAGAGGGAGTCCGGCTTTGTATAAGGTGGAGAGCTGCTGACTGAAAAGGACGAGAGTCTCCAGTTTCACCTTCTTGAAATCGTTTCCAGAGATCAGATAGGTCAAGAGCCGGGGTTTCTTTCTCTTTTTCTTCAACGGCGATAGGAAAATATCCAAGCTGATGGAGACGGTCTCCTGCCCCTTGAAGGGTAGGGGCATCAATGGTGCCCAGCAATCGCCTTCCCCGATTGGTCTCTCACGCGATATTTAAAGATCGGCATGAATTTAATCCCTCTAAGGGTTCAAGGTTAAAATCTTCACCGGAACTCCCGACCCCTTGGCCCCTGTTCCATTCACCCTGTTTTGTTTAAATGAAACTTCACCTTTTCCATCAATTTGTCGATATCAAAGGGTTTGGTCATATATTCATCTGCCCCGGTCTCCTTCCCAAGGATCCTGTCCTTTTCCTGGACCTTGGCCGTTAGCATCAAGATGGGGATGTGTTTATACCTTTCGTCAAACTTCAACAAACGACAGACCTTGTACCCATCCAGTTTTGGCAACATGAGATCGAGAATGATCAGATCCGGGTTTTCTCTCCTCGCCTGATTTAAGCCATCTTCGCCATTGTAGGAGACGAGAACCTGATAACCCTCCATCTCCAGGGGAAAACGGATTGTTTCCACCAAATCGGGTTCGTCATCAACGACCAAGATTTTCTTTGGATTCATGGTGACCTCCTTAAGCCTTCTTTGGCTTTCCTGAAGAGTTCCCTCTTTGAAAGGGCCTCGTCAGGATAAGTGGCAAATCCGATCTTGAGACCCAAGGATTGCTCCGAGTCTTTTAATGGATATTGATGGAATTCCTCTTCGATCCGGTGTTGAATGATCCTGGGCCCCTTTTCGATCCGTTTCGCAGAGCGCGAAGATCAGTTTTTCCCGTTCCCTTCTCAGCACCAGATCTGATCTTTCTGCAGAAGCATTTCTTGACTCTTTCCTCTAGTTGGCTGAGGAGATCATCGGATCATTTCAGCTCTCTGATCAGATACTTCCATGAAAAAGAGAGTCAGGGGGGTGTGAGTTCGACTGGGCATGCTGAAACTCTCTGTCAAGGACGTAGACGAAATTGGGGTTCTCTCCTCTCCCCTTTCGAAACGGGAAGGGTAAAGGTGAAGGTGCTTCCCGCTCCCAATCTCACTCTCAACCCAGATCTTGCCATTCATGGTTTCAACCAATCCCTTGGTGATGGCCAGTCCTAATCCCGTTCCACCCACGGACCGCTGCAAGGAACCTTCCACTTGATAAAACTTCTCAAAGATGGCCTCCAGATGCTCCGCGGAGATTCCGATGCCGGTGTCTTTCACCGATACAGAGACCATCTGGCCTCCTTTCCCCTCTTGGTAGCCGTGATGAGGTTGGGCGGTAGACGAGCATTTCTCCTTCTTCTGGAGTGAATTTCAGGGCATTTCCAATCAGGTTGGTCAGGATCTGTTCGATCTTTTCCCGATCGCCATAAACCAGGGGAAGAACCTCCGCGACATCTGCTTCCAGTCGAATGGATTTGACCTGGGCTTGAGGTCTTAAGTGAGGCGGTGATCAATTCAAGGAATTCCTTGAGTTCGAACGTCCTCCAACCTCATTTCAATTTTTCCCGATTCGATCCTCGAGAGAGTGAGGAGGTCATTCAGGATATTGGTAAGGCGATCGATATTTCTTTCAGCCATCGACAGGAATTTCGTTTGAGCTTCGTTGATTTCCCCCGTCTTTCCCTTCAAGATGAGGTGCACGGAATTCTTAATCGCAGCCAGAGGGTGTTCTCAATTCATGGGAGGCGACTGAGACAAATTCAGATTTGATCTGGTCAAGCCTCTTGAGCTCTTGATTGGCCATCTCCAATTCCGACCGCATAATCCTTCAGACTGATAAAACGGTTTCGTTCTTCGAGGACCTTTCGAAGGCGGATGAACATTTCGTCCAGATTGAGAGGCTTTGTGAGATAATCACTTGCTCCCTGTTTCATTGCCTCAATGGCGGAATCAATGCTTCCATGGCCTGTCATCAGAACAGTGAGCGTGTTGGGCTGGTTGGTTGCCACCCGACGAATTAGCTCAAGGCCATTGATCTTCGGCATCTTCAGGTCGGTCAGGACCAGATCAAACTGATCCTTCTCTATCTTTTTCAGGGCTTCTTCCCCATTCTCCGCCACGTCGATCTGAAAGCCGCCATGTTTCGTGAGCGCTTTCGAGAGGAGGCTCCGGATCTCTTTCTCATCATCGACAATCAAGATTTTTTCTCTCATGCTTTCTAATCCGATCTTTCCAGTGAGATATTCTCTTTGCCGGAGAGCCATTCGTCCAAGGTAATCTTTTTGAACCTCCAGCTTCCCCCACCTTCCGACCAGGAATTTCTCCATTTTTGCGAGACGGTAAATGGTGCGAACATGAATGCTGAGATATTCTGCTGCTTCCCGGGGTGTCATGATTTCTTTCATGTGTCGGAACTCCAATTGTCGATTCCCTGATTAAGGTTATGAATCAATTTTTCCTACATCAACTCGCCGTTGAGGGGCTGGTCGAGAGATCTCTCGCACCTTTTGTGCAAGGGCGTCCGGCCTAAAGGGTTTGAGCAGAAGGGCAGTTCCTGGGTCCAGAATTCCATGATGAACAATGGCTGAATCCGTATATCCCGAAATATAGAGGACCTTCATTTCCGGAAACAGGGGGGATATCCGTTCTGCCACCTCACGGCCGCTCATTCCTGGCATGACCACATCGGTTAGGAGAAGATGGATCTTCCTTGGGACCCTCGTTAACGATCCGAATCGCCTCCTCACCGTTGCCTGCTTCCAAGATATGATATCCATAGTTCCGAAGGGTTTTGTTTGTGAGAATTCGAACCGCCTCTTCGTCTTCCACCAATAAGATCGTTTCGGACCCCTGAAGGCGATGAGGCCGGGGGCGGGGCCGATTTAAGGTCTCCTCTGTTTCTTCTGCCTTCGGAAGATAAATCTCGAAGGTGGTCCCCGTCCGACTTCGCTGTGAACCCAGACGTCGCCTCCGCTCTGTTTGACAATTCCATAGACAGTGGAAAGACCAAGCCCGGTTCCCCTCCCTTTCTCTTTGGTTGTGAAGAAGGGCTCAAAGGCGCGCTCCATGACTTCCGAGAGACATTCCGATCCCCGTATCCTGGATTAAAGTCTTACGTAGGGACCCGGTTTGACACCCATAGGGACGCTGGCGTACTCCTGATCCAGTTCGACGTTTGATGTTTCGATCGTAAGTCTCCCGCCCTTCGGCATGGCATCTCTTGCATTGACAGCGAGATTAAGAATGACCTGCTCGATCTGACTGGGGTCGGATTTGATCTTCCATAAATTCTTATCTAATAGGGTGACCAATTCGATGTCCTCTCCAATGACCCGGCGTAACATCTTGTCGAGATCCTGAACGATCAGATTAAGATCGATGAGTCGCATGTCCAGGATCTGACGGCGACTGAAGGCCAGCAACTGGCGTGTCAGTGCTGCGGCCCGCTCGGTGGCGCGCTGGATTTCGCTGAGGTTTTCCCTGAGGGGATTGCCTTCCTGAGGCGTGCTCAGAGAGAGCTGGCTGTAGCCGCTGATGACCGTAAGCAGGTTATTAAAGTCATGGGCGATGCCGCCTGCCAGCCGACCGATCGCCTCCATCTTCTGAGATTGGCGAAGCTGCTCCTGGAGGGTGAGCATTCTCTGCGGCGGCCTGTTTTTTCTCGGTAACGTCCTCCAGGCTTCCCTCGTAGTAGAGCACATGACCCTCAGAATCTCGATAGGTCCGGGCGTTTTCCTCAACCCAGATGAACATTCCATCGCGGCGCCGGAGTTGTTTTTCGAAGTGTTGCAGGATTCCCTCCCGTTCAAGGTGGTTCTGCCATTGAATCCGATCCTCGGGCTTGAGGTACAGCTCTTCCGCTTTCACTCGCATGAAGGAGTCGCGATCTGGGTAGCCTAACATCTGGACGAGGGTCAAGTTGGCGTCAATGATTTGTCCATCCCGGGTCGTACGATAGAGTCCCACGGGGACGCGCTCAAAGAGACTTCGGTAACGGGCCTCGCTCTCTTTTAATGCCTCCTCGGCCCTTTTGCGCTCGGTGATATCGCGGACACCGAAATAGCCCTGAACGACCCGTCCCCTCCTCCAATACAGGGATTTTTCGGGTTTCCGTGAAGACTTCTCGGTCTCCGATTCTGTTCTTTTCCTCGGTGATCAGGAGTTGTCCATTTGTTAAAACCCATTGATATTCATCATGGACCTTCGCTGAAAGAAAGGGATAAACCTCGAATAGCTCTTTCCCCAGGACCTCGTCTCGATGCCTAACGCTTCGTTCCATTGGAGCAGGCCCTTATTGGCTAAAATCAGCCGTAACTGATCATCGACCATATGGACGGCATCCCCCATGGATCAATGGTGGTGCGGTACTGGATTCGGATGTCTCAGGGCCTCCTCGGCATGCTTGCGCTGGGTGACATCTTCGCAGGTCACCAAATGTTCGCCCGGTTGCCAATTGGACCGAGATAAAATTGATGATCTTTTCTGCCCCGTCCTTGCCGGTGGCGGTAAAGGTCCTGGATCTGGGTTCCCCGGGATGGAACCCTTGGAGATCTTGAATCCAGGCTGCAACTACCTGATGTCTATAGCCGCGATCAGGGAAGGCCTTTTTAAACCAGGTTCTTCCATCTGGAATTTCTCTTAAGGGATAACCAAATAACTCCTTAAACTTCGGATTAATGTAAACGAACTGATCCCCGGAATCGATCAACACCATTCCAAAGGGAGCGTCCTCGGCCAGGGTTTGAAATCGCTGCCTCTCCACCGACAACGCTTCTTCCGGTTTGCTTGTGTTCCGTAAAAAGCCGGGCATTGGCGATGGCGCCGGCAATCTGAGTCCCGACTCTTTCAGCCAGCTTCAGATCCAGATCGGTATAAGCCTCCCGTCTGAAGGAACGGAAATGAAGTCCCCCGATCACCTGGTCGTTTGCGATAAAGGGGCCGACATCATCGACCGGAATCCTGCCCTGAACGTAGGGAGGAGGACCGGGTAACGGTGGGCCAGGTCAGATTCCCCTTCAGGTTGGACGAGCAGGCATGATTGGGACCCGATGAGATATTCGTTATCGGACCCGCTCAAGGAGAAAAGGTCACCCGCCCTTCGTCCGAGGATTTCAGCCCCCGCCACATAGGCAATCGTGAAGGTGTTATTATCAGGATTGGTTCAGATCAATGACGATCCGATCGAAGGAGATGAGCTTCCGCACCTCTTCCGCAAAGCGTTCATAAACCTCTTCGATATTGAGCGTGGAACTGATAATCCGCCCGATTTCCGCGACGATCGCATTCTCCCTGGCCAAACCTCTGAGCCGATTCCTGCTCCTTCGGAGTTCCTCCTCTGCCCGTTTTCGTTCCAAAGCATTCGTAAAAATTTCACCCGCAATTTTAAGGAGTGCGACGATATCTCCGTCCCATGTTTTTTCCGCATGCACAGAATCGAATCCGAGGAAGCCTATTAAGTTGGCTCCATAGACCATAGGAACGATTAGCAGCGATTGAATTCCCTCCAATTGAAACCTTTCTTTTCCGCCGCCGGCCTCAGGGTGGGAGGTCTGCAATGCGGGGTGCATAAAAGGCTTCATGTCTTTTGATGATCTTGGAGAACCAGGGTAAGGCTTCATCCACGCCGATCGCTTTTAATCTTTCGATTTGTGACTTTATTCCTGGAGCGCACCATTCATGGGTGTTGTCCATTCGCTTTCCATTTTCGGAAAACAGAAAAACATAACTGCGGTCAACGGAAGCAAATTTGCCGATCAGTTCCAAAGCATAATGAATTCCCTGATCAATCTGATCGGGACCAAGGTTGATGAAACGGGTGGAGATGTTCATGATCAGGTTCTCAAATTCCCCACGGTATTTTAATGCTTCCTCGGCCTTTTGCCGATGTTCGTTGTTTTCTTTTTTTAGTTCTATCCACCTCCGTACGGAGAAAATGGCAGAGGCAAGGCCAGGATGATGAGGATGAAAATCCATTCATCGACCGCCAATCTCATGCTTTTGGGACCATGTCCATCAGCATCTCAAAGAAATCAATAAACAGATGCCAGCACATACACTGGGATGGCGATCATTGAGATGAGGATCACATCCCGTAAGGTTCTCTTTTGTTGCTCCCCAGTTAAATCTTTTTCCCCATAGCCTACCTTCATCGGGCCAAGATTTTACGAGGATTTCTGGGTCCGGCCATATTACTCCGTCTGTGAATAGGAACTGAAAAGCAAATATTGTTCCAAAATGTTCCAAATTTTCATAAAATACAATTTTAAATCCCTATCTAATGGTTATCTTTTAGGTTTTCTTACTTTTAATTTTAGTCAGAACTGGGAAAGTGGTGGGTCGAAATGGGGTAAACATCGTGGCTAATTTGTGACAGAATTGCATGAATGATGACAATTTTGAACTCTTTGATCTCTTTTTGGCAGAAGAACAGGGTTCTGCCAAGAGATTGGGGTTGTCAGCAAAACCCGAGGTGGGGAAGGATAGTCTTAAAAAGTGAATCAAAAGAAAAGGCTGACCCGGAACAGTGCCCGGGTCAGATCCTATTTAACAAGATTGGATAGGACTAAAACGGTCCAATAAGGCGAGATCATAAGGATGATGTTAGCGATGAAGTACGTGGGGATATAGTATAAACCGCCTCTGAAGACCGTTCCGATCGGAATATCCTTAGCCATTCCAGCGACGACGTAGCAGCAGATGCCAATGGGCGGCATAATGGCTCCCATAGTGGTCGTAATTGTGATAACCTGTCCGTACCAAATCGGATCATATCCCATCTGCTGGACGATGGGGTAAAAGATAGGCAGCGAAATCAGGAGAAAGGCAAGGGCGTCCATCACACACCCGCCTATCATGTAGCATATCAAAATAGCCCATAATAACACCCAGTTTGGAAAAGGAAGAGAACTGATAAATGCCGCCGCCTCAAAGGGTAACCGGGTTACTGCGAGGAAACGGCCAAAGATCGTAGCCCCGGCTACAATCATAAAAACCAGACAGGATATCCAAAGGGTATCCACACAGGAAAAGATAAACCCCTTCCAGGTCAGCTTTTTCCTGATAAGACAAATGATCAGACCCACGGCACTGCTCGCTGCCGCCGCCTCTGTGGCTGTCACCACCCCCGTAAAAAGGGCTACATAATGATCAGAAAGAGGATGATGATATCAATCGCATCCGGAAGAGCCCTCCAACGTTCTTTCCAGGTGCTTTTTGGACCTGGAGGACCCCAATCGGGATGCCGGTAACAGATGTAGATAACAGTGGCAGCAATGAGGATGGTGAGGATGGCGCTGGGGATGATGTTTCCAAAAAAGAGTTTCCCAATGGATTGGCCCGTGTAAATTCCATAGACGACAAGAACGATGCTTGGTGGAATCATAACCCCGAGGGTGGACCCGGCCACCACGGAACCGGCATTGAGCATGGGGTGGTATTTATATTTTTTCATCTCGGGAATGGCCACGGTACTCATGGTAGCAGCCGTTGCCGTATTGGAACCACTGATGGCCGAAAAGGCAGCACAGGCCATGATTGTGGTGATGGCCAGACCTCCCCGGTAATGACCAAACCATTTATAGGTGGTATGGTACAACGTATCGTTGTACCCTCCATAGTGTGCAAATTCTCCGACCAGAATGAACATGGGGATGACGGTCAGGCCATAATTGGAGAAAATATTCCACATATCTGTGCCGATCATGCCGAGGGCTGCCTTGAAGGAGGTAACAAACGCAAATCCCAGGAAACCCACCAATGCCATCGTAAAGCCCACGGGTATCCTGAATAAGAACAGGACGAAAAACATCCCAATGATTCCATAAACCCCAACAATCGGCCCCTCCATTTTGATCAATCCTCCTTACTCTGCAAGTTCTTCAGGAAGTCAACGATGAGCGTCAAGGAGAAGATGGCAAATCCTACCCCAACGCTGAAAATAAAGGGATAGATAGATAATCTTTAATCGTTTCTGAAACTTCTCCGGATTTCCAAATCTTTATCCCCCAAACAAATATCTGCCAGGAAACGATGGCAAAAAAGATCATCGTGACAAAATAGCTTATTCCATCGAGAACTCGATTGATCTGTTTCGGAAACTTTTCTGTCAATATGTCGACCACAATGTGACCCTTTCTTTTCTGGGTGTAACCGAGGGCAAAGGCAATGACGATGGCTCCCAAAAACCCAACAAACTCGTACGTACCTCTAAAAGGGGCATTCCGAACACCCGTAATCCCACATTGCATGGTTGCAAGAGCCATCAGGGCTAACACGGCCACACCACCGACCACCATTAGAATCTTATTTAAGAAAATACTTACTTTTTCGAGAGAGTCCATGCCTGCCTCCGGGATCGTTTCAAGACACAATCTCTTTTGTGACCTTAGGGGCCCGGAATGTTTCGCAGACACCCTAGGGATTTCTTTGCCAACCCTCTTACTTTTTATACTGTTTTTCGTATTTGTCTTTCAGGCGATAGAGCATCTTTGAGAATCTGCTTCCCCGTTTAATCCCACGGGAGGAGCGGACACCCTCTTGACATATTCATCGATCATCGGTTTTACGAGGACTTGGGATCTGCGCTTTATCGCTGGCAGGAAGATCAAATACTTGAAGATTATATTTCTCGTTTAGACCATTCAAGGGCCTCTTTGACATGATCATCCACGTATCTCCCTGTCCAGAGTGCCCACTCCTGCTTCATGTCGTCGATCACTTTTTTTACATCGGCAGGCAAGGAATCCCATTTTTCCTTATTCATCACCACCGCAAATGTCACGACAAAAAGATTCGCTTCCGTGGCGTAGGGACGAGTATGCCGCAAAATTGAAGTCTTTGAGAACTCTCCATCGAGGAAGACCATGCCTTTGACGACCCCTTTCTGAATCGCCTCAGGTGTCTCAGATTGGGGCATGGCAATAGGGATACCCCCCAATCGTTTGATAACATCCGCACCAGTGCCTGAGACCCTGAGTTCCATTCCCTGCTATGTCCTTAAGGGATTTGACAGGTTTACTGGTCATGAAGTCTGCGGGAGGACAGGTAAACAGGGTGAGGATCTTAACCTTTTCGAACTCTTTGGCTTTGGTCTTATCGATCAACTCATAGAGAGCCATGCTCGCCGCCTTTGCACTTGTAAACCCGACCGGAAGATCCACAGCCTCTGAAACGGGGAAGCGGCCCGGCTGGTAACTCATGGCGAAATTGCCAATGTCCGCCGTCCCTGAGATGACTCCATCGAAGATGTTTTTGGCTGGCAGCAGGGTTCCCCCTGGGAAGGTCTGGACCTTTACTTTTCCAGTCGGTCCTTTTTTCGATCTCTTTTTTCCATTCCTCCATCTGGACGCAGGGAAAAGTCGTCGAAGGTGGAAAGTTGGCGTATTTAAGGGTGATGGTTTGGCCGGTGGCAACGGGTGGCATGGTGAAGACAACACTTAATAAGAAGAACGAGAACTCCTACGAGTAAGAACATCGATTTTCCTAAAATTCCATAATGCACCTCCATAAATTTCACGGTGATCGAAATTGACTATCATGAACGATTTTGAAACCCATTCCTTGGTCCCTTTGATATTTTCTTTCTCATCCCCCTTACGGTCGGTTCAGAACGTTGAAGTATGCTACCCGTTCAATCTCCAAGGAATGCAATAGCTGTTTCCATGCGAGGATCAATTCTTTGCTTTCTCTTTCAAGGCTGCCAGCACCTTCTCAGGGGTGATGGGAAGTTCCTTGATCCTGACTCCCACGGCATCATAAATCGCATTGGCAATGGCCGGAGCCGTGGGAACGAATCCCGGCTCACCAATTCCTTTGGCGCCAAAGGGCCCAAAGGGATCATTCGTTTCAATGACGATGGGTTCGATATTGGGGACATCCTTGGCTGTCAACATCTTGTAGTCGAGGAAGTTGGGGTTCATCACCTTTCCATTCTTCAGGATGAGCCTTTCCGTTAAGGCATAGCCGATTCCCATCGTTGCCCCGCCATAGACCTGGCCCTCGAGAAGCATGGGGTTGATGGCCCTTCCCACATCATGGGCTGCGACATATTTCAGGATCTTGACCTGGCCCGTTTCCTTGTCGACCTCCACCTCCACCCCATGGGTTCCATAGGCATAGGTGACCGAGAGATTTCCTTTCCATTCCTTTGGATCTAAATTTTCATTCGGTGGATCATAGAAATATTCTGCAACCATCATTCTTCCTCCGCCGTATAATGGGCAGCCCTGAGGATCTTGCCGATGGGGGATTTCTTCTCAGGATCTTTTTTGGAGTAGATGACGCGATCACGAATGTCGAGATGTTCAGCGGGTTCTCCCATCGATTTGGCCGCCACTTCAAGGATCTGCTCCTTCACTCTTCGCGCGGCGCCTCTGGCCGAATTTCCGGCCACAAAAGTGGTCCGGCTGGCATGGGCTCCCACGTCCCAGGGGCAGACATCCGTATCCGTATGGGTGACGACCACATCCTCGACCCTGACGCCCAGCTCCTCGGCGACGATCTGGGCGATGACCGTATCGGCTCCCTGTCCCATATCGGTGGCGCCTGTGATGCAGTTCACCGTTCCGAAGTCATCCACTTTGATGATCGTCCCGCAGCCATCTGAATTATAGACCCGGGCCCCTCCTCCCACGTGGATCATGGAAGCCATTCCAAGGCCTCTTCCATCCCGTCTTCCCCGGTTCTGTCGCCAATCCAGTTTCTGGGCCACCGCATCGATACATTCCTTCAAGTCCACAGGTAGTGATCTTAAAGTTCTGGGGGGTGATCTCTCCGGGCGCATTGGCGTTTCTGAGCCGGAAATCGAGGGGATCGATTCCTGCCATCTCGGCCAGGGTGTCGATCTGCGAATCGATGGCAAAGGTGGCCTGGGGATTTCCATAACCCCGCATGGCCTGGGAATACGTATTGTTGGTGTAGACGCATTTGGCCACATACCGGACATTGGGAACCTTATAAAGGGATGAGATGGGCATCATCATGACGGAAGGGGTGGTCGCACCCCACGAGGTGTAGGCTCCGTTGTCCAGAATCATTCTGATATCGCGGAAGGTCAATCTCCCATCCTTCGTACATCCCTGGGCAATATCGATAATGGCAGGCTGTCTGGGCGAGGTTGCAAAAAACTCCTCTTCCCGGCTGAAGAGGATCTTGATGGGTTTCCGCGTCTTATGGGCAAGAAGGATGGCGATGTATTCAAAGGCATAGGTATCGAGCTTGCTTCCAAACCCGCCCCCGATCACCGTCTTAATGACTCGAACCTTCTTATCCTTTAATCCCATCGCTGACAGGGCACCGAGATAGTCTTTCTGGGCCAGGGAGGGAATCTGTGTGATGCTATACATGGTCAGATTGTCTTTCAGATCAAAGAGAGCCACACAGCCACTCGTTCCCATGCAGCAATGATGGACCCATGGTCACCTTGAAGCGGTCCTCGGCGACATAGGCCGAATCTTTTCTTCCCTGTTCCACATCGCCTGCGGTAAACCTCCAGGGAAGATTGAGGATGTTGGTGGGTTTCTTTTCTTTTCCCCCCACATGTTCTTCGTGAACGAGGAGGGCGTCCTGCTTTCATTGCCTCTTCTGGATCGAAGACAGCGGGAAGAATTTCATAGTCAACCTGTGATCAGACCGAGCGCTTCTTCAGCAACGTCAGGGTCGATGGCAGCAACGGCAGCAATTTCATCCCGGTAGGATCGGACTTTTCCTGCCTTGAGGGGGACGTTGTCTTTATAAAAACCGAATTTGACGGGAGGAATATTGTAACCCGTTAAAACGGCCTTGACGCCCGGGAGTTTTTCGGCTCTGGAGGTGTCCATATTTTTAATTCTTGCATGGGGATGGGGGCTGTAAAGGATCTTTCCATAGAGCATTCCCGGGATCTTCAGGTCGTGGATGTAGATTGCTTTCCCCGTGACTTTTTCCTCGGCATCCAACTTGGGGATTCGTTTTCCGACATTGATGAACTCTTCCATGACAACCTCCATTGAGTAAATCCGAAATTCGAATTTCGAAATCCTGGTCCGTAAGGGGTAAAGTTTTAGGTGTAAGGGGTAAAAACGACTTGCGGCTTACGCCTTACGTAATTTCATTGTTGGCCGCTGGCAGCCTTGATGGCCTGAACAATCTGTAGATATCCGGTACAGCGGCACAGGTTGCCAGCGATTCCGTTCCGAATCTCCTCTTCTGTTGGTTTTGGGTTTTCATCGAGAAGGGCCTTGGCAGAAAGGACCATCCCGGGGGTACAGAAACCACACTGGATGGCTCCATGCTCAATGAAAGCCTTCTGGATGGGATGGAGACCTCCTTTGCGTCGGCCATCCCTTCGATGGTGGTGACACTCTTTCCCTCTACTTCTAAGGCAGGGAAGATACAGGAATTGAGGGTCTTTCCATCTAAGAGAACCGTGCAGGCCCCGCATTCACCCATGCTGCATCCTTCTTTTGTTCCCGTAAGTTCCAGTTCATCCCTCAATAACTGCAATAAGGTGAGATGAGGTTCGATCTCTGCCTGAACCGGTTCGCCGTTCAGAATGAAATGTAGGGTTTGTTTCATGGTTCGAATCTCCTTCATGGGAAGATAACCTGCAAAATCTCGCTCCTATCCATCTTTACGTCAGCCCTCTACCGTCAAGGGAGGGAGAAATACAGGACCTACCATAACCTTTCGGGAAACACGGTTTCTTCGGGTCTTACTACTCTCTCAATCGATTTCATCGTCATTCGTTTTACCAGGACCCGGATCATATCCCTCCGATACCATGATTCTCCCCTGATCGAATCTCTGGGTTGGGCCTCTTTCGCGGCCGCATCGGACACTTCTTCCAATCAGTTCGTCGCTGATTTTCTTCCCCCGAAGGAGGTTTTCAGCCTTTCTTGCTCTCATGGGTGTCGGGGCCGCCACTCCCAGCGCAATTCGGATTTCTTTACAGAGGAGCTCATCTTCCTCAAGCCGGTGAAGAACGGCCGAGATAGGAGAACTCGTGCAGAGGAGGTCAGAGCAGGTCACCGTTGCCTTATCGAGGGAGATGAGCACTGCAACACCAAGAATAGGCAAATCAAGGGCAAGGCGTCTCTGATGTTTCCAATAAGCGGATCCCGTATTGGAGAAGGGGTTTGGGAATCTCAATGCCAGTTAAAATCTCTCCGTGAGACAAAGCGGTTTGGCCGGGGCCAATAAAAAACTGATCGATCGGAATCATTCGTTCTGAATCCGAACCCTTGACCTTCAGTTGTGCGTTCAGAACAAGAAGAGGGCAGGCGGTATCGGCTGAGGGGGCTGCGGTGCAGATATTCCCGCCGAGGGTGGCCACATTGCGGATCTGGATGGAGCCAAGCCAGTCTACCGCATCCGCAAGGGCGGAGAATTCCTTCCGGATCAATTCGGATTTTTCAATGGCCCGGTGTGTCACCATGGGGCCAAGCCTTAACGCTCCATTGTAATGAATCGCGTCCATGCCCGGAACCTCTCGAAGCGAGATGAGAACCTCGGGCGCCATCTTCTTCTGTTTGGTCATGACGATGACGTCGGTTCCTCCTGCAATGAGTGTTGCCTTTTCCCCATATTCTTTCAAAAGAGCAATCGCTTCATCGAGAGTCTTTGGCTTAAGGTATTCAAATTTTTTCATAAAGGCCTCCGCTAAAATTGATTAAAGCTCCTCTTTTCTGCTTGAATCCTCGACCCCCCGAATCCCTGAACCGTTCTTTTAGAGGCCTCGATTGTCGAAGACTCGTTTACTTTTTCTCTCAGAGCGGGGTAGGGTACCGTAGCTACAGATTTCTACCTTTCCACTCACCAGGATCTGCTTCTTGATTTCTTCTTCAATCGCACTGGCAAGGGTTGAGTCTCCGGACGGGTCGCCTGCCTCCAGTCTTTCGACCTTAATGGTCATATAATCTTTACCGTCCTCCTTGCGGTCGAGATGAATCTGGTATTCTGTCCCGACTCCAGACGTGTTCGAGAGGAGGTGGTCAATCTGGCCGGGATAAATGTTGACGGCTCTGATGATGAACATATCGTCTGACCGACCCAAGAGTCGGTCATGCATGGGAAGGATCGAGCCGCAGGAACATCGCTTTGGAATCAATTTGGTCAGATCTCTCGTCCGATATCGAACCAGGGGAGCCGCCTCTTTTCGGAGGGTGGTGATCACCATCTCTCCTACTCTCTCCAGGGGGGACAGGTTGGAGGGTCTCGGGATCGAGCAATTCCAGGATGTAGTAATCCGCCCAGTAGTGAATTCCTTCATGATAAATACAGTCCAATCCTGTTCCCGGCCCGTAGAGTTCGGTCAGGCCGGGAATGTCGAAGACATGTTCAACCCCGAGGAGTTCCTTCATCTTCTTCTTCTGGGCATCGCTTGACCGTTCAGAGCCCATGATGAGCTTTTTGAGAGCAATCTTGTCTCGAATTCCTCTCTTTTCCACTTCCTCTGCCATGAGGATACCCATCGAGGCAGTGGAGCAGAGGACGGTCGATTGGAAATCCTCCAGGAACTGGCACTGCATATCAATATTTCCCGGGACCAATGGGGATGGCCATCGCCCCGAGCCGTTCAATCCCCAACTGAAAGCCGACCCCGGCTGTCCATACGCCATACCCCACAGCGATCTGGATCCTATCTTTTGCGGTCAACCCGGCCATCTCATAGCAGCGGGCAAACATGTGGGCCCAATCATTGATATCCTTCTGGGTGTAGCAGAGGACTTTCCGTTTCCCTGTGGTTCCCGAGGAAGCATGGATGCGGACGATCTTCTCAAAGGGAACGGATCTCAGGGGAAACGGATATCCCATCCCGAAGATCGTTGGCTGTCGTGAAGGGAAGTTTTGCGATGTCTTTGAGGGTTTTAATATGTTTGGGCTTGACCCCTGCCTCATCGAACTCGTTTTCGATAAAATTCCGAGTTCTTATAGACATGATTCACTGTCCATTGAAGTCCCTCCAGTTGAAGCCGTTTCAGCTCCCTCTCCGTCCGAATCTTTGGCATGAAAGTTTTTCCCATGGTCTATCCCCCTGGCTGCGTGCTCAGAAAATTAAATACCCAATGATCCTCCTAATCCCAGTTGCGGGAGAGGGCGAGAGTTTAGGGGGACAAGCCGCGTTTCACCCACCTCAATTTTCCCCCATCAATGGGGAGGACTGGTATTTCTTCGTTTTCATCGTTCGCGGGTGACGAAGCTCTGATGGACTTGGTCGCATGACTTCTCTCAGTTTTCTTGTCGCCTCCTCCTCGACCTTCAAGGTCTCGGGATCGATAATGACCCCATAATCTTCTCTGGCCCTTTCCAGGCTGACATACCCTTCCACCACATCTCTCTCGACCATTTCAGGATCACGCTCCAGAGGATTTCCGTAGCCTCCTCCGCCGGCCGCATCGATGGTCACCACATCCCCCGGTTTTAACTGCGTTAACCCAAACGGGTTTCCGGGCTCTCCGTTTACCAGGAACCGGGCCTTGGCTCCATGTTTACCGCCAAAGAGCCCTTCCGGAGGATAGATATACCTTCCCGCCTGCATTCCCAGATTAACGGGCGGAATAGGGGCATACTGATCATCAGGTACTCTGAAGACGACCCTTTTCCCAAGACCTCCCTTCATCTTGCCGGGACCGCCGGAATCGGCGAGGAGTTCCCTTCTTTCAACAATGAGAGGGGTGTCGCTTTCGAATATCTCAACAGGCGTATTCGCACCATTGGCAGGGAAAATGTACACATAATTGCCATCATTGATGAGAACTTGCTCCCATCCCTCCTCCCCTGATGATCACGGAATGCCACGGCCTCCCATCCTTCCTTTTCCCATAGAAAACATTCATCGTTGCCGGCGTGCCTCCGCTTGCTGCGATCACCTTGTCGGGCAAGACTGCCGATACGGCTCTATAGATGATCTCAGTTAGAAAATGCCCGATCACAAGCCGTGCGGCCACGGCTGCAGGAAACCTGCAGTTGACGACGCTGCCCTCAGGGGCTCTCAGCTTGATAGGCCTTGCGCAGCCATCATTGTTGGGGATGTCCGGGCCAAACATGCTTTTCATGGCCATAAATACGTAGGCATAAGTGAAATTGAAGACGACATTGCCACCCCAATTGACCTGGGGGGAAGACCCATCCGAGATCGACAAGGATGTCGCTTCCTTTCACCTCGACCGCTGCCTTAATCACCACATCCTCTTTCCCCTTCATCTGCTCCACAATTCCTTCGGCCCTGTAAATGCCATCCGGAATCTTCTCGATTTCTTGCCTCATGCTTTTCTCAGTGAGGCCGATGATCTGATCTGCCAGATCATCGAGAGCCATCGAGTCCACTTTCCTTGAGCATCTGGCATATCTTCTCGGCGCAGACATGATTGGCTGCAATTTGAGATCGAATATCTCCTATCACCTCATCGGGTGTCCGCACGTTCCAGCGGATCATGTCCATCACGGACTGATTGAGTACTCCTCCGTCGTAGAGCTTGACAAGGGGGATGAAGAGTCCTTCCTCAAAGACGTCATGGTTGTCTGAGGAGACGCGACCTCCAATGTCGGAGTGATGAAAAACGCAGGCGGTAAAAGCGGTCAATTGATCTTCATAGAAGATAGGGCTCATCACACACACGTCATTCAGATGGCCTGCCAGAGCCCAGGGGTCATTGGTGATGAAGACATCGCCGGGTTGTAGGTTTCTGTAGGAAGCTTGTTGACGAGATTTTTGATTCCCAGGGCCATGGCTCCGGATTGGCCAGGGGTGGCAAAGCTCCCTTGGGCCAGTTCCCGGCCTTTCCGGTCCGTGAACATGCAGGTGTAGTCATGGGCATCCCTCAGGAGGCTTGAGAATGCGGTCCGCGAAACAGTACTGTCCGCTTCATCCACAATGGAAATCAATCTTCGCCATAGGATCTCTAGCGTGATCGGGTCAAACGGGCGTCCCATTGTTACTCATCCCGAAGTCGCTAAGACAAAGTTTGCATCGTCAAATGAATGCGAGATTCAGTGCCAAACATCTTCTGGTGTTTCGGTCATTGGGCTTAGATCATTGCTTTGAATTCGCATGCTTCAGAAGGTCAATCCACAAAAATCCGAACTCATCCGTCGAAACCGAGGCGTCCTCCCCAACGATGACGGTTGATTCCTTCTCTTCAATAATGGCAGGGCCTCGAAACGTTGCGGTCGGGAAAAGTTTGTATCGGTCATAGACCGTATAGGAAATAAAATCCCTCGGCGATCGGGGAGTAGGCTTGGCGCTTTCCCTTCATCGCCTCGTCAAGGGCGCGCCCTTTTTTCTCAAGTTTAGGCAGTTGAAGGAGCCGTTCAGGAAGACTGGCTCTCACCTTGAAATTGATGAACTCCACTTCGGAGTCAGGATAGGTCCTTCCATAGAGCTTCTCATAGACTTCGTCAAAACGCCGACGAACCTCCTCCCTCTTGAGTCTTCGTGAAGTCTCTGTCGGAGATGGGGACGTTCGTTTCCGCGCCCTGTCCAACAAAACGCATATCCAGGGACCTTTCGAATCGGATATCTTTCTCTGTCGCTTCCTTCTTCAGTATTTTTGCGGCCTCGGCCTCCAGTTCCTTGAAGATCTTTTCTGTTTCACCAAAATTGGCATTGCCCAGAGAGACCTTGTGGCTCCGGAGGAGGTCAAAGGCCCGGGGAGCAGTGAAAAACCCGAGCGCTGAGCCGACTCCGGCATTCGGAGGGACGATGAGACGAGGGGCTCCCAGTTTCTTGGCCAGACCATAGGCATGAACCGGTCCTGCCCCGCCGAAGGCGGCCATCGTTACGATTTTTGGATTTCCTCCTTTTTCCGCGATATGCGTCTTGGCTGCGGCGGCCATCGTCTCGTTGATGAGATCGTGGATTCCCCATATGGCCTGTATGAAAGAGACTCCCAAGAGGCTTGGCAATCTTTTCCTCAACGCCGCGCCTTGCCCCCTCCTTATCAAGTTTCATCTCCCCGCCCAGGAAGTAGTTCTCATCGAGATAGCCCAACAAGAGGTCGGCATCGGTGACACAGGGGTCCATCCCTCCCCTTCCATAACAGATCGGTCCGGGATCTGCGCCCGAGCTTTCCGGGCCCACCTGCAGGGTTCCCATCCTGCTAACCTTTGCAATGCTACCGCCTCCTGCTCCAATCTCCATCAAGTCAACGACAGGCACCTGGATGGTCAGGCCGCTTCCCTTCATGAATCTCTGAACCCGGCCAACCTCAAAGGTGGGAACGACACCGGCAACCCCTTTTTGAATGAGGCAGGATTTGGCCGTTGTTCCTCCCATGTCAAAGCAGAACATTTCGGAGATGTTGAAGAGTTTGCCGTAGTATTGACCCGCGATGACCGCAGCCGTTGGGCCGGACTCGATGATCCTCACCGGAAACTCGGCCGCCGTTTCGACGGAGGTCACGCCGCCACTTGAAAGCATGATGAAAAGCTTTCCCTTGAACCCGATGGACTCCAGCCTTCCGGCCAGCTTGGAGAGATATCTTCCCGTCAAGGGCTTCACATAGGCGTTGGTCGCGGTGGTGCTGGTTCTTTCATACTCCTTAATCTGTGGCAGGACCCGGTAGGAAATGGAGACGGATATTCCGGGGGCTTCCTTTTCGATGATCTCCTTGAGCATCAGCTCATGGGTTGGATTCTCAAAGGAATTCAGAAGACAGACAGCAATCGATTCAACGCCCATTTGAGGAGGGTGCGAACTGCCTGCCTGGCTTCGTCGGGGTCAAGCGGCTTCAGGACGCTCCCATCACTCCGAATCCTCTCGTCCACCTCGAGGCGAAACCTTCTCGGAATCAAGGGCTTCGGGAATTCGGCAAATATGTCATAAGGCGCATACCGGATCCCCCTCCCGATTTCCAAGACATCCCTGAAGCCCTTCGTCGTGATCAGGCCTGTCTTGGCCCCTTTTCTCTCTATAATCGAATTGATGACCAGGGTCGTTCCGTGAATCAACTCATCCAGCTTCGTCACAAAGCCCGGCGTGGTCGCCTCCAATATCCTTATTCCCTGTTCCACAGCGTCAGAGGGATCTCTGGGAGTGGTCAGACACTTACCGGTCTTTATCTCTCCTGTTTGATCGTTGAGCAGGACAAAGTCGGTGAAGGTGCCGCCAATGTCACAGCCCAACCGATAAAACTTTTCAGCCATGGATGCCTCCGTTCAGAATTCAAGCCGGAATGCGAATTCGAAATTCGGAACAAATCCAAAATCCAAGTGATCGAATTTTCAAAACGTTACTTTTTGAATTTAGGTGGTCATTTGAAATTGTTTCGAATCCGAATTTAGTGCTTCGGATTTATGCTTCCGATCTGATGCCTTTCTTTCAGCAGAAACTTCTGGATCTTGCCGCTCCCGGTCTTGGGGAGTTCTCGATGAACTCCACATATTTTGGAATCTTATATTTGGCTACTTTTCCCTTAAGAAACTCGAAGACTTCTTCACTGCCCATGGTCTCCCCTGGTTTGAGAACAATGAAGGCTTTGCCCACCTCACCCCATTTTTCATCGTGAACCCCGATGATTCCAAGATCAAAGATCTTCGGGTGGGTATGAAGGACCTTTTCAATCTCGGCAGGATAAACGTTTTCTC
Source organism: uncultured delta proteobacterium (assembly GCA_963806715.1). Taxonomy (GTDB): domain Bacteria; phylum Desulfobacterota; class BSN033; order BSN033; family UBA1163; genus CAWEAV01. Next base: position 47,376 of record CAWEAV010000058.1, read on the forward strand.
CGCCGCTGATGTAAAGGTCTTTTTCACGGTCAACGATATAGATGTATCCCTCTTCGTCTGCTCTGGCCAGATCTCCCGTATAGAGCCAGCCGTCCCGGATCGTTTCGGCAGTGAGGTCTGGCCGGTTCCAGTATCCACTCATCAGGGTAGGGCCTTTGATGATGATTTCACCCACCTCTCCCGGACTCACTTCTTTTCCCGCCTTATCAACGATTCTTACTTCACCATGAAAGACCGGCAGTCCGACAGATCCTATTTTCAGCGCCGCATCGTCCGTGGAAAGAAAGGTGATGGTGGAAGCTTCGGTTTGGCCAAAGATTTGAGAGATGGTGATCCCTTTCCGATAGTATTCCTTCAGCATGACCTTGGGAACCCGCTCACCGCCCGTGAAGAAGCAGCGGATAGAGCTGAGGTCGTAAAGGCCCAAATCACACTCGAGAAGGATGAACTGGTATACCGTTGCCGGCAATTCCAGGAGGGTTACCCGGTATTTTTGGATGGTCTCAAGGATGTCATAGGGCCGAAACCGTTTCTTCAAGATGAGGGTTCCACCTTTGTAGAGGACAGGGGCCGCTTCGACGAGGAGCCCGCCCGAGTGAAACATGGGTCTGGAGACGATCATGATGTCCTTGGAGGTGAGATTGTAGAAGATGTCCGCATTCAGCGCATTAAAGAAGGTCTTTCGATGAGAGAGGATTGCTCCTTTCGGGATGCCTGTGGTTCCGGAAGTATACATGAGAATGTGAGGGTCTTCGTCGCCGACGGACGCTCTTCGGGGCGGGGCTCATGAATCGGGTTCTCCAGAAGAGCTTTTTCATAATCCTTTGCCCAGTCCGGGCAAGGGGAGCCAACGGAAATATAATCCCCATGGGAAAGAGTCGAATGGGCCGGAGGGAGGTGACTATTTCCGTCGAACTCGGGGTCAAAGATGAGCATTCGGGATCCGCTGTCTTTGATGATAAATTCAAGCTCAGGCCCAGCCAGTCTCCAGTTAAGGGGAACAAGAATGGCGCCGATCTTTGAAAGGGCAAAGAAGATTTCGAGTATGGATGGCAATTATAAAGAAGGACAGAGATCCGATCTCCCTTCTGAACCCCGAGTCTCAGAAGGAAATGGCAGAGTTGATTGGCTCGCAGATTGACTTCCTGGTAAGTAAAGGGACGATCCTCGAAGATGATAGCTCTCTTATGAGGTTGAAGAAAACTCCATTTCTTTATCCAATCACCGATATTGATCGCAAGCGCATCGAGATTTAGTTAATCTAATCGAAGTTAGAATGAAAGCCTGCCCTGGTGGAATACTGGAATATTGGAATGATGACAAACATGAATCCCTGAATTCAAAAATCATTCAATTGGTCTCTTTCCTCTTTGGACCCCATCATTGCAAATTTCCAATCCCAGTTTACTATTGGGCCCCCAGGATGGTTAATGAGGTGATCGCACAGGGGCCGCCGATATTGTGAGCAAGACCCAATCTGGCATTTTTGACCTGGCGCTCTCCGGCCTTTCCCTGAAGGTGTCTGGTAATCTCATAAATCATCCGAACCCCCGTGGCTCCAACCGGATGGCCACAGCTTTCCAGCCCTCCGCTGACATTGACCGGAAGATCTCCCTCAAAAGAGGACCGGCCCTCTTCAATGAAATATTTTCCCTCTCCCTTCTTACAGAAGCCCAGGTCTTCATAGACAATCAGCTCCACAGGGGCAAAACAGTCGTGGACCTCCGCAAGGTCAATCTCTTTCAATGGGTCTTTGATTCCCGGCCATTTCGTAGGCTCTCTTTGCAGCAACCTGGGTGGAGGGAAAACAGGTAAAGTCGTACCGAGGATCGAAGAAGGGTAGGTCCCATCCTGTGTTGACAATCAATTCCTGCGCCTTGACTAGGACATAGTCCTTGTTGAAACTCTTGGCATCCTCTGCCCGGACAAGGACGGCTGCTGCAGCTCCATCGGTTGTTGGGCAGGAAGCAGAGGACATTGATCGGGTAGGCTACCATCGGTGATTTTATGATCGTTTCCAGCGGGATCTCTTGGCGGTACTGGGCGATCGGATTTCGAACGCCATTTTTATGGTTTTTGTGAGAGACCATGCAGAAATGTTCGATCTTTGTGCCATATTTTTCCATATGGCGTGTCGCATAGACAGCGAACTGTCCGGCGGCTGTCTCTCCCTTCTGGAGGAAGGGATGCTGGGCCTCGACCATCATCTTGACCAGGCTCTTCTGAGGCGGCCGATCCCGCAGCTTTTCCGCCCCCACAGCCAGGACGATGTCGTGAACTCCGGAAAGAAGGGCCAGGCAGGCCTCCCGAAACGCATTCCCTCCCGAGGCGCAGAAGTTGGAGACCCTTGTAATGGGAATGTCGAACAGGCCGACCGGCTCGGCCAGGTCCATTCCCGAGCGGCCCTTCATGGCACTTGCATCGACAAAGGCGGTCGAGAGCCAGGCAGCCTCAATGTCCTTCGGTTCCACGCGGGCTTCTTCAAAGGCCTGGAAACAGGCCTCTGCCAACATGTCGCCGTAACTCAGATCAAAGTTTTCGGCAAATTTGGTGCATCCCACACCCACCACCGCAATCTTGTCTTTAAAGCTGAGGGTCATTCTTTCCTCCTAAAGATTTTAGATGTCAGTTCAGATTTTGGATTTTTCAATCCACAATCCACAATCTGCAATCCGAATCAAAGAACGGGTTTACACTTCCAATAATAGTGTGGAAGGTTGATAGCCTCATGGTATTTCCGAAGGACCATCTCCACCGGCATGCCGATCTTCACCAACGAAGGATTGGAACAGTCCGTCATCTGGCAGTAGACCCTCCCTCCCGAATCGAGATCGACAACGGCCAGGGTTGTGGGCGGTTCTGGAGAAGGGTAATACCATTCCTGCGTGAAGGTGAAGATCGTTCCTCTTCTTGAGAGTTTGACGTTTTCAAATTGGTCCTTTTTCCGGCATTCCGGGCAGACTCGCAAGGCTAAGGTCGAGATATATCCACACACTTTGCATCTCCCGCCGATCAGTCGTGAAAAACGGTCCCGTTCCCTCATCAATCCCGGGATCGAAGAATAGTAGTTTTGGTTTTCTGCCTTCGAGGACTTTCTTGAAACTCAGGTATTTTGTATAGGTGGAAATCATCTCCTTTTTTCCAAGCATTGATTTGAAGGTTCCCACGTTTCTGGTAGGAGAGAACCTCTTCCGTGGTTTGAAGAATCAGGAAATCGCTTCCATCGCCATAGCTTCCCCAGAGGATTCGATCTCCGGGTCTTACGCCATCCAGGACCGAGGCAAGCATGAGAAAGGGATGAGCGGCTCCGATGGAACCGATCGAAGAGTGCATTGAGTCCTGGACTTGGGTCTTGGGGTCGAAGCCAAAACGCTTCATCAGGCCTTGATGGCTTCTTGCGTCAGGGGCATCAATCACCACCTTGGCAAAATCTCTGGCTTGAACACCGAATTTTTTTAAGACGGAACCAAGGGCTGCCTCCATGATCCTTGCATAACCCATTACCTGGGGAAAACGAATGTCCTCAGATTGAACATATTCATCACAGCTCCTTCGCCAGTAATGGGTCAATTCATCCGAGTAAGAGAGAGTTCCAAGGATGTTGAGCAGGACCCCTTCCTCGCCTAATGCCAAGGCACAGGCGCCATCCCCCCACAATCCCTCGTTCATCCCACCCGGCATTTCCAGTCGGCCGCATTCTGAAGCGGCTACCAGCACCCTCTTGAGAGAACCGGATCGGATACTGTCAGAGGCGGCGATTGCCGCGCTGGTTCCTGATCGAAGGGAATTCCCGAGATCGAGGGTTCTCGTTTCAGGCGGAAGGTTCAGGATCATGGCCATGGTCGTGGAGGCCAATTTTTCCTTATAGGGGGAGGTGGTAGAGGAGAAGCAAAGGCCATCTATCTTGGCCAGTTCTTGATCATCGAGGCAGGCATCAGTGGCTGAAATTCCCATGGTGAGACTATCTTCATCAAAATATCCGACTGTCCTCTCTCTCCGGCCACCCGGCCTTCCCCAGGCCTCATTGATCATTCTTTCGCTGATTCGATATTTGGGAAGATATGCACCGATTGATGTAATGCCAATCATCGTTTAACCTCCGAAAATCCTTCCCTCCCCTTGCGGGAGGGGATGAAGTGGAGGGGGAACCATGCTCCCTCACCACCCTCACCCTATCCCTCTCCCGTCAAGGGAGAGGGTGAAAAGTGAACGGATTAATTGTGCACAAAGTTTGCGTTCACCTTGGGACCATTTTTCAGAAAGTTTTCCACTCCGATATTTCATGTCCTTTGTCAAGAGACACTCACCAAAGATTTTGGCCTCGAGTTTCAATCCCTCGTCGAGGGTCATCCTTGCACCCTCCAGGATCGACCTGCTGGAGCAGAGAGTCGATCTTTCGGCTGAGGTGTCCGATATCGACCTCCGGAAGTTTCGTAGGGATGGCGATGGGGCCTTTTGGAGATGGAGGGGACCGAGACTTTCCCGAGAACGTATCTTTTTTACCCAGTCCATGGCTGACTCAATCAGATCATCTTCGACCTCTTCTTGAATCAAGCCGATCTCTTTCGCTGGGCCGAGGAGATGGGGTTGCAGCTTCGGAGCATGGGCCAGGCCTTTTCGATTCCTACGAGCCTCGGAAGCCTCTGGGTCCCGCCATTTCCTGGGATGAAGCCAAGCTCTGGGTTCGGGTTGGGCGACAAAGACCTTTTGCCCCTTTTTGGTAATCCGGGCAGAGCAGGCCATGGCAATCTCGTTGCCCCCGCCAAAGGCCAGGCCGTTCATGGCACAGACCACGGGCTTTCCAAGGCTCTCTATCAGGTTCAGCACCGCCTGGGTCTTGAGGCAAGTGCCCTCAGCCTCCTCAGGCGTGTTTTGGGAGGCAAGCATACCGATGTCTGCCCCTGAAACAAAGGCCCTTGTTCCAAAACCGGTCAAAACCGCTCCGCTGATCTTTGGATCTTTCTGAATGCCGAAAAGATTTCCCCAGTTGTTCAAAGACTTCTCCATTGAGGGCATTGAGGACTTTTGGCCTTCGAATCTTGACGATGGCGATATCCCCTTTGTCCTCTCTGAAAACGACCGGGATCTGCCAGGGTTTCCCGGAAGCGGCCTGTTTCTTGAGCATCTCTGCGACCTTAAACCCTGGGTTTTCTTTGGCATAGGCTTCGACCAGCTCGAGGGCCTTTTTCACACCGATCTGATTCATCAGGCCAAATGGAGGAGCCATCACCAAGCCCACCTCCATCGCCATCTCCAGATCGCCGATGTTGGTGATGCCACTCTCCACGATTTCGCAAACCATGCCGAAATAAGCACCCATGACTCGATTCGATACGGCTTCGTATGGGTCTCAGGACTGTATTCGACGGCTTCGCCTTTCCCGCGCGTATCCCAGGGTTTTTCAGCCTTGACCTGCTCGTCCAAGATTTTGGGGGACTGATACCAGGGCATGATCTTAGCATGCATTTCATTGAGTCCATGCTGGGTGATGGGATTTCCACCGGCGAGATTATGAGCTGTAAAGGGACCGACTCCCATCTTGAGGGTTTTCGCCGCGATGACATCAGCCTGCTTGACCGTTGCAAGTCCTTTTTCAACCGTCAGGGCAGCAGCTTCAAAGATCCCTTCGAAGATGGGATCCACGGCATAACCATAACGACTTTTTTCGAGGATGGGTGCCTTGCCGATGAACTCATAGAACTTCATCAGGTATTCAGTCAGAGCAGGGTCGGTATCTTTTCCCGGAACGATTTCAACGAGAATATTTCTCTCAGCGGGAAAGAAATAGTGGATGACCAGGCACCGTCCTTGATCCTCCATTTTCTTAAAAATGACTTCAGGTTCCATATGGGAGGAGTTGGAGGCAAAGATCGCTGTTTCGGGACAGACGGCTTGACACTGATCGAAGATCTTGTGCTTAATGTCTTCTCTTTCAAAGGCCGCTTCCACGATGAGGTCCGCATCGGCCAGTTTCCCGTAGTCGGTTGTGAAGAGCATATTTTTAAAGATGGCATCTGCCGCCTCTTTCTTGAAGATCCCCTTTTCAGCAGCCTTGGCCATCTTCGATTCAGCTTTTTTTGAGCCTGCATCGAGGGCCGCCTGGAGCGATGTCGACCACCACGACAGGCACCCCATAAGAATAGAGGTTTTGGCTGAAATGGAGCGCGATATCCGGGCCGATATTTCCTGAACCGATGATCCCGATCTTCCGAATCGTCCGACCAAACATGGTGAATGCCATATCGAACCTCCTTCTTAGAGATAATACAAACTGTCAAAATCCAAATCACCAAATGAATGTCCCACAATCATTCATATCATTCTTGATTTCTCAATTGACAATTCCTTTGAAATCCGCAATTCAGAAGAGGGATGGTTCCTTAAATTCTCCATAGACTTCTTTGAACACCACGGCCATTTCGCCGACGGTCGCATAGGCTTTGCAGCATTCGAGAAGATAAGGGATCACATTCTTCTCCTCTCGCGCGGCCTTCTCAAGGTCTTTCAAGGTTTGGGTAACCCTTCGGTTGTCCCTTTCTCGTTTGACTTCTCGAAGTCTCTGAATCTGCTCCCCGACCGATTCCTGCCGGTACTCATGGAGCTCGACTTCCATGTCTTCACCTTCGGTGTATTTGTTCACCCCGACCTTGATCAATTCTCCCTTTTGAACCCCTTTCTCAAATTCATAGGCCTGCCTTGCCACTTCCCTCTGAACATAGCCTGTTTCTACGGCTTTGATCATCCCTCCCATCTCATCAATCCGTTTCATCTCCTCCACAATCTTTTCTTCCATCTCCTTGGTCAGGGTCTCAATAAAATAGGACCCGGCCAAGGGGTCTACGGTATCCCTCATGCCGATCTCTTCCATTAAAATTTGGAAAGTCCTGAGAGAGAGAAGCGCTGCCCTCGGAGTAGGGATGGTGTAGGCCTCGTCAAAAGAGCAAAGGGCTGTGGTTTGAGCCCCGCCCAGGGCCGCTGCAAGGGCATAGTAGGCCCCGCGGATGATATTGTTTTCCGGTTGGGCTTTGGTCATGCCGTAGCCGCCTCCGCCGAAGATACCCCGAAGGAGGAGAGAGCGTTTATCCTTGGCCCCATAACGTTCTGCAAGGTTTTTGGCCCAGAGTTTTCTTGCGGCACGGAATTTGGCCACCTGCTCCCAGAGGTTTCCGAAGACATTGAGATTGAAGGTGAAACCTCTGACGAAATCGTCGATTTTGTGTCCCCGTTTAAGGACTTCATCGATGTAGGCGTTCGCGATCTGAAAGGCATAGGCAATTTCTTGAACAGGGGAGCAGCCCGATTCCCGAATGTGATAGCCGCAGACACTGACAGGATTGGTCCTGGGCAGCTCCTTCATGGCGTATTCGATCGTGTCCCCGATCAGACGAACTGCTGGCCTCACAGGAAAGATCCATGCCCCCCGGCCAATCATCTCTTTCAGGATGTCGTTCTGAGGGGTGGCGCTCACCCGATCCTTCGGATAAGCCATATTTTTCAGCGGTTGCCTGAAACATGGCCAGCATGATGCTTGCCACCGCATTGATGGTGAGGCCGACACCGATCCGGTCGAGGGGAATACCTTCGAAGGCCACCTCAAAATCGCGCAGGGAATCGACCGCCATGCCAACCCTTCCAACTTCACCTTCTGCCAGAGGGTCATCCGAATCGAGACCCATCTGGGTCGGAAGATCGAAGGCCACATTGAGGCCTGTCTGGCCATGGGAGATCATCAGCTTGAAGCGTTCGTTCGTTTCCTTCGGGGTTCCAAAACCGGTATACTGCCGGGTCGTCCACTCCCGGCTTCGATAGCCCAGGGGATGAATCCCCCGGGTAAAAGGATATTCTCCGGGGAGGGCGAGATCCTTCTCAGGGTCGAAGCCAACCTCCTCCAGATCTTTCTGGGTGTAGAGCGGTTTGACGTGGATTCCGGATTGGAGAATGACATCGATCACTTCATCCTTTTCGTTTTTGATATACCTCGCGACACCCATGATGACTCCTTTAACGGAAACCAGATGCTAAATTGACAAAACCCAGTTATCAAATGAAGCCAATATTCCAAAAGATAAAGACTACTCTTTTCCCATTGATTGGGTATTTGACTTTTTACTTTAATTTGGTTTGACGTTCTCTTTGATCCACCGGACGATTCATCAAAGGGAGTTCCTCCGGGGAAGATGCCCTGGATCCCTATCTTTTGAAGAAGAGGAATATCCCGTTTTGGAAGGACACCACCGACGACCACGAAGGTGTCCTCCATGTTCTTCTCCTTCATCTTCTTCATCAGTTTTTCACAGATTGGCAAGTGGGCGCCGGACATGATGGAAAGGCCGATAACATCCACGCCCTCCTGGAGGGCTGTATTGATAATCTGGTCGATCGTCTGGTGGAGACCGGTATAGATGACTTCCATCCCTGCGTCCCGGAGGGCCTGGGCAACCACCTTTGCCCCTCGATCGTGACCATCCAGTCCGGGTTTTGCAACCAGAACCCTGATCCGCTTCTCCATTCTGCTCTCCTTCAGGGATTCATCTTTCCTTCATCGATCTCTTTGAGAATGATTTCCTTTCCTCTCTCAAGATGGTTCCGAACGAGTCTTTCGACCAGCCTCGGATTCTTCCGCTTCATCCCTTCAATCATCCGACGATGGTCGTTGAGAGAATATTTGAAGCCATTTTCGGTATGGATCAGGGCGGACCGGTAACGGTAGAAATAATCACTGAAGTTATTGATCATCTCGACCAGTTTTCTACTCTTAGCGGATTTGTAAAGAATCTCGTGAAACTCGGTGTGAAGTTGAACGACCTTGTCAAAGTCCTGACTCTCGAGGGCCTTCTCTGATTCTTCAGCCTTCCTCTCGAGGAGAGCAAGCTTTTCCGGGGTGATGTGAATGGTGGCAAGATAGGCCGCATAACTCTCCAGGGCGCTACGAATTCCGAAAATCTCTTCCACATCGTCCCTGGTAAATTGCTTAACAGAGAATCCTCCCTTTGGAAGCCGAACCACGAGGTCATCACGCTCCAGTTTGTGGAAGGCCTCCCGAACAGGGGTTCGACTGATCCCCACTTGATGGGCCAGCGTTTCTTCAATCAGGCGCTGTCCCCCTTTCAGTTTCCCATGAATGATGGAACGCCTGAGGGAATCATAGACCTCTTCCCGGAGGGATTTTCTCTTGTTGACTCGAATTCCTCCTAATCTGTTATCCATGGAAATCCCCCTTCAAAATCAATAATTTTTCTGTATACTGTATCCAAAAGATACCTCTTTATACGTCAAGGGTTCCAACTTGTCAAGGATTTTTTTGCTGGCACGAAAAGTAAGCCTCTCTCTTGCAGGAGATGGATCTGGCAAGCGCTTTGGACGCCTAACAGACAGGGGAGAGACAAGGGGCCGCTATTCAGTCTTCAATCTCAAAAGAGAGGGTGGCTTGATTCGATCCTTAACGATATGACCTGCCAAATCGAAAACTTCTGCGGACTGATCGATAATGGCTGTATCACTTGTAGCAACAATTCCTTTAAATCCGAGAAGAATCTTCTCCGGGACCTTGACGGCCATGGCGTCTCCCGGGAGATCATCGTTCCTTAACTGTTCTCTGACTTCATAGGCTAAAAGCCCGCTCTTGCTGATCGGGGCATCGAAGAGAAAGAGGACATGGGAAGGTTTTGTCTTTTTCAAGGCATCTAAAATCAAATGAATTGCCTTGCCTGAAATGTCTGTCATTTTAAAATTCCCGGATAGGCCGGAGATATCCCGGATAAATCCATCGTTGGATAAGATAAGAGGGCGACCCGAGAGAGCAGCCTCAATGGTGATCAGCACGTTATGTCCATCAATAGCAATTTTCTTATCCCGTAGCTTTTGAAGAGGGACTTTTTTCTTTCTTCTTGCCTTGGCATCCGAATCTGAGTAGATCCCCCGGTGAAGGAGGTGGCGTTGATCAAAGGATAGATTGTAACGATTTCCGACGATCTCCAGGCTTGTTTTCCTTGGATAGCCTTGATTAAGAAGATAATGGAAATCGATCGCAGCCTCTTGCAGGTCTTCCAATTTAAGAATCATAAAGAAACCTTCAGTAGACATTCTTCATTGAGGCCTTCTTATCGATTGGAAGGAGCGGCTCAAGAGAAGCCTTAAATTTCTTTAGATTGGAATTTATTCAATCCATCTGGAAAAGTCAACCCTCCGAGTCTTTGAGCAGCCGAATGGGCCAAAACAATTGTTGACAATTGGAATTGGATTTGTGTAATAATGAATTGGGTCATTATTTTTACCCCTCAGCCTCGACCTCTCCTCAAGGGGAGAAGAGAAAAGGAAGTAAGAGAGAAAGGAGAAAAGGACATGGCAGCAGAGGAAATCAAAGTCTATTCGACCCCTACTTGACCCTACTGCAAGATGGCGAAAGAGTTTCTTTCGCAGAAAGGGTACCATTTACAGAATACGATGTGACAGGGACCGTGCTGCATTGGACGAGATGGTAAAGATCTCCGGGGGCCGGAGTGTTCCGGTGATCGCTGCCTGTAATGACGTAATGATTGGGTTTGACCGAACGAGGCTGGAGCAGATGCTCAGCTGCATCAAACAAAGGACAGAAGTCTAAAGCGAAGTCCCAATCCGTAAGGGAAGTATCGGGTGAGGAGTAAAAACCTAAACAAGACCTGATGGCTATTTGCTTTGGGTTTCTCTACCAACGGTTCTTTTATATTTTCGGTCATCCTTTAGACCTAGGTTTTTGCAGGGTGAATTCTGGAAACGTTGTCTTAAAAACTGCCCGGTGTAGGACTGCCTTGAGGCCATGATGGCTTGAAGGTCGCCTTGGGCGACGATCCTTCCTCCTTCCTCTCCCCCTTCGGGCCAAGGTCGATAATATGGTCTGCATATCGGATGAAGTCGATATTATGTTCGATCACAATCAGTGAATGTCCCTGGCAGAGGAGTTTCTGGAAGGTTTCGAGAAGAAGGGCTACATCGGCCATATGAAGGCCGGTTGTAGGTTCATCAAAGATGAAGAGATTTTTACCCCTTCCCCCTTGAGCGATATGGTTTGCCAGCTTCAGCCGTTGAGACTCCCCGCCGCTCAAGGTATTGGTGGCCTGGCCGAGGCTGAGATACCCAAGCCCCACATCCTTTAAGATCTCAAGCTTTAAAAGGATTCGAGGGTGGCCCTCATAGAAGGGCAGGGCTTCATCGACCGTCATGTTCAAAACGTCGGAGATATTTTTGCCTTTGTAGACAATATTTAAGATTTCTGGACGAAATCGCTTGCCTTCGCACGCTTCACAGGTGATGATGACATCCTCCAGAAATTGCATGTCCAGTACTTGAATGCCTGCTCCCTGGCAGACCTCGCAGCGGCCTCCTTCTGTGTTAAAGGAGAAGTGGCGTGGCTTGAGGCCGAACCTCCTGGCTTCCCGGGTATGGGCAAAGAGGTCCCGGATTTCGCTGAAGACTTTAATGTAGGTAGCGGGGTTGGACCGGAGGCTTTTTCCGATAGGGGACTGGTTGACGAGGATGAGGTCATCGATCTTGTCGAGACCTTCGATGGCATCAAAGACTCCCTTTCATATTCGGAAACCTGTTGTTTTGGCGCCGGCATAGAGGATGTTATTCACCAATGTAGTCTTCCCTGCACCGGAGACACCTGTGATGCAGACCATGACGCCAAGGGGAATCCGGACATCGATCCCTTTCAAGTTATGTTCCCTTGCATTCCGGATCAAAAGCCATCCCTTTGGTGTCAGGGGAGATTTTTTAAATGATGCGGGTATCCCGTTTTTAAGAAAACGGCCTGTGATCGAGTCCTCACTTCGAAGCAGCGATTCGACATTTCCCTGAAAAACGACATCCCCGCCAAGCGTCCCAGCGCCAGGCCCGAGGTCGATGACCTCATCGGCTGCCAGGATCATCTCGGGATCGTGTTCGACGACGACGACCGTGTTCTTCTTCTCCCGTAGTCGCTGGAGGGCCTTCAGGAGACGGAAGGTATCCCTTGCGTGGAGACCAATGCTGGGCTCGTCGAGGACATAAAGCGTTTCAGTGAGGGCCGAGCCCAAAGCCCTGGCAAGGGTAATTCGCTGATATTCGCCGCTTGAGAGGGTCCGGGTCTGCCGGGAGGGAGTCAAGTATCCCAAGCCGACATCGACCATGAAGCCGATTCGATCTAAGATCTCCTTGAGAAGGCGCTGGGCCACCTTCTTTTGAAAATCTTCTATCGCCAGGTGATGAAAGAAATGCTGAAGGTCAGAGATACTCATCTCGCAAAGTTCGGCGATATTTTTACCGGCAATGCGGACAAAGAGGGCCTCCTCTTTGAGCCGGGTTTTGTGGCAGACAGGGCAGGGGGTATAGGCCCGGAATTTACTGAGGAAGACCCGGTAGTGGACCTTATAGCGTTTTCCCTCCATCCAATCAAAAAATCCTCTCAGGCCGATGAATTCCCCCTTCCCGTGCAGGAGGATCTCCTTGCTGGCTGGGAGAGAGTTCCTCGAAGGGTTTATGCGTCGGGATCTTGTATTTCTGGCAGGCTTTCCATAAGTAATCGTAAAGATCCTCATAGCCGGGTGAGTTCCAGGGGGCAAAGGGCCTCTGCTTCAATGTCTTTCTGGGATCGGGTATCACCTTCTGCCAATCGATTCCAATGACCCTGCCAAATCCTTGGCAGGCGGGGCAGGCGCCGATGGGGCTGTTAAAGGAGAAGAGGAGGGGTTCGGGTTCCGAAAAATTCCTGCCACAGCGGTTGCAGGAAAAGCTCCGGCTGAACAATATTTTTTCTCTGCCCTCAAGGATCATCTCAACGTTATTGTCTCCCAACTGAAAGGCCCGCTGAACAGCCTCTGCAATCCGCGATCGATTTTTCGTGTCGGAGATAAGCCGGTCAATAAGAAGAGAGAGTACGCGGTGGCTCCCGAACCTTTCGTAGGGAAGGGCTGTAAGGTCGATGATCTCTCCTTCTTCCCAGATCCGATAATATCCATTTTTAATGAGGTCCTTCACCTTTGAATCAACCTCCATACCTTCTGAAAGAGGGACCGGGCTTAGGACTAATAACTTATTACCCGCGTACTGGGATAGAATCTTTTCCACAACTCCTTCAACCGTATCCCCGGAGACTTTGCCGTTGCATTTCGGGCAGAAGACCTCGCCGATTTTTGCGAAGAGGAGACGCAGGTAATCATAGATCTCGGATGCCGTTCCAACAGTGGAGCGGGCATTTTTGACGGTGTTCTTCTGCTCAATGGCAATGGCAGGTGGAATTCCATGGATAGCCTCCACATCAGGCCGATCCATCTTTTCGAGAAACTGCCGGGCATAAGTTGAGAGGGACTCAATGTAGCGTCTTTGACCCTCCGCAAAGAGGGTGTCAAAGGCTAAAGTCGATTTACCAGAGCCTGAAACACCTGTGATAACCGTGATTTTCCCCTCGGGATCCGGCAGTTGATGTTCTTGAGGTTATGAGACTTTGCCCCAACGACTTCGATCATTTCTCCCATCAAACCATTATATAACACCCAAGGTCTTTCATTCCATTCTCTTGGCAAATTGTTTGTTCCGTAATATACTCTATCGAACGGTTCGGAATTTGGAATACGGATTGTGGAATAAGAAAATGATTTCAGATTGATTCCGAATTTCGTAAATCCTGCAATCCGAAATTAACGGCGGAAAATGGCACTGGCGATTTCTGCAGAGGGGATTTACAAGACCTTCCGGTCGGGCTGGAGAGGTCGAAGAAGGGAGAAGGAGGCCCTGAGAGGAGTCAACCTCCAGATCGAGGAAGGGGAAATCTTCGGTATCTCGGGCCCAACGGGGCAGGGAAGACGACCCTTCTCTCCATTCTCTCCACGCTCCTTCTTCCCGATGGAGGCGAAGTCACCATTTTGGGCATGGATGGCCTCGAGAGGGGCACCGAATCAGAGAGAGGGTCAACATTTCGAGTGGCAATGCAAACTTCCTCTGGAGCCTGACCGTTAAGGAGAATCTCCATTTCTATGGGATGCTTTATGGATTAGTGGGAAAAAGGAGAGAGGAAAAGGTTGAGGCGTTGGTGGACCTTTTCAGTCTGGGGGATTATCGGAATGTGCCCTTCGATCAACTCTCCACGGGGATGAAGCAACGGCTCTCCCTGGCCAAGTCGATGCTCAATGATCCAGCGATTCTTTTTCTGGATGAGCCAACCGTGGGCCTCGATCCAAGCGTCTCGATCCACATTCGAGAGATGATCCGCTCCATTCAGAAAGAAAAGGGAATCACGGTGCTTCTGACGACCCATAATATGAAGGAGGCAGAGTTTCTCTGTGGCCGCATCGCGTTTTTAAAAGAGGGTCAGATCCTCGCAACCGGAACCGCAGAGCAATTGAAACGGATGGTTCGGGTAGGTGATCTTATCAGAATTGAATTTAAGGGAAGGGTCGTAGAAGAGGAAATCCTTCGCTCCGAGGGTGTGATCAATTTTTCTGTTTCTGAAAATATCTGTGAGATCATGGTGGATGACGGAGAAAGCAGGTTAGGTCCCTTGGTTGCCACGCTTGCTCAAGGCGGCGTCCAAATCAAGAAGAGTCACCACAGAACAGGCGGATCTCGAGAAGGTCTTCATTGAATTTGCAAAGAATACTGATTCAGACTTGGGCCTTTGTGTTTAAGAATTGGATCATCACCAAGCGGAATGTCTTCAGCTTCTTTGAGATCCTTTTCTGGCCAGTGGTTGGCTTTTTTTCCGTGGGGCTTCTGACAAGCTTTCTCGAGTTGGATCCCAACATGTCCGGATTCATCCTTGTCGGAATTATCTCCATGAGCGTGATCCAGGTCTGCCAGATTGATGTGGCCTATGTTCTCCTCTATGATCTCTGGTCAAAGTCGCTCAAACATACCTTCATCGCTCCGGTTCATTCCTTCCAATTGATCCTGGGGTCCTGGATGATTGGCATGGTTCGATCCTTCTTCGTCTTTCTTCTTCTTTCGGTCTCCAGCCACTTTGCCTTTGGTTTCGATTTTCTCCGGCCGGGAGCGGGTCCCCTTGTTCTCTTCCTCTTGGGCCTCTTTATCTCGCTCGTCAGTTGGAATCGCGGTCTGTATCCTGGTCCTCCTCTTCGGTTATAAGGCGGATGTTGCTGCATGGTCCTTCAGTTATCTCATGTCATTGCTCTGCGGCATCTATTATCCTATTTCGATCCTGCCCTCGCCGCTTCCTGAGATTGCAAGATACATCCCTCTCACTTACTTCTTGGAGTTCTTCCGGACGTTTTATGGTTTCAGGGAGGAAGCAAGAACCTTCTGGGTTGGGGGTTTGGCTTGACCGTCCTTTACCTGGTCCTTGAAGCCATCCTCTTCAGGGCAGTGCTTCATCGTGCCAGAAGGGTCGGAACCCTCATCAAGCTCTCAGAATAAGACGCATTGCAATCGACTGACTCATGATGGCCATCCGTAATAAGCGGCCGTGATCGTCTGGCGATTTGTTTTGAATGTTAACTTTGGGATTTTTTCAATGTGAAGTTTGAACTTTGAACTTATTACCTCCCGACTCCGAACCCTCTTCTTGGGCCTCCCCGATCCAGATCCTGATCTTTGGTAACTTGGAATGGGCTTCCATTGCAGGTTATGTTAAGCTTTTCATGGAATTTGTCCGGCTCCTGAAGTGCGAGGGCCGAAAGAGACGAGATACCAACGCCTTCCAATAAGCGGAGATGGTCGACTCCTAACCCCTTCAGGAGGACCAAGCGGGCCTTTTCTATCCAGGGGATGACCTCCTCCTTCGGAGCGAGGAGTCGGAGAGCCAGTTCGTCCCGTTCTGTCTTGTCCTTCGTTTTCTGGAGGAGATCTTCGAGCGAAGCAATTCCAACTTTTGGAAGTTCTGCGCGATAGTGGGGTTCGATCCAATAGGCATCCTTGAGGCGGGGGTAGTAGGAATCGACTGTTTCAAGATCGATGGCTCGAAACATGAGAATGAAGAAATTGATCATCAGAATCGCCGTCAAAACAGAGGTCAGTCTCCTTGTCTCTGATCCGGATGGAGGCGATAAGTCGATTCATCCCATCCCCTGTTAAATCGGAACAGGGAGATGAAGTTGTACATCACATAGGCCTGAATGGCGAAGGGTGGAAATCCCAGAAAGCCGGGGAAGGGCATTTCAAAACCTTTCGTCTCTTCAAAGAAGGGGACCGTATAAATCCATTTGGACGGGGCCCAAAAATTCCAGAACTCCCAGAGGAGGCCGCAGATCAACCCGGCGGCAAGCAGAAGATAGAGGCATCGAGGATCTCCTTCCTCTATGTTTCTCAACAGTGACTTCCCGCCCATCCGATAGTTGAAGGGTTCCAAGAGGAAAATGAAACCGATCCAGATGAAAGGGAAACAATATTGGGGGAAAAGGACGGAGGAGGCAAGGCAGAGGATACCCAGGATGACGAGAGGGATTTGTCCTCGGGAAGAAACGGCTCTCCTTCTGACCGTCGAGTTCTTAAAAAGACCCGCTGTTTCCAAAAGTTCGGTCGTCTCAAAGAGTCCGGGGAGGACGGTTCCGTAGGCAACGGCGTATCCCAGCCACCTTTCAAGGGAGGAGGGGGGGAGGCTGATGTAGTACCAGTTTTTTAAGGAAAGATTGGCGGCCTCAAATATGAGCCAGATAAAGATGGACCAGGGGATCATCAGGAAAAATTCGTTGCGCCGGCTGCTGATGAGCGAATTCCCTTTTATCCAATAGATGACTCCGTCAACGGTCAGGATATAGGACCACCAGGCGAAGCAATAAAACCAGCTGTAAAAAGGTTCAACTTTTTGGAAGAGAAAGAGTTCGGAAAGGAGGAGCAGAAGGATTCCGAGCATCCCATGAATTGGAAACGTTCTTCTCATAGAAAATCAATTTAGCATATCCATATTCCTTAAACAATTGGGTGCCCAGCCCCCGTTTTCAATTTGCAAAGGGGGCCCGTGCAGGAGGCCTGGTCCGTGGAGTCTTGAGAGGCGCGGTTTGGAAATATGATTAAATCGAATTTGGGTGGCGGATGGTTTTATCCCTGGCTTGGCAAAAAGAGGTGAATAAGTAAACGGTCCTCGACTCCCATGGAAAAAATAGTGATATTCAGGTCAGAATTGAAGAAATTGGGAGCGGTCACCCTCTTGAAAATGGCCTTCAACCAAAAAGAGAAGCGGTGCGTCTTGAGCGGGCTTTGTCCCTTTTATCTCAATTATAAAGGTTATGGATTCTGCGTATCTGAAATATAGGAGAGGGATGCCAGGACGAGAAACTGAGGGACATGCCCCGATAAAGAATTCAGGGTGAAAACCAATGCTCTGACAATCTCCTTCAACTTTCAATCGGACTTTAAACTTAGAAAATGACGTGTCCGTGTCCGTGATCCGTGTCCGTAACCTCTTGTATTTTCATAGTTTAAAGTGGCTCTTCAGGGCCTATTCGGGGCAAAGGAGTTACTTATGGATTGCTTCATCCTTGTCTCTTCGTCTACAGGATCCCTACTCCAACCATCTCACCACTTTTTCAAGATCTTCTCTGTAGGACTTGAAGCGATTGATGGGACTCTCCCAATCGGGGTGACCGAGGGCTGCTCCGGCAATCAGGTTCTTATTCTCAGGGATGTTCAGAAGGTCCTTTACTTCATCGGCATAGGCGTTGATTAAGCCAATCGGACAGGTTCCTAATCCAAAGGAGTGGGCGACCAGCACGAAATATCCCAAGACAATGCCGATGTCCACATAGCTAGCCCTGGAGAAAGCGTCGTCCTGGAAGATCAGGATGGCGGTAGGAGCGCCATAGAAGTTGCAGCTTCCCTCGTTAATGAATTGATCAGGATTGGACTTTCATCTCCTCCAGAAAGGGTTTCATCCCCTCCAGGGTTTTAGCTCCTCTTTTGCCAAAAGTTTTGGGGAGCGGTTTGACTGTTCCGGGTCCGCAGGGGATCTGTTTTTCGCGGAAAGCCTTGATTAACCTTCGGCTGAGCCGTTCCTTTTCTTCCCCCATCACGACATGAAACTCCCATGGCTGGAGATTGATGGCCGAGGGGGCACGAATCGATAATCGAAGGATCTCTTCAACCGTTTCCTTTGGAACAGGATCGGATTTGAAGGCCCGGATGCTCTTTCGTTCCTGAATGGCCGTCAATAAATCCATAAAGTGCTCCTGCCTGTTTAGATTCCAATATATTTAGGATACAAGGATGATGCAATTCAAGCACTGGACTTCAGCCTTTAGACACCAGACTTCTTTCTTTCGTGAGTTCGTCAGTTGCAAGTCGTCAGGGGTTACACCTTACACCTCACGCCTTGCGATAAAATATGTTCAGCCGGATGTCTGGAGTCTATGGTCTAATGTCTCAATCACAGACAAGGATAATGTAAACTTGAAGAGGGTGTCAAGATACGGGTATAATAGAGCACATCAACAGAGCTCGTTCCCCCTCTTGAATCATATTAGGGTAAGAGTCCGAGCGCATTAGACCATGAGAGGAGATAGTTATCGATGATTCGCGCAAAACTGTGGTTTCGATGTGCAGCCATGCATGATCCTGTCACTCCCGTGATCGTTCAGCCTGCCCTGATCGGATGGGAAGCTAAAAAGAGGAAGGTGGACCTCCAGATTGAGAGGGCTTTCAGTGGCGAGGAGTTGGTCCGCCGGATGAAGGGATGGGTGACGGTTGACCCATCAAGTGTAGTTGAGATGATCAACCGATTTGCACAGTTAAAGGTGTTGGATGATCATGAATTGGTCATTGAATTTGAGCAAAAGGAAGAGGTTGAAAACTTGCAGAAGGCTCTCGAAGAGACATTCGGGAAAGAGGTGGATGTTGAGGTCATGGTGAAGAGTTAGAGTGTCCTGAACGATGCTTGATCTGACAGATGGTGCCAAGTAATCTGTAGGTGGCTTCACCTCTTCGAGCAAGGTAAATACCTTGTGCCCAAAAATGGCCTTTAAACCCTCCGAGGCAAAACGAGGGGCCACCCGAAACAGACCCCTCTCATCAAAACAGCCGTCCGTGCAAAGAACGTGACAATGGGGGTTGAATCCCAACAAATCTCCAAACGTCTGGATGCCAATGGTCGCTCCAGGCACCGAATCTCCTTGTGGAACCGCTCCCCTGAAAAACACCCTCAGGGTTTCCCAAGCACAACGACTCAGTTCCGAAAGGAGCGAACGATCGTAGAGGAAATAACGTCGAAGGATCTTGGGGATGCTGAAGACAAAATGACGATGGGACTTCCTGCTAACCTGGATCGTGGCCTACACAGCACGGCAGGAAGAAAAGCAGATGATCGCTCTTTTCGGCGACAAATACCGCGCCTACCAGAAGCAGGTCCCGTTCCTGCTGCCCTATGGATTTCTGAAAAGGAAGATGCCCGAGGAAGGCATCCACGGCCCTGAACAAACGTGGGCCTCCGGTGGGTATTGGCGATCGCTATGATCTAAAAGCCTTGAAAAGGTTCCCGTTTCACGAACCGGCCACGTCCCGGCTTGCCGACAAACTTCATGCGGTCCCCGTCCCATTCAGCAACCTTTGCGCCCCGGGAGTAAACCAGCATGGGCATTCCGGTCACGTTCATCCCCTCATATGGCGTATAGTCCACGTTCATGTGGAGCTTCTTCTGGGTGATGGTGAACTTGGTCTTGGGGTCGAAGACGACCACGTCCGCCTCCCTGCTCCGGAAATGAAGTCATCTTTTCCAGCTGTATAACCTGTCATTGCCTCACTCGATCATGACTCTCCCAAGTACGCTTTGCGCACCATTTCGTTTTCGCTCAGATTCTCTGCGCTGTCGTGCAGCACGATGCGTCCGGTCTGCAGCACATAACCCCGACTCGCCACCTGGAGTGCCATGAGCGCATTCTGCTCGACCAGGAGGATCGTGGTGCCCTGCGCGTGAATGTCTTGAATGATCTGGAAAATCGTTTCGACCAGAACCGGCGAAAGTCCCATACTCGGCTCGTCCAGAAGCAGGATGTTCGGACGCGACATCAAGGCGCGTCCGATCGCCAGCATTTGCTGCTCCCCGCCGGAGAGTGTGCCGCCCTGCTGACTCTGTCGCTCTTTCAACCTCGGAAAGAGCGCAAACACACGTTCCATGTCTTGCTGGATGCCGGTCTTGTCGCTGCGGTGGAAGGCACCCATTTCCAGATTCTCTAGCGTCGTCAGCCGGGGGAAGATGCGGCGGCCTTCCGGCGCCTGGCAGATGCCTAATGCGACGATGTCGTGAGCCGGGGCGCGGTCTATCCGCCGTCCCTCGAGCGTGATCGTTCCCTCTTTGGGCTGCAGCACGCCGGAGATCGTCTTGAGCGTCGTCGTTTTGCCGGCCCCGTTCGAGCCGATGAGCGTAACGATCTCGCCCTTGTCGACGGTCACAGAGATGCCTTTGAGAGCATGGATATTACCGTAATACGTGTGAATGTTGTGGAGTTCAAATAGTGCCATCTTCCTGGCTCCCTGTTCCCGCCAAGACCTTTTGTTTTGCTCGCCGGATCCCCGCGGCGACCCCTTTGCCTAGATAAGCTTCGATGACTTTGGGATTGGCACGCACCTGCTCCGGCGTCCCTTCCGCGATTTTGGCGCCATAATCCAGAACTGTGATACATTCCGAGATGCCCATCACCACTTTCATATCGTGCTCGATCAACAAGATCGTGATGTCCAGCTCGTCGCGCACGCGCTTGATCAGCGCCATCGCGTCTACGGTTTCCTGCGGGTTCATGCCGGCAGTAGGCTCGTCCAAGAGCATTAGTTTCGGATTGGTCGCCAGAGCCCGTGCAATCTCCAACCGCCGCTGAAGTCCGTAGGGAAGGTTCTTGGCGAGCGTCTCGCCTTTGCCGCCCAATCCGACATACGCCAAGAGCTCCTGAGCGCGCTCGCGCGCTTTGGCCTCCTCCTGCATCACAGACCGCGATCGCAGCAGTGCGCCGTACCAAGTCGATTTCAAGCGGCAGTTCATGCCGACCAACACATTCTCGAGAGCGGTCATGTTGCTGAAGAGACGGATATTTTGGAAGGTCCGTCCCAGCCCCAGAGCAGTGGCGCGATTGGGACGCAGGCCGCCAATCTCCTTGCCCTCCAACAACAGCTGACCCGACGTCGGCTTGTAAATGCCAGAGACCATGTTGAAAAAGGTCGTCTTGCCCGCGCCGTTCGGGCCGATCAGACTTGCGATCATGCCTTTCTCGATATCGAGGTCGAGGTCGCGCAGCGCGGCCAAGCCGCCAAATTGCTTGCTGATTCTTCGAGCTTCCAACAAGGCCATGGCGATCTCCTCCGTTATCCTCTTTCTGCCGGCTGGGGCGTTTCTTCCTCCGCCGCGTGTAGTTCGGCGCGCCGTGCGGCGCTGGGAAAGAGTCCTTCCGGTCTGAGCACCATGACGACGACCATCGTCAAACCAAAGAAGAACCACCGCCACAGAGAGAGGTCAATCGTTGCCAGCGGAGAAATGTGAAGCGCCTGACCGACGTGGCGCGCGAAGACGGTGGTCTGAGTCAGGATGACGCGGTCAAAGAGCTGGAGCAACATGCCGCCGATCACGACACCCTTGATGTTGCCCATGCCGCCGAGAATGACCATGCACAGGATCATGATCGACAAATTGAACTTGAACAACTCTGGGAAGATCGCCTGCAGCTTGGCCGCGTAGAACGCTCCCGAAAAACCGGAGAAAGAGGCGCCGATAGCAAAAGCCAAGAGCTTGGTTCGAATGGGGTCAACCCCCATGCAGTCCGCGGCGGTCTCGTCCTCGCGCAGCGCCATCCAGGCTCGACCCAGGCGCGAATCCTGCAGCCGCGCGTTCGCGAAAATGACGAGGGCGGCAATCATCAGGATCAGGTAATACCAGGGCGTAGGGTCGAAGCTAAACTTAAATCCCCAGATCGACGGCCGCCCGACCGGGTTCAGTCCCTGCACCCCATTGGTCAAGTTAAAGTCACTGAGCAGCCGCCAGGGCCCAACGCCAATCGTCACACTGCCCAAATTACGGATGACGACGGGCACGATCTCGCCAAAAGCCAGCGTGACGATGGCCAGATAGTCACCGCGGAGGCGCAGCGTTGGCGTGCCGATGACGATGCCGAAAAACGCGGCGACGATCACGGCGGCCCAGATAACGATCCAAAAGTTCCATTCCAGGTGATGCGCCGGCCAGGTGAGGATGCCCGTGGTGTACGCGCCAATCGCAAAGAACGCGGCGTAACCCAGGTCGAGCAGGCCGGCATAGCCGACGACGATGTTCAGGCCCAGGGCCAGGATCACCAGGACCAGCACGTCGGTGACATCGTTGACGATTCCCCACTTGAACGTCTTGTCCACCAGCGGGAAGATCAGGAGCAGAAAAATCGAGAAGGCCCAGATGAGGATCTGGCGCTGCCGAGCCGGCAGTGCTCGCCAGGGCGCTGTCAATGAATGCCAGATTTGAGCCATAGAACCCCCCCCACTCAGTCTTTCTCCGGTGTCCGCTCGCCCAGGAGCCCGGATGGTTTGAAGACCAGCACCAGGATCAGTGTCGTAAAGACAAGGGCACGCGTCCATTCCGAGGAGAGATACTGATCGCTGACTGCGTTGAGAAAACCGATGACGTAGCCGCCCAACACCGCGCCACCGATATTGCCAATGCCTCCCAAGACCGCGGAAGTAAAGGCCAGAAGACCGGCGTCAAAACCCATCAGGTAACGGCCTGTGTTCAGGTAGATGCCGACCATCATGCCGGCCGCACCGGCGAGGGCGCCGCCTATAAAGAACGTGTTGCGAATCGCCGTTTCGACGTTGATGCCCATGAACGCCGCCGCCTCGCGATCCTGGGCCGTGGCCCGCATGGCCTTGCCCATCTTGGTGTTCCGAATGAACAGGCTCAAGATGACCATCAACGGCACGGTGACGCCCATCAGAAACACATCCTTGGTCGTGAACAGCACGGCCGTCTTCATTCCCAACACGTCGTTCAGAATATCGATCGTGGGGAAGATGTTCGGATAATTGATCTGGCTGGGTCCCTTCCAGATCATTCCCAAATTCTCCAACATGAAGGACATGCCGACGGCCGTGATGAGCGCAGCCAAGCGCGGGGCGCGGCGCAACGGTTTATAGCCGATGCGATCGATCAGCATGTTGATCGTTCCCGTGCAGAGCATGGTCACAAACATGACCCCGAAGATGATGACCCACAGTTGCCAGCCTCCCAGGGTACGGTTGACATCGAGAAATCCCAGGAAGGTCAGCGAGATCAGGAAACCCAACATGTAGACGTCGCCGTGGGCGAAATTGATCAGCTCGATGATGCCGTACACCATGGTGTAGCCCAGGGCGATCAAGGCCAGGTAGGAGCCGATCGTGACGCCGTTGATGATGAGTTGAATGAAAAGTTCAGTCTCGGTCATCTAACCCCATCCCCCTCTAAGATAATTTGAGGATCTTCTTACCACCACGCACATGCGCCAGCGACTTCCAGTGCTTCCGCGCCGTACAGAAGCGGCGTTTCCGCCGCCGACCTGTCCGCGGTTCGACGAGAATCGCGTCCAGCGCGACGCGGGCGAACCGACGCAGCTGCACGGGGGCGGGCGCAGCCGCCGCCCGCGGTTAGCGCGCTGGGCGGCGAGGAACCACCACCTGGAAAAGGGCGTGGCAGTGGCAGGCTGCCGCCAGCTTCGGGAACAACTTGGCCGGCGAAATGGCCTCGGGGGGCAACCCCGCGGCTTCGGCGACTTCCCCTTGGGCCACGCGCATCGTGTTGTAGATACACCCCGCGGCGTAGACCCGGTTGAGGTTCAAGACCTCCTTGACGTCGTCGAGCAGCCGCTCGGAGCCCTCCAGCGTCTCGTAGAGGGCTTGGCTCAGGGCGCGAGGCGCCCGGAGGATCACAGCGAGCCAAAACTCCACGAGGGTGTGCAGGATCCAGCGGCGTTGCCGTTCCGTGATCCGAACGGCAGCAAAGACACTCTGCCAGAGGGCGGCGGTGATGTGGGTTAAGCCACACCCCTGAGCTAACCCTGGCGATGAGGAAACTCATCGCCAGGGTTAGACGAGATTCTGCGAATGCTACTTGCAGGTCATGTCGCCACTGATATTTCTCTGCCAGACGTACTGGCCGCCTTTGAACAGAAAGCCGGACATCAGGTAGGTCGTCGGATCGCCGTTTGCGTCGAAGGTGATCTTGCCGGAAACACCTTCCAGATTCTTGGTGGCGCGCATCGCGTCGAGGACTGCGGCGCGCTTGCTCTTGACGTCAGTGGCCTTGTCGAGCCTTGGCGCAGCCCGTTTGATCGAATCCAGAATCACCAACATGCCGTTGTAGGCGTAGATGGACCACCCGATGGGGTCCGCGCCGTACTTGGCTTTGTAGTTCTTGTAAAAGTTCTTGCCTACGACGGTCGGCAGCTGATCCAGAGCCGGGCTGGCGAAGGTCACGTACAGGTTGCCGTTGAGGGTGTCTGGGCTGACCGCTTTGGGAACGGCGTCGGAATACATCGCGTCGTCGGAGAGCAGTTTCACGCCCGCCTTGAACATTCCCAGTGCGTCCATTTGCTGCGCGATCTGAGGACCGCCGGAATCCACTAACCCACCAAAGTAGACGAGGTCCGCACCGGAGGCTCTGACTTTGGTGAGCACAGCACGAAAGTCAATGTTCACGGACTCGATGCCATCGTGTGCGGCGACGTTCAGCCCGATCTTCTTGGCGCTCTTATCGAATACGTCGGCGATGCCCTTGCCGTACAGTTGGCGGTCGTCGAGGATGTAAACCTTCTTGAAGCCGAGGCATTTCGCCCACGCCGCACCGGACGCGCCCTGGAAATCATCCGCGCCGAACGTGCGGAAGTAGTTGACCTTGCCAGTCGGGCGGTAGATGCCCGGTTCGCCGGGGCCATAGCCGCTCTTGGTCAGGCCGGGGTAACTGTTCGCGGGGGTGATCTGCGCCATGCCGGCCTCGTTGGTCAAGGGCATGGAGATCTTGGCGGCGCCGGAATTGTAGGTGCCAAAGTAGACCAGGGCTTGTTCGTCGGCGATGGCTTTTTGCGCGTTGGTCGCCTCGACAGTGCCGTCCCACGAGCCGGTGGTAGGCGAGGCATCATCCAGGAAAACCAATTCGATTTTGTAGCCTGCAACCTGCCCTTTTACCTCGTCCAGTGCCATCTGGGCGGCATTCAGCATGGCCTTGCCTTCAGGGATCATGGACCCCTGCATCGGCCAACTCTCGTAGATCTTGATGACCTTGCCTGCTGCCGTGCTTGAGTCGCAGCCGGATGGGCCGCGAGAACAATGAACAGGCCGCCTAAAGCTATGAGCGAAATGATACGAAGCGTTTTCATTGCAAGACCCTCCTCCTGAAATGTTTGTGGAGATCTAAGCGTGCCGAGACTCGATTTGGGAGCCGACCCCTTGCCTCGGTCAATACCAGTGGCACTGTCGCATCCTCGCGCACCCCGGCGGAGGACTTTCGATGGCTCAATCCCCCCTTTCGACGACTGGACGTACCTCTTTCAAGGCGTCCGTGATCATATGCCTCCCGCAGTCCGTTGGCCAATCGCTCGCCAGTGCGTTCGAGCGCGCAATCTCCTCTTTTGGCTCCCTCCGATCATGCCGCTGGGGACTAAGATGTGGACGTCGGTCACCTGCGGTGAGGTGATAAGAACTCGCTTCCGATGGCCGGGAGTATAGGGAAGCTCGGCGTTGTGTGTCAAGGGCAAACTTGGCACAGCATGTTGAGGACTTAAGGATGGCGTGGACAAGGGTTTCTCGGCTGGTATCCCCGCAAGCCCTCCCACAGTGCAAAATTGCTTCCCTGGTGCGGAGCGGCGGGCTCATGACGTACTTGGCGCCGTTCCATCTCGGCTCCTTGTATCGCGATTCAGATGAGGATGGATGATAAGAACTTGCTTTAGGATCGGTTGAATATATAATAAAGGGAGTTGTATGTCAAGAAGAAAAAAATCACAAGATATGAGGTGCTTTCTCAAGCCATCCTGGGGAGACCTGGACAAAGAGCTTTCGGAGTGGGATGAGGGTGACCAAAGACAGGACCTTCATCCTCACCAGCCGACAAAAGGGAGTTTTTTACCCACTCCTGCGGGCAAACCAACCCCTTGCCCCATCCATCCGAACAAGATCCACTGTCCACTCAGCTCAAATAGGAATCCATCGGGTAATCCGGGTGCACGTAGAAGGAATCAGGGGATAAAATCTGAGACTCCGAATCATCGAGGTAAATCGTTACGGAGGGCGCTTTCACCTTGGGCGGAGGTCGGGCCTTCCCCTCCCACAGCCCAAAATGCTTAAGGATCTTCTTAATGACTTCCTCGTCTTCAATAAAACTGATGATCTCCATCCTTCCCTGACATTTCGGACAGGTCAGGGGGTCCACTTCGTAGATCTTTTGAATCAGCCTCGCCCAATTCTTTCGACATTCCTTGGATGATCCTTCCGGCTCCAGGATGCACGGTATCCATTCATCCTGGTTTTGTCTCTTCCTTTTCCCTCGGGAAACATTACTGTAATACCCATAATACCTGACCATCTGCTCCCTCTTGTCCGGCACATGGGAGCTCATGGCCGCCAACCACTCTAACGCATCAAAGACCTTCTCTTCTTTGCCATTCCCCGATCGGTGTCGAGGACAGGCCTTCGATTCATAGATCACCTTGGACTACTCGGGCAGATAGGTCATTCTCTCTTGGGAGAAAGAGGCCCGGATGATATACCACGATTCTTCTGGTCGAGCAAAACGCCCGGATCGCTCTCAAGTATGCGCACCGGGGCTATGTTCTGGAAACAGGCAATGTCGTTTTAGAGGGGCCTGCCGAGGATCTGGCCAATAACCAGGACATTAAAAAAGCATACTTAGGTGAGTGACCCATGGGAGAAAGGGAGATCATTGATCGCCAGTTAGCCGGTAAATCTCTTTTACAATGGTTTCCATGTACGTCCCCGGTAAAAATATCCCCGCGGCGCCGATCTTTCTTAACTCTTCCACCTCTTCGTCTGGAATGATGCCTCCCACGATGACCGGTACATCTGAAATTCCCATCTGATCTCGCATCGCCAAAATCCTGGACACGATGATTTTTGGTGAACCCGAAAGGATGCTCAAGCCAATAATGTCTACCCCCTCTTCTAAAGCGGTTTTTATGATTTCCTTGGCCCCGATATGAGGCGAGGCCTCCAAGTAAATAACCTCCATCCCGGCATCCCTTAATCCTCGGGCCACCACGAGAATGCCCCGGCTATGCATGTCGAGTGGGGGCTTACACAGGAGGACTCGTATTCTTTTTTGCTCCGTCAGCATGGTTTCTTCCCCCCATGCACCACCCAGTATAGGAAAGACCCATGAACTTTCCAGAGGCAGGATAGAGAAGCTGAAATCAATCTGTTCATTGAGAATCGATAAACCTGCCTACGTCCCCCGGGCATTTTCGGGACAAAGGGCAATCCCACTGTCGTGTCTCAGAAATAAATGGCAGAAATAAATGAGGCCTTTTGACTGGCAAATTCCAGTCAGACTGAGAATGCAAACCGCTTTGCCGTGGCCCGGGGGTCAGGGCGATTCGCGCCGGCAGCCTCGGCAGGGAAAGAAATGAGCGAAAAGATACCATTTCCTTCCGCCGCAGGAGGCGGGGTGCTCCTTCCCGCCCCATCCACGAAGAAAGCAGCGCCTTAGGATGCCAAGCGAAGCGCCGTGAGCCTCGGGCCCTCTGAGAAGCTTGAATTATGATACGAATTTCCGAAACGCGATACTAGCGCTTTTCTCCGATAGCCTGCTCATAGACTTGGGTAATTTCACCAACCGTCATATAAGCTTTGACCGCTTCGATCGTCGGGGGAACGATGTTTTCTCCCTTCATGCAGGCTGCCAATAGGTTCTTTGCGGCCAGATCTTTCCTTTGCGGGTCTCTTTCTTTACGCACTTTTCCCAGCCTTTGGAGTTGTTTTTTCACAAATTCACTGTCTTCCCGCCAGAGCGGGAAACGAAACCCCCCTTCTTTTTCTTCTACATGTTTGTTCACTCCCACAATAATTCTTTCTCCATTTTCGACTTCTTTCTGGAATCGATAGGAAGCTTCGGCAATCTGGAGACTCATCCATTCTTGGACAACTGGGTCCCAAAAATCTCCCATTTTCTCCATCTGGGTTAGAATCTTTTTGGCTTCTATTCCCAATTGATTTGTTAACCACTCGACATAATAAGAACCACCCAAAGGATCCATCACATCCGCAACGCCGGACTCATCAAGAATAACTTGCTGGGTGCGCAGAGAAAGCTTTGCCGTCTCCTCGACGGGGATGGCATATCCTTCATCCGCAGAATTGATATGCAGGGACTGACATCCCCCCATTACGGCCGCGAGTCCATGGAGGGTACCCCGGATAATATTTACCAACGGTTGTTGGCGGGTCATGGAATCACCCGAAGTCTGACAATGAAAACGCATCCTCCAGGAACGTGGATTCTTCGCTCCTATATCTTGGCGCATCTTTCGCGCCCATAACCGGCGCATGGCTCGAAACTTGGCTACTTCTTCAAAAAAATCACGATGAGAATTAAGGAAAAATGAAATCCGGGGCGCTACCCCATCCGGATCCATCCCTCTCTCCTGGCAAGCTCTGACAACCGCCAGCCCGGCGCCGAGGCCAAAAGCGATCTCCTGGACTGCCGTGCATCCAGCCTCTCGGGTATTTCTTACCGCAATGCTGATGGAGTTCCAACGGGGTAAATTTTTACTACAGTATTCAACCATATCGATGGAAAAGCGTTTGGAATAAAAAAGGGCCCCTCCCATAAAATGAGTCGTGCTACCCATGGTGTGGCCAATCAAGGGGTAGTTCTGCAAGGTACCCGCAAGGTTTCCCAAGTCAATATTCCGTTCCTCGGCAATCGCCACGACCATGGCCAACAAAGCCGGGTTCGCGGTAATGAGGTTTAGGCTGGTCTTCTCCATCTGGATATTAGAAAGCAGATCCCTCATGTCCTGAATAGAACAAATCGCTGTACCCTCACGGCCGACAAAGCCCTCCGCCGCAGGATGGTCTGAATCCAAACCAGTATTTGTCGGGTGATCAAAAACAACACTAAAGCCCGTTTGCCCTTGTTCCATCATAAATTTAACTCTCTCCCTGGTTTCTTCCCCACCCCCGAAGCCAATGACCTGACGCCTGGTCCAGGGATTTGTCCGGTACATGGTTGGATAAACACCCCGAGTATAAGGATATTGACCCGGGAATCCTAAATCTTCCATATAATCTAAATCTGAAACCTCAAGGGAGGTATAGAGATTCTTGATCTCTATCCAAGAAAGGTTTTTAAATTTATTTTTTCGCTCCTTCTTTGTCTCCAGCACGTGTTCAACTTCCTTTTGCCATTCTTCTCTTTGCCTGATTAGCAGATTCAATTTTTTATCATCTTCCATTTTATTCCTCCGAATCCAAAAAAGGGGATTGCCTGGCAAAAGGGATAATCCCGCCTTTTTGGCAAAAGACCAGCTCCATCTTTCCCCACCTCCACCCCTAAAACAAAAGAGGGGATGGTAACTTCTTTCCCCCTTTTTTCCCGGGGCTGAAGCCTACCTCCCCTCCTCTGTTATTTCCCATAAGCAGGGACTCCCAGAATCCTTGCCCCTTCTCCTTCTTTCCTTCAAAGGCGGCCGGAAACTGTGTCTTCTACCCCGAGCCGGGAGACCCCACAGCCACTTGTTCCCCTCGCCGGGGAGGGCTGTTTGGAAAGAAAGGACTATTTCCGGTATTCAACCATCTCCGAGATCCGCCTCCATTTGCCCTCTTTCACCTGGAACATGAAGACATCGTAAGCACCCTGATGGCTCTTGTTCGTAAAGGTTATGGGCACTCCACCGAAAATGTCGTCCGGGACCTCCCGGAAAGTCTCCAGGGCATCGATGAATTTTTCCCGGGTCAAGTCGCGGCCCACTTTTTGAGCGGCTATGGCGAAATAGTGGACCCCTGCATAACCGGCCGTGGTCGGCAAGTCCCCCGGCTTGCCATACAAGGCCACATGCCTTTTATACCATTCCCTCACAGTTGCCAAGGGGCTGTCCTCATAGGGGTATTCCGTCTGGCCAGAAGTGTAAAGGCCATCGGGCTTTGAGCCAGCTTTCTCGATTAAATCGACCGCATATTGCGTATAGGCCGGGGTTAGGCCGCACATATCGACATTCCAGCCGATTTTCTTGCCTTCTCTCCAGGCCCCGACTGTCTCGCGGATGACCGTCCCTAAAACGACGAGCTGGACCCCGGCTTTTCTCAACTTGGCAATCTGGGAGCTGAACTCGGTGGCGCCTCTCTTGTACGATTCGGCAGCGAGAAGCTCCATTTTGTAGGTGGCCAGTTGGTCCTTGACCCCTTTCAATGCGATGGTCCCAAATTCGTCATCCTGATAAAGACATCCGATCTTGGTATATTTCTTTTCCTTTACGAAATATTTTACCACACACCGTGCCTGATCATAGTAAGGGGAGAACCCCAAAAAGCTGTACCGATCGTAAGGTTCATAGAAGCCTGAGGCTGCGGTCAAGGGAAACATCTGCGGGATCTTTTTTGCGGAAATGATCGGCTTCGTGGCCAGGGCAGTCGGGCTGCCCATGTTGCCGATAAAAGCGAAGACCTTATCCTGGTTGATCATTTTATTGGTGACCATGATAGCCTTTTTGGGATCGTAGGCGTTATCTTCGATCACCATTCTGATCTTCCTTCCGTGGATTCCTCCAGCCTCATTGATCTCCCGGGCTCTCATCTCCAACCCCATTTTTGTCTGGATTCCCCAGCCGGCAATGGGCCCGCTCAGGTCCTGGTGGGAACCGATGACAATCTCTGTATCGGTTAATCCCTCTTCGGCGCTCAACGCGAGAGATGGAACGATCATCAACAGGAAACCCAGTAATGCCCCAAACACCGCCTTTTTCATGTTTGCCCTCCTTTTGCAGATAATTTCCGGTGCCGGTAAGCACCGAAGCATGTTTTTTGGTCTTTTCCCCTATTCTCGATACATAGAGTCGATTAAATCCTTGAATTTTTCACTGACAAATTTCCTTTTCAGCTTCATCGTGGGAGTGACTTCATCGTCATCCGCGGTCAGCTGAATGTCCAGAAGGCGAAATCTTTTAATCGTTTCCACCTGGGCAAAATTTTTATTGACCGCATCGACCTCTTGCTGAATCAGCTTGATGATTTCTGGAGCCTTCGTGAGGCTGGCATAGGTCGTAAAGGGAATCCGATGGTCCTGAGCGTATTTCATCACGTTTTCTTCGTCGATCATGATGAGGGCGGTAAGATATTTCCTTCCATCTCCTATGACCGTCGCATCATTGATGTACGGGCTGAATTTCAGCTGATTCTCTATCTCCGAGGGGGTAATGTTCTTCCCGCCAGAGGTGATAATGATATCCTTTTTTCGGTCGGTAATGATGAGATGCCCGTCCCCGTCAAACCGGCCCACATCCCCCGTGTAAAGCCAGCCATCGACCACGGTCTCTCGCGTTTTTTCCGGGTCGTTGAAATACCCGATAAACACGTGGGGCCCCCGGACAAGAATCTCCCCATCTTCGGCGATGCGAATCTCGGACCCCGGAAGAGGTTTCCCGACTGTGCCGGGTTTGGTGTCTCCCTCGAAATGAATGAAGTAGGGCCCGTGCATTCGGTCTCCCCGTAGGTTTCTCTCATATCCAGCCCCAGGGAATGGTAGAATTTCAGGATGTCGGGGGAGATCGGGGCCGCTCCGGAGAGAACGTATCGGGCTTTGTCCAGCCCG
>CAWEAV010000059.1:0-32191 GCA_963806715.1 uncultured delta proteobacterium
ATATCAATTCCCTCGGTGGGCATGTGACCCTTTGCGGAGTCATCGGCGATGACGAGACGGGACAGCGAATCTTCAAGGAGTTGACTCAGAAAGGGGTTGATATTCGGGGGTTAATCATCGAGGAGGGGAGGCAAACCATCACCAAAACCCGCATCATTGCCCATCAGCAGCAGATCGTTCGGATTGACCGCGAAACCCCGGATTCCTTGAAGCCTTCCACTTTTCGAGATCTCAAAAGGTTTATCGAGGAGAATCTGAACGGATTCGACGGAATCATTCTATCCGATTATGGGAAAGGGTTGCTGACCAAGGAACTGATAAAAGCCCTCCTGCACCGGGCGAGCGAAACAAAGAAATTTGTGATGGTCGATCCGAAGCTGAAGAATTTCTTCTTCTACCGTGGAGCAACGGTGATCACACCGAACACCGGGGAGGCGAGTGCCGCTGCAGGGGTTCCGATCACGGACATGGCTTCATTGAAACGGGTGGGGAAGGCCTTGTTGAAGCGATTGCGGTGCGAGGTCCTTGTCATCACCCGGGGAGAAGAGGGGATGGCTCTTTTTGAACCCAATCAGGAACCCTACCTTGTTCCCACGGTTGCCAAAGAGGTCTATGATGTGACGGGTGCGGGAGATACGGTGATTGGAACGATGGCCCTCGCCATGGCTTCAGGGTCCGGCGTGAAAGATGCCGCACGATTAGCAAATCATGCCGCAGGAATCGTGGTTGGGAAGGTGGGAACTGCTACCGTGACCCAGGAAGAATTAGCCAGAGCCATTCGGGGAAATCTCTAATGGTTCGGCAGGCTCTTCCCCCATCTGCTAAACCGTTACATTCTCCATGTCTGTATCCTGCGATTTTGAAGGAGTAGTTTTGTTGAATGAATAAGAAGGCCCTATCCCGAAAGGATTCGAAAGAACCTTCGATTGAGGATAGGGCCTTTGGTTTGAAGTTTCTAAGTCTCGAGGACGAAAATCACTTCCAATCTCACCCGATATTCGATAATCTTGGAATTCTCTACGGCCACCCGAAATTCGACAACCCGCATTCCGGTGATGCCTCTCAAGGTCTTCGTCGCTCTTGAGAAACCGATCTTTACGGCATCATCAAAACTCTTAGGAGAACTTGCAATGATTTCTGTTACTCTGGCTACTCTGGGCTCCGCCATTCTAATCACCTCCTTTCCATTTAGAATAGGTTCTATCTATCCTTTCAGTCTACACAAAACGCTTAAGAAATGTCAACGGAGAAAAATAGTTCGCTTATGTGAATCCTAACTTCGAAGGAGGGTCCGGCTAATTTTATTCAGTTAATTTTATTGATAATTTTGAAAAGTATGTTATATGATTAAGTTTCGATGATATTTTCATAGGTTACGTGACTTTTGAGTGATTGAGAAGCTAAGCAGGAGTGATGACACAGGGGACTAAAAGGCAGGCTCTAATCCACCAGTTTATTGATTATCTTTCCGATGAGAAGAATGCCTCTCCTCATACCTGCCGGAATTACTTGAGCGATTTGGAGCAATTTGAGGCTTTTCTGAAGAGCTCAGGAACAGCCCTCACTCTTCAAGGCGAAATGGCGATCGAGAAAATCGATCGATGGGTCATCCGGAAATATTTAAGCTTCCTCCATCGGAAAAACAGGAAGAGCTCCATCGCCCGAAAGCTCTCCACGCTCAGGTCTTTCTTGAAATATCTGGTCAGGGAACAGGTGATTGCCTCTAATCCGGCCCAACCCGTTTCGACCCCTAAGGTTGAGAAGCTCCTTCCCACGGTCCTCACTGTGGACGAAGCCTTTCGGTTAGTGGAATCACCCTTGAAGTTGAAGGAATCGACGGAGAGCACGTTAAGGGACCGGGCCCTGTTGGAGCTTCTATACTCCAGCGGAATCCGTGTGAGTGAACTGGTGGGATTGAATAGGAATGGGGTGAACCTCGATTTGGGTATCGTTAAAGTGATGGGAAAAGGAAGGAAGGAGCGGATCGTTCCGGTTGGCGCCAAAGCCATTGGCGCCTTGATGACCTATCTGGAAGCACGAGGAACCTTGGAAGACGAGGCTCCTCTTTTTGTCAATCTGAGAGGAGGCAGGCTTACAACCCGAAGCGTAGTGAGAGTGGTGAAGAAACATGCGAGGGAATCAGGCATCTTTCGGAAGATCAGTCCTCACAGTCTGCGCCATACCTTTGCCACGCATCTGCTGGATGCGGGGGCTGACCTTCGAGAGATTCAGGAGATGCTTGGCCATGTCAGTCTATCGACCACACAGAGATATACTCACCTCTCGGTGGGAAAACTGATGGAAGTCTATGACAAGGCCCATCCGAGAAGTTTTAGAAATATGAAGAAGGATAAAGAAAGTTAATCCCATCACGATTCCCCTCTCCCCTGGGAGACTGTGCCGCAATAGGGGAATTCGTGATGGTTGTCATTCAGAATACCGCCGTGGCGGGATGAAAAATCTTTTCATTTCAAATGGTTCAACCCTAGAGATTCTTCGGCTACCGCCTCAGAATGACATCTCGACACAGTCTCTGGGGGAGAGGGGGAATCGAGGGACAGAAGTGTTATAAGGAAATTCCAAACTCATAAAAATCTAAGGACTAAACTAAAGACTAATGACTGAGGACTGAGAATGCAAAAAATGCATGGAACAACGATCCTGTGTGTAAGGCACAAGGGGCGAGTGGTGATGGCAGGAGATGGACAGGTAACCCTTGAGCACACCATCATGAAGCGTACAGCCAAGAAGGTTCGGAGAATTTATCATGACAAGATCCTTGCAGGTTTTGCAGGGTCAACCGCTGATGCCTTCACCCTCTTTGCCAAGTTTGAAGAGAAATTGGAGAAACACAACGGGAGCCTGTTAAGAGCAGCCGTGGAGTTGGCCAGAGATTGGAGAACCGACCGGATACTCCGAAGGTTGGAGGCGCTCCTAATCGTTGCAGATGGGGAGCGCTCGCTCATCATCTCGGGCAATGGCGACGTGATCGAGCCTGACGACGGCGTGACTGCCATCGGCAGTGGAGGCCCGTATGCCCATGCGGCAGCCAAGGCGTTGACGGGGTTTTCGAATTTGGACGCAAAGGCAATCGTGGAAGAAGCAATGAAGATCGCTGCGTCGATCTGCATCTATACCAACGACCAAATCATCATAGAGGAGTTGTAATGCAATCCTTTACCCCCCGCGAGATCGTTTCTGAACTTGACAAATATATTGTCGGCCAAAAGAATGCCAAGAGGTCCGTGGCCATTGCCTTAAGAAATCGCTGGAGACGCCAGCAGGTTGCTGAACCGCTCCGGGATGAGATCGTCCCCAAAAACATTATTATGATCGGCCCGACAGGGGTTGGCAAAACGGAGATTGCCAGGAGATTGGCTAAATTGGCCCAAGCCCCCTTCTTAAAGGTGGAAGCATCGAAGTTTACCGAGGTGGGGTATGTGGGCAGGGATGTCGAGTCGATGATTCGCGATCTGACCGACCAGGCGGTCAACATGTTGAAGTCTGAGGAATCGCGAAAGGTTAAACAGAAGGCAGAGGAGATGGCCGAAGAGAGGCTTTTGGACCTGCTCCTTCCCCCGCACGGAAGAGGCGTTACCAAGGAAGGAGAAGATACGAAGGCAACCCGTGAAAAACTCCGAAAGCTTCTGAGGGCGGGAAAATTAGACGAGAAATACGTTGAAGTGGAGGTCGTCGATCGAAATCTTCCGATCGTAGAAATCTTCTCTTCTTCCGGAATGGAGGAGATGGACATCAACATTAAGGAGATGGTTGGCAATCTTTTTCCAAAAAAGAAGAAACAACGGAAGGTGAAAGTCCCGGAGGCCTTAACCCTGCTCTCCCAGGAAGAGGCCCAAAAATTAATCGATATGGAGTCTGTGGTCAAACAAGCCATTGAGCGGGTCGAACAGTCTGGAATGATCTTCCTTGACGAAATCGATAAGATTGCTGGAAGGGAGTCAACCTATGGGCCGGATGTCTCTCGCGAGGGCGTTCAAAGGGACCTGTTGCCCATTGTCGAAGGAACGACAGTGACCACAAAATATGGTCTCGTCAAGACCGATCATATTCTTTTTATTGCTGCCGGCGCTTTCCATGTTTCAAAACCCTCTGACCTTATCCCGGAGCTTCAGGGCCGGTTTCCAATCCGTGTGGAGTTGGACTCCCTGGGTAAAGAGGATTTCATCCGCATTCTTACCGAGCCTGAGAATGCCCTGATTAAACAGTATACGGCTCTCATGGAGACCGAGTCGGTCAAGTTAGAATTTCGAGAAGATGGAATCGCTGAAATTGCAGAGACAGCGGCATTGATCAATTCAAGGACCGAGAATATCGGAGCAAGACGGCTTTATACGATCATGGAGAGATTGCTCGACGAAATTTCATTTGATGCGCCGGAGATGACCGGAAAGATAATGGCCATTGGCGCCGGAGAGGTAAGAGATAAGCTCAAGGGTTTTGTGGAGGATGAAGATTTGAGTCGATACATTTTATAAAAGGGTTCAATGTGTCAAGGATCCAAGGGTTCGAGTGACAAGTACTCAATTTTTGAGACAGGACACTTGACCTCTCGGCCCATTGAATCCTTGACCCCCCTGTGAATTTAGAGGAAATAGACTATGGAGAAACCAATGGATAGGGCTAAGGTTTTGATTGAGGCGCTTCCCTATATCCGCCGATTTTACAACAAGACGATTGTCATCAAGTACGGCGGAAGTTCAATGGAGGAAGAAGAGGTGAGAAGGAATTTTGCTCTCGATGTCGTCCTCCTGAAGTATATCGGGATTAACCCTGTTGTCGTCCATGGCGGAGGCCCTCAGATCAGTGAAATGTTGAAAAAGATCGGGAAGAAGTCCCAGTTCATTGAGGGGATGAGGGTGACGGATGGCGAAACAATGGATATTGTTGAAATGGTTCTGGTAGGCAAGGTTAATAAAGAGATTGTCAACCTGATCAATCAGCATGGGGGGAAAGCGGTTGGACTGAGCGGAAAGGATGGTCAACTCATCGTGGCCAAGAGATTGAAGTTGACCAGGAATCAGGGTACCGATCAACCTCCTGAGATCATCGATATCGGTCTCGTGGGAGAGGTGAAATCGATCAATCCCGAAGTCATTGAGGCACTGATGAAAGACGATTTTATCCCCATCATTGCGCCTGTCGGCGTAGGTGAGGAAGGGCAAACCTTTAATATCAACGCAGATCTGGTTGCAGGGAAAGTAGCCTCTGCATTGAAAGCGGAGAAGTTGATATTGCTGACGGATGTCGAAGGGGTCATGGATGAGAGAAAACAGTTGATTCCCACTCTGGTTCCCCCGAAAGCAAAAGGGCTGATTGACCAAAGAGTCATCTCCTCGGGTATGATACCGAAGGTGAACTGTTGCCTGGATGCCCTGGAGGAAGGAGTGACCAAGACCCACATCATTAATGGAACGGTAGAACATGCCATCCTCCTGGAGATCTTTACGGATGTAGGAATCGGAACACAGATTTACAAAGAAACCTGAAATAATGAGGGGGTCAAGGGGTCCGGGATTCAAGGGATCGAGTGAGTTTCATGGGTCGAGAGTGGTTTTTCAGGGCTAATTTTACTTGAACCCTTGGTTCTTGAATCCCTGAATGCTATTTTTTGCGAGGTGGATATGAATTCAAAGCAATGGATGGAACTTTCGGAAAAGGTGGTGGCCTATACTTATGGTCGATTCCCGATTCTCCTGGTGAGAGGAAAAGGGACCCGGGTCTGGGACATGGATGGCAAAGAGTACTTAGACTTCTTAGCGGGTCTGGCTGTTTGTAACCTGGGGCACTGCCACCCGAAGGTTGTTAAGGCGATTCGAGATCAAGCGGAGAAGTTAATCCATGTCTCGAACTTTTATTACATCGAGCCTCAGATCCAATTGGCTTCCCTCCTGTGTCAACATTCATTTGCCGGGAAAGTCTTTTTCTGCAACAGTGGGGCCGAGGCGAATGAAGGGGCGATCAAGTTAGCCCGAAAATATGCAAAGGAAAAGATGGAAGGAGATCGGTTTGAGATCATCACCATGGAGCGTTCTTTCCATGGGAGGACTCTTGCCACCCTCACAGCCACCGCCCAGGAGAAATATCATAAGGGATATGCGCCCCTCGTACCCGGATTCAAGCACGTTCCCTTTAACGATCGTGAGGCCGTAAGAGAAGCAATCGATTCAAAGACCTGCGCGGTCATGATCGAGCCCATTCAAGGAGAAGGAGGAGTGAACATTGCATCCGGAGGCTATATGAGAGCCCTCCGTGATCTCTGTGATGAGAAAGGGATCCTCCTCATCCTGGATGAGGTCCAGGTGGGAATGGGACGGACGGGAAAACTTTTCGCTTATGAACATTATGGAATTGAGCCAGATCTCCTTACCCTCGCCAAATCGTTGGCAGGAGGGGTTCCCATTGGTGCACTCCTGATGAAGAAGGAGGTCGGAGAGGCGTTTAGGCCAGGTGATCATGCCTCCACCTTCGGAGGAAATCCCCTGGCGACAGCCGCTGGTGTGGCAGCCCTGACCGCCCTCCTGGAAGAAGGGATGCTGGAGAATTGCCAGAAAATTGGCAATTACTTTTTGAACAGGCTGGGGGAACTACAACGCAACTTTTCCTTTATCCAGGAGGTCCGGGGAAAGGGGTTGATCCTGGGAATGGAGCTGAAGAGGGAAGGAGCCCCGATCGTCAAGGAGATGATGGATAAAGGATTTCTGATCAACTGCACCATGGGAAACGTGCTGCGATTCCTTCCCCCCCTGATTGTCACAAAGGAAGAAGTGGACCGGTTGATCGAAGCCCTTGAAGAGACCTTTAAGAGGACAGAGTTCGGAGTCCGAGTATTGACAATTGCGGAATAAGAAATGCTCCGAACTGCGGAACTTAAAAACTCTGAAATTGCATTGAAATTATCAATAGAGGATGCTCATATGAAAGGATCGGTTAAAAAAGTGGTTCTGGCCTACTCAGGAGGTTTGGACACCTCTGTCATTCTGAAATGGCTGAAGAATGAATATGGTTGTGAAGTGATTTGTTTCACCGCCGATGTCGGGCAGGCAGAGGAGCTGGATCATCTGGAGGAGAAGGCGAGGGCAACGGGAGCCAGCAAGATCTATATCGAGGACCTAAGGGAGGAGTTCGTGAGCGATTTTGTTTTTACTGCGATCAAGGGCAACGTCGTCTATGAAGGAACCTACCTTCTTGGGACTTCCATTGCCCGGCCTTTGATCGCAAAGAGACAGATCGAGATTGCCCAGATCGAGGGAGCCGATGCGGTGGCTCATGGGGCGACCGGGAAGGGAAACGATCAGGTCCGCTTTGAAATGACTTACTATGCTTTTAACCCCTATATTCGTATCATCTCTCCCTGGAGGGAATGGCAGTTTAAATCGCGTGAGGATCTGATTTTATATGCCAAGCAGAACGGTATCCCTGTCCCGGTGACGAAGGCGAAGCCCTACTCCAGTGACCGGAATCTTCTTCACATCAGTTTTGAGGGCGGAATCCTGGAGGACCCATGGTCAGCACCGCCGGCGGACATGTTTATTCTATCCGTTTCCCCAGAGAAGGCGCCGGACAAACCCACGGTGATTGAAATCGATTTTGAGGATGGAATTCCAAAACGGCTTGAGGGCAAAGATTTTTCGCCTGCAAGTCTATTGACCCGGTTGAATGAATTGGGAGGGCAGAACGGAATCGGCCGTGTCGATATGGTTGAGAACCGATATGTGGGAATGAAATCAAGGGGCGTTTATGAAACCCCTGGAGGAACGATTCTTCATATCGCCCATCGCGCTGTTGAATCGATTACGATGGACAGAGAGGTACTGCATTTTCAGGATAGCCTGGTTCCGAAGTTGGCGGAATTGATCTATTACGGCTATTGGTTCTCACCGGAAATGGAAGTTTTGAAGAAGACCATCGATGAAACTCAGAAGGATGTGACCGGGACGGTTCGCCTGCAGCTCTACAAGGGGAACGTGACCGTCCTCGGACGGAAGTCTGAAAAATCCCTTTACCATGATGCCTTTGCCACCTTTGAGAAAGATACCGTCTATGATCAAAAGGATGCAGAGGGATTTATCCGGCTGAATGCCTTAAGGCTCCGGATCCGGAGGATGATGAGAGGATAAACCCATAAGTAAGTGGTATGTGGTGAGTAGTCAGTGGTAAATAATAAAAACAATGATCAATGAAGGCTTAAGAGGATGGGGATGAATTCGCGTTACAGCCCGAGAGAGATTGAAGAAAAGTGGCAGAAGAGATGGGACGACCAGGAACTGTTCAAAGTCACGGAGGATCCGAGCAAAACCAAGTATTACCTTCTTGAGATGTTTCCTTATCCCTCCGGGAGGATCCACATGGGTCATGTCCGGAATTACTCGATCGGGGATGTGGTCGCCCGATATAAGAGGATGAGGGGATTTAACGTTCTTCATCCCATGGGATGGGATGCCTTTGGAATGCCTGCTGAGAATGCTGCCATTGATCATGGGGTCCATCCTGCCAAGTGGACCCATGAAAATATTGCTTACATGAAGAATCAATTGAAGCGGATGGGCTTCAGTTACGACTGGGATCGGGAGATCGCCACCTGTGACGTCACTTACTATAAATGGGAACAGCTCTTCTTCATCAAGATGTACGAGAAAGGGTTGGCTTATAAGAAGCGGTCATCGGTGAACTGGTGTGAAGTCTGTAAGACCGTCCTCGCGAACGAGCAGGTGATGGGCGATGGGACCTGCTGGCGCGGCCATGCGGACGATCCTGGAGTCAAACAGAAGGATTTGGAGCAGTGGTTTTTTAAGATTACGGGTTATGCGGAATCGCTTCTGGAGTGGGTCGATAAGCTTCCGGGATGGCCCGAGCGTGTCCTCACGATGCAGCGCAACTGGATCGGGAAATCGATCGGCGCAGAAATAGACTTCCCGATCGAAAATTCAAATGAGGTGATCAAGGTCTTTACCACCCGGCAGGATACTGTCTTTGGTGCGACCTTTATGAGCTTTGCACCCGAGCATCCGCTGGCCCTGAGTCTGTCCAAAGGAACCCCTCAGGAAGAGGCTGTCAGGGAATTCGTTGACAGGATCAAGCGACAGGACGCAGCCAAAAGGACTTCCGAGGAGGCCGAAAAAGAGGGGGTTTTCACGGGAGCCCACTGTATCAATCCGATGACCGGGGCCCGAATGCCCATCTTTGTTGCCAATTTTGTCCTCATGGAATATGGGACGGGCGCTGTCATGGCCGTTCCCACCCATGACCAGAGGGACTTCGAATTCGCGAGAAAATATCGGCTTCCTTTGATTGTGGTGATTCAACCTGAAGGGCAGGCCCTGGATGTCCAGACCATGACCGAGGCCTATGAGGGAGAGGGAATACTGGCCAACTCCGGTCCCTTTAATGGAATGGAAAGTGCTAAGGCGAGGGAAGCCATTGCCCAGCGCCTTGAAGAGAAAGGCATGGGAGGGAAGAAGACGAGCTACCGGCTTCGCGACTGGGGGATTTCACGACAGAGGTATTGGGGGGCGCCCATTCCGATGATTTACTGTGATCATTGCGGGACTGTCCCTGTACCCGAAGAAGATCTTCCCGTGGTCCTTCCCGATCATGTGGAGGTTACCGGGATGGGTGAGTCGCCCCTTGTACGGGTAAAGGAATTCGTGGAAACAAAATGTCCAAGGTGTAGTGGCCCCGGCCGGAGGGAGACCGACACCATGGATACCTTTGTCGAATCCTCCTGGTACTTTGACCGTTTTGCCTGCGCGGACTACCACGAAGGCCCTC
Organism: uncultured delta proteobacterium; assembly: GCA_963806715.1. Classification (GTDB taxonomy): domain Bacteria; phylum Desulfobacterota; class BSN033; order BSN033; family UBA1163; genus CAWEAV01. The sequence goes on from CAWEAV010000059.1 coordinate 9,790, forward strand.
TGGATAAGAAGAGGGTCGATTACTGGATGCCGGTGGATCAATATATCGGAGGAATCGAGCACGCGATCCTCCATCTCCTCTATTCGCGATTCTTCACCCGGGTCCTTAAAGAGATGGGTTGGTTGAGCGTGGAAGAGCCTTTTACCAATCTCCTCACCCAGGGCATGGTCTGCAAAGAGGTCTTTGAATGCCCAAGGGATGGCTATCTTTACCCCGAGGAAGTGGAGGCCCAGGGAGAGACGTTTCGGTGTCGCCGGTGTGGAATGCAAATCTCACCTGGAAGGCTTGAGAAGATGTCCAAGTCGAAAAGGAATGTCGTCGATCCGGAGTATCTCATCGAGAAGTATGGTGCAGACACAGCAAGGATCTTCTGCCTCTTTGCTTCTCCTCCTGAGAGAGATCTCGATTGGAGCGACCAGGGGGTGGAGGGTTCGTCCCGGTTCCTGAATCGGGTTTGGCGCCTCATCCATGAGCATCATCTTCGTCTCCAAAATGTGAAGTCTCTTCCCTTCGGCGCTGAGGTCGAGGGGGATCAGAAGTCCCTCCGGCAAAAGACTCATAAAACGATCAAGAAGGTGACAGAGGATATTGAGCGGTTTCACTTTAATACGGCGATCAGCGCCATCATGGAACTGGTAAACGAAATCTATCTCTCAGAAGTGAAAGACTGTGATGATGAGGTTTCCCTGAAGGTGATGCGGGAGGCGATTGAGACGGTTGTTGTCCTCCTTTCGCCCTTTGTTCCGCATTTTGCTGAAGAGCTTTGGGAGATCCTTGGGAATAAGAAATCGGTCCTCAAACATCCATGGCCTGATTATGATCGAGACGCCGTGGCTGAGGAGGAAATCCTCATCGTCATTCAGGTGAATGGAAAATTGAGGGACCGCATCATGGTTCCCGCTTCCTATGGAGAAAAAGAGATAAAGGACTGGGCGCTGAGGAGCGAACGAATTCAGAAATTGATCGAAGGAAAGAGAATCGAGCGGATCGTCTCTGTCCCCAAAAAGCTGGTCAACATCGTCTGCAAATAACGGGGATTGGGGATCAGTTTTCAGGGATTGGTCGTTAGATTCCAACATGATTCAGTCTGAGGATTTATCTCTAAAATTTTTTGAAAATCTCCAATAAAAACTCCCCTCCCCAGCGTGGGAGGGGATGAAGGGGAGGGGAGACCAAATCCGGAGCAATCGTCTTGTCCACCCCCCACCCGCACCTCCGTCGAAGGGAGAGTGAATAATCGGGGAAACTTCAAATATCTTTAGGTAGAGCTGCAAAGGCTATTTTTATGAAAAAGATTCTTTCTATTCTTTTTTTTATTCTCCTCTGGGGATGCGGTTATCAACTGGCTGGTAAAGAGACCCATTTGCCCCCGGGAGTGAATTCCGTTACCATCCCCACTTTAATCAACAAGACCCTGGAACCGGGGATAGAGGTCCCCTTTACCCAGGCTTTTCTGAAGGAATTCATCCAGGACAGAAGGGTTAAAGTGGTGGACCGTGCAGACGCCGATTCGATCTTAGAAGGGACAATCAAGTCTTTCTACCTTATATCCGTTTCCTATGACCAGTCCGGTCGTGCCTCAGAGTATCAGACCGCGGTCGTGATGGACATCACATTAAAGAAACGGACTGGGGAGGTCCTCTGGGCCGAAAAGGACCTTTTAGACAGGGCCTGGTACCGTACCTCTCCGAATGTCATCTCAAACGAAGACAATAAACAAAACGCCATCCTGCAGATCGCACAGTCTCTGGCCGAGCGAATCCGCAACCGGTTCTTCTATAATTTTTGATTCCCTGAATGACATTTCACCCTGCATTTCTTATGTTTTAGTCTGTCGTTCCCGTGAAAACGGGAGTGCAGAGTCAATAGAAAACTGGATTCCTGCTTCCGCAGGAATGACAAGAAAGTAAAGGCAAAAAAATATTTTACACTTCAAAGATCTCCATTTTGAGGGGTGTGAGCATTTCGTACCCGTTCTGAGTGACAGCCACCGTATTTTCCAATCCCACCGAACCTTCTCCAGGAAAGACGATCTTGGGTTCCACAGCAAACGTCATTCCTTTCTCCAAGGGATGAGATTGACCCTGAGCCAAAAAAGGGGGTTCATTCAGTTCCAGACCGATACCATGGCCGACAAAGCGGGTCTGAAGCCCTGAAGGTCCCAGATAACTGTCCCTGTAGCCCAGTTTCTCTGCCAATTGAACCGTTTTAAAATAGATTGCTTCACAATCTGACCCCGGTTGGGTCTCTTCGAGGACTGCATCGTGGATCTCTCTGCAGGCCTTGTAGGCTTCGATAAATTTCCGATCCATCTTGCCAATGGAGAACATCCGTGTTTCATCTGTCTGGTAACCATGGTAACAGGTCCCGAAATCGACGAGAATCGGTTCATGTGCTTTCATGGGTCTGCGACTTGCTCCAACAGGGAAGGCTGGCGAGAGTCCCAGTCCGCCCATCGGAGAATCAGACTGGCTGACAATCCCCCCATTGGGACCGCTCAGCACATGCCAGGTGTACGCTTCATAGTTGAGGGACCTGACTCTGAGCAACCCTTCATGGCCGAAGGTTTTCGCAATCGCTTCTAAACGGCCCCCAAACTCGACTTCAGTCATTCCTTCTCGGAGGATCTTGATTCCTTCCTGGTAAACTTTCTGTCCGATTTTTCCGGCAGTCCTCATGAGGTCGATTTCGAAAGAGGATTTGATCTTTCGTGCATCCCGAAGGATGGAGGAGGCATCTCCGAGTTGGGTACCCTGGAAGAGTTCCTGGTATCTGAAATAATCTCTTACGGGGAGAACATCCAGCTCCAGCCCGAGCGTTCCGGGTAGCCTTCCCAGATGGTTTCGAATGAGGGAGGGAAGCTCGCGGTTGGATTTGAAAGCAACCACGTCATCCAGGGGTGATTCCAATCTGGCCCTCTCGAACTCACGCTTCACCATGAGGAGAGGCTTCCCTTCTAATGGCACAAAGAGCAACCCATCCTGGGTCGTGCCAGATAGATAATAGTAATTCATCTTTGAAATGACGAGAAGGCCTTCCACCCCGCTTTCCTCCATAGCCGGTTCTCACCCTGATCATCCGGTCCTCTATCTCTTCTCGGGGGGTGAAGCGAAATCCCAAAGATGTCGTCAACCCTTTGAATTCCGTCCTGAGCCAGTCTCCGTGATTCATCTCTTTGATCTTCTCCCTTGTTTAAATAAACTGAATTATAACCAAGTTCTAATAGAATGAGAACAATGGAAAATGACCAAGGGATCCTTGCAGGCTGGAGTCCCGCCTACCGCGGGACTGATCGGGGAAACGGGATTTTTTCACGCCTCCTGAGAGATGACCCGGACGGATTCTTTTTTCTGCAATGTGTTATAATTCTTAGTATTCTTAAAGACCGAACAAATAAAAGGAGGTTAAACCTATGTGTTTAGTGAATCATCTGGCACCCGATTTTGAGCTTGAAGGTTATTTCAAAGGAGACTTTAAGAATTACAGGCTTTCCGAGTACCGGGGGAAATGGGTTATTCTTCTCTTTTATCCCCTTGATTTCACCTTTGTCTGTCCCACAGAAGTGCTCAACTTTTCAAATGCAGAGGAGCAGTTCAACCAGCTCAACTGTCAGGTCTTTGGCATCTCTGTAGATTCTAAATTCGTTCATAAGGCCTGGGTGGATACCAATCGTGAGGATGGAGGTCTTGGAGGCAGTCTGAACTATCCCCTGCTGTCAGACCTGAAAAAGAAAACGGCTAAGGATTATGGCATCCTCTTAGATAACGATGGGGTTGCGCTGAGAGGGCTTTTTCTCATCGGTCCGGACGGGGTGGTCATGCACTCTACCATCAACAGTCTCTCTGTTGGCCGGTCCGTATCTGAGGCCATGAGGGTTCTGAAGGCCTTCCAATTTGTAAACACGCACCAGGGTCTGGTCTGTCCTGCAGATTGGGAGGAGGGCAAGGACACGATGGGCGCAAACCCTGATGCCATGAAAAAATATCTCGCGACCCACTGAGCAGATCTCTCATGGAAAACTGGGAAAGAAGTCTTTCCAAGAGCATCACAAGCCTGGCGGAACTTGCTGCCTATTATCCGATTGATGCGGGGTCTCTCAAACCCGTTGTGGACCGGTATCCCGTGAAGATTACGCCCCACTACCTGAGTCTCATACGGGAACAGGGCGATCCTATCTGGAAGCAGTGCATCCCGGACATTCGTGAATTGGAGGAAGACCATCTATTCCCTGACCCTCTCAATGAAAAAGGGCTTAGTCCTGTTCCAGGATTGATCCACCGATACCCGGATCGGGCAGTATTAATTGTTTCCTCAGCCTGTGCCACTTTGTGCCGGTTCTGCATGCGAAAGCATCAGTTTCACGGGGGGATAGCCTATTCACATAGTTCTATCCATGCCGGTTTGGAATATATTGGGAAGATGCCTGCGATACGGGATGTGGTTCTCTCAGGAGGAGACCCGTTTCTTCTCCAGGATGATGGTCTCGAAGCCATCCTTTCGGAATTGAAGAAGATCCCCCATGTTGAAATCGTCCGAATCCACACACGCATTCCTGTTACGCTTCCGGAGCGGATTACGGGGAGTTTCTGTCAGATGCTGAAACGCCACCATCCACTCTATGTAAACACCCATTTTAATCATCCGTCGGAGATCACAGATGAATCGAGGGAGGCCTGCATCAGACTCGCAGACGCAGGGATTCCCCTGGGAAACCAGACCGTGTTGTTAAAGGGTGTAAATGACGAGCCGGCTGTGATGAAGCAATTAATGCAGAAGCTCTTGACCATCCGGATCAGACCTTATTACATCCACCAGATGGATCTTGTAAGAGGGAACGGGTCACTTTCACACCCCCGTGGAGCGGGGTCTGGAGATCATGGGTTGACTTCGCGGCCACACGTCGGGTATGGCAATCCCATACTATGTGATCGATCTCCCGGGAGGGAAGGGGAAAGTACCTCTTTTACCGGATGCTATCAAGAGGCAAGACGGGAAATTTTTTTTACGGAGCTACTTAGGAGAGATTGTGGAATATTCTAATCCAAAGAAAAGTTCGGATTGCGGAATACGGAATGGAGAAGAAATTATAAGAAGCAATAGTCAGGAAATAGAAAGTGGAGAATAGGAGGTAGAAAGCACATTGTCTTAAATGGGTGCTTTACCACTTGCGACTAACGACTATCGATTACGATCTAAAGCTCTTCCGGTGTGAAAGCCACGACTTCATCAATCTGTTTTGCATCCAAGAATATCATCACCAATCGGTCAACCCCTAATGCAATTCCAGCCGAAGGAGGCATCTCCTCCATTTCGATCAGAAATTTATCAGGCATCGGATAATGTCGTTTTCCCATGGAGCGGCGGTGGGCCTCTTCAGAGAGAAAACGCTTTCGCTGCTCTTCTGGATCGATCAGTTCAGAAAAGGCATTGGCCAGCTCAAGCCCACCGATATAGAGTTCAAACCTTTCTGCCAGAGCCGGGTTATCTTTTTTCAGGCGGGCGAGTGACCCCCGTTCTGAAGGGAAGTCGTAAATAAAGGTTGGTCCTTTTGTTCCGAGTTGCGGTTCGATTTCTTGAACCATCACCTCATCAAACACATTGTTCTTCAATGCCTCCCTCATCGAAAGGTGGGCAAATCGTTTAAAGGCCTCTTCCACACCCATTCTTTCCCAGGGCGAAGAAAGAGAAATCTCCTTCCCTTGATAGAAGAATTTGTCTGCTATTCCGATTTGAGAGGCGACGGTCTGGATAAGGAGCTCACATTCACCCATGAGATCCCGGTAATCACTGTTTGACCGGTACCATTCAAGGAGTGTGAACTCTGGGATATGGAGTATTCCCCTTTCTCCTTCGCGCCAGCAGCGGCAGATCTGAAAGATCTTTTCATACCCGGCAGCAAGAAGACGTTTCATGCAGAGTTCAGGAGAGGTGTGGAGGAACCAGGTTCCTGAAGGGATGGCATCGATATACGATTCCGGGGCAGGAGCAGGAATACGATGAGGGGTTTCTACTTCAAGATAGCCACGGTCGATGAAGAATTGTCTTATCGCTTGAAGGAGGATTGCCCTTTTCTTAAGGGGATTCTGGCGCCTGACGAGGGCCCAGTTTTTAACCACAGCCTATCCTTTGGTTCTTGATGAGAAGTCACCCGTCCGGGTATCAATGGTAATCCATTCACCCTCCTCAATGTAAGGAGGAACGCGAAGCTCGTAACCGGTTTCCACGGTGGCCGGCTTGAAATCTCTACCCGTTGTATCGCCCTTTAGCCAGGGATCGGTCTTAATGACCCTGAGGTTGACGAAATTCGGGAGATCCACTCCAATTGCTTGATCATTGAATAAGAGGACTTCCACCTCCATATTTTCCTTTAGAAAATTCTTCGTATCCCCCAAGGCTTCCTCCGTGATGACAAACTGCTCATAGCTCTGGGTGTCCATGAAGTGATAGCTGGTGGCCTCTTTATAGAGATATTGCATTCTCCGTTCTTCCAATTGGGCTGGCTCAAAAGTATCACCCGCACGATAGGTCCGATCCATCGTTAAGCCGGTGATCATATTCTTCAATTTTGTACGATAAAGGGCCTGGCCCTTACCGGGCTTGGAAAAATCGAAGGCGGTGATCACATAGGGCTCCCCATCGATGATAATCTTCAATCCTTTTCTCAGATCGGCAGAAGTGTACATGGATTTCTTCCTTTTCGAGAGTTTAATTTAAAAACTCAATTTAACCCAAAAAAACGGGTTTGTTAAGTCGAAAAACAATTCTTTGGTAATACCTCGGTTAGGGTCGGAGATCCTGTCGTCAGGACCGGGGTGGTTTCACCGGAGAAGACTTGAAGCGGAACCTTTGGGTTGGGCCAGGAAATTGATACCCTTAAGGCGGGCTCACTTAGACGAGATAGGATTCCCACTGTCTGGCAGTTTTCCGGATATAACCTTTCGGAAGGTTCTTAACGGTCCGGTTATGGCCGGGCAAGAGAATATCCACTTCCAATTCGGCAAGCCGTAGCAAGGATTCTTTAAGATCAGTGGCATTCGCTCCATACAGGTCGAATCGCCCAATGGCATGATCGGCATAGATTACATCCCCGGGGATCAGGATCTTTTCCGCCCGGTGATACAAGGCAATGCTTCCCATTGAGTGTCCAGGGACATGGATGACTTCCCAATCCCTTCCGTCTATGTTCAGGCTTTCGCCTCCTTCCAGTTGATGATCGACCTGAAAGCTAAAAGCCCCGGCCTTAACACCATACTGCAGCTGGCACATCGCCTTAAACGTATCCATGCCATAAACTGTCCTCTCATCTCCCTTTTCCAATGGCTCGGCTTCCAATCGGTGAATCCAGAGTTCAACTCCGGGAATCTCTTTGAGAATCTCAGATAAACATCCAATATGGTCTAAATGGGTATGGGTCATGATGACCCTTTTAATGTCTTTCGACTCGATTCCCATCTTCCGAAGGGATTCGATCTTATAATCGGCCTTGCCAATCAGGCCTACGTCAACGAGGGAGAGATCCCGGGAAGAGGGCTCGCCCAACACGTACACATGGGCATCGGGGATGAACTCATCCCGGCCCGGAATGAAATAAACACCTTCGGTTATCTTGGTCATTGAGGGTTCCTCTTGCTGACCGTTAGCCTCATCATTGCCTCATTCTCTCGGACAGGTGGGCTTTCAAACCCTAAAAATCGGGCGGGGTTCAAAAATCATTTCTCCACGATCTTGACCTTCATCTCAATTTTTTCAAGGGGATTGTCCTTCGCATCCCTGGGTTGGCCAACAATCTTGTCTGCCACTTCCATTCCGGAGGATACTTCACCAAAGACCGTATATCTCTGATTCAGGGATGGGGCATCGGCCACACAGATGAAAAACTGGGATCCTGCACTGTCGGGGTGAGCGGCCCTTGCCATTGAAAGGGTGCCTCTCTTATGGGGCCTGTTATTAAACTCTGCCTTCACGGTATATCCCGGTCCCCCAGATCCATGTTTGGAGCGATCGGTCTCTTTCGAGCTTGGGTCGCCTCCCTGGATCATGAAATTGGGGATGACTCGATGGAAAAAAGTCCCATCATAAAGGCCCTTCTTAGTGAGTTCGATGAAATTGTTTACATGGTTGGGAGCGACGTCGGGAAAAAAACGGAGCTCCATATTTCCGAATTTGGTCTCAATGATGGCCGTCGTTTCAGACATTTTCTTGGTCTCCTCCGGAGTAAAATTTCTGTTCCTAATTTCAGCATGGACAAACTGAACAAACAAAAATAATGAAAGAACCAAGAAACTCGGCTTGATGATTTTCATACACCCTCCTTATGATCATGAGATGCTGGACCAAGCCTGATCTTCATCAGGCCAGGGTTCTGCATGACAAAAAGAGTGGAGCTTCTGCTTGTCATCCCGAACCCCGTCCTGAACTTGTCTCAGGATTGTTTCGGGATCTTGGTCTTGGTTTCAGAGAATTTAGGTTTTCAAGCCTCACCATGCGGGCAGAACTCTTTATTTTTAAAATGAAACAGCCTCATCGTCAATGGGAAGGAGATAAAAGAATCGGAGGGTTTCCAATCAGGTCTTGCAGCCAGTGAAAAAAGGATGCACAATTTTCGATATGAGGCTGGCCTGACTCTATGAAAACTTCAACGAAGATTTATCCCATTTATTTTATCTACGGAACCGAAGATTATCTCATTGAGGAAGAGATCAAAGGGCTTATGAACCAAACCCTCTCACCGAACGGGAAAAGCCTCAATCTCCATCTCTTTAATGGAGCGGAACATGGAAGCCAGGAAATTATCGAGGCTGCCCAAACCTTTCCCATGTTATCCCCATTCCGGTTTGTTCTGGTCAATGAAGCAGACCAGATGAACGAGGAGGAAGTTGAGAGATTAATGAAGTACATTCAAAGGCCTTCTCCATCGACATGTCTTGTATTGCGCGCCCAAAGTGCCGGCGCCTGGAAAAGGCATCAGGTAAAAATTGAGCAGGTTGGGAGGGTGTTCGAATATCCCCGGTTGAAGGGAAAAGTCTTGGTCTCCTGGATCAAAAAAAGGATGGAAGAGAAGGGAAAGACACTGGCAGAGGACGCGGCGATTTACCTTGTAGAGGTCATTGGAGATCACCTTCAACACCTCGACAGTACCCTGGAAATGATATTCTTGGCTGCAGGGGAAAAGCGGGCGATTCGGCTATCGGACATTGAAGGGATTGTATCAGACATAAAGGTGAACACGGTCTTTGAGTTAACGGATGCGATCGGTCAGCAGAATCTGGACAAGGCCCTTGGAATTTTAGGGAAGGTGTTAGACTCGAAGGTCATCCCATTTAAGAAGGAAGAGGCTCCAAAGTCTGTTGATCCCAACCCTCTGCTCTTGAGCATGATGGCCAGACAATACCGGCTCATCTGGAGAGTGAAAGAGATGGTTACCTGTCACAGAGACAATGAAGAGATAGGAAAGACTCTCCGAATGCCGGCGTGGAATGTGAAGAAGTTAGTGGAGCAGGCGAAAAAATTCTCGGTACCCTCTCTGAGGGAGGGTATTTTGAGATGCCAAAAGACCGATTTAGCCTTAAAAAAGGGGCGGGGTCCCAAAGATCTTCTGATGGAAAAACTGGTGATCGACCTCTGCCGTCCTGATAGAGAGGCGCAGAGGTGAGGCCTCTTTTGCTCCTCCAGATCTTACCTTTCTGCCTTCCTATTGACTGAATGAACTATGCAGTTTTTTCGGGTGTTTTAAGGGCGTTCATTTCCCGGGTCAGACGGGAGACCTTGCGTGCAGTGGTGTTCTTATGTAAGACGCCTTTCGATCGGGCTTTATAAATCAAGGGGATCGTTTTCTGAAGGGCCTTCTGGGCTCCTTCGACATCTTTCTTCTCCATGGCCAATCTCACTTTTTTAATGGAAGATTTGACCAGGGTTTTTATGTTCAGGTTTCGAAGCCTTCTTTTTTCGTTCTGTTTGGCCCGTTTGATGGCCGATGCATGACTTGCCAAGATTGAACCTCCTTTTTTTCCACATCTCCCTGCCTAATCGCGGACAGAGGACCCTCTTTTTAAGGGAAAATGGACAACGAAAGTTAATTGATTTTCTTAACATTTTAGGATAGGGTGTGTCAAGAAGGTGGCCTAGAATAATTGTGATCCAGACTTCAAACCATAGACTTCAGACGTGAGACTGAGGGACGTGTAACCTCTCAGTGATCCCATATAGAAAACCTGCGGTCTGGAGTCTGAAGTTCGGTGTCTGAGTTGGAGATAAAATAATTCGCCCCTGCAAGTTAACCCGATGACAGAAAACCTAAAGATTGCTAAGGCAGCATCGACGATTGGATTAGGAACATTCCTCAGCCGTATCCTTGGATTTGTGAGGGACATGGTCATTGCCCAATTCTTCGGAGCCAGCATGGCGGCTGATGCCTTCTTTGTCGCTTTCCGGATTCCCAATCTGTGGAGGCGACTGGTAGGGGAGGGGTCCTTAACGATCTCTTTTATCCCCGTCTATACGGAATGCCTCACCCAGCGTTCAAAAGATGAGATCCGGGAAGTCACGCATATCGCATTTACTATCGCAGGGTTGGGGTTGTTGGCGCTCACCCTTCTCGGGATCTTCTTTTCACCGATCCTGATCCGCATCATTGCACCGGGATTTATTAAGATTCCGGAGAAGTTTCATCTGACCGTAACACTCAATCAGATCATCTTCCCTTATCTCTTTTTTATGGGGCTTTTCGCCCTCTGCATGGGTATCCTAAACTCCCTCCGTCATTTCTTTGCCCCCGCAATTGCTCCGATCTTTCTTAATGTCTCGATCATCCTTTCTGTCCTCCTTTTTTACCATGCCCTTCAAAAACCCGTGATGGCTCTGGCTGTAGGCGTTCTTGCCGGAGGGGTGATTCAATTTCTCTTCCAGATCCCATTTCTCGTGAGGCGGGGAATTACGTTCCGGTTCAATTTTAATTTTCGGCACCCGGCCATCAAGCGTATCGGCTATTTGATGGTTCCCGGGCTCATCGGAACGGCCGTCTATCAGATCAACGTATTTATCGATACCATCTTTGCTTCCTTTCTTCCGAGCGGGAGTGTCTCTTATCTCTTCTTTGCAGACCGTCTCATGGAATTTCCACTCGGGATCTTTGCCATTGCAATTGGAATGGCATCCCTCCCAAGCCTCTCCGTGCTGGCTTCTCAGGGAAGGATGGAAGAATTGAAAGAGACGCTCTCCTTCACCTTTTGTCTCGTTTCTTTTATCAGCATCCCTGCGATGATGGGGTTGATTTTCCTAAAGACCCCGATCATTCATCTTCTGTTCCAGAGAGGCCAGTTTGACTACACGGCGACGATCATGACGGCAAAGGCCCTTTTCTGCTATTCGGTCGGCCTCTGGGCGATTGCCGGAGCAAGGACCATTGTTCCAGCCTTTTATTCATTGCAAGACACATGGACCCCCCTAAAGATCGCGTTAATCTGTTTAGTCGCCAATGTCGTCTTTATTTCGATTTTCATCTCTCCCCTTAAACATGCGGGCTTGGCATTGGCCACCAGCCTTTCATCTATCCTGAACCTTGTCCTTCTCTTCAGAAAATTGCATTCGAAGTTGGGAGGGATGGATATGAAAAAGAATATCCAGTCCCTCCTGCAAATCTTCTTCTGCAGCCTGCTGATGGGTTTGTCCGCCTATTTCATCTGCTCCATAAGAGATTGGACCAGGACGGGCCACTCGGTGGAGAAAGCCTCTCTCCTCGGGATTGGAATCGGAGTGGGGATTGGAGTTTACCTGGCCAGCTCTTATTGGATGAAGAACGAAGAATTAATCTTCTTACTGAAGATGCTAAGAAAGAAAAAGATTTGAAAAGCTTTTTTATATTGTAAAAGAAGATCCGATTGATTCGATACCCTTTTGCAGGGGGTAACATCGATATGGACCGGACGGCTGACGTAGTCATCATTGGAGGAGGGATCATTGGAACAAGTATCGCCTACCATCTGGTTCTGAAAAAGGCGGGACGGGTGGTCCTTTTGGAAAAAGGGCAACTGGGCGAAGGATCGACAAGCCGCTGTGCAGGCGGGATCCGCACCCAGTTTTCTACAGAGATCAACATTCGTTTCTCTCTGGAATCCCTGAAGACCTTTGAGCGGTTCAAAGAAGAGTTTGACATCGATCCCGAATTTAAGAAAATTGGGTATCTCTTTCTGGCGACCACGGAGCGCGAATGGGAGGTCTTTACAAGAAACGTTAAACTTCAAAGCAGGTTGGGTATTCCCGTTGAGCTCCTCGATCCTGAGGAAATTGAGAGAAGATGGCCCTATCTCAAGACAGAGGATATCCTCGGAGGAACCTTCTGTGCGTGGGACGGGTATGCGGGCCCGAGCGAGGTCCTTTCTGGATTTGCCCGTGGCGCGAGAAGGAGAGGCGCGAGACTCTTTGAAGGAGTGGAAGGGACGGGGGTTTTAATTCGAGAGGGTAGAGTGAAAGGAGTACTGACCAAGGATGGAGAAATTTCCACTCCTTTCGTAGTCAATGCTGCGGGGCCTCATGCTTCCTTGGTGGGAGAGATGGCGGGCGTTGAGATCCCGGTTAAACCCTTGCGGAGACAGATATTCATTACCGCGCCTTTTCATCTCACTGATAAACCAGTCCCCCTGACGATCGATTTTCACCGGGGTTGGTACTTCCGACCTGAAGGGGATGGTTTTCTGCTATCCGGTCCCTTAGACCAGGAACCCAGTTTTAACCTCAATATCGATTATGAAGCGAGGGTAGAAGCCTCTGAAAATGCCATGTTTCGCGTTCCCCCTTTTGGGAAGGCCCAGATTGCTCGGGGGTGGGCAGGACTTTACGAGATCTCTCCGGATAACCATGCCATCTTAGGCCCCTTTCCGGAGGTCCAAGGATTCATTCTTGCCAATGGATTTAGTGGCCACGGGTTTCAGCACAGCCCTGTTGTGGGGAAGGTGATTGCAGAGCTGATCACAGAGGGAAAAGCGACGACGATTGACATCGCGCCCTTGTCTATTGAGCGTTTCGAAAAGGGCGAATTGATCCTTGAGCCCATGACCGCCTTCAAAGAGTAAAAACAACTCCCTCCCCCGTGACTGGGGAGGGTGGGGGCGCCAGGGGAGAGGAGGTTTTTGTCTTATTTTGTCATTTGAGAATGGAGGGGGGAATATGGAAAAGAAAAAGTTGGGATCTATTTTGAGTGTGATTGGAATCGTTGTTTTGTTGCTCTCAGTATTTGCCGATCTACTGGGGATTGGAGGCTATCCCGGATTCGGGTACAAACAAATCATTGGTGCTGCTCTGGGAATCATGATCGGAATCATCGGCTCGCTTTTATACGGCAAGTGATTAAGGCTTATGTCCCTTATTGCTCAGAGCTTCGAGAACCCCCTTGAGGTAGCCGATGCTCCGACCGGCAACGGTCTCAGGATCTGGATCAAAGTCGAAGACCTCAACGGATAAGTAGCGCTGATACCCGTTTTCGATCAGCGTTTTTAAAATTGGGGTAAACTTGGTCTCCCCGAATCCGGGTCCCTTTCCGCTCGCATCATTGATATGGACATGGTAGAGTGTTCTGGAATCCAGGGCATGGAGCAGGGCGCCGATCACCGATTCTTCGTGTGCCGTTGCACTTTGACAATCAAAAACCATCTTGAAATTAGGATGTCTGATCTCTTTCACCATCCGGAGGGCTTCATCCACCGTATTGATGAAGTTGGTGCTGGCCCGTGTGAGAGGCTCGATGCAATACATCACATTTCTTTTTCTCGCCGTTTCAAGGCAGGCCTCGAAGGTCTCCCGGGCCCATCCCCATGCGTCCATAAAGGTGCATTTTTCATGGACTTTCCTCTGGTGCCCTGAGCCATGGATGAGGACCTTTCCCCCGATGTCTGCACAGAAGTGAATGAGGGCCTCCATATACTCCTGGGTCTCTATCCGGATGAATTCGTCCGGATGGTTGATGGAAAGGCCTTCGGGCTTGACCAGGAGCCAATGGAGTCCAATGATCTCAATTCCATTCTTTTCGGCAGCCCGGCGAATCGATTTCCGTTTTTCTTGGGATATTTCTGTTATGGAATCCGCCAAGGTGAAAGGGGCGATCTCGACCCCATCATAGCCCAGTTGGGCCGCATATTTAAAAATCTTCTCGATCGGCCATTCCCCGAAAAGTTCGTTGCATATAGAGATTTTCATCCCGGTTCTCCGACAACGAATTCTTGATTCAAACAGAGCTGTTTCACCCCTCCGCAATAAGTGAAACGAGCCGATACCCCTAATGTATAATGAACCCAGTTTTTTAGCAACAAAAATAAATAATTTGGAGCGATCCTGGTCGGGAAACGAGGGGTGACAAGTTAGGGATGAAGCTTTGCGACTTTCTTCAATCCGAGGGAGACTAAATATTTATCAATGTGTTTCTCAAGAAGGCTCCAATATTCCTCCTCATGGTCTGTTAAGGTTTGAAAGAAACGTTCCTTAAAAAGATACTTTCCACCCTCGTTTTTTGCATTGAGTAAGTATCCATAGGTGAGATGGATCAGTTGTCTGGAATCATCCTGGTCAAAGTACCTGGGCAGGTCTTTGTCTTTCATCTCATCGAGTTTAGGGATCTTCTCGATGTCTGTTGTCACAGGGTGGAGTTTGGTGGCTTCGTGAAAGATAAAAAGGGCGTACTGGTGCATTTCGCGGTAAAGAGAAGGGGCCTTTTTGGCGATCAGACGCATCGCCTCGAGCCAACTCGCTCCCGCCGTTTTGAGGTGAAGTCCCTCTCGAGCCAGTTTTCCCATGGAGAGAAAGACAGAAAGTTTATCACTTCCCGAATGGATGGAGAGTTTATAGTTTCCATAATCCTTTGCGATCATGACGTGCTGATAGAATTGGTTTCGGAACTCATCAAGTCCCTCCTTGTAGTCGATGCCCTTTTGAAATTCACCCTTGAAACGCGGGGCCAGGGAATCGATCCGAATACCTCTTTGGCTTAATGCAATAATGAAAAAGAGGTGGTTTTCCGGAGAGGTTGGGAAAGGCATCGCATCGATCGAGATCTCAAAATCGATCGTCCTCTGATTCGCCTGGGAATGAAGGAATTGATCGACCTCCTCTGTGAAATCGATGGCTTTAGAGAAGAGGAGGGTATTCCGTTTGACGCGTTCCTCATTAAACTGGATGGTGAATTCACCATGAGGGCCTTTGAAGCGAAACTCTTTGTTCAGAAAGAGGTGAAAAAAGACCATTGATTCGCCTTCATCGATCGCGCTTCTAAATTTTTGATCGATCTCCTCTCTTGAGCCGGTGAAGGCCGTGGGATTTAACTTTTCCGTGAGATCCAGGGTGACCATGGAAATACCTGACTCGAGAGCCTCTTCGATTTCTTCGAAAGCTTTCAGGTGATCTCCATCCGCTCCATACCCCTTTTCATAATTTTCCTGGAAAACGGCCCATGCCGCATCGGTGACCACTTCGAAGAAATTCCTTCCTGTCTGTTTGTTCTCACGGACCGATTGCTGGGCCAGGACAGGCCGAACAGGGAATTTCTCAACGGCCCGTAAATAGCCCGGAATTGCAATGCCCAGGCGATCTCCTGTCCCAACAGTGATCGGGTATCTTCGAAGGGAAACAGGTCTGGTATAGGGAAAACGTGCCATGAGACAGGCCGTATTTTCAGGCGAAAGGTCGCAGACCTTCAGCGTTGTTTCGTCAAGGTGATGGTTTTCTCCTTTGAAAGAATCATTAAGGACCTTTCCCTTCTCCCCCAGGACGATCAATTTTTTACCCTCGGGGATTCGAATCAATCCATAAGTCAATCCGTCCATTGAGCAGAAGGATTTTGGATAAATCTTCAGAGGCGTTATTTGAAACGGTTGAAGGAGGTTTTCGAATCTTTTTTACCTGGGCTTGTTCTGTCTTCTTCGGTTTCATATTCCTTCTCTCTCAGCATCACAGCCAGGAGGACAATCCGGTCGCCTATTTCTTCAGGGTCTGTTTCATGGGCACCCGGAGTTGATCCGTGCGATTCAACCCAGATATTGCTTAATTTTTTACTATACGGACGTGGGCAAACCGTTCGGAAAGGCTTCAGGGCGAACCTTTTGTGAAAGGAATACTTACGTCCCAGACCCCTGCCGGAGTTCACATTGAGTGGAGTCCTCCCCTTCCCTTAAAATGTCAAATCGACCGCCGTCCAAAGCCTTGAAGAGCGGTTTGCCCATGGCCGTTTCTGCACCCATTAAAACTGGCGGGTCAACCGATGGAGGCAACCGGAATCGTAATCCACTGTCAATTTTGGGTAACACCCTGCAATCTCCCGAAGAAACACTTTATTTAAAATGCCACTGTCAATTTTGGGTAACACCCTGCAGATCTTTGTGCCAAGATGAAACCCTATATGTTATAATGCCATACTGCATTTGCGTTGTTTTTTATCCTGTTGAAAAGCGTAGAGGGAGAATAGGGAAAGAATATGGTTAGAGAGGGTGTTATTAAATTATTGAAAGAACATCTGGGAGTTGACGAGGTACCCTTGAATGTCCCGCCCAAGCCTGAGATGGGGGACTTTTCAAGCGCGATCTGCCTCTCCCTTGCAAAGCAGAGGAAAAGAGCTCCCACGGAGATTGCCAGGGAGACCCTGAAACGGTTACAGTCAAACCTTCCGCCGTTTATCCGTGAAATCGTAGTGACTCCTCCGGGTTATCTCAACTTTAAGGTCGATTGGCCGAGCCTTGCACAACACCTTATCTCAAAGATCATCGAAGAAGGGGATCTTAGCAGGCCCTCTGTTGCTAAAAAGGAAAAGGTCTTTATTGAGCATACGAGCGTCAATCCCAATAAGGCCATGCATATCGGCCATCTCCGAAATGCGGTTTTAGGAGATACGGTGGCAAGAATCTTTAAATGGCTCGGTTTTTCCACAGAGGTTTGTAACTACATCGATGATACGGGGCTTCAGGTCGTCGATGTCGTCACGGCCCTGCTCTATCTCGATCCTCCGTTCTACAATGATGATTCGGAAGATTTCGAGACCATCTGGGAGAAAGCCCGGACAGGTCGGTCTTTTGATTATTTCTGCTGGGATCTCTATACTCGTTTTCAGAATGAGATCGAGAAGAAAAAAGATCTGGCTGAAAAAAGGGAGGGCGTCCTCCACAAGATTGAAGGAGGAGTTCATCCGGTTGCTTCCTTCGCGAAAGAATTGGCAACAAAGATTGTGGATGCACACCTTCAGACTGTGGCTCAGCTTTCCATCTCCTATGACCTTCTCAACTGGGAGTCCGATATCATTCGCCGTGGATTCTGGAGCGCCACATTCGAACTCATGAAGGATAGGGGGGCTCTGCGGTTTGAAAAGGAAGGCCCTAACGAAGGGTGCTGGGTTGTCCCTTTTGGAGGCATTGTGGAAACGAGTGAAGGAGTAAAGAGTCTCGATAAGATTCTCGTCCGATCCAATGGGAGCGTGACCTACACCGGGAAAGATATTGCTTATCAGCTCTGGAAATTCGGTCTTCTCAGAAAAGATTTCCTGTACAGGCAATGGGGACCCCAGGCAAATGGAGAGGTGCTCTGGACCACTGCTCCGGAGGGTGTGACCGGCGATCATCTGCCCCGCTGTTTTGGCCATGCAGACCGGGTCATCAATGTGATCGATGTCCGTCAGAGTTATCCTCAGCAGGTGGTGGTCGAGTGTCTCAGACAAACGGGGTTTCAGAAGCAGGCTGATCAATCGGTTCATCTGGCTTATGAGGTTGTCAACCTCTCTCCGCAGGCTGCTCGAATTCTCGGGGTTGAAGAAACAGGGGAGAGGAAGGCCGTTGCCATGTCGGGCCGCCTGGGAACAGGGGTCAAGGCAAAAGATTTTATCGAGATGGTCAAGCGGAAAGTGATCGAGAAGGCGGACCATCCCCTGGAAGCGGATACAGCCTCCAATCTGGCTTCGGCAGCCATTCGATACTATCTCTTAAAATTCACCCTGGAGAGTCAGATCCTCTTCGACTTCGACGAGGCCCTTAAAACGACGGGAGATACAGGAGTTTACTTGGAATACGCCCATGCCCGGGCATGCAGTATCTTGAGGAAAGCAGAGGAGCGAGGTATCGATCTCCATTGGAGAAAGGAGGTCGTTCCACCTCAATTGACCGGGACCGAAAGGAAATTGCTCGATACCCTCTCCGAATTCTCCTCGGTGGTGGGAAAAGTGGGTCGGAACTTGAGAATCTCACAACTTGCAGAATATGTTTTTAGCCTTGCCACTTCCTTCACCGATTTCTATGAGCATCCTGACCCTGAGGCGGAGGTCCAGACTCCATTTATCCATCTTCAAGATGAGCACCTCCGGGTTTTTCGGCTTTCCCTGGTCAAGGCATTCCAGCAGGTCATGGCCAGTGCTCTCAGGTTGATGGGCATGCCCACCCTCGAGAGAATATGAACCCGCATGGAGAGCGATAGAACTCGTTATCCGGAACATCGGACAAGGGTTTGATCTGCTGGAGGCAGAGTCTCGAAGCAGCTTTACCCGTGGACTGGGGCTTTCGGATATGAAAGAGAGGGCCGAGCTTTCGGGCGGGTCGTTCAGCATCAATCGGCCAAAGATAAGGGAATGACCATTCGTGCCTCGTGGCCGTTGGTCCAGAACATTTACCCTCTCTGCTCCGCATAATTAATGTCTGTCCTAAACACCCTTTACCGTCGTGCCGGACTTGATCCGGCATCCAGAAGGTCTCGAAAGGACTGGATTCCGGCTTTCGCCGGAATGACGATTCTGATTGAGGCGGCAATTTATAAACAGACTCTAATCAATGGCGGGTCTTAAATCCCTCTCAATCTCCATTTGCAAAAGGAAGATTTACCTCTCCAACAGACGATCAGGCCTGAAAATAAAAAAGGGAGAATTACTTCAAACCTTCTCCATTGCTCATTGTAATAGGCAAGTGTTCTAAAAGTAGGCAATATTCTCAAATATGATGATTTTAGTAAAGTTGAATAGTCCTGTTTTATTGAATAGTTACAAATATTACCTAAATTTTGAGATTGGTAAGCAAATTGCATCAAATTCGATAGGCGTGTTGCGTGCCATTTTTCCTAATACTGAAAAGAGGGGGAATAAACTTGAAAGAGCGGATACTCATTGTTGACGATGAAGAGGCGATCTGTGGCGTTCTGGCTCAAAGACTTGCTCAAGAAGGATATTCGTGTGCGATCGCAAATAACGGGAGAGAAGCTCTCAACTTTTTATATAAGGATGACTATTCCCTCATCCTTTCAGACATTATAATGCCTCAAATGGATGGCTTTGAGCTTTTAAGAATGATAAGAGCCATAAACCCAGGTGCAATTATAATAATGATTACTGGCTATGCGGAGATTGAAACGGCAGCGGAGGCTATGCGTCTTGGGGCTTATGATTTTATCATAAAGCCGGTTAATCTGGATTTGGTAGTCCACACTGTCAAAAAGGCGCTGGAAAAGAGGAGGCTTGAGGAGGAGATCGAAACATACCAACAGAATCTGGAGAAATTAGTGCAGGAGAGGACGGCAGAGTTCAGACGGGCTTTACAAGTTTTAAATCAGTCCCATTTGGACTCGGGCAAGGTATTAGCAAGGACGATTGAGGCAAGAGATCCCTATAGCAGAGGACAGTCTGGCCGGTTGCAGCCGATGAGCTTGCAGATCGCAAATTCGTTTGGATTTACTGAAGAGAGGATGGAGATTTTGAAATATGGGGCACTTTTTTATGACATTGGTAAGATTGGCATTAAGGACGAGGTGCTTCAGAAGCCTGGTCTTTTGACTCGGGAAGAGTTTCGATATATCCAGGAGCATACGGTGATTGGCGTGAAGATTGTGGAGGGGACTCATTTTTTTGAAGATAAGATTCCCATCATTCGCCATCACCATGAGCATTTCGATGGGAGTGGTTATCCGGACGGGTTAGTCGGTGAAGCCATCCCGTTCGAGGCAAGGATTATTGCTGTTCTGGATGCGTTCAATGCAATGACGAGCCAGAGGCCCTATCGTGGAGCTCTGTCACTTGAGGATGCTCTCTTAGAAATCGAAAGGGGTAAGGGAAAACAATTTGATCCTCGTATCCTCGAAATTTTCCTGAACGAAAAGATTTATGCATTATCAATGTAATCGTTGCCTTTTTGCAGCCACTCACTCTTCTACTTGACAACTCTGTCCGTGGCAGCAAATAATTTCATGCATCACAAGTAGGATGATAGATAATGTTAATCGTGAGGGCATTTCCAATCACGACCTTCAAAAAAGGTATAGGTCACCGGAGGTAAAAGGGCGATATCGTCTGGGCTTAACCTCCATCTGCGGTCATCGTGAACCCTGTAAAAGAGGGACTTAAATCACCACTTCTTCAAAATATTCCATTGCAAGGCCTGACCCTCTTGTTTACTTTTGACCTTTTTCACGATTTAACGGTAAGCATCTTTCCTAAAATCGACAGTGAGTAGATAGACCACTTTCTCTGATTCATCAATCCAATAGAAAAGTCTGAACCTTCCGAGCCGGTAGCGCCAAGTTTCAGGATCATAATTGACGAGCTTTTTGATATTCAACCCGAAGTGAGGTTCTATCTGAAGTTGAGGATAGACGTAATTTCTTGTTTTGTTTTGGAGGAAAGTTTGATCCGATGTGGAAAAACGAGAAAGTCGATCCAGGTATTCTTTTGTTTCGAATATCCTGTACCTATTCGATGAAACGACCCCTCTTATGTTTTGCATCGGCGAGACCCCGCTTCAGACTCTGATTGAACGTTTGGTTGTTTCGAATTTCCGCCATTTCAAATTCATCTACACACTCAGACTCCTGAATGGATCGAAGTGCAGCAGTTTCAATGAAGTTCGATAGCGTGCGGTTCTCTTCCTCGGCCAGTTTTCGAAATAGGCTATAGATCCTATCGTCCAGTCTTATGGTAATCGTCTTCGCCATGGCAATGTCTCCTGAATAATTTGTATTCAACTTCACTATATCTTATTCACACCGACTTTGCAACGATCCCAGCCCCATCCACATCCCATGGAACCTGGTGAGGAATCTCAGGTGCTCATCCTTTTGAGACGGGAACCAAGCCTGCAGTTGCCGGCAAGTCCCAATCTGTCACCCTTAGCCTCATCATGCCCCCTGCAATAAGAAGGCGGAAGATGAGCGGTGGTCAAGTGCCAAGTCTCACGTGCAAAGATAGGAAGAGAAAGTGGTAATAATTTTCAATTTTTAGGAAAGGTTTTCCGAAGAACTCCTGGTTCCAAAAAACATCAAACAAAATTTTCGGTCAAAACAAATAGGCCCAAAAAATCCTTGACAAAGATATCGAGTTTAAGTATGTTAGGTGCAACAACACTCGGTCAATTCGACAATTAAGAAACAAACTGTCTTTTATTCTGCGGTTGCTGTTTGATGTGATACGAAATTAATAATTTGCTCGGACTTAGGTCCCCTTTGGGGGGTGGAAGGTGAAGAAGAAACCAAAAAGCCTAGGCATCTGTAATTAGGATGGCAGGCTTTATTTTTTTGTTGGCACAACTTTTTAACTACACTCCACGGATTCCTGAACTATTTTTGAATTTTTGGGCCAGGGGACTAAATGACGAAAGTGTAACCCCGTCCCCTTTTCTGGCGTCCCCCCGCTTTCGGCATAGACAGGCGGTGGTGAGGATGTTGAGAGACACGGGGCCTCGGTGGCGGGTGCTGCGGTTTTGGGGGATGACGATGTCGGCAGTGAATCGAATGTCGAATCTGGAAAAGATAATAGGGTGGCACTGTAGAATTAGTTATTTCCCTTTGCCCCAACGTCCACAAACTTTACCCGGCATCACCGCCGCAGCTCTAATCGGGCAGGATTCCATTCTGGCGATCATGTGCGTCGGGTCCTTCTTGATTGCACTTGACCAGAGGGAGGCTCTTGTCGCAGGCTTTATTCTTCTCGCACTCGCTCTTTTGACGGTTGTCCCCTTGATGTTAACATCCGGTCAGAGGGTGTATGTTACAAAGCAAAATCAATGAAAGGAGTGAAAACTATGTATCTGTACGTTGAACTCTGGAAACCTCGTGAGGCTTGGATAGCCCTTTCCATTCAGGAACGGTCAAGTTATATGAGCCAGATCGGACCAGCGATTGAGGAATTGACGAAGGCCGGAGTCGAATTGATCGGTTGGAGCCTCAATGACTCAGAAACCCCTTATAGGGCCGACTACCGTTATATCGCGGTCTGGAGAATCCCGAGCCAAGAAGCCGTGAGGCAATTCGAACAAGTAGTGGAACAAGCCGGGTGGCATCGATACTTTGAACAGGTCAATGCCCGAGGTGAACTTGTATCACCCGACCCAGTCATTGCCACTATGATAAGACTTGAGTAGATCGGTTCTTCATTGCTTTTGAAACAATTATAGAAGGCAGAGTCAAAAAT
>CAWEAV010000060.1:0-58876 GCA_963806715.1 uncultured delta proteobacterium
CTCGCAACTTTCCCACGATTCCACATGCCCCACCCCAGCTACCTCCTCCACCTCCACCACGTTCCCCCTTTCGTCCTTGATCTCATGGTATCGCAGCCATTTCACTTTCTCTATTTTCGAAATCCCCAGGCATCCAGCAGCGCATGCATGTTGGACTTCAAGGGAACTAAACAGTCGATGCCGTAGGTCTTTTTGAAACGGGTGATCATGGCCCCATCGATAAACTCCCGATCCATGATCAGAAGCTTCATCACCCCTTTGCCTATCTCCGCAACAAATTGATCAACTAATTCTTCTCCCCGCTTAAGCCCCGAATCATCCCCTTTTCCCAAGTGTCCACCGGCGAACAGGAAATAATCATCCTGCCGACTCCAATGAAGCAAAAGCGTCAACTTATAAGCCCGGCTATACTTGAATCGCTTCCTCTCCTCCGGAGAAAGCTTCTTGACATCCACATACCTCCCCTCCTTGTCTAACGGTAAAAGGGCAGACTCCTTGTAATGGGGGTTATCGGGAAGGCAAACCAAGGTTGGATCGAGGATAAAAATCCCCTCCTTGTCCGAATAGCCCCGATGTCTTCTGAGCCATTTCTGTACATCTCTGTTATACCAATCTTGGACCCCGGAGGCCTCCGTATCCGTAAAGAACTTGCGGGCCGCGTCTTGGTCGATAGGAATCTCCCGCCCTTTCTTGTTCTTATCGTTAAATCCTCCTCCCTTGAATCCCACATTAAATCTCACCCTCGTCAGAATGGAACCTGACCGGAGGATATACCCTAACTTTTGGAAGGCAGCGGTCCGATGAAGTTTCATCTGAATCACGCACGCCAGCAGAAACCAAACCGGAATATTCTCCCTCTCCCGGGGCGTAGGATAACGGCTGGCACACCACTCAAAAAATCGCTCTTCGATTAAAAACCCAAAGAGCCGATCCTGAAAACTCCAGGAGGTCAGATCCAAATAATCAATCCTCCCATCTTTCAATCTCTCCCGAACCTCCACCTTATTCTCCTTAAAAACAATCAGTTCCTCTCTCACCCCTGTCTCCCTCCTGGTAACGGCTCACCCCGAAGCCTCCCGATCTCTCTGAGCTCCTTCTCGATTTCCCGATTCACCTTCACCCAGGCAGCCATGGCCTTCATGAACCTGCGCCAGGCCAAGGCCCGCTTCCGCCAGTACCCTACCTCTTCTTTGCGCACATAGCGATGCCGGCTTTCCCCTTGGACCGAGGCAGAAAGATAATACACCAAAGCACCTCCCGGCCTCAGCCTTCGGGGCATAAAAGAAGCGGCCACCATCGGAGAACGTTCCATCGTGAGCCGCTCCAATCGAGCCCGTTTTCGCATCAGGACATCGACCTTCTTCCGGTGGAGAGAAAGAACTCTAAGGTCCATAACACCTATTATATATATTAGGTGTTATAAGTCAAGAAAAAAATATAAAGGCGTAACATTTTGTACCACTTTGTTCTCTACCCCCTCGCGTAACTCCCCTTCATAGCGCCTTATAGAGATTTCACCCCCTTATGTCTGAATTGAACTTAACAAAAAGGGGAGCCCAAAAAGGCTCCCCTTCCATCTCGTCAAATAGGCACATCAATTGATCTTGACGGCGAGCGCACCTGACCGGCCTGACATAATCGTGGGATTGGCTTTGTCGCGTGCTTTCGCAGTTACAGGATAGTTGCCAGATTTAGCCCACGTATGTTGTGTAGTGGCCGTCCCATCTGGCCCTGGCGAAATCCATTGCGATTGGGTTCCATCAGCCCAATCAAACTGATATTCAACCGGGTTTGGGGGTATAAGATTTGAGGAAGCACCATCTACCGAGAAGTTATAATTGTCCCCCACAACCCCTCCGGTAGAAGGCACATCTGACGTTGGAGCATTAGGAGTTGTAATCGTTTCGATTTGAACCTGTAGTGTCTGTGACCAGTCTGACTCGATCTGTGTGTAGGCAGCATCTCTTGCTTTTGCCCTGACATTAAACGTTCCCCCGAAGAACCATGTTTTGGGGTAACTGGTCGTCCCGACCGGGAGCCAGCCTGAACTGGTCCCGTCTCCGAAATCGATGAAGTATTGGACCGGATCGCCGATGTTGGAGGTAGCGCCGCCAGTCGAGTAGGTAAAGGTTGACCCGGGTGCTCCTACTCCTGCAGGTTTTTGCGTAGGTGTTGTCGGAACCGATACCTGGGCAATATTTACAGTGAGTCCACTCGACCAGTTTGACATGACAGAGGTGTTGCTCGCATCCCGAGCCCTTGCCCTCACCTGGAAGGTACCTCCTTTCGCCCAGCTCTTGGTGAAAGTGGTCGAGGATTGCCATAGTGAAAGATCCGAAAAACCATCCCCTGCCCAGTCAATCTGGTACTCGAACAGGATCATTAATGTTTGAAGAGGCGCCACCGGTCATGTAGGTCAAGGTATCTCCTGGAAGCCCCTTGTCCGGACCTACCGGAGTATTCGGTGTCGTAATCAACTCAATATTGACCACGAGTGTCGTGTTGCTTGAGACCACGGAGGTGTTGATTGCATCTCTGGCCATTGCCGTCACATTGTAGGTTCCCCCTTTAGGCCATGCTTTCTGAGCCGAACTGACTCCAACGGGCAGCCAGTTCGAATCGGTCCCATCACCCCAGCTAAAGAGGTACTGGACCGGATTGCCGAGATTGGATGCAGAACCTCCAGTCGTATAAGTATACGAAGTATTCGGGATACCGACAACTGGTCCGCTAAGGATCGATGGTGGAGAGAGAGATTCGATCGTCACGGTGAAATTCTTCGACCATTTCGATTCGATACTCGTGTTGATAGCAGATCGTGCCATTGAGCGAACGGCATAGATGCCCCCTGCAGTCCATGCCTTTTGGGCACTCGTGACCCCCACATCGAGCCAACCTGAGTTAGTCCCATCGCCCCAGTCAAAGAAGTATTGAATCGGGTTCCCGACGGTGGAGGAGGCCCCTCCTGTTGAATACGTGTAACTCACATTTATCTGACCGGAAGCGGTACCGCTCACGAAAGTTGGAAATAGAATTGATTCTTGATTCGATGCTCCCCAGACAGAGCTGAACTCAGCAGGCGTGATAGTGGAATGGAGGCCGATCGGGGTCCCGGTATTCCTGAACAATGAGACCCAGGGCCGGCAAACCCCGATAGGTTGAGAATAACTCTTTGAGATATTCATAATCCTGGATCAGGATGCACTGGGCCATAGTATTCGAGGTCAATTTGGCTTCGCCTGCCTCATAGGAAAACACTGGAAGTGATAAATTGTCAATTCCCTGGGGAGGGTTGTCGGCCCCTCCGTAAAGGCCGATCACATTGACAGAAAAGGGTAAGGTGATGTCAGAATCTGCCGGCAGGGGACTACCCTGGGTGTCTGAAAGAGAAGTCTTCAGGGTTTCACCATGGGTTTCTGACGGGGCCTCAAAGGGGTTATTGTTCTTATTGATTCGCCTACCGCTTGAATAGTGGAGATACTTGGTTGGAAAGGTCACGATGAAGCTGGTCTTTCCCTGATTAGAGGGTGACACAGAGAAGGGTCCAAAGATCTCCCATTTCGAGAGTTGAAATTCCAACTGATCGAGCGTATCCTCACAATTATCGAGACGGGGATAAGGACTCCCGGGCGAGCGGAAGAGGGAGCCCTGATTCCGGCTGAAGTTTCCGATGGCCACAGCTTCATAAGCCATGGTTATCCCATCCTCGACCCGTGTGATCGAGAGGGTCCCTTTCAGGGTATTGGGGCAGTCTTGTTCCGAGCTGGCAAGCCTTCCCGTTTCTCCACCTGAATCATCCGGTGCGGTCTTCTCTTCACCGATCACCTCAATGAACCCGTAAAGCGCCGACCCTCCCATTCCCTGTCGAACATTCTTTGTCGAAAAGGGAACGCCATTCAACAAAGGATTGGCAAAATAAAAAGTGCTTGAATCACTACGCCAGATCACGTTTCCGGAACTGGTAATGACGGCATTTGTTCCATCTTCACTGATTTCAATTGTCGCATTCCATGTGGCCACTGACGGGATCCAGATATCTTTCGAAAAGAGCTCTTTCCCACGGACCGGGTCCCTGAACCGGAGTTTCGCGGCAATTCCATAGGCGCCGAAATTTTCAATACTGACATTGGTTACCTGGTTTTTACCTCCCACCTGCCTCACATCGTAATAAGGGAAAATGAGGCAGTCCCCATTTCCCTGGGGGTTCCAAATCGTTCCCGCATTCAGGTGGATTCGATCCTCATAGGCGGTGTCATTGAGGTCCTGCGCCCTTGCCATAGGGGCAGATAAACCCAGTGTCAAAACGACTAAAAATGAAAAAAAACGGATTGTTTTCATCTTATCTCTCCCTTAGATTCTCACGTGTCTAAATCTGAGAATTTCCTGCTAACATTTGTTTCCCCTCACCCCGCCCTCTCCCCTCAGGGGAGAGGGGAAGGGTGAGGGGGAAAATTTCAAATATGTTTGGATAGCTATGAGAACTCATTTGTTTCTGGTTTTACTCAGAAATTTGCGATAACATCACCATATTCATTAGCACAATTTATGCCAGACGTCTTTGAAACCTATCTCATTACACAATTTTCGGAGGGTTGGTCAATAAATATCTCAAATATATGGAATTTTATTCGCCATTCCAGCTAAAAAGTCCCTATTGACGAAATGCTTTAGCAAATTTTCCATTTCATATAAACGATTAACTTGTGGTAAGAATTTGACCTTTTTACAAACCAATGGACAATTTTAGCCCTTCCATTATAGATGTAGGCATGTGTTTTAAAAGATTTCATAGCTGATAAAGATGGATGACAAAAAATGAACCCAAGTTGAAAAGAGATTAAAATTACATGTTGGTATCTATGGGGGTCTCTATTTAAACTTGAGTAATTAGGGGGTTGGATCGATGTTATCAACTTAAAAAACCCTTATTTTTCAAATCATTAAACAATATTCTTGACAAAAAATCTAAAATAGGATATAGAAACTAAAATTCGAGCAATTTGGCATAAAATGTGCTTAAAATTAGACTGGATTTATTACCAAAAACCATAACGAGGAGGGAAGAGATGAAGAAAAACCTTAGTTCTTGGGTTATCATGTTTTTGGCACTTTCGCTGGCTTTACCCTTTTGTTCACCCGCCCAAACAGCCCTAACCTTAGAAGATTCCACCGGGAATAGGATAAGTACCCCAGCAATAAAAAGTTTTTCAATGACCAATAATAACTTAGTCATCTATCTCGATCAACCTTTTAATTTTACAGATCTTCTCCCTGACATTTCAGTTAGTTCATGTACAAACTGTACTATCTCAGGGCCTGCCAGTGTCACAGCCACCCCGGGTGCTAACATCATTTTCAACATTTCTTCAACTACTCCAAGCGCTACCTTATCGCATGGTTATTGACCCTGATCCTGGTGTTACGACTGTCAATGGAGCAATACCTTCAACTTATCCTACTCCTCCGGTTTCAGGTCCTTTGACTATCGGTTGGAATACAACCGGGTTTCCGAGTGGTTCTTATCTTGCCGTTTTTGAGGCAGCAGTAACTGGAACGACGACTCAGAAATCCCAGATTGTTGTGATGATTAAGATCTCCCAGCAGTACAAACTTACACTTACAGCAGGCGCAAACGGCACAGTAAGTCCATCAGGCACTACTTATTATGATCCAGGAACCTCCGTTCAAATTTCGGCTACCGCCAATCAAGGGTATTACTTCAATGGATGGAGTGATGCAGGAACAGGCAATCCCAGGACTCTCACAATGAACCAGGATTACACTATCTCCGCCACTTTCACCCAGACGCCGACATACACTCTCACCACGTCCGTGAGCCCTGCGGGAGCAGGAACTGTTACATCTGGCGGATCATATAGTGCTGGAACACATTGCACTTTAACAGCCACTGCAAGTACCGGCTATAATTTCAGTAGCTGGAGTGGTTTGGTACCTGCAGACGGAGATTCAAGCAGCGGAAATACTGCAACTGTCGTCATGAACAGCTCTAAGACTATTACCGCTAACTTCAACTCCAACACTTCTTCCGGTCAAGTTCTAACCTGGAATATTGCAAATACGTTTGCTCTCACCCAAGGTCAACCGTCGAATTACATTCTGAGAATCACAAATAATAATGTTTCGGGAATAAGGTTACAAATCGTTGTTCAAAACACAACAGGGCGTGTTGCTTATACTCTAACATTACCGGCTCCCTTGATCGATGGTCGAACGTTAGTGTCAGGCAACCTTACATATGACGTTATGGGTAATCTTACCATAACAGGCACGAATTTCGGTGCGACCCACATGCCTGCGGGAGATTATCTTATCAGCGTAACACCAAATGTTGCCACCACAATTTTGATACAGGCGTGGTCATGGTAATGATTAGGAGTTGATTCTTAGAGATTACGCAGACCGAAAAAATCCCCTCAAATTAGGCGAAGGGTATAGAAGTTTCCTTCGCCTTCTATTTTCTCATAACAAGATAGGTTGTTTTCAATCATAATCTGATCCGAAAATCAACATCTTTAGACTGGATGATCTATCCCGGAGAAACTCCGCTTTTCGGGATCAAGACAATCTGTTAGATGACATATCTCTCGAATCGAGGCTGCGGCCGTAATGTCGTACTGACCCGTTAGCCGAAAGAACCTCCGTGATCGATTGAGTTCCCGCAGCCCCTGATCCGTATCCTGAATGCCTCCCTGATTTTACACAGTTCTGCAAATGCTCCCCACCATCAAGTCCACATGGCCCTTGGCTAGAAGAATGTGTCATTCCCTAAATTCCTATCAAAACCTTCGAGCCCAAAGGGCACCACTCTCTAATATTCGAAGAAAATTCTCAGATCTAATCACGTTAGAATCTAAAATTGCTGGTCTTGCAAAAGGTTGAAATAGTGGGAGCTTGTCATTCTGAACAAGGTGAAGAATCTCAATATATCAATAAGTTATAGATCCTTCACTCCGTTCAGGATGACAAATAGGGGCTTCTCACGAGGCCATCAAAATTATATCATTGTTATTCTGAGTGAAGTGAGGAACCTGATAATTGCTGCCCTTGTGAAAAGTCCGAAATTCGTCACCTCGGCAAAAAGTCGGATTCCAGACGTCGTCCCTGCGAAAGCAGGGAACCATCTTAAAGACTGGATTCCTGTTTTCACAGGAAACCCTGGGTTCCTATCTCCGCAGGAATTCCAAATTGGAGAAACATAGACTCTTTACGACTTCACCATAATTACATCAAGTTAAAGATTTGAGGTTCCCCTGATGAAAACTCAGAATGGCTTTATGAAAACGGGGAGGACTTTCACCTCCAAGTGAGTGCGCCCTGCCGGGCGCACCAAAAACAAAGGGCGGGCACTTAAAGGCCCGCCCTAAAGATCCTTCCACATTGCACATTACTTATTGGAGAAGATATAATGTCTCCAATCTAATCTGTTAATCAATCTCCCAATCTACTTCAAACTGCCAGGGAACCGTGTTGCCAAAGAAACCATTGACTGAACCGTTGAAGAATTCAGTCATCACGACTCCTATGGCTGGGAGACCGCGGTAATTGTCATACATGTTACCAAAGAAGTTGAACGTAATATTCGATTCTCCCTGGGGAGCTGTTCTTGTATCACCCGTAATGAAACCAAGATTCGGAGATAGATCGATAAACGCCCAACCTGAATTGAATGTCTGCATGGTTTGACTATTGGCTGTTGCAAGGGCCACATTGTTTCTGAACGCAACAACCGGAGGATCTTGTGGAACCAACCCAATGACATTCACTTCAAAGGGCAACCTTGGGATACTCGGAGTCACAACAGGCGGAGGAGAAATCGGCTGGCCAGGAGGTGCCTGAAACGAATTCTCGTTTCTATCGAAGATCCTGAAGTTGAAAACCTCCGAATTAGGCGTGGGGTCTGCGTTCGTCTCAAACAATCCAGTGAAGGGTGTCCCACCGGGATAAGTTGCGCCTAAGATTGGGAAGGGCGAAGCCTTTGCATAATGGAAATGCTTCGTTGGGAAAGTTATTACCACACTGGTGCTCATTGGGGTGCCGTCAATAACCCCGTTGGTATACTGAAAGTCAACCTGTCTCTTCGAAAGAATCGCCTCCAGTTGATCAAATCCACCTATCCCCGGATTCGCAAACAGTTGGCCAGTATCCGGCGGGAACTCACCCTGAACTTGATCCAGAAGGTTTGGAAATTGCGTGGTCGGCGGAGACCAAATGCCAGAGGATCCACCGCAAAGTTGGCAAGAGCCACCATATTGTATTCATGAGAAATAGCTACATCAGGCCTGATCAGATAGGCCGTGCCCATCAAGACATTCTGTACATCCCGCCCGGTGCCGGAGAAGTAGCGATTCTTGGAAACAACCCACCACTTGGAGCACCTACTCTCTCCTCACCAATAATCTCAAAGTACCCATATTCCGTCCTGGCTAATGGGTTCGCCTCACCTGACTCAATTGCAAAGGTCCTGAACGGGATGCCATTTCCTACCCCAAGCCCAAAATCAGTAGCAGAAATAAGAGAGGTTGGAAATGCGCTGCTAAAATCTGCTGGCAGGGCACTCACCCAGCTATCTGGAGATTGGAGAACCGCGCCACCTCCAGAAAGCCTGCTTATTTGCGCAACCCACACATCGTGAGTGGTGAGAGGAATATCAATATCTAAAACCTCTCGGCTTCGTTTCCACTCTCTGAACCTCAACCGGGCTATCACACCGTAAGTATCATCCGTGTTGACAATGGCAATCAGAGTCTGCTGATCATGCGCCAATTGCCCGGCTGTACTTGGTAGGTTAGGATCGGTCAATGGCCGCACATCGTACAGAGGCCCAAGAAGAACATCCCCCAAGCCTGTGCCGCCGCCTCCACCTACACCCATATCCTGGGTCCAGGTGCTGATATAAGGAATGTCAACGGCAAAAGCCATTCCAGCTACCATTAAACTTAGGGCTACTACTAATAAAGGTAATCTGATTCTTTTCATCTCTTCCCTCCTTGTTTAAAGAAATTCTCTTTTTCCAAAAAAACCTCCCTGCCTCTACGAAGCAGGAAACCCACCAACAAATCATTATCAAGTCGTCTCTTTTCTTCCGCATCACCTCCTTCTATCGTAGAAATTCCACCACTACCTCTGTTCCTCTCTTTTCACCCCCTTTACTTTGAAGATAACTGTACCGTGCTCATGTTACGCCGCGATTACACAATGGGAGAAAGACGGTACCATTGACCCTCTTTCTTAACCCACTGTTCCTCGACCGCTCTTTCAAATGCTGCCTTTGTGGTTTGGCGGATGAGGTATCGATATTTCGTATTCAGCTTCACATGCCCCTCCTCCCCGCTCGCCCATATCTCCAGGATCTCAAATCCTTCCCATTTTACCGGCGATCGCCCTAATTGATTAATATATCTCACGATATTAATCTTCTCTCTATAATCGGGCGATTCATACAGATAACTCTTATCCAATTCACCCTTGATTCTGTAACTCCAGTATTCTTGAACCCTCCTCCTTAAAACCGCTTCATCGTTCTCTTTGATAATCCTGGTTTTCGTTGTACACTGGATAATACCTGAAGCGAGAAGCAAGATCAAGACTAAAATTATGCTATTTCTAACCTTTCTAACTCCCATCTTTCCTGAAATCAAAATAGTTATCCTTATTTCCCTTGGAGATCCACCTGTTTATTCTTGGAACCAAAAAAGATAGTCTTTGATTTAAACTTAAATGGCGCTTTTGTTGGGGTTACTTTTACCAACTTGTTGACTGGAATCGTCTGCTTATAGAAACCATTCTTATCTGTCGTCACGGTAGGAGCAAGTGGAATTCCCCTTAGACTCATGAACGCTACGGAGACTCCGCTAATCGGGGCCGGGGTACCGGGCTTGCTCACCGACGTCACAAATCCAGAGAGCAGCGCGGAGGTTATTTTCGTCACCTGGGCGCTTTCATAAACAGCGCCCCCCGTCTGAACATTGACATAGGACTGGGTCATCGCCCCTGCGAAGAGAGGAATCGTAACCGATTCGATGTCGAAGGCATAACCGGGCTTTTGAAACTCAACTTTAAGGGAAGACCCTTCCGCATTGGCAATCAGGTATTCCCCACTCCCGAGATCAAAGACCTTACCGGATGAAACAGAAAACTGGACCCCGTCAATTCCTTCGCCTGTCAGCTCGTTATTGATGTCGAGATAGACCTGGCCTTTCTTAACGTCGAAGGCCTCTCCCAATTTCTTATAGAGGCCCGTGACATTGGCCTCAGAGCCGGTCCATAGAATCACCCCGTTTTCGACATCCGTTTCTGAATAGCTCCGGATATCATATTGGGTAACGTAGTCTGTCTTTGATAACTTAACGACGACTTCTTTACCCAGAGGGACATTGCTTAATACACAGCCTCCATCGCTGCCGCTCACCCCGGAGGAGAGCAGGGCCTTAAAGGCGAATCCGCTGAACACTTCAACCTTCACTCCAGGCAGGACGATAGGGCTATTGTTTGCTCCATTTTCATAGACTTTTACCGGAACATTGGCAGCCAGGGCAGCAATGGGTAAGGCTAACAGAAAAACCGATAAACCAATTAAGAATATTCGTTTCGTCATGCTTATCTCCTTTCTTGATATTGCAATTTCGAAACCTCCATGCAGGTATCGAAGTTCGCTTCAACGATTCTTTGGATTATCCTTATTGCCCTCTCACCTCCTTTCCATAAGGGGTTATTGCTCCGGCACGACCCATTAATCTTCAAGGTTGAATTGTCGGATACTGACTTCCTTTCACCCCTCTAAAATTGCTTTTGCTTTTGTCTATATACTCGAATCCATTCGGATTGTCAAGAAAAAAATTCAACTTATCTAAATTGGAGTCATCTCTCATTACTTATTGCCCAGTTATCAAATTCGATCCGTCTGGCGTAGACAATTTGGCCTTGGTGATGATCTGCCCGAAAATATTCCATTCATTATCAGGATTTGGACCCTCCTGCCAGACAATCAGCGCTTCATCTCCAAGGAGCGCCACCTCCGGGAAATAAGGATTACTTGTCTTCCCGGGAGTTGAAATAGACCCAGGTTCACTCACTGAAATACTCTCTCCGGATTGAATGGAAGCACCATAGATTTTCGATTCTCCCTCTGGCTTCTCGGTCCACACCAAGAGAAAACCCGATCCGTCCCAGAGGATTGACGGGAACGCCCTGTTTGACCCATCCCCTTGAATGGTAAGATCCGAAAGATCTAAAATCAGACCATCGGTTGTCGGTATCACCCTTCGCCCCGAGAAATTCGATTCACTTTGCTCGGCAGTCTCCCATACAGCCAAATAATGATTTCCATTCCACGACAGCACCGGATTCCACCGATCAGATTGACCTGTAAATGTAAGTTGTATCGGCGGGTCCAGAATATCTCCTGACGGGGAGACTCTTGCTCCATAAATATCCCACAGCTTGCCCTTCCGTTTATCCTGCCAGACAACCAGGTAGTTCTCTCCATCAAATGCCACAGCCGGAGAGGTTTCGTCTTTAAATGAGGGGCTTAATTGAGTTGGTTTCCCCAGGACTTCACCGTCCTTCGAGACATATCTAAAATAGATGTTATACACCTTGTTGTTCCGTTTTCCCTGCCATAGCACCAGATGGTTTTCTCCGTCAAAAGAAAGCGTAGGTCCAACCTGGTCAAGATTTGGTTTCCCCGCCATAATCTGAATTTCCTTTTGAACGGTCCCATCGGGATTCACGAGCGCTCCGTAAATATCCCATCGGTTTCTATTTCGTTGGTCCTGCCAGGCGACGAAGAAATTCTCACCGTTCCATACAACAGAGGGAAACATCTGGTCATTCTGGGCTTCGCAGATGGCGATGTCATTTTCATCCATCCTATTTCCGTTTCTGTCGATTCTTGCTCCATAAATGTCGTACCCTGAAGGGTTCTTTCGAGTCCAGACCACAAAGTAGAAATCCCCATTTGATGTTACCGAAGGCCTGAAATCATCTCCAGAATTGGATGAAATCCGAAAGTTTTCCCCTGTTAGACTCCATGGCCAGGGCGATTGCGGCGTTTGAGCGCAAAGGACATTTGGAGAAATCAAAAACAAGAAGCATAAAATGAAAGGAAGGATGCACTTTAAGCTCCTTCTCACGACAAGAAGCGACTCCATGAGAAGGATCTTCATTTGAAGGATGATGTAAAGAGCCTCAAATTTTACCTTCCTTAAGATCATTTTTCTTCCAGATGCAAACTTTTTTGCCATCTCCGTCATTCTTTTTATCTCAACCTTTTTATCCAGGAGTTAAATCTGTTACGATTTGAAACACAAAAAACAACTAATCTTTAAACCAAAATTATATCAAATACTTAAGTCTGTTACAAAGCGAAACACATTATTTATATTTTGATCTGGTTTCAGAAAAACTTCTTTAATTTCAATGAATTAACATCTGTTTCAATTCGTAACATCTATCTTTCTTTTCGCTCAAGATTACCTGCTTTATTAACCAAAAGAATATTAAATAATGGGTAAGTCTCGATGGATTATAGGATAAGCAAAAAAAATACCAATCATTTAGCCTTTTTTGAAAAATCTTTAGTGTCTATCCATAAACACCCTTTTCCGTCATGCCGGACTTGATCCGGCATCCAGAAGGTCTTGAAAGGACTGGATTCCGGGTTTCGCCTGCCTACCGGACAGGCAGGCCGGAATGACGATTCTGATTGAGGCGGCAATTTATAAACAGACTCTATTTGGATAATTTTTTATGGGTTTGACTTTTTGTATTCTGTGACATCAATCCTATGTTTTTTCAACAATTCGTAAAATCTCTTCCGATTGTCCTTCAGTCCTATGAGCCGGGTTGCCCGTGAGACCTCGCCATTGGACAATGAAAGGGCCATGGTAATACATTTCCATTCTGCCATCTGATAGTGACGCTCCAGGTCACATTCATCGGATGAGAAGTCCTCTCCTTCGCTCCACTGAAAATCCTTCGCGGAAAGGTACCGACCGGTCGAAAAGATGACGGCGCTCTCAATGGCATTCTCCATCTCCCTCACATTTCCGGGCCATTTGCGGGTGAGCAGAAAATCAAGGGCGTTCTTTTCGTAGCCCACGATCATTTTCCGGTGCTTTCTGCTATACTGTTCTAAAAAATGGTCGGCAAGGAGAGGAATGTCTTCCGGTCTCTCCCGGAGCGGGGGGAGTTCAAACTGGACCACAGCCAGCCGGAAGTAAAGGTCCCGCAAGTACTTCTGCTTTTCTACCAGGGATTCAAGGTTCTCATTCGTGGCGGCAATGATTCGGACATCAAGGTGCATCAGTTTATTGTCACCGACCCGCTTCGCCTCTCCCTCGGTCAAAAACCTGAGGAGTTTATTCTGAGACCCGATTTCCATCTTTCCGATCTCGTCTAAAAAGACAGTTCCCCCGTTGGACTCTTCGAAGATGCCTATTTTATCTTTTAGCGCACCGGTGAAAGATCCCTTGACATGGCCGAAGAGCTCACTCTCAACGAGCTCTTTCGGGATCGCAGCGCAATTGACGGGAATGAAAGGGGCTTGCCTTCTCCGACTCGTCGAGAAGATATACCTTGCCACCAGCTCCTTGCCGGTTCCGGTTTCTCCGGTGAGAAGCACCGTCACATCCGTTTCCGCAACTTTTTCTGACTTATCCAAAATGGCTAACAGTGCCGGGGATCGAGTGATGATATTCCCGTGGGAAATCTTCGGTTCCTGGGACTGGAGCCTTCTTAGCTCTCTGACCAGATCAATCTTTCCAAAGACTCGATCCACCACGATGGAGAGGGTTTCCCGGGTAATGGGTTTTTCAAGATAATCATAGGCCCCGTGTTTAAGGGCCTGGATCTTGGCATCAACCCCCTTCACGACACTGATAACGATAACCTCGACGGAAGGGTCGATTGATCTGATCTTTGAGAACAGGTCGAGGCCCGCCTCCTTCTCTCCAAATCGAAGGTCAAGCAAGATCAGATCGGGCTTGATCTGATGATATTGGGATAAACCTGAAACGTCATCCTCCGCGAAGAAAAGGACGCATCGCTTTCCGCTCAGGACCTCGCCGTAAAGTAGCCGGTTATATTCGTCATCTTCAATGATAAGGACCTTGTAGTCCATATTCTAACCTTCTTCCTTCTTTCAATCGAAATTCCAAATTCCAAACCCCAAATAGTCTCCAAGTACCAAAATCAATCCTGCAAACGGTTTTGTTAAGAATTTCGGATGTTGACCATTGGAGCTTGTTTGCGATTTGGTGCTTGAAATTTAGTGCTTATTTTTTCTATCGAATCGGCAACTTAATCGTAAACGTAGCCCCTTGGCCAGACCGGTTCTCCGCATAAATAGAGCCATGATGGGCCTTGATCACCCTCTGGGCCCTGAAGAGTCCGAATCCCGTACCCTCCTTTTTGGTCGTATGGAAAAGTTCATAGATACTTTCGACCGGGGTCTTAATTCCAGGGCCTTCGTCAGTAAAGGAAATAAAGATATGGCTATTCTCCTCCCTCAACTCAATCGCTAAACTCCCTTGACCTTCTCCCATGGCCTGATAGGCGTTGACGATGATATTGGTGAAAACGTCCTCCATCTGAGAAGGATCGACACGGGTCTGTCTCACCGGTGAATACTTTTTGATGACCTTTACCCCCTTTGGAGGGGGATTTCTCTCAAGGGAGAGATCCAGAAGATGGGAAATGCTGTAAGGCTCGAAACGGGGAGTTCCAGGATCAATATTCTTCGCCCTCAGGATGTACTCTTTTGCTAAGGAAAGCTGTTGATAGACCTTTTCAAGGTTTTCCTTAATGTCCCGCTGGATCTCTATATTTTTGATCCAGGACTCGACCGGGTTCAAAAGATTTCCAATCCGATGGGCAATGCTGAAGGCTCCTTCCCCCACGGCTGACAGTAGCCTTGCTTCTGCAAGTTCTCTGTGTGATTGAAGGAGGAGTTCCTGCTTATGCTTAAGATTTTCGAGCATCGATCCAAAGGCTTTTGACAGATCCTCCAGTCTCATCTCCTGTCTGAATCGGAACGATCTTGTCGGTCTTGTCCTCTTGGATATCTTTTGCATTTCGTGTCAATTCAGAGATCGGTTTCAAGACCGATCGCCTCAGGTACCCATAAAGAAAGAGGACCAGAAAGGCGCTGATTAGACCGATGGATATCATTTGCGCCCAGATCTGCTTCTTCAAATCCCCGATGGCCTTTAACGAAAACCCGAGTCGAAGGATATGAACGTAGATGTCGCCACCCATCGAAATGGGGACGGCAATTTCGCGAATGGGGGCCTTTTGGTTCGGGTCGTCAAATTCCTGAATGAAGATCTTCGCTGTTTCAAGGGCATTCAAATGGCTAACCAAGTTTTCAGTTCGGGGGTCATTCAGGTTTGCTCCGAGAAGTCGATCATCCGTATGGGCATAGGCATATCCCTTGTTATCCATCACGATGCCATAATAAATCTTATGCTCTCCTCCCTCTCCCTTCAGGTTGTTGAGCACATCCATCATCCGGGAGAAATCGGCGTCATAGGCCATATCGGAAAGGTTCGTCGCCGTGATCTTGATGAGAGAAATCTGGTCACTCTTTTTGCTCAGGCTCGCCTGCTGAAATTGACGATTGATCAGATAGACGTTGATCATCGTAAAAGAGATGGCCAGGAGGATGATAACAAAGGTGATCTTAAAAATGACCGATTTTCTCAGGGGAAGAAAAGCCCGGATCATTTAATCCCCAAACTCTCCTTTTTGGCAATCAGCGCCTTTACGGGCTGATAGTCCTGATCAACCGCCTTGACAAAGCCGCTGATCTTTGAAGAGAGAAGAATCTGCTTGCCCTCGGGGTCATTCGGCATTTCGATCAATGCCTTAATCAATTTGTCCACGTCCTTTTTATTAACACCCTTCCTGACAAAAACAGGGGATTCCATAAATCCCTCGGCGGGGTTCGTAAGGGGAAGAACCTCTGCCCTCTCCCGGATGGCATTAGGGGTCAGTTTCTCTTGAGTGATATATTCGAACTCATGGGCGATTGCGATGTCCGCTTCTTTAACGAAAAGGGAGTAGATGGCTCCTCTTTTGGAAGCAGGGATGAAGAATCCCTCATCCGGATCCCTTCCCTTGAGGTTGAAAAATTGGTAGATATCTTTGATCCCAAATTTCTCGGCCAGCCAGACCTTAAAGACGAGCAATTCAAAGCTCCACTGTTCATCCCCGACATAGGTAAGCCGTTTTCCTCTGAAGCCATTAAAATCGTTCAGGCTTGAGGCGAAATCCCTGGTAGAGACGGCCATCCGCTTAAAGTGGCTCCGTTTGTCCTCACCCAAAGTAGCGGTGAGGATGGGGAGGATGGGAAACTTCTGACCGAGTTCCACGGAAACGACGAGCCCGTATCCCCATATGAAATCGACCTCCCCTTTTTCAATGGCCTTGGCCAGGTCGGGGTATGTCAAGGCTTTGAGCCGAATCTTGAGCCCGGCCCTCTCTTCAATATACTTCCCGATGATCTCCTCGAACTTTTCTAAGGCCTTTGCCCTTCTTTCGTCATAGGATTTCGTCATGACCCCTGCAGTATAGGTGATCACGGATTGAGAAAAGGAGAGGGATTTCATTCCCGCTAAGAGCAAGAAACCCCCTAAGACAAGGATGAAAAGAAAAAGTTTGATCTTCACTGGACCCCCGAAGCAAATTCAATCTCAGATTTTGCCATTTGATAGCTGAGAAGGGTTTGAAGGTATATCGATCTCGCCTCCAACTCCGCTTTTTGCGCAAGAAGCAGTTCATCATATTCTGTGATTCCTGCAGCATAACCATCGGAGGCAAGGTTGATCCGTTCCTGGGCTTCTTTCATGGCTTCCCGGATAATCCGGATCCGTTCCTTCAATTCCACCATAGTCGCGTTGAGCTGATCGATTTGAACAGAAAGGGCCTTCTCCAGAACGAGTTTCTGCCCTTTCATCTTCTGAAATTGGGTTTCTGCCTGGCCGATTTTCGCCCTCGTCTGGAATCCATCGAAGAGGGACATGGTGAGCCCAATCCCGCCATACAAGACATTCCTGTTTGCATACCGATCTTCAGGACCGATATACTGTCCGAAGATTCCGATTTGGGAAGATACTCCTTCTTTGCAATCTTTCGCTTCGAGTCAAAGAACTGGACCCCCAGGTCTACGCTTTTGAGATCGATGTTCTTTGCCAGGGTTCTCTCCTTCAACTCTTCCAAGGCCCACGTATCCATGGGGAGCCCTTCGATTGAAACCTCAGGGACTTTCAGGGCAGCGCTGGGGTCCAATCCCATCGCCATCTTTAAAGCCAGTTCGGCCAGTTTGAC
The DNA here is from genome assembly GCA_963806715.1 of uncultured delta proteobacterium. GTDB lineage: Bacteria > Desulfobacterota > BSN033 > BSN033 > UBA1163 > CAWEAV01. The sequence continues at coordinate 17,347 of CAWEAV010000060.1, forward strand.
GTTCTTACTCATTTCGCTCAATCTGGCCTTCACTTCGAATTCGAAATTCCTGGCCTTCAGGTAATCGAGCCGGGTCGTCCCTTTCCCCTCTTTTTCAGGGACAGCCGTCTCATAGGCGATATTCACCATTTTGACAACGACGCCAGCCCTGGCCTCCGTTTCTTTCAGAAGTTGAAGCATCTCTTCGGCTGCAAGAAATTGGTAATAGCCTTTTTTCACATCGAGGATGATTTCCGCCTTTTTCCTTTCCTTTTGATTAACGGCAATGGAGCGGCCGATACGGGCCTGCTTCACTGCTTCATCGATCCTTCCAAAGGTGTAGACCGGCTGATTGAGATCCAGTGTTGCCGCAACCCAATCCCTTTTTCCTATAGCAAAATCCTCGTGAATGACCAAGGGTAGCTCAATTTTAAACGTATTGAATATTGGAACTCTTATCTGTCCAGTGAGAGCTGAAACATCAACATCCGTGGAAATGACTTCAGCGCCGCTAAACCGCGTATATCCTCCCGTCAAATTTAAACGGGGATAGTAATACGATTGGGCCTCTTTGATCTGGTACTCGGAATTGACGATATCCAGGGTTGAAATCTCTAACTCCGGCCGGTTCTTCAGCGCGATCCGGATACATTCTTCAAGAGTCCATTCCTTTTTTACAGATGCCTCCTGAGGAAAAACCACAGAATGCCCTATCCCTAAATGAAAAAGGAAGCAAAGAGTTAAAAGGGTGACTCGCCTTTTCATAGTCAATTACTTACTTCGCTCTGTTTTTTCAAGCTCTTTCCGGATCGTATCGACCTTCCCCTTAAATTCCCGGGTGATGGCATTCGACTGATCGATGTCCGTGATGACGTGGGGGGTTAACAACAGCATCAGTTCAGTCTTATGCTTTTCATAATCCTGAGAGCCAAAGAGACCACCTAAAATCGGGATCTTGCTGAGGACGGGAACGCCTGATTTATTTGTGATCTTGGTCTCCTCAATGAGTCCCCCGATGATGATGGTCTGCCCCTCCATGATGGAGAGGGTCGTCTTCGCGGTCTTCTTCGAAAAAACAGGGACATTGCTGAGGCTTCCAAGGCTCGTGTTGCTCACCGTGCTGTCCTCGATTGAAAGCTCCATGGTGACCAGTCCTCCATCGCTGATCCTCGGGGTGACGGTCAGAATGATTCCGATATCTTTGTACTCAATCGAGCCTTCTACCACCGCAGTCGCTGTCCCGGTAGCTGTCGTTGTATAAGTATTGGTGAGGATGGGCTGGGATGTGCCAACCTGGATCTTGGCCTCCTTATTGTTCGAGGCAAGAAGATGGGGAGAGGACAGGACCTTCGTCTTGTTGTCCGCGGCGGTGGCATTGATCGCTGCAGCGAGCTTATTCGTGGCCGTAATGACATATTGGATACCGTTTGAAAATTGCGTTGGATCGATGGCCGGTCCGCCCATGCCAAAGGTCCAGTTATAGGTCGTGTTCCCTCTCTTAAAACTGTCCATGAAGGTGGACCATTCCAAACCAAATTTATTCGTGTCATCGAGCGTAACCGATACGAGGAAGACCTCGATCAATACCTGCTTGGGATAGAGATCCAGTTTTTTGATCGTCTCGAGGACAAATTTGTATTCCCTTGGATAGGCGCGGATGATCAGGGCATTGGTTGTTTCGTCTACAACGATATTGATCTCTCCAGTCGGAATCCCGCCTTCCTCTGTTGGAGTAGGTGCTCCAGGTGTTGGCGTCGGAGTGGGTCTCACGCCCCTTTGGCCAGGAGGAGTCGTGGGAGTGGTAGGAGTGGAAGCAGTTGTTGTAGTGGGAGTCGTCTTTTTCTCTTTTGGCGGGGTAAAAATCTGCTTCAGGACATCCGCCATGTCTTTTGCCTTCCCATTTTGGACATAGTAAACGAAAACCCCTAACTTTGCTTCATTCGTGGGCGTCTGATCCAGTTGTTTGAGCCATCCCTCCACCTTCTCAAAGATGTTGGGGATGGAGCTGACCACAAGGAGGGCGTTGATGCGCGTAACGGGAGTAAAAGTGATTCCCACTCCACGACCGGACTTGGTTGAAATCTCGAAGGAAGCAAAGATGCGTTCCATCTCCTTTGCAATATCACTGACGTCAGAATTGAAGACGGGATAGATCCTGACGCTCAGATCGGTAAAGATATCGATATCGAAAAGGGCGATGAGATCGAGAATCTTTCGAATATTGGAGGCAATATCACCAATAAGGAGAATATTTTGGGAAGGATGCTCCACAATATCCGCTCCATCCGAAAGGAAAGGTTTGACCATCTTGGATGCTTCGGTAACCGGGATGAACTTCAAGGGGATGATCTGAATGACATATTTCTCGTCAGTGAGCAATTTGCCGGAATCCTCTATCTTTGAAGGAGGCGTAAATAATTTCTTGGCATCCCCAAAAGGGACGATCTCATAAAGTTGTCCCCTTTTAACGGCGGTGGCCCCGTTGAGCTGGAGGATCGATTGAAAGATAGGAAAGACGTTCTCCGATGCAATTTGTCCCGAGGTATGGATGTTGACAGTCCCTCTGACCTTGGGGTCGATAATGTAATTGAATTTCATGACATCCGCCATCACCCGGATCACTTCGTAGAGATCCGCATTGTCAAAATTGAAAATGAAGCCTGAACCTCTTGGAGTTTCTTGAGGCTTGGGAACGGGTGGAGGGGGTGTGGCTGAAGGGCCAACTGGCAGAGGGGGCGTGGGTGGAGGAGTCACCGGCACTGAGGGACCCACCGGTGTTGAAGGAGCCGGCGCAGGTGGTGCGGTAGATTGAGCTAAGGGAAGGGCCGGATTTGGTGCAGGGGGAATTGCACGTGTCCCAGGAGGAGTTACTGGAACTGGTGTAGACTGCGTTATAGGGGTAGGCACAGAGGTCGTGGGTAATGAAGGAACGATGACCTCTGCCCGAAGTGTCATGCTATCCCCGGAGCAAACAAAAATCGCCCCGATCAAAAAGAGGGACAGGGAAACCATTGTCACCTGCAACCCTTTCTTATTTCTCATTCTGGGAAAGCTCCTTTCTTATGTGTTTATTGTTCAGAAGGTTTCGGCGGATTGAATCGCCTTGTCCGTGAGCTTGGGGGAGCATAAGTCGGCGTTCCTGCAGGGGTCAAGGGGGTCGGCATAGGAGCTGCAGCAATCCCTCCCGTGACGGGGACTACCCCTGGTTGTGGAGCACGGTTTGGCTGCCTCAGGAGCCGCAGCCGGAGGAGGGCCCGGGAACTGTACTCGTTACCGTCAGCGGGCTTATTCTCCGTTTTTGCATAAACCCTCCTTTTGGGCGCTTTAGCATCGTAGAGAAGAATTTCAAAATTATCCTCCGGGGTCTCCAAACCAATCCGGTCCTCTAAGATCTTAGCCAATTTATATTCTCCCACCCGGTCTCCGACCTTCACCGTGAGGACTTCCCTTTCTCCTTTCTGGAGAGGCCTGCCCGGATAGGAAATCGAGGCCGAACTGTAATCGCCTGCAATGGTCACACCGTATAAAGTCACCTGGGGCCGAACAATCGGTTTTTTAATCTCCTTGGGAGGCTCTGCCGTAGCAAAAACAGGAAATTCCTTTCGGTCCGGATGAAACGGGTTTTTTTCGGCAACAAAGATGTAGGACGCGACGGACGGCGTTGCCTGCGAGACCTTCTGGTCTCCAGGAGATTGAGGCCCCTCCGGTTTGACCTTCGTTTTTTTAGGCGCAGCCTTTTCCGAAGGGACGTCGAGAGGTGCCGTCCAAGTCTCATAATTTTTGAATGTCAGAAGAATAATAATGAAAAGAGCGAGAAGACACAAGACGCCGTATCTCATCGTCACGGCCTACCCTCCTTCCCCTTCTCCTTGCTCTTGGGCGCTTTCATCAAACCCGTAATCACCAGGTTGCCCTGAATGTTGTTGGGTGCCCGGACGTTAAAGACAAGAAGGTCCATCTCGGAGATGAACAGTTTTTTTTCATAATGTTCAATATCATGAAAAAATTGCCCCAGACTCAATACGTTGTTGACGGGATTGAATTCGATTTGAATCGAAACCTTTCGAAAAGTGGGTGTCTCCTTGGGCTCGAGGATCTTAAAGCTCCGGATGGCAATCCCGTTCTTGTCCGCAGACTTCTTCACAATTTCCTGAAGGGTCGCTGCCCCAAGTTGGGGGGTCTCTCCAGGAAGGAGTTTTTGTTGAATTTCCTCATACTGTTTTTGGGTTCGCTGGAGGTCCTCCTCAATGGCCTTGCGATTCTGGAGGAATTCATCATATTTCTGGATGACCTTGCGCTTCATAGCAATCTCATCCTCCATCTTCTTTGCCGCATCCACCAGCGGGAGAAACCCAAAGAAAAGAAGGAGGAGAACGCTCCCCATAGCGACGAGCCCCCAGAGTAGCCTTCTTTGAGAAAACTTAGGTAGCCTTAATTTCTTCAAAAACGCTATTTTTTTCAAGGTGTCGATCTCTTCGCCTCCAACCTCATCTTAATCTTGAACCGCTCCTTCTCTTTATCCACCACGTTAGTGCCCACGACCGTTCGCATTCGTTCTTTGGTCACAGGGGCCATGAATTCGACCTTCTCGAAGAAAGGAGACTTATCGAGGAGAGGGATGAGATCCGAGGCTGAATCAGCAAACCCGCTGATCTCGATCTCCTTCCCCGTATATTTCAAGTTCCAGATCCAAACCGTGCCGGGTAAAATTTGGGCCATCTCCCGCATGATCTCGACCTTGCTCGGCTCTCCTGTTTCGATCTTCTCGAATTCAGAGATCTCCTTCCCCAGCTCATTCTTCTGTTTTTGGAGCTTTTCTACAACGTCAATCTCGGGTTTTCGTTTCTTGATTTCGGCATTGATCGCATTCCATTTATTCCTATACTGTTGATAGATACCCATTCCCCAGGTCACACTAAGAACGAAGGCGATAGCCGTCAGGATGAGCAAGAGAGGTTTCCCGAACTGCTTGACCTTCTTTCTCATTTCCACTGGAAGAAGGTTAAGGTCGAATTGGGTCTGAGTCAGTTCCCGCAGCGGAAGGCCAATCGAGGCATAGATTTTACTGGGGTTCGTTACCTCTTTGTGAATACTGAGGCGATGAAGAGGTGGAGGGAGAACTTGCCTGACAGGAGGAGTCGTCTTCAGGGATGCAAGCAACGTCTCCTTAGTCCCTGAACCATAAACAAAAAAGGTAGATTTTGAAAGGGAATCCTCCCTGAGCCCCATTCGTTGAAGAAGGTTCACAATTCTTGATGCCTTCTCCTCCTGCGGTAAGGGCAGATGAAGACTTTCCACCCACTCCCTCTCTCGGAGTAAATTGAGCTCCACAAAGGGTTCGTCGAAATCGAGCAGGATTGCAGGGATTCCATCTTTGGGTCCGTCGTGATAGAAGAACAGGTTAAGGGCCGCAACCGACGGGATTTGAATGGAGAGGGGCTGAATCCCGACTTTTTTCAATAAGGTCAGGTGGTAATCGACTTCTGCCTTCTTCACAAAGGCCACCAGGAGGCGGAGCCCGTCCTTCCCTTCCTTCAAGAGTTGATAATCAAAATAGGTTTCTCCTTTCTCGAAAGGTGTAAATCGGGGGGTCTCATATTCCAGGACCTTCCTCAGGTTCTCTTTGGTTGCCACAGGAAGGGTGATAAAGCGAATCACGACCTTCTCTCTCGGGATCGAGATCGAAACCCGGTTTCGGTGGATTTGATGTTTTGTGATAAAAGCGTTGATGAAACTGATCGACTGGGCCTCCCGCTCCTCTTTCTGGCTCTCGGGCGGAAGAGGATGGATTCCAGAATCGATGAGCCGAATTTTCCCGAAAGCTCTCTTGAGATGAGTGAGAATCAGATGATGCTTCTGGAAATCGATGCCAAGACTTGAGTCAAAAATCATCATATGAGTTCCAATTTTAAGCAATTCCTATGCCAAATAGAATTTCCGTCTATGGCATTGCCTCCTAAGTTAAAGGAGCCTGTCCACCCACTGAATGATTTTGTATCCAGCCTTCTCCGCCGGATCGATTTTGACGATCACCTTTATTCCCTGAACGGATGCCCCCTCTTTGCTCTTTCCCTTGGACTCGATGGTGTAGTAAGGGGCCATGGATTGATAGACAATCAGATTTGCCGTCGCACCGATAAGGGGCGTCATCCCGGGAACCCTTGTGACAAGATCCTGCTGGTTAAGGAATCCCTTTCCTTCCCTTGCCTTCACGATGGATTGGGCCACCTCCACGGGAAGACCCAAGACCACCCTCAACACAGGCACGGTCGCACTGTTGATATCGATCTGTTCTCCGGAGGAGTAAATGGAGAAGAGGTCCCTAAGTCCGCTCCGGACCTCCTTTTCGTCCCTCCCCGTCCCCTTCTTTCTTTATTTTTTTCCCGTAAAAGAGATCTGGAGTCACCCCGCGGATCAGGAGAAGTTCCTCAATAGAATCCAGGTTTCCATTCTTGCAGTTATAGGGCTCCTTAAGCGACTGATAATAATCATTCTCTGCTCCGTTGAGGCGGGCAAAATCGTCAGGATCGATCCAGTCGAGGATGGAATCGACCACAACATCCCTCGCCTCCCCCTCAAGACCCATCTGGCCAATGATTTTACGAAGGGTTGCATCAGTGACCCGGTTGATATTCACCTTGCCTGCTTCCCCCATCACCCTGATCTCGCATGTCCCCTGATCGTAAGGAAGGACATAAACCGTTCCATCGGTGATCCACTCCTTTTTATCCGGAGGAATTTCCTCTAACCCGCTGATTGCGGCCTTTCTCATCTGCTGAATCTTAGGATCATTTTTGTTGATCAGCTCTGCAATGGCCCGCTGGATCCCGCCCTCCGCATAGGCATGGAGCTGAATCTCTTCCTTATAGTGCTGGGAAATATTGACCTCACTTCGCATGGCGAAAGAGAATTCCAGAACGATCACAGAAAGGATAGCGAGCACCCATAACACCATGATCAGGGCCACCCCCCTGGAAGCTCCCAGTTCGGGGTTCGGAGTTCGGAGTTTCAAGTTCAGAATTCTAAATCTGAATTTTGAAATTTTCAATTTCATTGTCTCTGCAGTTGTCGCCGAATGGCCCTCCCTCCAAATCCTGTGGGAAGCGCCTTGAGCTCTTCAAATTTTCGAGCCGAGATGGAAGAGAGAAGGGTCAGTTGAGTCTCTTCCTTCTCGCTTTTTCCATTCTTAAAAGTCACGGTCATTCTTAAGGCCCTGGGCAATTCTTTCTCGTCTTTGGCATTCCATTCATCCGCCCAGCCCTCGCTTCGGGTCTTTTCCGGGTCCTCTTCCCTGTAATATTCAAAACGGACATTCGAAAGCCCTTCAAGAACAGAGACTCCCTCTTCTTCCTTCGGTCCCTCCTCAAAAAAATCCTTATTCACCACTCTCTTTTCATAGACGACCAGGCGGCCTCCCTCCTGGCCTTCTTTAAACTCATAAATGGCAAAGACGAGCCCTTCAGGCCGTGCGGCTTTGAGGGAAAGGGTGGAGACGAACTTCAAGGATTGGCCTTTGCCTTCAAAGGCAAGATAATCTCCTTCGGCTTTCTGGGTCTTTATCTTATAAGGCATCACAGACTTGATCTGCCGGGAGATCAATTGGGTGGCAGTCCTTTGTCGCTGATACTCCTCTCTCGTCTGTTCTCCACGGTCCCAGGCGGAGAGACCGAGCCGGAAGGCCCCTGAAATGATGAGAACAATGAACCCGAGGATGGTCAGGGTAATAATGACTTCGAGCAGGGTAAACCCTGCTCTACCGGAGGGATTAGCTCTTCTTCTCATCTGCTCCTGTCTTCACCGTCTTATAAGATTCGAGACTGGCAGACCTTTCCTTCGACCCCGACTTCCAGAGGATGCTGACTCGAACATGGTAAAACTCGGCTGGCGGCTTAAACTCCGTGCCCTTATCACCTGGAAGAATATCTACTTTTTCAACGCCTACTCGCCAGCGAAAGGTTTTATCGAACTCCCCTTCTTCTTCTCCCTCAGTCACACTTTTCTGGGTGGCGATTTCCTCCATTTTGAGAGAGGCATAATTCATGGCCTTCGTATACTCTCCGGAGACCCAACCCAAACGGAGGCTCCCGGAAAAGAGTTCAATGGTCACTGTCAGCCCAATCCCGAGAATGGCAAGGGCAACGATGACTTCAAGCAGGGTAAATCCTATCTCTGAACTCGTATTGGCTCTGCTTCTCTTCCGCATAGAAATCTCAGCTTAATGAATCCACGGAATGACAAACCGCATAGGACTTATGTCGTCATGTACAAATGTCAAAGGTCAAATGCCATCCTTGCCTTTTTTGACTCTTCGAATCCCCTTTTTATTCAATTTAACACGCAAATAGAACAATCCCCCCACCCTCACCCTCCGGAGGGGGGAGGGGCGGGGTGGGGGTGGCTCGATTCAATATTTTCATGCTTCGTGGTGCCCTTATAGGGCATGAGGGTTTGGACTTTGAGTTTTGTCATTTGACATTTCCATGCTGGATTAAGCTATCTCGATGACGACCGTTCCCGTGAGGAAATTGACTTTGATTTTATACCCTTTTTGGCTCTGTGTATCGAGAAGAACATCCCCTCCATTCGATCCCCCATTGGGATAGAACTCAATGGCAGGCAGATCGGAGGGATACTGGGTCGATTCGATATTGAGCTCTTTCATCTGTACACCTGCAGGAAGGGTGTAGACCTTTGGGGCGGCCTTATCCTCCTTCTTCTCATCCCCTGCCTGTTCTTCATTCGAGTCTGTCGATTGGACCTTCACTTCCATTAAGTTGGCATCAAAAAGCACCTGATAGACCTTCCCTTTATTGATCGCCTCGCTCCGAGAATACCGGAGAATGGCTGAAACCTTTTTCGCCGCCGCCTTCAATTCAACCGACCTTGAAAACCGCGAAAGGGAGGGTGCAATCAACGCAATGAAGAGGCTAAGAAGGACCAGAACAACGACCAATTCGAGTAACGAAAACCCTCTGTCTTTCACCTCCCAATATCCTTCCAACTGACGACATCTTCACTCTCCCCATCGCCTCCCTCGACACCATCGGCCCCGTAGGAAATGATATCATAATCACCATGGTTCCCAGGGACTTATGTAAACATACGGTTTCCTCCAGGGATCGACGGGGATCTCTTTGGGAAGATAAGGTCCGCTCCAATTATCGGCGCCCGAGGGTTTCTCTCGAAGGGCCTTCAATCCCTCTTCCGTCGTAGGATACCTTCCCATATCAAGCCGAAAGGCATCGAGGGCCGTGCCGAAGAGTTCAATCTGCGCCTTTGCAGCAACCTGTTTTCCGCCGCTGATCCTTTTCCAGAGTCGAGGCCCCACCAGGGCAGCCAGTAATCCAATGATGGTGACCACCACCAGGATTTCGAAAAACGTAAACCCTCTTTCTCTTCGCCTAACCTTTTCTTCTTCCTTCATCAAACTCCTCCTTCGTTGCCTCTAAAATGGCATCTCCGTAATGCTCGTAATCGCAAGCAGGATGGAGAGGACAATAAATCCAACCACCCCGCCCATGATCAGGAGGATCATCGGCTCCAGTAAAGAGACAAACCGCTTTACCGCCGTCCGAACATTTTCTTCATAAGACTCTGCCACTTTGATCAGCATCTCGTCAATCCTTCCGGTTTCCTCTCCGACTCCGATCATATGGACCGCTAAAGGCGGAAAAATCGCTGTTTCTTCCAGCGATTTCGAAATCCCTTTCCCTTCTCTCAGTCGATCATGGACATGACTAATCGATCTTGAAATCGCTTGATTCTGTGAGATCTCCTTGACCAGATTGAAGGCAGGCAGGATCGAAACCCCGCTCTGGAGGAGCGTCCCCAGCGTCCTTGCAAACCGGGCGACCTCGATCTTCTTGATGAGATCGCCGATCACAACCCATCTCAATTTAAATCGATCCCATCTCCATCTCCTCTCTTCATCCTGGGTATACAACTTCAGCCCGAAATAAATCATGGCAATCATCCCAAATCCAGCCCACCAGTATCCTCTGACGAATTGGCTAAAGGTAAGAATGATCTGGGTTGGCAGAGGGATCGCCTGCCCCATGTCGGAGAAGATCGTGGCAAACCTTGGAATCACAAAGGTAACCAGGATGGTGATGGAGCCCCCGCTGACAATCATAAGAATCAGCGGGTAGATCATCACCGAAACAATCTGATCTTTGATCTCTTTTGTGCTCTCAAGATACTGAGCCAAACGGGAGAGAATCGTCTCTAAAAAACCTCCCGATTCCCCGGCCTTGACCATATTGACATAGAGCTTCGAAAAGATCCGGGGATGGCCTCCAAGGGCCTCCGCCAAAGAACTTCCCCCTTCCACCCTTTTCAATACGTCTTTGACGATCTCTTTCAATCTTCTGTTCTCTGTCAGGTCTCCCAGGATTTCGAGGCTCCGGTCAATCGATAATCCTGCCGAAACAAGGGTGGAGAGCTCCTGGGTGAAGATCATGAGGTTTTTTACCCCAACCCGCTGGGGCAAGAAAGAAAAGAGTCGGGAATCCGATCCCTTCTCCTGAGCGGTGGCGATTCGAATGGGGATATAGCCCAGCTGGTGGAGGCTCTTGACAACCATCTCTTCATCCTTTCCCTCCATGGAGCCTTCGACGGTCTGTCCGCTGGAGCGTGGTGGCTTTATAAAGGTATTCCGGCATCGGTCGTTTAAAGGACCTCCTCTTCTTGGGTCACCCTCAAAACTTCTGAGATCGTGGTCACCCCCTGCTTCACCTTTAACCAACCATCTTCTCTCAGGGTCCTCATCCCTTGTTTCCGGGCAGCTTCTTTAATGATGTTGGAATCTTTCTTTCCCAGAATAAGCCCTTGGATCTCTTCCGTGACCTTAAAAAACTCGAAGATTCCCTGGCGTCCCCAGTACCCTGTCTGGGAACAACTCTCGCATCCCTTGACCTCCGAGATCTTGAAAATCTGGAAAGATCTTTCCTGTCCAATTTCATCTCCCTGAGAATGGCCGGGTCAGGCGTATAGGGGACCTGACAATGGGGGCAGGCAACCCGGACCAGGCGCTGAGCCAATATTCCAATAATGGTCGAGGAGAGAAGGTAATCCTCCATTCCCATATCGATCAATCGGGTGATGGCGCTGGGGGCATCATTTGTATGAAGGGTGCTGAGGACGAGATGACCGGTCAGGGCGGATTGGATGGCAATTTCCGCTGTCTCCGCATCTCGAATCTCGCCGATGAGGATCACATCCGGGTCCTGACGGACAATGGATCGTAAGGCATTGGCAAAGGTGAGCCCGATGGAGGGCTTGACCTGAATCTGGTTGATCCCTTTGAGCTGATATTCGACAGGATCCTCAACGGTGATGATCTTCTTCTCGGGGGAATTGATCTTCTCGAGGGCACAATAAAGCGTGGTCGTCTTTCCGCTTCCTGTGGGACCGGTGACGAGAATGATCCCATGAGGTCTCTCGATGAGTTCCTCTAAATCCCTCCAGGGTATCCCCGGGAAAACCCAATTTCTCAACATCGAGGACAATGCTGCCTTTGTCTAAAATTCGGAGGACAATACTCTCCCCATGGATCGTAGGAACTGTGGACACCCGAAAGTCGATCTCTTTCCCTCTCACCCGGAGCATGATTCTGCCGTCCTGGGGGAGACGCCTCTCTGCGATGTTCAATTTTGCCATGATCTTGACACGGGAGATCGATCGCCGCCTGAAGCCGTTTGGGCATGGATTCGACATCATGGAGGACGCCATCGATTCGATAGCGAACCCGGAACAGGTCTTCAAAGGGCTCAAAGTGGATGTCACTTGCCCTCGTCTCAATGGCCCTGGTAATGATGAGGTTAACGAGTCGGATGACGGGCCCCTCAGAGGCCATGTCGCGCAGGTGGTCGATGTTCTCTTCATCTTCCCCCTGATAAGACGAGGCGCTATCAATGTCCTCAATGATCCTCTCCATGGAGGGCAAACCCGAACCATAGTATTGTTCAATGGCAAACAGAATCCCCTCTTCCTTCCCGTAGAGCGCACGGATCTCATGACCGGTTGCGAGCCGAATGGCATCAAGAGTATAAAAATCGAGAGGATTGCTCATGATGACCGTTAATTCATTATCGGTTAGCCGGGCCGGAATGAATTTCGCCTCCTTCATGAATTGAATGGAGAGGCTGTTGATGAGAAGAGGTTCTTGCGGAAAATCACGGAGGCTTGCCATCGGGACTCCGTAAAATTGCTCAATGGAGGACCTTAGCTCCTCCTCCGTCATGAGTCCAGAGGTGACCAGCAATCCTTCTATGGAAAGGTTTTCACCACTGCCATTAGACGGAACGACCTTCTCCAGGCTTTCCTTCGAGACAGCCCTGTTTTCGATCAAAAAAGATAAAAAGGGCCTTTCCATAAGGTTCATCTCTTTATCCTCAAATTATAAGAAATGATTTTAAGTTTCAACCAATTGAGAGGCTCTATCGCCGATATAACTTCAAACGTTTTATATTATCATAATAAAGGACATTATGCAAAAAAGATGACAAGAGATCATGTTCACTGTTTCCAAATTTTGTTCAAAAACGTCGTAAAACCTTCCAGCTGTATCAAAAAGCAGGTCAATTTTCTGCCAGCTCATTCTACTTGAGCATCATTAAGCCCCTGCTTTCTCTCCTTTTGTTGGACAAGATTACCGTCAAAAATATTCAAAAAATACTTGTCATTTCAAAAAAATATTAACTAACCGCACAAGAAATGATGAACAAACCAAACTTTTCTTTAAATCGGTATAAAAAATGCTTGCATCCAGACAAGACAGACCTTAATTCGCTGAGAAAGGGGAATGTATGATCAAGAAGATTTGCCTTAGTCTCGTTTTTGTCATGTGCCTTTTCATGTTCATGACCCCTGCATGGGCCCAATATGATATTGCGGGTTGGTGGTCAGGCAAAGGGACTTACTTGCAAGGCGATTTCGTGACAGGGGATTGGACCTCTCTCCAGGCCAGAGGGAAAAAAGCATCATACCTTTTTATCTCTCAGGGACCCACTTCCAATACGGGAACAGCTCACTTCCTCATCTGGGATGATGCAAGCCAGGACTATCTTGTAGAAATTTACGATCTCTTTATCAAGAATAATGTCCTTGTCTTATTTGTTCCAACCGCCTTTGATCTAACGACTCCAACGATAGATTTTCCGGCAGGTCCTCCAGCAGGTTCTACCATCGTGCTTCGACCCATCGGTTCAGCGAGCACGGTCACCTTGATGAGTGGCTACTACACCGCTTACGATATGGAGACGACGGCTTCTCCTGAAACATTCGTGAGGATGGGACCTGTTTTGTTTACTCGTGTCTTGGTGAGCCAGGTTCCACAATTGGCAAAAGACAAACTTCCAACTCCCTAAACTTCTCAGAGGGGTATCCCGCCCTTTTGGTCAGGGTATCAGTCGAACTGTTTTTTTGATCTCCTCAATTTTCTGCTGGATGGAGGGATTCTGGGGGTCTTCTGGGTTTAAGGTCAAATACTTCTCCCAGTATTTTTTCGCCTTTGTATAATCCCTGAGCTTATAATAATAGAGAAGTCCAAGGTTTTTGTGAACCTCCGGATTTTGTGGCTCCAGATCAAGAGTCTTTTGATATTCATCGATTGCCTGCTTGAATAGGTTCCGCTTGCTGTAAAGATAACCGAGATTATTGTGTGATCCTGGATAATAGGGATTAAGCTCGATCGATTCCTTGAATTCCTCAATGGCCTCGTCGATAAGGCCCAGCCGAATATAGACTGCTCCAAGGTTATTCCTCGCCTCGATAAAATAGGGATGGAGTCTCAAAGCATTCTTATAGTAAGTCACCGCCCGTTCATAATCCTTGGCCAAATCGCAGGTTTGACCTAAATGAAAAGCGATATCGAAATTGTGGGGAGAAAAAAAGCTCGCCTTCTCAAAACAGTAAAACGCCGACTCCCAATCCTTCATCTCCGAAAAGATCCTTCCTTTTTTCAGGTAAAAATCTCCGATGGCTGGCCTTAAGGAATAGTAGACCCCTGCTGGCAGACAGATTAACGTTACAATCGCAATCATTCTCCGAAGCCTCTTTGAGGAGATGGAAAAATGAAAGGGAGGGAGGTCAGCGTGTCCATGTGCCTCCCTCTCGGAACGGTAGATCACCTCCAAGAAACCGACCGCAATCCAGAGAGTGACTCCGGAAGCGGGATTTTGCAGATTGAAATCGAAAAAAGATTGAACCAGGGTTGCAATCATTCCCATCATCAGGGCCAACCCCGTCATCCCCCGAGGGCTGAAATCTTTCAGTCGAACGATCTCGAAGGCCATCTTTCCCATTCCCGCCAAAATCCAGAGAAAGGCCAAAAAACCGATGAGGCCCACTTCAGATAAAATTTGAAGGTACTCATTGTGAGCCTGCTCGACCCGGGTACTGAGCCCTGATAAGGCCCATTCGCTTCGATCCCGATAGCGTGGATAAACATATTTAAAATTTCCAAACCCGACGCCCAGAAGGAAATTATCTTTGATCATATTGATCGTATTCCGGTACATATGAAACCTTGCCTGGGTGGAAATGGCCTTATCGACTTCGGTCACTCCGAGTTTCGAAAAGAACCGATTGAGGAATGGGGCTTTGATTAATGGATACCCATCGGGTGTTTCTACGACTACATTTTCCAACTGGAGGATCGAATCCTCGCTTCCTGGAACCCATCTCAGCTTGATATCTTCATCGTAAGGCGTGACTGAAAACTGGATCTCCTCGTTTCGGACATGATTCCACCCCTCTCTCTCTTGGGGTAGAAAAATCGGAATGGAGGTGTTTCGTTCACCGTAAAGACCGATATAGCCCGGCTTCTGGGGATCCCCCCGGAGGATTCGGTAATCCAGTTCGATCCGGATTCTCTGGTTGGGTTTCATTTTTGATCCGTCGATGGAATCGATATAGTATCCGATTGGATTGAAAGGCTTCGCCTTTAATGTGAGAGGAGTCGGATAAGTAAAAATCAGGACTGGCAAAAGAATGAGTGAGAAGAGGCAGAGGGGGAAAACCCATTTCCTCCGCGCGAAAAAGGAATGCCTCGATGACCACTGATAGGTCCCGATCCCAAGGGAGAACAGAAGAGCAATCAGAAACCCCAGGATGCCCCCCCGGCTCTTTGTAAGATAGAGGTGATAGAGCATTATCAACGTGCCGATTCCAAAGACCGCCCGTTTCGTCCAAGAGGAGGTAAGAAGAAAGAAGACTCCGGAAAGGGGGATCAACAGGATCAGGTATTGGGCCACCTGATTTCGATGGCCCAGGGTTGAATAAGGAATATGAGGAATATAATGATACCCCTTGAGAACCGGTTCAATCCCGAAGTATTGCAGGAGACCATAACTGCTCAAGAGGAGACCCACCAAGGTCATGATCAGCACCCAGGTCTCGATCTCCTCTTCTTTGAAATGATTGATCACAATGAAATAAATGATCACGTAAGCAAAGACCTGCCAGAGGAGGCTCATCATGCCCGGTAGGCTCATGGCCTGAAACATTGAAAAAATGGAAATGACAAAATAAACCAGAATCGGAAAGAAAAGCATGGACGGCTTAAAGATGATCTCCCCGTGTAGAGTCATCTTGGTGAACCATGCGCTTAGAATAATACAGACGAGGATCTGGCTCAGAACCACTTTTGGAAGTGTGTAAGTGGTGAGTTGAAGGCTGAAGAAAAGAGGAATGAGAACAAGGAGGAGGAAAAAGGATCCACGGGTGATCCAGTCAAAAACAGATCTCTTCTGCATAGGCTCAGTATTCATAACACATGACAGGCTAAGGAAAAGAGGTCAGGCACCAATAACCAAATATCAATAACCAAATAATAACCAATATTCAAATTCCAATCACCCAACATCACTCGACCTAATCAAGAATTTAATACCAACGCAAAAATGAAATTGCATCCATTGCAGGGTGCGTTCCCCGAACGCGCCCTCATAAGTTGCCTGGCGAACCATCAACGGCGTGATCGGGGATCACGCCGTACAAAATAACAAAATGGATTTGTATTGGTCCTTGCAATTCGGTTATGGGTCATTGAAGTTTATTTGGAGCTTGGAATTTGGTTATTGGGATTTGATTCCTGACATCAGTAGGCATGCTTACTGATCAACCCTCTCCAGAGGGTCATAAAGAGGATGCGAAGGTCGAAAGAGATGGACCAATTCTCGATGTAGTAGAGATCGTGCTCGATCCTTCTTTCGAGGGAGGTGTTCCCCCGCCAACCGTTGACTTGGGCCCATCCCGTCATCCCTGCCTTGATCTTATGGCGGAGCATGTAATTGGGGATATTGTACCTGAACTTTTCGATCAACTCCGGCCGTTCGGGTCTTGGTCCAACAAGGCTCATCTCTCCTTTCAGGACGTTGAAGAGCTGAGGCAACTCATCCAGGCTCGCCTTTCGTAAAAGTCCTCCGATGGGGGTGCGACGAGGATCATCGGGACTGGCCCAGACCGAACCCGTCTCTCGCTCGGCATCCACGATCATGGAGCGAAATTTCAGCATCCTGAAGATCTCCCCGTCAAATCCCATCCTTTCCTGCCTGAAAAAGACAGAACCTGGAGAGGTCACTTTGATCAACAAGGCAATGAGACCCATCAGGGGACTCAGAATGAGAAGTCCTGCTCCAGACAGGACCATATCCAATGTCCTTTTGGCAATCTTTCCCAATCCATGGAGAGGAGTATCCTGAATGTTGATGATGGGAAGCCCATCAAGTTCATCCACGCCTCCTCGCAGTATGACGAAGTCATAAAGGTCGCTCACCACTTTGATATTGATCAACTCATTCTTAAGCGAAGCCAAAATATCTTTTATCTTTTCATGGAGACGGAAAGGAAGGGCGATAAAGACCTGATCGATCCCGCCCTGGTTCAGCACATGATGGAGGTCCTCATGAGTCCCGATCACCTTGACCCCTTCGATGGTCTGTCCCACTTTTTCCCTGAATTCGCTCAAGAAACCGATGGCCTTCAAACCCAATTCGGGATGGCTGCGCAAGGCTTGGAGCAGCTTCTGTCCGAGATCCTCCTCTCCAATGATGAGAGCATAGCGGAGATTAAAGCCTCTTTTTCGGAAGGATTTTAATAGATGGCGGGCGTAAGTCCTTGAGAGTCCGGTGAACAGGATGCCGAGGAGCCAGAAGTAGAGAATGGTCAACCTCGAATAGCGATATTCTTTGAAGAAATAGGTGAGAAAGACAAAGATCAGAATGGAAATCGTGATGGCCCTGCTGAGATCAAAAATCTCGTTCGGCAGGGAGGAAAACCTTTTTGTCCGGTAAAGACCTGTCATATTGAACACGACACCACACACGAGGAGAATGATGACAAGGAGAGGGAGGTGCTGTCCCCAAGTGGGGATATCCTTCGTGGCTTCGACGAACCCCGACTCAAACCGTAACAGATAGGCCAGGAACCAAGCCACGGAAATGAAGAAAAGGTCCAGGATAAACAGGATGGAAATAAACACTTGGTTATATTTCTTTAGCAAGACGACACCCCTTTACCGAAAGATGCACGATGGCCTTGATACCTCTCCTCCACAAAGGACCGAATCTTCTCCCTAAAGATTTCTTGATCGAAGGGCAATGCCTTTTCTCGAATCGCCTGGGGATCGAATCGATCCCTGTTCTTCTCGAACAGCTCAACCGCCCGGATTAGGGAGGCGGCCGTGGGCCGATCGAAAAAGACCCCTGTCGGTCTCTCCTGGGGAAAGGGGCGAACTGTTTCCAGGACACCCCCTTCTCCATAAGCAATCACCGGTTTTCCACAGGCCTGAGCCTCCACAGGTGTGATTCCAAAATCTTCTTTTCCAGGAAAGATGAGGGCCTTGCAACCCGTGGTAAATAATCCCTCACCTTTTCGTCACTCTGCCATCCTAAAAATTCGATGTTCTTTCTTGCCCTCTTCTTCAGATAACTCATCCCCTGGCCATCACCCACGATCAGAAGGGATTTCCCTAATCGATTAAAGGCTTCGATTGCAAGGTCCACCCTCTTATAAGGAACGATGGCTGTCACCATCAAGAAATAATCACCTCTCTTGAGCCTTCCCTGAGTGGCTGGAAAAAATCGCAATTGACTGGTGGATGGATGACCGTCGATTCCCTTCGGTAATATTTCTTAATCCGTTGCTGAACATATCTTGAATTGGCAATGAAATCATCGACTCTTTGGCTTGAGGTCACATCCCAGATTCTCAAATAGTTGGCGAGGGCGGAAATCATAGATTCTTTAAGGGATTGCCTCGAATCTTTAAAATATTCAAATTGCATATCCCATACATACCTCATCGGCGTATAGCAATAGGAGATATGAAGGGCCTCGGGCATAGGCAGAATTCCTTTTGCAACACAATGGCTGGAACTGATAATCAAATCATAGCCTCGAAGATCGAAGTGCTCAATGGCCGGCCGGGAAAAAAGAAAGATAAGATCGATAGTATCTCGAAACCCCTGGGAATCTTTGGATAAAGGAGGTCTTGATCTTCATCCCCTCGATCGTCCCGGACAGTCGGTCTTTGACATAGAGAAGTGTATAGAGGTCTGCCTCAGGGTAGAGATCACATAAGATCTCCAGGACCCGCTCTCCTCCTCGCATCCCCGTGAGCCAATCATGAATGAGAGCGACCTTCAATCTTTTCCTCCTTTGCGGCAGCTTCCAGATAGGCCTCTTTCCAAACCTTTGACGTAATTTTTCAATGAAAATTCTTGATGAACCTTCTTCCGCGCTTTCTCGCCAATCCTATCACATATCTCTTGATTGTTGAAGAGGCGGATGATCTTTTCGGCGATCTGTTCAGGGCGATTCGGTGCGACAAGAAGTCCATTCACTCCATCTTCAATCATCTCTCTGACCCCTCCAATATTGGAAGCAATGACCGGTTTTCCAAGAGACATGGCTTCCAGAATGGAGAGGGGAAAGGCCTCCGGAGCAATGGATGGGAAAATGACAAGATCGAGAGAGCGCATGACATCCCCGATATCGGTCTCGAAACCCGGTGAGTTTTGTTTCCTTTTCAATGCCGTTTTTATCTATGATCTTCAAGAGTTCCTTTTTGTATGCCTCTTCGCTTAAGAAGATATCCCCGATGATTAGAAAAAAGGTCTCCGGAAACTCATGGAGGACCCCTGGAACGGCCAACAGGAGCACCTTTTGCCCTTTCTGTGGAATAATCCTTCCGATACACCCAACCAGTTTCGCCGCATTCCCGAGATGGAATTCGTCTCGAATGTTATGAAAATCCTTTGCCATTTCAAATCGTTCACCATCAATGCCATTAAAGATCACTTCGATCTTCCTCGTTTGGACACCATTTTGGACCAGATGATCCCGCGTAATCCTCGATACGGCGAATATTCTTTTGGGAAATAGTTTTCCAAAGAAGGCGATGCATCTGATCAGAAGAGGGCTGAAATCATTCGGGGAAAGAATGTCGTGAAAACGCCATACCAAAGGAACTGAGCAGAGACAGGCCGCAACACTTCCGTAGAGGTGGGCTTTGACGGTATTGGTCAGGATCAACTGAAAACGATTCTTTTTCAAATAGATACAGAGATTCAACAAAAAAAATTGGAGAAAAAAAGAGAGGCAAAAAGAAAGAAAAAGAGACTGGAAGGCCTTCCCCCTTTTTAAACGGATCAGCCTCAACGGAAGATGAATAATCCATATGGGGATCTGTGATTCTTCGAGGACCTTAGAGAAAGTCCCACGAGAAGGGAGAATGACGGTCACATCAAACCGGGACCGATCGATATTCTTCAAAAACGTAAGGATTGCAACCTCGGCTCCTCCCAAATCAGGACTATGATCGAGAATGGCAATTTTGATTTTATTTTCTTGGATCATTCCCTAAATGAATTTCTCCCGTCATCTATGTTTAATTTATCGCCTTTTTCCTCTCCCCGAGCGTAGCGGGTGGGGTGAAGGGCAAGTTTCTCTAATACCCTGGGTGCCTCAAAGAGATGGTACTTAAAGGTCCTGTAATTTGTTTCTAGCTTCTCCCTGAAAATCTTCTTCCCTGTAAGAAAGGCCAGAGGAGCAAAAATACATCATCCTGAGAAGAGTTTTAAAAGAAGGATATACCTTAATATTTCTGCAAAAGACGGACCAAAATGTTTATCAAAGTAGAGGTAAGGGCTCTCACCGAAATCATAGACCAATGGCATCTTCTGATAGTGGACAATTTCGATCTCGGGATAATAGATGATCTCCTTTCCTATTTCTCTGATCCTTTTCGAAAGGTCAATATCTTCATAATACATAAAGTAACGCTCATCAAAACCACCCACCTCTTGAATGATTTTGGAAAAGCAGAGGAAAAAGGTGACAAGAAACCCAATCGACAGGCCCTTGCCCTACCCTTTCCTTATAGGTAAACATCCCGTGACAACATCTCCATTGCGGGAAGAACCTCGGCAAACAAAACGCCTCCTTCAGCTCTCTACCAAGAGTTGGAAAATTCCCGTGAGATTTTTGCCACGAGCCATCTTCAAGAATAAGCCGGCATCCCAAGGCCCCGATCTCCGGGCGGTCTCCCAAAAACTGAATGGCTTTCTTTATATCCCCGCTCTTCCAGAATGTATCAGGGTTGATCAGAAGTATAAATTCGCCCTTTGCCCTCTGGAGACCAAGATTATTCGCCCTGGCAAATCCTATGTTCAAAGGGCTCTGGATGAGCGTGACATCGGGAAATTCCTGCTGGATCAATCTGCAAGTCTCGTCGGAGGAGGCGTTGTCAACGAGGATGAACTCATGGTCTATCCCTTTCATCTGCTTCAAGATGGAATGAAGACACGCCCCGATAAAGGTAGATGAGTTATAAGTGACAATAATTACGGATAGGTCCATATCAAAGATAAATCTACCCAGATATTGCTTAAATTTTTACTATACGGACGTGGGCAGCCGTTCGGAAGGCTTCAGAGCAAACTTTCGTGAAAGGAATACTTACGTCCCAACCCCTGCCGGAGTTCACATTGAGTGGAGTCCTCCCCTTCCCTTAAAATGTCAAACCGACCGCCGTCTGAAGCCTTGAAGAGCGGTTTGCCCATGGCCGTTTCTGCACCTGGTGGGTCTATAGTGGAGGCCCTCGGCCTTATCTTTTATTTTTTATCAAGATAATTATTAAAAATTTCTACAATTGACTTCACTCTCTGGTCCCACGTATTTTCACTCGCAATCCTTCTTCGTCTGCAAAGCCTTCTCTTCCGAATCTTCTCTGAGCGACTCTCAATGGCTTCTTCCATCTCTTTCCACTGGTGATAAAACATCACCCAAGGATGGAAAGGCTCCAATCAGGAAGATAGGAGGAAACCACGGGTTTCCCTGCTCCGAGATATTGATGAAACTTGGTCGGATAAATTTTTTCGGTAAATTCATCCACCTTAAAGGGAATCAGGCAAACATCGAAGATTTTAAGATAGTTGGGAAGTTCGTCGTAGCCTTTCTCTCCCAGCCAGTGCAGATTCGGAACCCCTGCCATGACCGAAGAGAAATGTTTTGATGTCACGGGCCCAATCATCACAATGGACCAATCGGGCCTTGCCTTGGCCAAGGGATGAATGTGTCGAAATCGAGCCACTCCCCAATGGTCCCCACATAGCCGAGGATGGGTTTTTTGACTCCTCTCATATCGGAGGAATCTCCCCATCCCTTTGCGCTATTTTCAAAGATGAGAGATCAACCCCGTTGGGAATGAGAAAGCAATTCGGATTGAATAGGGACTTTGCATCTTTGAGCCTTTGAGCAGAGCAGAAGACCAGATTCACAGATCGGAGGAGCTCCTCTTCTGATCTTCTTAACTTCTCCTTGTCGGCCCTCAATCCTGGATAGTTCAAATAATCATCCGAACAATCGTAGTAAGACCATCGGGGTTTCAATCCTGAAGGACGCTCGCCCCAGAGGGGCCATGAAATGCCAAGAATATAATTCTTGAAAGAGAGCTCTTTGGATGAGGTCCTTTATCTGGAGACCAAGAAGATGGGTGTTCCATCGATGAATCCACGAAAGGTTCTGGCTGAAGGGAGGAAAGGCAGGGGGCGTATAGACAATTAACTGGTCATTCACCCGGTGGAGGCGGCTCCTGAAGCTCCAATGTTTCCCTTCGGATTTTCCCGAGCGAAAGGGTCAAAAAGGAGAGGGGCGGATCGATGAAGAGAATGCGATAAGACCGGCTGAGTCCCATCATCAGATGCTGTTCTCGCTGGATCATGCTGTCCCATCGATTCACAGCAATATAGATGATTTCGTTTGGGAAAGGGGCCATTTTAAATTAGGCAACCGTCTTTCGGCGGGCAATTGATCGTCGGCTGGAATGGTCCGTAACTTCTTTCTCTATTCTCGATTTCAGAGGATATTTTTCAGGATTTTCAAGATTATCAATTTCTAAATCAACATCCAACTCTGGCCAATATAAATGATAGCCATGAATTAACTGAACATTCTGTATGGAATTCAAGGTTTGATTCCTAAAATATGGAAAATCTCTATAACTTAGAAAGTATTCCTTTTCTTTCACATAAATCCAGATGCCTAAAGGAGTTATATTTTCAACGCTTATAGAAATGTTTTTGCCACGCTTTAATAATTTCATCCCGATGCTCCTCAACTAATTTTTGGATTTCGTTTATTTTCCGTGGTTTTAAACCATGATAGACAGACAAGGAAACAATGGGCTCCAGCCAAAATTTTGCTTCACCATCCTCGCACGTCACATGAATATGGATCCGTTTTTCTTCGTTTGAAAGAAAATAGAACCTATAGCCTTTATTTCTGAATATGGTGGGACTCATATCGTTAAAATTTAGCTCCGTCATCTGCCCTATAGACAATCGATAGGGGAAGGGATAAAAGAGTCAATCTTCCGATCTCTTTTTGTATCTTCATTTATATCGTTTTTTCACTCACAACTCAACCCTTTCGTTTATTCCTTCTTTCGTCTTCTGATAAAAAAGATATGACTCATAAAGAGCTACACTACGAGGGATTATAAACACGCCTGCGTGCCGAAACGCCCATACTCCAGTATGCAATCAACGCCACGTTATTTTCCACCTAATTTCTGACAGGATGTTGCCAATTCTTTCTGCAGATTTACCATCCCCGTAAGGATTTTTCTTACTCGCCATTCCTTGGTATTCCCCTGGATTATCCAGCAATTTCTGAGCCTCCCGGACGATGTCTCTCTTTTTGCGAGCCGACCAGTCGGGCCGTTCCTGCCTCCACGGCTTCAGGGCCGTTCGGTCACTTCCCGCATGACCAGGACAGGTTTCCCCAGAGAAGGGGCTTCTTCCTGGATCCCACCCGAATCGGTGAGGATAAAAAGGACTGATTCATGAGGTAGACAAAAGGCTCATATTCGATAGGTTCGATTAAGTGGATTCGGTCCACATTACCAATGATCCGGTAAACCGGCTCCCGGACATTCGGGTTCAGGTGAACAGGATAAACGATTTGAACGTCCCGATTCCCCAGAGCAATCTCTTTCAAGGCCTGGCAGATATTTTCAAACCCCTCTCCGAAGCTCTCCCTGCGGTGGGCCGTCACCAGGATCAATCGTGGATGATGGGTCGAGAACCCAAAGGCCCTTAAAAAATATGCCTCCATCCTCTTTTGCTCTTCGGGTTTGGATTGTTTCTTCAATATCCAAAGCAGGGCATCAATAACCGTGTTTCCGGTTACAAAGATGTCCTTCTCTTGAATTCCTTCCCTCTGGAGGTGGAGTTTTGCATTCTCCGTCGGCGCGAAATGGTAATCGGCCATAACAGAGGTCAGGTGCCGATTGATCTCTTCAGGGAAAGGCTTGTACTTATCATGGGTTCGTAAACCTGCCTCGACATGGCCTATTTTGACTCTCTCATAAAAGGCGGCAAGACTCGCTGCAAAGGTCGTGGTCGTATCGCCTTGCACGAGAATGAGATCCGGTTTGACCTCTCTAAGGAGTTCTTTGAGCTTCAATAAGACCTCCGAGGTAATCCCATAGAGGTCCTGTTTCGGCTTCATGATATTCAGGTCATAATCCGGCTTGATGTCGAAGATGCGAAGGACCTGGTCGAGCATCTCCCGGTGCTGGGCAGTGACACAGACCGATGAACGAAATTGATTGGTGCGGTCTTCGAGGGCCTTAACAACCGGAGCCAATTTGATGGCCTCCGGTCTTGTCCCAAAGATGGTTAAGATATGATGGTTCATAAGTAAAAGTTATTATGCATAAATTTTGCCAAAATTACCATTACAAGTCTTGATTTTATAGATTTCCTCAGACCTTGACTAAAGATTAATTTTGCCCCCTTCTCCTATGATCGGACTAAAATTCATTTTCCCTATGATCACGGCTCCTTGCTTAAATAAAATCTGCCCTATCGTGGTGGAAATCGCTGATGTCAGTAGCAAAAAAACGGGCCTCATCATTTTCCTCCTTTATCCTTAATGATAGAAGCAGTATAGTCTTTCAAAGGCTCCGAAAAAAGTATGGAGATCGGTCTCTGGTCTTGGCAGCCCTCGATGTTTCTTTTTCCGTATAGGCAGGGATCAAAGCGAAAATTCCTTTAAGTCCGGTCATGTGCGCCTCCTCCGTTAACGTTGCCTTTTATCAGATCAAATAACAAAATAGTAATTATTTACAAAGCTAATAATATAAAATGACCAGAGGGTTACTGATATTACTGTGAAAACTCGATCGAATATTTTATTTTCTCCATAGGAGGCCCAAATGATATAAAGGGGAAAAACGACCGCGATGTATCGATTGAGGCTTGCAAAAGAATAGCCGGTGGTTGAAAAGATCAATAAAAATAGCGAGAGAGAGTAAAGAAACATCCATCGTGTGATTCTTTTGATTCCCAGTAAAAGAGTTAAAAAGGAGGCTCCGCTAACCAGAAAACTCAAGATTCCCAGATCCCAGCCGCCCGGGACGATGAAGTATGGGTTACGGAAGACATATCTTACAAAAATGCTCAAAGGAAAGACAAGGGATTTGCCTCCCCAATTAATTTGCTCATGAAAAGGTGCCAGGAAATCACCGGTCATTCCCCAGGAGTATAGGAGAAATATTAGAAATGGAATGGGAATCAGAAGGAAGTAAATTGATTTTATATCTCTAATCGATATTTCTCCCCTCCGGCCATCCATTAAATACTTCAGGATGACCGTCCCTGACAAAATGAACCCTGGGACTCTCGTTACGGTCGCAAGCCCAGCTAAAAGGCATGTAAGACCGTACTGTTTTTGGTACATAAAATAAAACCCCGCCACCGTTAGAAAGAGAAAGAGGCTTTCCGTGTAGGCCACAGAGAAATAGAGGCCTGTTGGAAATATGAGAGCGTAAAAAACTGTCCGATATCCTAATTGACGATTAGGATACTGTTGCTCAATGAACCGATATAAGAACAACAGGGCAAAATAAAAAAAAGTGTTCGATAAAATCACGCCCGCAATCCTTATAGGAATCACCTTCGAGAATAGCCATAAGAGAAAGGGGTAAAGGGGAAAGCAAACCCAATTGTTGGGTAGGTGCTTTTCGGAGGATTTGATTTTGGGGTACCCATGTAAGGCAATATCTTCATAGGCTAAACTGTCAAATCGATGCCAGTGATCGATCCGAAAGATATCAATCTCTTTGAGGGATTGTGGAAGTTTCAGGGTTTCAGATTCCCAGCCTGCGCTTTGTTTTGTTTTGACGTATTCCGGAGGTTGATCAAACTTTGGAAAGATGTTGTAAGACAGTTCCCCGATTCCAAAGAGGACCATCCTTGAAAAGATGAGAAGAAAAAATATCTCCTTCTGAAGGATTTTATTGAGAAATTGTGACCAGTTAATCACCATCTCATTGATCAGCTCTAATATTAGGGGCTTTATCTTCGATTCTCAAAGGCACGCTTGATCGCATCGAATTATTTGCACCAGGTTATGATGTTATTGATATTTATCTTCTCTCCGTAATGAATAGGTTACCAAACATACTCATTCATACCGATATTTCATCTTAATTATGGACGCCTCTCGATTTTTTATCTCAATCCATCCTCCGATGATAGGTTATTCCGTTAGCCAAGTCTGGATGTGCGCAATTACTTTTCCAACGTGATTGCCGTCTGATACCCATAGGCTTCTGGAACGACAGAGACCACTTGAAGAAAACGCCCCCAGTTCCCACACAAGAAATCAATGTCATGAAAGACTTGAGCATTCCCGGGTTCCCGCTGCAAAGTAAACATTGAGAAGCCGAGTTTCAGGAAATCTGTCTGCTCTTCAAAGGCCGACAACTGCCGACGAATAAGAGTATCATGGAGCCAGTGACCTGGCGGGCTGGACAAGAGAAGGTCTATGGAATGATTATCATGCACTGTAATATACATCTTTCCCCCGGGGCGCAATACCCTTCTCAACTCTAAGAGCCACGTCTCTGCGAGGTCACAGATATGAGTAAAAATAGAACAGGCGTAAATCAAGTTGAAATAATTATCTTCAAAGGGCAGGTGTGGGAAGGTTGTTGTTGTGGCGAATTTAAAGGGAGGACTGAGGTACTGTTGGCACCAGAGAATATGGCCTGTCATCACATCAACCCCCCAAATCTCGTACTTGAGTGCGAGATCTTTTAAGCACCTGATCATTCTTCCTGCGGCACAACCAAAATCTAATATCCGTCCCCCTTCTTCAAAAGAAAACCCCGAATCTTCCAAAATGTGTTTCATGGCCTCAAAGTGGGTCTTTCCTGAGGAAAGGTACGCTTCTGAGTTTTCACCATAGCCTGCCCAAAGCTCATTCGGAGGCACAGGAAATCCGTCCTTAGTGTCTTTGTTTAAGGTTACACACCATTTTGGGATGATCCAGAATGTCTGATCTTCCAAGTAAGGGGAAAATCTTGCAGAAAAAGATGGATCTTCTTTTATTAATCTTTTTACCTTTGCAGAAATTGATAGGTCCTCATCTTGGATTGCCCTTAATCTTCTGTCCAGAGTTCTATTCAGAATTTCTCGTGGAAATCGTAAAAACCTTCTCAAGGCCCTCATAAAGTTCATCCTTATGATTACGTTGCATGGACTCGGAACATTTTAGAACGTGTTCATCAACAGACGTTTTGAGTTGATCGCTCCTTATAGGCATTTGCAAAAGCAATCCCCGCATTTTCTCTTTCTTACCAAGTCTTCCTTCATTTTAAACGGCAATGTCGTGCACCCGTGAGCCAGGCAGATTATTGATAGATTGTTCTATGCTATCCAATCTTTTGGCCCATGTATGGTTTACCAAAAAGGCATCGATCTCTCTAAGATCAGGAGTCACTTCGGTCACCAGATCGAGAATCTTCACGAAATCTTCTTGATTCTTCGAGACATAGACAAACGGCATCTTTTCAATCTCCGGGATATCGGTGGCTACGACCGGTTTGCCTCCTGCCAGATATTCATAGACCTTAATGGGGTTTGTTGAGCGAATGAGTTCATTCGTTTTAAAAGGAATCAAGGTCACATCAAAATAAGAGAGATATTGAGGCAACGCTGAATAATTCTTCGCTCCCAGGAAATGAACGTTATTCAAGCCCTTCAATTGATCAAAAATATCTTCCGAATACCCTCCGATCAGGCAGAATTCAAACTGAGGTCTCTGAAGGGCTGCATACCTTATCAACCCGATATCGAACCATTCCCGAATGATCCCGAAAAACCCGGCGATTCGTCTCCCCTCAGGTAAATCCTGCGGCCTTTCCCATCCCTTCCTCGCGCTGGCAAAATGTTCGAGGTCAGCAGCATTCGGGCATAAATGGGTATTTTTGTTGTACCGAATAGCCTTCTCGTAGAGAGGCTTCGATGTGGCTGTAACGATATCAGCATTTTGTAAAAGATAAGGCTCGGTTTGCCGGAAATAGCCAGGGGAATCCTGATAAGCGGTCCAATCATCAATTAGATCATAGATCACCCTATACCCCAGCCGCTTCAAACTTGGGATTTGAAAAACAAAGGGGAAAGGCTGTTCGAAGATGATAATGTTTCTATTCACTGGGTTCCGGAAAGCCCGCAGTTTTCGTTTTGTTAATAGATCGGTTAGATATTTTGATAGGAACACCCGCCGGTTTCCTTCTTCGTAAGGCCGGTAAATCCATCCTCTTAAAGGGGTTAGTCTCTTTCCTGGGGTAGGAGAAGATTGCCTGAAAAAATTCCCGCCGCAAAATTTTCTTGATGTTGCCAAAGAAGGGGTGAGAAAGAGGATGCCAAACTTCAAGGTTTCCATCTCTTACGACAGGTTGCATCCCGGGATTGAGGTAGAGAACACGATGACCGCGCCGGAGGGCCTCCCTAACCAGTTGATGGGGACGAGAGTACAGGTAGGAGTCCCAGTTGATCCAGGGAATGAAACAGAAGTTCATACCATTCCTATTGGGTCTTGCCTTTTCCTAATCCTAGAAAAAACTTCTTCATAAGCCCTTGTCGTTTTATCAATCGAATAATATTCCCGGACTGCTGTTTTCCCTCTCTGACCCCTCTCCTTCCAGTAGGCTCTTCGATCCCAGACATCTTTCATAGCATTAGCCAGGGGTTCTGCATTTTGTGGCTCCTCCTCCAAACAGTATTTCCCTAAATTCCGATGATCCAGATGAAGTATATCCCCATAACTCGTGGAAATGAGGATACCATTCCCGGCACGATCTAAGATCTCCCGATTTCCACCCACATCCGTAAGGATCAAAGGCAAACCATAATACATGGCTTCCATGACCGAAATAGACCATCCTTCAATGAGGGATGGGAGGACAAAAGCATCGGCCAGTTGGTAAAAGGAAGAAACATCTTCCACGTAATCGTGGAGAATGATCCGCTTCTCTAATCCCTCTTTTTCGAGTCTCTCCTTTAAATGAGAAAAGTACCTTGGGTCTGCTATGTTCCCCACGCACACGACTTTGATCTGTAAACTTTCTTTCATCCCTCTTAAGGCACTGACAAGGGCGTGATGCCCCTTTCTTCCATCGAAGGTAGCCACATTCACAAAAACGAAATCCTCCCTGTCCGATCCCCAAACGCTCCCTGGTTATTGATGGCTCATTTGCCTGCCTCTTTTCCTGTTTAGGGATATCCAGACCGTTGGGAATCACCTTGATCTTCTCTGAAGGAATTCCAAACTTCTTTGTGGTATAACGGGCAACAGTTTCGGAAACGGCAATATATTGAGATACGTATTGATTACCTGCTTTAAACCGGTCGATCTCTTCCTCGTTAAACCAGGTATAAGTATTGTGGAGGACGGGAACCACGGAAATCCCCATTTCACGGGCAACTCGTAATCCAAGCGTTGCATAATGGGGATTAACCACTCCGATCGAATATTTCTTCAGTATCTCCCTATATTCCTTCTCTTTCTCGCTGCCAAGGACTTTCACCATGATCCCCAGGCCTTTGCATTGGTCTGCTATTGCCCCCCCCTTCTCCTCACATACGATAAGGACATTGACCCTCCAGTAGTCGAAATGGTTAAGGAGGCTGAGAACCACTTGTTCGAGGCCTCCTTTATCAAGGGATCTGACCTGAATGAGAACATTCGTTTTTCCCGCATGCGGTTGATGGACAGCGGGGAGGACATCCAGGAGACTCCGTTCTTTTTTGATCGGTCATCGAGTCTTTCGATAGTAAAGCTGATTATTGGCAATGGCTACAAACCATTTTGCCTTTTCTTCCCAGGTATTCCGTGAGAGCCATCGGTCAAAGATCCTCTGATCCATCTTCAGGGATGCCAAAAAGTCTAACAAGCCCGCACTCTCATTTGCATTCTTGAAGTGAAAAACGAACGGAGTCTCGCAATGGTTTAATCCCGCCGGGAGAAGGAGGGGGCGACCCGACAGGCCCGCGATTTCGATCAAACGCTGAATCCATTCCTCATATTTTTCAGCCTCCCGGAGGGGCGCCCAGAGAACCGAAACTGTTGAAAGGGTTTGATAGAGGCTCCCATTCTTATCACAAGGTTTTTCACCCAGGAAGTAAACATGATCGAGCCCAACTAATTGGTCAACAAAATCGTATTCAACCTCCCCAGGGATACCAACCAATATAAAATTCCAGTCCCTCTTCATCCGGACTGCCTCATGGAAGAGGGTACTATCGAAACGATCTTTTTTCAGCGGTCCGTAGTATGCCAAATTCTTTCCAGAGACCCAAGGGAATTCATGGGGTAGATAAAAATTGTCACGGGCCTTCCGAAGAAGCCTCTCTCCAATAATGCCATCACTGATCACATGGGACTTGTTTCTTAACCTTTCGCTCAAGCGGTCCAGGAAATATTGAGATCTCACCGAAAGGGCATCCGCTCCCTCCAACAGGCGCTCATCAATGCCTTCGGCATTTTTCAAATCAGCATAAAGAAAGATATCCCCTCCCTTCAATTCCTCCATGAGAGTTTCCTCAAAGGGAGGGGTAAGAACGATCAGAGCTTTTGGGTATTGTCGGAGTGGAAGAAGGCTTCCCATAAGCTTTTTAGGGGAGTCTTTCTTGATAAAGACCTCCACCATTCCATCCTTTCTTACCACTTCCCCGGCCCGCTCTGAATGAAGGGTCACCCAAACCACCTGATGGCCTCGGTCTCTGAAGGCCAGGGCCAGGTGCTCATATCGATCCTCACGTCCCTGTCTCTGATTTCTCAGGAGGAAGATATCAAATTTCAATTGGTAAAAAGACTCCCTCTCTTGATGATAGCGGATGAGTTTCTTTGCATTCTCAAAAATGTCGGATTTACCGAATTTCTCGCTTAACGAATCGGCGTGGACACGGTACCGATAAAGGACTTCATCACTGTCGAGATGCTGGAGGGTAAATAGGCTGTTGATTCTCAGCCAATAATCGTAATCTTCCGTGCCCAAGAGACAGGGATCATATTCTCCAATTGCTCTTCCTACAGAGGCTCTGTAAAGAAAACTGGCATTGATAAAATTGTCTTCGATGACACCTAACGTTTTAACCTCCCGGGGAAGATAGATCCGGTTTGAACCAGAGGGACATTGATTATGCCGCCGATAATTTGAATTTAGAGCGGGATCGCCTGAGTCATCGATGATCTCCACATTGCTGTAGACCATATCCACATCGGGATGGCTTAATAAAAAATCGACCAAGGTCTCCACCTGATTGGGAAGCATGATGTTGTCCGCAGATGTCCATGTCAAGAAAGAGCCTGACGCATGCCTGAATCCATTGGTCAGGGCCCTGGGTAAGCCCTGGTTCTCCTGCTGGAGAAGAGTGATCTTGTCATGGAACGCATACCTCGGAAAGATCTCGTTGACGCGATCCGTTGAACCGTCGTTGACGATGATCAATTCCAGGTTTGGATAGGTCTGGTTCAGAACCCCTTGGACTGCCTCTTCCATCAGGTGACTCTGATTGTATACCGGCAAAACAATGCTCACCTTAGGTTGCTTTATCCGGCTGAGTTTGACCTGTGGCGGAAACTCCACTGCAGGTTGGATCAGAAGGGAATGATCCTCACAAATAGGCCCCACCGGGCTCTGCGGTAACTCGACCGTCTCGACCTTTCCCGTGGGAAAAAAGGAAGAGAACAGTTTCTCTTTGAGAAGAGACCGAAAGGGTTTCTTTGCAGGTTCGGGTAATGACCTCCACAGGGACCTGAGTGACCGATAGAGAAAGCGAAGAATCCTGATAGGAGGTCTCCTTACAAAACGATCCCATTTTTCCTGTGTCGTAAGAAGTTCATGGTTCCATCGCTGAAGATCTTTTTCCCTTTCTCCTATCTGCTGGGCTCTCCCGGTGAGTTCTTTTTCGTAATGATCGAGTCTTTGCCTCTTTTCCTCCCACTCTTTTTGTTGGTCCTCTAACGTCTTTTTTTGCTTTTCAAAATCGCTTTGAAACTGATAAAGACGGTTTAATTTATGATTCAGATCCGCAATCTGGTGACTGAGTTGTCCTAACCGCTGATCTCTCAAGTCCAGAAAGTGGGGACGCCGGCGAATGAGTTCCTCCATTTCTCTTTTGAGTTCCAAGCTTGGCTGTAGCTTCCAGGCCTCTTCCATCAGACCATAGGCAACGGGCACGAGTTCGATCAGGCCACTCTTCAGAAGGTGTTCCGCCAGGACCCTGCAAGAGGTCGCATACTTTTCTGGAACCTCTTTCTTTTCTAATCCTTTTAGACTTGGAAAGATATCTGTGAGTTCAAGGATTTTGATGGCCTTCAGCAAGAGAACCGCTCTCTCAAAATCAGCCCTTTCGGTTTTGGCATACGTCAGGTTTTCGCCATGCCACCGATACCGTAGTAAGGGCCTGTCGACGATTCGAACATCATAATACTTCAGCATTCGTAGCCACATATCGTAATCCTGGCAATATTGGAGCGATTCGTCGAAGAAACCAACCTTTTCAAAACAGGCTTTTCTGCCCATAAAGGTAGGGGCCGCCAAGAAATTTCTTTCAAAGAGTGCCGGGAAAATCTCCTCCTTGGTTCGATAGGAGACATCAAACCACCCGATAATGGGGTCATCGGTGATTTCGTCCCCTTTCGCATCGACAACCGTCTGTTTGGAAAAGACCAACCCTAACTCAGGGCCACCGGTTTGAAACTCTTTCAATTGAGCCTCAATCTTCTCCGGAAAAAAGAGATCATCGGAAGGGAGAAAACTGAAATACTCCCCCTGAGCCCTACCGATTCCATGATTCAGGGTGGCGCTGAGGCCCCGATTGGGCTGCGAATAATAGCGAATTCGATCGTCGTTAAATTTGAGTATCTCTTCTTCGGTGTGATCGGTGGAGCCATCATTGATGATGATGAGTTCGAAATCCGGAAAGGTTTGACGGAGAACACTCTGGATCGCCTCTCCCACGTATCGCTCATGGTTGTAAGCAGGAATGACCACACTGACTTTAGGGCACTGCATTACCTATCCTCTTAGCCTCCCTCTTCCCGATGATGAGGGGTAATTTCAAATGACTTCCGTAAGACGAGGACCACTTCATCATCTCTCGACCATATTTTATTGAGAGCCTCCGAAAACCTCTCCATTTCCTGATTAAATGTTTCAACTTGCTTGTTCAATTGTCGCAGGAAGATTTCCATCTCTCTCCTGGTACCATTGAACCACTTCTTCCAACCCCGATTGGGGGAAGACAATGAAATGGGTTCTAAGTGAGGCGTTTCTAAGCTGATTGGGTTCCTCCTCTTCATTCGAATACTCCAATCTTAATCCATAATGTTGACAGGCCGATGCGATCAGATTTCCATTGTAGAATCGGACATGCTCAGGATCCCTCCAGAAACCGAAAAGATGGAGCCGGATGGACCCCGGGTTAGGAAAAACCAATACCAGGACTCCACCGGGATCAAGTCGCATCGTGATCAATTCAATCAGCCGGACGACTCGATCGAAAGACAGATGCTCCATGAGGTGAGAGCAAAAGATCCCATCATACCTTTCTTCAACCGATTCCAAATAACGGAAGATATCCGAATGAATCACTTTCAACTGTTTTAGACGGACCTTTTCGACAATCGCTTCATTTCGATCGACGCCCGTGGCTTCAATGCCTGCTTCCTTCAGTAATTCCAAGAAAAAACCCGGACCACAAGCCAGGTCCAAGACCTTCTTGCAATCCTTGAAAAATCGGACACGGGGACGTTGAAGCATTTGAATATATTGACGGTCCATGAACTGAGACTCAAAGTGAGAATAATCAAAGGGCTTCATCTCTTTTCCCGATGATGCTATTATAGACTTTAGTCATTTCCAGGGCATGGTCGGCCATGGATCTGGGCTTTGGCATTTTCGAAGCCATTCTCCTGAATCAACCCGGGGGTATCCACCAAGCGGAGCATGCACCTTCGCAGGTCCTCCTGGTCGCCTGATCTAAAAAGGAGGCCGTTCACCCCTTCTACAATCGCCTCTGGGATCGCACCGACTCGTGAGGCGATTACAGGCAGTCCTAACAGGTTCGCCTCTCGAATCACGATCGAAAAGGTTTCAGGCCAGATCGAAGGCAACACGGCTACATCTTGGTCATTCAAGGCATCGGGTAAATCCTCCCTCTGATAGGCCCCTCGAAAATGGACTTCAAAACCAGAAGCCTGCTGTTCCAATCGATCATAATAATCCCGGTTCCATGAGGTTCGGCCTCCATAAACGGTCAGGGTTGCCTTTCCTTTGGGAAGGCTCTTAAAGGCATCCACCAGGACATGAACCCCCTTGTGCGGAAGGATGGTTCCAAAGTAACAAAACCGGAGCTTCTTATCTGTTCTCTTCGAACGAGGGTATTCTTTGAAAGGAGGAATACCCAAGGGAAGGACTTTCATCTTCGATGCCATGGAGCCATAGTATTTGACAAAAAAGTCCTTGACATATTGGGAGGGTGTCAGAAGCAGATCGCATGCCTTAAAGACCTCATACATATAACGATAACGATGAAAGACTTCGTACCCTCGCCGATCGAGGTATTGGGAAGGAATGAAAAACCGTTTGGTCCATTTAACGACTGGGAAGGGAAGAACGTCCTTCAGCCTCAAAAACATTTTTGTCCGGATGTCCTGGAGTGGGCCGGTCTCTAAACAGGAAAAACATTCTAACCCGTAAATCGGACCCGGACACAAACGCTCATCTCGCCTGAGGAGTTGAATCCGGTGGCAAAGCATGAAAAAATCGTGGAGCGTAAATACGACCGGATATCCCTTCTCCTTTGCCAGCCGAACCAGATGGCCGGAAAGCCCGAAGATATGTTGAAAATGGACGAGGTCGGGTCTCTCCTGATCGAGGGTTTTTAAAAAGAGGTGATCTATAAAATGGTTGTCATACAGGGTCCGAGGCCCATCGATCCGGGTCAATCGATTGATCGCCCGCGTCACTTTCAAACCCTCTACCACTTCTTCGTAGGTAGAGAATTCTTCTTTTTCCGGATCATCGCCTCGACAGAAGAGCGAGACTCGATGCTTGAGCTGAGCCAATGCCTTGGAGAGATGAAGGGTGTAAAATTCAACTCCTGCATTTTCTTTCGGTGGGAAGCCATGGCTGACCTGAAGGACCTTCATATGAAACCATTTAAATTCCAAAGACCCATAACCCAGTTCCAAATAAATTCCAATAACTCCGCAGTCTCATCCTTTTTTTTCGAGAATTCGCTCATAGATCGCGGCCATCTCCAAAGCATGCTCCTTCATCAATTTTACTCTTGGCATCCGGGCACCCATCTTCTGAACAAGACCCGGCTCTTCGATAAACCGGAGCATGCATCTTGCCAAGCCTTCTCTGTCTCCTGGTTCGAAGAGCAGGCCGCTTGCTCCGTCTTCAACAGCTTCCGGAATCGCCCCAATCCGGGAGGCGATGACCGGTAATCCAAGACAGTTTGCTTCCCTGATGGCTAATGAAAAGGACTCGGGACAAAGGGAAGGCAGCACCATGATATCCTGGTCCCTCAAAGCCTCTGCTATATTTTCTCTTTCAAAAGGCCCACGGAATAAAACGGTATCGCCTAAACTCTGTTCGGTAAGATCATCATAATAACTGTAGTTCCCTTCCCAGGTTTTTTTCTCTCCATAAATTGTCAGCGTGGCCTTCCCCCTTGGAAGTTTCTTAAAGGCATCGATCAGAACATGAACCCCTTTATAGGGGAGGAGATTTCCAAAGTAACAAAACCGGGTCTTTTCCTCTCGTTTTCGGTCATGCGTCTCAACCCGAATAGGAGGAATTCCGAGGGGAAGAACCTGAGTCTTTTGCTCAAGGACAGGATAATATTTTAAGAACATCTCCTGAACAAATCGGGAGGGCACCAAGACGACCTCAGGGACCTTGAGGATTTCGTACATAAAACGATAACGATGAAACGGTTCATAACCCTTATTCCCAAGGAACTGAGAAGGAATGAAGAAACGCTTGGTCCATTTGATGAAGGGAAATGGAAGGAGTCTCTTCATCCTTAAAAACGATTGTATGCGAAAGTCCTGAGGGGGTGAAATCGAATCAAGGCACGTGGCACATTCCAAACCGTACAGAGGACCGGAACATAAATCTCCGTCTCTTTTCAGAAGTTGGACCCGATGGCAAAGCACGAAAAAATCATGGAGTGTCAGGACGACGGGATATCCCAATTCCTTCGCAATCTTCAACAGATTTGCGGAAAGCCCGATGAAGTGCTGAAAATGGATGAGGTCGGGATTTACCTGTTGAAGGATTCTCAAAAAGATTTGATCACAGAAAGGATTGTCGTAAAGGGTCCTCGGGCTATCGATCCGGGTGAGATTGTTCGTCACCCTTGTCACCCTCAACCCATCCATCTTCTCTTGGGTAGAAGAGAATTCTTCCTTTTCCGGATCCTCTTCCCGGCAGAGGATGGAAACGTCATGTCCGAGATGCGCTAAAGTCTTGGAGAGATAGTAGGTATAAAGCTCAACCCCTGCATTTTCTTTTGGGGGAAGTCCATGGCTCACTTGTAGAATCTTCATGGTCTCACTTCTTGATGAGCGAGGGTTGAAGAGAAAATTTCTGTCTCAATGTCTATTGGGATTTTCTCAAGATGGGTTCCCAGCCAGAGGCCCGTAAAGGCTGAGAGGTACCAGAAGAGGCTTGGCAATAACCACCTGTAAAAACCCCTGCCCCTTCCGGTCTCGGATCGAAAGAATTGAAAATCCGCCTTGACCGATTGACCGGTCGCTGAGAAGATCGATTGAAACCGAGGAAACTCTTCCTTGCCGAAGATCTCTTTCATCGCCCTTGCGTGCTCAAAATACCGACGGAAGTTCTTGACGGGTGAATAATGGTGGGAGTGGATGACAATGGAATCAGGAACATAAACGGTCTTATACCCCGCCTCAAGAACCCTCTTCGCCCAATCCTGGTCCTCTGCAAAATCAAGCTTCTGGAATGGAAATTGCCCCCAGACCTGCCTCCGAACACAGGAACTGGTGTTTGAGAACCAGATAAACGGATAGGGGCTTCGCTCATAATCAGGGTTTCCGACCGCCACATTCACCCTTTTGGTCTTCCCAGATGTCAACTCTGTTTGCAGGATCTGCCTCTTTTCCATCAGGGGACAATCTTTCCTTGGGCGGTGACTGCTAAAAGAACCCGCCACCAGAGGATCTTCCTGAAGGGGTTCAACCAATTTCTCGAAGCCACCTCTCGTTCCCGGGAATCGCATCCTGGGTCAAATAAACGAGATACATGCCCTGCGATAAAGAGGCCCCAAGATTTCGTGTTTCCCCATGGTTAAACGTCTCGGGAGGAATCTCCTTCAGACGTACAGGGAATCTCCCCAAGATCTCTTTACTCTTGTCCACCGATCCTGAATCGATGGCCACGACCTCAAATTCTTCTTCCATTTTCTGAGCGAACACCCCTCTCAGCACTTCTTCCAGATAGGGTCCGCCATTTTTAACCAGGATAATGATAGAAATCTTTACCATTTTATTAAATCCAACAACCAGGTCTCAAGTAAATAAAGCCGCTCGCAAGTAGCGCTATAAGCTAAATCAATTTATACCAAACCGAGTCCCGAAATAATCCTGAAACAAGCTCAGGATCAAGGTTCGGGATGACAAGATTGTGGATTCCATTTTTTCTGTCAGGCTGAACTTGGTCCAGCATCATAGGAATTTGATTCTTTCAATCTGGTCATTGGTCATTGAACATTGGTCATTGAAGCTTGGTTATTATTCCTCTTCGCTCTTCGTCAAATCTTCAAATCGAATATCTAATCCCGAGGATACCCTTGATCTCTCCTGTTTCATCACGAATCGGTCCCGAGAGAGTGATACAGAGGGCACCTGTATGTTTTGAGGAGTAAAGGTCGGTGACGTGAATTTTACCATCCTTTAAAGGGTTAATGAACCACGGGCCGATCAGAGTAGTTTTCTCCCGCTGGAACATTAGCAAATTTTGCCTGGTCTATGGGTTGGCAGATGGTCCGCGTAATCTTTTTCCCGTGAATATCGACGACATAAACGTATTGTAGGTAAGGATAGTCATCCACGAGAGATTGAAGGACCGGCTCCATCTGCGCCGAATCCATCGATCTCATACTGGGTTCCTCAATGACTCGTTCAATAATGTGGTAGGCCATCTCGCGGGCCCTTGCCTTGAGCCGATCAAACTCGGAGACAAAGATCTCGGCAAGATATTTCCGGGATACCTTCTCCATCTCCTGATCGGAAATGGAAGTCAGTCTTCCTTCCTCATACTGTCTGGTCACCCACCGGTTGATCTTGGCTACCCCGGGATGGGTCTTTTCAATCCGGTCCTTTCCTGTTAAGGCAAAATGAGAGTTGATCCACTGGGCAATCCCGGCCAACCCGGACTTATCATTGACCGAAATCGAGATGGGCCGGTTCAAAATCTTCGTCGTATTAAAAATATTGTAGATCTCCTCATTCTTCAGAATGCCGTCGGCATGGATCCCGGCGCTGGTCGCATTGAAATTGGCTCCGACGAAGAGGCATATTGGGAGGAATGGGAGCCCCGATGACCCGCTCAAAGTAATTCCGGATCTCCGTGATCATCGTCGTATCGACGCCGTTGTTATGCCCTATCAAACTGACATATTCGATGATCAATCCCTTCGATAGGAGCGTTTCCTGTCCGCTCCCCAAATCCTAACAACGTCCCGTTGGCAGCAGAGCATCCATAAAGCCAGGCCGAGGTGGCATTGATGAACCCCTTGTGAAAATCGTTATGGCCGTGCCACTCCAGGTATTCGGAGGGAACGCCGGCATCGTCAATCATGGCCCGGATGATCTTGGGAACACAACGGGGAAGCGAGGCCCCTGAATAAGGCACACCATAACCCAGGGTATCACAGAGCCGGATCTTGACCGGAAGCTTCGCCTCCTCTGAAAGGCGCATGATATCCTGGGCAAAGGGAACGCAGAACCCATAGATATCGGCCCGGGTGATGTCTTCAAAATGGCATCGGGGAATGATTCCAAGGTCGAGGGCGGCGGAAACGATGGAGAGGTACTCCCGCAGGACTACCCTCCGGTTCTTCTTCAGTTTTAAGAAGATGTGATAATCCGAAACCGAGGTGAGGATCCCTGTTTCCTTCAGTCCCATCTCCTTCACCAGCCGGAAATCCTCCTTGACGGCGCGGATCCATCCCGTGATCTCCGGATAACGATAATTTCTCTCCAGACACTTCTGGACGGCCTCCTTATCCTTCTCGCTGTAGAGGAAGAATTCAGACTGCCGGATCACGCCATTGGGCCCTCCCAGTTTATGGAGCATATCGAAGAGGTCAACGATCTGCTCCACCGTATAGGGAGGCCTTGCCTGTTGCCCGTCCCGGAAGGTCGTATCCGTGATAAAGATCTCTTCCGGGGGATCAATAAAGACAAACTTGTTGTCGAACTCCACCCGGCAAACCTCATCATAGGGAAAGATGCTGCGGTAGAGGTTGGGTTCCTGGGTGTCCAGGAGGGGTAAGGGCTCGACAGACTTGCTCTGAAAGGTCGCTTCTTTCGGGTAATGGTCATCTCTTCTCCTTTCTTAACCGGATTCGACTAAGTCATTTCGGATTGCGAAATCTAATCCAAAGGAATGAATCAAAACAGAGATTCTTCAGCTGACGCCCCAGAATGACAACCCCAGTGATATGCAGAGCGAGGAGTCTCCAACGATGAAACATCATTCCGAAATCGGGAGTTTATTCCAGTCCTTACTTCGCATTCCGAAATCTGCAATCCGCAATTCACCAATCAGGATTGGCCTTTTGTTTCCTTGACACGAATCCAAAGTTCATCGAGCTGTCTGGGATCCACCCTAGAGGGTGCCTCCGTCATGAGACAGGTGGCCTTCTGGGTCTTTGGAAAAGCGATGACGTCCCGGATCGAATCCGAATGACTGAGAATCATGTTGAGTCGATCAAAACCAAAGGCGATCCCGCCATGAGGAGGTGTCCCGTATTCCAGGGCCTCCAGCAGAAATCCAAAACGCTCCCGGGCCTCTTCCTCTCCCATCCCCAGCTTTTCAAAGACGAGGGATTGAATCTCCCTCAGATGATTCCGGATGCTTCCTCCACCCACCTCATTTCCATTCAGAACCAGATCATAAGCCTTGGCCTTCACCTCTTCGGGATGATCCTTTAGCTTGGGAATATCTTCATCCTTCGGAGCCGTAAAGGGATGGTGAACAGCCACATACCGTTTTTCTGCTTTCGTCATATTCCAGGAGCGGAAAATCCAGGATCCAAACAAACCGATACACGTCTGGCGAAATCAGACCCAGGTCTTTCCCCGAGATGGAGACGAAGATTTCCGAGGGCCTGATGGACCACTTTGGGGAGATCGGCGATAAAGAGGAGCAGGTCATTCATAGAAGCCTCGCACCGCTCTTCCACCTCCTTCATCTCCTCAGGGGTCAGAAATTTCTGGATGGGGGATTGCCATCCGTCCGTACCCACCTTGGCCCACATTAACCCTTTGGCTCCATAGGTCTCGACGATCGGAATGAGCCCATCAATCTCCTTACGTGAAAAAGAGCCTCCTCCCTTCACACAGAGGGCCTTGATGATGCCACCCTTCTTCAGGGCCTCTTTAAAGACTCTAAAGCTGGACTCCCGGAGGATCTTAGAGACATCCTTGAGTTCCATTCCGAATCGGAGATCGGGCTTATCTACGCCGTAACGATCCATCGCCTCGGCATAACCCATGGTGGAAAAGGGAACTTCGATTTCCATCCCCAAGACCTGCCTTGAAGATATGGGCCATGAGCCCTTCCATCGTCCTCTGGATATCCTCCACCTGCACAAAGGACATCTCCACATCGATCTGGGTAAACTCGGGCTGACGGTCGGACCGGAGGTCCTCATCCCGAAAACATCGAACGATCTGAAAGTATCGATCAAATCCGGAGACCATCAGAATCTGCTTAAAGAGTTGGGGGGACTGAGGTAAGGCATAAAAGTGGCCGGGATTGACTCGGCTCGGGACCAGATAGTCCCTGGCTCCCTCCGGGGTACTTTTCGTCAGCATCGGTGTCTCGATCTCCAGAAATCCCAAGCGGTCAAAGTAATTCCGAACCTCTTGGGCCACCCGATGCCGCAGGATGAGGTTTTGCTGGAGCCTCGGCCTTCTCAGATCCAAATACCGATACTTGAGGCGCACATTCTCTGCAACCTCTTCTTCATCTTCAATGAGAAAGGGAGGGTTCTTGGAGACATTGAGAATCCTCAGTTCCTTGGCGATCACTTCAATCTCACCCGTCTTGAGTTTCGGATTGACGGTTCCCTCGGGCCTTAAGGAGACCTTTCCGATTGACCCCCACCACATATTCACTCCGAAGAGATTGGGCCTTCTCGTGAGCCTCCGGGTTGACCTCGCTGTTAAAGACGACCTGGACGATCCCCTCCCGGTCCCTCAACTCGACAAAGATGAGACCTCCCAGATCCCTTCGCCGCTGTACCCATCCGAGAAGGGCTACCTCTCGATTGATATCTTTTCGACCCAGGTCTCCGCAGTAATCCGTCCTCTTTAGACTCCCCAATAAATCAACCAAAGCCTCTGTCCTCTCTGTTTAATCTTATATTTTAAGTACTTATCTTAACCAAATCTCATGAATTGGTCAACCGGCGACGCGTAACCAA
>CAWEAV010000061.1:0-19220 GCA_963806715.1 uncultured delta proteobacterium
GTTGGTAGGAGGATAGCCATATACGGGGAAAGAGCCAAGGCAAGAAGTCTCGTGCTGGGGCATCCTGATAATTCCTTTTTTGATGGTTTTGCTGATTTTGAATTCTGGTGTGGGTTTTTGGCTGGTTGAGCTGCAGGGAGGGAAGGGTTGGGGGGAGGCGGAGACCCCCCTTCCCGTTCCTGTAAGACCAGTTGGGGACAATATATAACGTTGGTGCAAAGAGAAATAATGTTTGACATGGGCTAAGGAAATGTGTAAATTCTGGGGCATGCCAAGACAAGCGAGACTGGATACGCGCTGGGCTTTGCATCATGTAATGGGCCAAGGGATTAAGGGGATACCTCCTCATTCGTAAGGGGAAACAGAGGATATCCGAGGGCATTGGTCATTCTGCGATTGGTCTTGAAGACAAAACAGGGGGGAGCATGAAATGAAAGAAAGGGAATTCTTAAAGACGATTCTTCTTCGAGAGGTGGTTCCTGCAACCGGATGTACGGAAGTGGGGGCGGTCGCTCTTGCAGTGGGGTGGGCCGTTAGGGCTTTGAATAAATCCTCCGATACGATTGAAGGGGTCCGAATCGAGGTGGATGAGAGCACCTATAAAAACGCGTTAGGGGTTGGGATCCCAGGTACGGGGGAGACAGGCTTAGGTTTCGCTGCGGCCATAGGTGCCTTCTCTTCATGGAGGGTTGAGCAGGGACTTCAGATTCTGGAAAATCCTGAAAAGGAGAGTATCGAAAAAGCTCGAAAGCTTATTGCAGAAAATAAGGTGCACATTGTTCGTGCCGTGGAAGCAAAGGATATTCTGATCCGGGCCAGGGTCCACAATCGAGAGGATGAGGCGATGGCCCTTATCCAGGGAAGTCATGACCACCTTGTCGGTGTGGAAATAAATGGAAAACCCTATCGCGGAGCCCCCGTTTCAGACGGAGGTTTCTGGAAGCTAAATGAAGAGATCAAAAAGATGAGATACGGGACACTTATCGAGTTTGTCCAAACGGTAGATTTGGAAGAACTCCCTATCCTGAGGCAGGCGATAGAGATGAACACGCATTTTGCCCTGGAGGCTAAGAAGGGTTTGCCTTCTTTGAAAATCGGCCAGGTAATGGAAAAGTACGGAAAACAGAGAGGGACAGGGGAGAACCTTTCCTTCAAGGCTCAGTTTGTTACAGCGTTAGCCGTCGAAGCCAGGATGAAAGGACTCGATCTGCCGGTCATGGCCTGTGCTGGTTCTGGAAACCAGGGGTTAGTGGCCACGATTCCAGTGATCGAGACAGCCGAACGATTGAGTTTGCCTGAGGAGCGTCTCTTAAGGGCGTTGGCTCTTTCCTTTCTGACGACGATCTATATTAAATCATTTACGGGCCTTCTCTCTCCCATATGCGGATGCGGAGTTGCTGCTGCTGTCGGAGCAGGGTGTGGAATCGTTTTCCTGATGGGAGGAGAGATTTCGCAGATCGAGGCCCAGATCAACAACATGATCGGGACGATGGCTGGTATCATTTGTGATGGGGCAAAATCTGGATGTTCCTTGAAAGCCCTGATGGCTGTGGGATTAGCGG
Organism: uncultured delta proteobacterium; assembly: GCA_963806715.1. Lineage (GTDB taxonomy): Bacteria > Desulfobacterota > BSN033 > BSN033 > UBA1163 > CAWEAV01. Next base: position 1,563 of record CAWEAV010000061.1, read on the forward strand.
TAGACAGTTCTTATCTTAGCATGGAGGATGTACGGATTCCATCTCAAGACGGGATCATGGGAAAGGATGTCGTGGACACATTGAAAAACCTCCAGCAAATCATCGAGTCCGGGATGACCACGATGGATCGTGCGATTGTTCAGATTATGGAAAAGAAAAAGACGAATCTTGCCGGTTCCAAGGAGTGATGGCGCAGAAGTGTAAAGATTTGTCAAATGGTGACAAAATTTTGTCATTTCAATCTCTTTCCCAAAGAATAAGTTGTCAGAACCCCTTTCAGTTTTAACAAGTTATAGAATTCTTAAAACTTGGCATTAAAGATGCAGCCCCTTTCGGGCGATAGAAATGGTGTTTTTCCATTCTTAATCATTCTGAAGACTTAAGCTCGGAAAGAAAAGAGGAGGAACCTCCAATGGTCGAAGAAATCCTCGAGAAAAAACCACAGGATTGGTTAGCCTGAGGTCTCCCATTGAAAGAATTAAGGTCATTTGCTATGAACGGATCAATATTCATGAAAATTGGAAGGTTGCAATGAAGCGTGGTCAGAGCTAAGAAAGGAGGTGTTTCCCATCAACTGGAAGACTCAGATGAGGGGAGCCTATGGGTTTAGAGAGAGAAGGAGGTTTCCGAGATTGTTATTGGATCTACCTCTGGAGTACCGGGTATTTGATGTACCCTATGCCCATGGAGGCCTTGTTGTGAATGCGAGTGAAGCTGGTCTTCTTATCCAGTCCGTTAAAAATATTCCTGTGGGTGCAAAACTGAATACACTGGTTCTGTTTCCCAGGGGGTTTCAATTATCATGCCTTGAGGTGCTAACAGAAGTGATCTGGAAGGACGTTCATGAGGAAGAAGACTGGCAAGGCTATCATTATGGATTGAATTTTATTCAGATCCTGGAGGAAGATCGGAATAAACTGAAGCAGCTCCTCAGAGGTCAATTTGATCTCGTTAATCTCGAAGAGGTTTCAAGGCCCTCCTGATTTTCCTGCCCTTTTACCCCGCAGTTGATTAGAGAATTCCAAAAGGCAGCGGGCTGTGCCGGCGCTAAGGGTTAACCCTGAGCAAGCCCCGGCAATTATGCCGTGGACCGGGAAGCCGAAGAGTTGACTTTTCAAAGATCAAGGCCTATCTTCTATTATTAAAGACTGCAACAAGGGGAGCTTCCATGTTTCAATTGATGAAGTCCATTCTTTCCAAGATGGTTTCGGATTACGGGGATATTCGCTATGAGATCAAGCGGGAGACGGTGATTACTTTTCATGGAAGAGAGCTGACACAGATTGGCTCCAATTCAACCGATGGGTATGTCCTGAGGGCCCTGAAGAAGGGAGGCCTTTCCTCAATGGCTTTTACCCGAGAGACGGATGCGGAGCGGGCTCTTCGGACCGTCGAGGAAAATAGCCTGTTGATCGCTCAACATATCCGGGAACCCATCCAGCTTGCAGCAGCGGAAACCATCCGGGATACCTTTCTGCCTGAACTTCAAGAAGACCCCCGGCAGGTCCCGATGGATGAGAAACTTGAATTGACCCGCAGATATAACAGTCTTCCCCTGGGGCATGAGGGCATCGCAACGACGATCACGGGGTATTCGGAAGTGATCCGGGAGAAATACTTTCTCAATACTGAGGGAACCGAGATCCGGGAAGATCTGGTGACGACCCGGCTCTCCTGCTCGATTACCAGCAAGGAGGGAAACCTGATCCAGAATGTGCGGCTGGGGCTGGGAGGAAGTCAGGGATTTGCGAGTCTGAGAAACCAGGAGGCTGAATTTGAAAAAAAAACCTCCATCGGCCTCGACCTCCTAAAGGCAGAGCCTGTCGAGGGGAGGATGGTGAATGTCATCCTGAATCCGAGTCTGGCCGGTGTTTTTACCCATGAAGCCTTTGGCCATTTTTCAGAGGCAGACCTCATTGAAGATTCTCCAACGTTGAGAGAGAAGATGAAGGTCGGTGAGACGTTTGGAAACGAAATACTCAACATCATCGACGCCCCGACCTTGCCCGGCCAACTCGGGTTCTATAAGTATGACGATGAGGGTGTGCCGGTCAGGTCGACAAGGCTCCTGGAGCGAGGCATTCTAAAGGCACGCCTCCATTCTCGAAGGACTGCTGAAGCCTTTGGAGAACCTCTGACCGGCCACTGTGTCGCAGAGGATTATCGTTTTGCTCCGATCATCCGGATGGGAAATATCTTTATTGAACCTGGCCCTTACTCCTTCACTGATCTCCGTGGAATACTGGGTGACGGATTGTACCTGTTAGATTCGATGGGAGGGGAGACGAGTGGTGAAAATTTCACCTTTGGGGCCCAATACGGCTATGTGGTCAAAAATGGCCAGATGGGAAGGATGATCCGTGACATCAATATCTCAGGTAATCTCTTTCATACCTTGAAGAACATCCATGCCGTTGGAAACGATCTCGTCCTGAACAAAGTCGGCGGATGTGGCAAGGGACAGCTCAATATCCGTTCCTGTAATGGGGGCCCGCACATTCTCGTTCATGAAGTCGTCGTAGGGGGCAGATGATGGAAAGATTGATGGAGATGACAAAGAAGGTGACCGATCGGGTGGAGATCTATGCCCTGGAAGAAACAGGGGACGGTGTTAGTTTTGAAAATGGGACATTGAAGGATATCGAGAGTAACTCTCAGTCCGGGATCAGCCTCCGGATCATCAAGGATGGCCAACTGGGTTTTGCCTACACCAAGAATCTGATCAACCGGGAAGAATTCTTAGAGAATGCCCTTGACTCCCTGAAAGGAAAGGTCGAGGGTCAATTCGATTTTCCCTTCACAAGTCATTTGCCGTCCCTCGATACGTATGATCCTTCCATTGAGCATTTCTCGAACAGAACGATGGTTGAGGAGGGTCAGCGGATTTGTGAGTGGTTGACCTCAAAGACAAAGGGGCAGGTCAATATCTCCGCAGGTCGTAAAACGGTCCGGATACGGATTCTCAACAGCCGGGGAACCGATATATCAACCACGTCTTCGGTTTATGCTTTGCATCCCGCCATTATGTTTCCCAATTCCTATGCCTCCATTCACCGGCCCTGGGTCGATAAAAAATTTGAAAAGGTGCCCGATTCCCATCTCCAGTTCGTGCTGGAGATGTATCACCGATCTTTAGCAGAAGTCCATCCTCAGGGAGGAAAGATGAAGGTTCTTTTCCTTCCCGAGGCTCTCTATGCCCTCTTGTGGAGAGTTCAAAGCGTGACCAATGGCAGAAACATTTATCAGAAGGTCTCTCCAGTAATGGGAAAGTTGAATGAGAAGATGTTTGATGAAAAACTGACTCTCTATGATGACCCTCTAAATGATCGAGTGCCTGATGCGCGAGGATTTGATGACGAGGGTACGCCCTGCCAATGTTTCTCGGTCGTGGAGAAAGGGGTCCTTGCGCATTTCTATTACGACCTCCATTACGCCGGCAAGATGGGTGTTCCTCCCACAGGCCATGGGTTTAAGGGCGCCATGTGGGGGGGAGAGACGATCTCCATCAGACCCTCCCCTTCTCTGGAGCATCTCTACATTCGTCCTGGCGAGAGATCTTTTCAGGATCTTCTGCGCCTGATGGACAGGGGGATGATGGTTGCAGGGGTCATGGGGGCTCACAGCGGGAACATCCTGAATGGTGATTATTCGATTGGTCTCTCTCCGGGACTCTATGTGGAAAAGGGCGAGATACAGGGTCATGTGAAAGATGCAATGGTTGCCGGGAATATCTTCGATACGTTGAGCCATATCGTTGCACTTGAAGACGCCCTCCACCCAGCCTCCGGTGGAATGTTTCCTGCCATTTTGTTTGACGGAGTAAGTGTGGCCACGAAGGGATGAATCAGGGGTTCGTCGTACCAAGGTGTGAACAAAAAAGCCGGTCCCCTTTGACCGGCTTTTTATTTGGCCTGTCTTTGCTTGTTCAAGACTGATCGGAATACTACAAATTCGTTCTACTACAGATCCGGTAAGGAATCCCGTTAAGCCAGAGGGTAACACAGTTCTGTCCGGTGGGATTGGATTTATGGTAAATGATGGTCGCATGTTCAACCTTTTTTATTTCACCCATTTTAAGATTATGAATGGAGATCTTGCCAAATTTACCAACCCCGTCATGATGAACGCGCGTTCTCCTTTTCTCTACATCCAGCTCAAGTTTCATTTTTGCCATAATTCACCTCCTGCCAAATTTAATCATTAAGTCGGTGTCTCCATCCGGTACACCTCATCAAACCGGTGTACTCCCTTGTCTTTCATCCTCTTTGATCACCTCCCTTCTTATGGATTCGCTCAGAATGACAGCGTGACCTTTCCATAAATCATTCGCTCGGGTTGGATCAGCGGATTTTTCTGATCCGTGTCCTGATACCTGAAAGACCTGTCAAGAAGGTTTTTAGCTCCCACGGTGAAGAATCCGAATCGTTTCGGCAACCGGTAACTGATGGCAGCGTCAACGATCCAGAACCGGTCTTGTCCTGGGATGAAGGGTCCACCCGGGACGTAGTGCGCCGGCTCGAACAAGCCCTTTTGATCAAAGTAAGTGGCTTTCAGGAAGGCACTCAATCCCGTTGGGTGATAAAAGCTAACCCCCAGGGGGAGACGGTAGGTCCTGGCATAGGCCACCCCTTCACCCACAAACTCTTTTCCCCGGTCGAATCTTTCATACTGATATTCCGCGCTCAAGGCGAACCAGGGATGAGGGGTCCAGAGGAGATAGGCCCGGGCCAAACGTTCTTCCCAATCCACCTTTCGAATCTGGCTGCTATTATCAGGAACACTTGTAAAAACAAAGGGTACCTCAAGGTTCCTGAGAGTATATTCGACTCCTCCGAATAGGTCTTTCGAGAACTTCTGATCGATGGCAACCCCATAGCGCCAAGCCTCTGTGGCTTCCGGGTCATCAAAGAACTGATTGAAACCCGCCACCTGGGTCGGCTCGATGGTTTGGCTGTTGATCAGGGTTCTATTGAAGGTTCTGAAGAGGGCTCCTCGGAGGGTTGTCGAGGCAAAGGGGTTCCAGGTTACTCCAAATTTGGGGTTAAACTGGTTTCGATCCACGATCCCTCCTTCGAAAAAATCGCCACTCGCCCCGACCGTAAGCGTCACATGCCTGAGACAATTGATGTACGAATAAAGATAGAGATCGGTGTGATGAATATCTCTATCCCGGGGGACAACAAAAGGTACCGGGAAAAGAGGGAAAAGGATGGTCTGTACGGATTTTCCATCAACCTTGAAGTGACCCCAACCAGCGATAAAGTTCAGTTTTTCCGAGCGGAACAGATATTGGAGTTCTCCACTGTAACTGTCTTCGTTGTCTTCGATTTCAATTCTTCCTATTCCCGTCTTCACCTCGTTATCCCGAAGCTGAGAATCCAAATCATGATAGGCGAAGGTGCCGATGATGTCCGACCCCGGGGAAAAGGAATGATGGAACCCGAGCCGAATTCCCCTTGTTTTTTCCTTGGTCTGTTCCTTTAGAAAGTCATTCGGGAAGTACCGGAGCATGAGATCGCCATAATTCGTATCTTTGGATTGAAATTCTCCTTGGATACTCGTTTGGGGCGAGAGACTCACTTGGAGGAAGGCATCGTAAACATTCTGGGTGAGATCGTTGTTTTTCCGGAAGCCGTCGGTCTCGAAATGGAACTGACCCACGCTATAAGAGACCCGTCCCCAGATGCCGGCCAAAACGGCTTCATCGCTGAGCGTGCTGTTTCCTCCCCCTATCCCACTTGCCTGCAGCGTGATCCGATCTCGATTGAAGAGGGGATTGAATTCATTAAACGAGGGTTCTGTGGGTCCTGCCTCTGCCAGGAGGAGGAGATTGCTCTGGCCGAGGTGTGGCTGAAGGGGGGTGATATTGATGGGTTGAAGGAGTTGAGACTGGAGAAGTTCACTGACCCTTGCAATCTCATGGCGGGGCAGGACAGAGTAAGAGTCCGACAAAAATCGATGGGCCGAAAAGTTGCTCGGATCCACATTCAGGGATTTCCACCCTTCCACCAGGGCAAGGGGTTGAAAGCCGAGGTCACCGTAAATCCTTCCGAGGCTGGCGCTCCGGGCGGCCAGATCTTCATCGAGAAGCATACGGGAACGGTAAACGGCCCGGTTGTCATTCAATGCGATGGAAGCCTGCATATCCCGCAGGGCCTCCACAGGTCGATTCAGGGTCTGCTTCAGGATCGCATCGTAAAAGAATGGTGTTGGGTCCAATGGATCAAGGTCCTTGGCGGCTGCAAATTGGTTCGATGCCAGCCGATCCCGCTTCTCTTCATAATAGGCTTTGCCTAAATAACTGCGGATGAGTGAGCTGTCAGGATCGAGGCTTGCTGCGATCTCAATCTCACTCCGCCCGTCTTCTAACTTTCCCTCCCGGATCTTTGCCAGCCCGAGCCCTAATCTGGGGAGAGGATCGGCTTGGTCCAGTCGGATTGCCTTTTCAAAGGCTTCTATAGATTTCTTGGTCTTGATTTGATCGAGATAGGCGAACCCTAAAACAGTCTGGGTTCGTGCGAGACTGGGGTTGAGGGAGGTGGCCATCTTTGAAGCTTTTAAGGCTTCTTTGAGGTCTCCAAAGGAAAGATAGAGTTCAGCTAATCTGGCCCAGGCCAAGGCGTTTTTCGGCTCTAATTTCACCGATTCCTTCAGGTTGTTGAGTGCTCCCAGGAGGTCAAAATTGGCTTGGAGCGCATAGGAAAGGGCAATCCTTGGAGAAGCGGATTGGGGATCGGCCTCCACGGCCTTCCTGCCGAGGCCAAGGGCCTTCTCTTTCTCATTCTGCGCCAAAGCGATGATTGACTGGAGGGCTAAGGCTTCGCTGCTTGTCGGCTTCAATTGGAGGGCTCTTACGATATCTGAGTTTGCTTCATCCAGCCGACCCACCGAAAGAAGCAGAGAGCCCCGGTGGGTGAAAAAACGGGGATCATGAACCTCTTCCGTGAATTGAAAAAGGACCTCAATGGCCCTCTGGAGATCACCCTCACGGTAAAATTCGATCGATCTTTGAACTGAAGCCTGCCAGACCTTTGCGAAGGGAGCCTGATCATCGGATGGACGGTAATCGAGGATCGGTGGATAGTAAAGGGTCCATTGGATGGCATCGCGGGGGCGGGCAACCATCTGCAATACAGGAGCCTGTTCCCTGGTGGCAATAGCGGATTGCCCCTTCGTGAACTGGACCTCTCCGGCCTGATTCGCAGCAGTCACTTGCCCCTCGAAAATGGAAAGAAAAGTGTTGTCCTCTTTAACTTCCATGTAAAATTCCGTTCCCTCAACCGTCGCGTTTACAAAGGGCGTTACCACCCGTATACTTCGGCGTTGACGACTGAAAAAATGGATGGCTCCCATCAGGAGATCGATCAGCGACGTCTTTTCTGTCTCAGGTGTAGAGAAAGTGACAGTGGTATTTTGGTCGAGGCGAAGTGTTGTTTCATTGAAAAGGATAATGTCCGCCCGACTTCTTGTCATGACCCGGATCCTATCGCCGGGGCAGCAGGTCTCATAAAGCTTCACGGGATGCCATTGTTTTTCGCCTGCCTTAAGAGCCTGTACGCTTCCTTGAGCGGAGACCACCTTTGCAACCCACTTTTCACAGGCATCTGCGAGTGCGGGGCAGCAGGATAAGAAAATAGATAGAGGACAGATTAAAAAGATTAAAAAAAAGATTTGTAAAGTTTTCATAGGTGTTCCCCGTCGCGACCCATCCATCACCTTCAGTTGAGACCACACCCTACTTTTTATCCATCTGAACGACCCCGTCCCATAATGTCCCCGGAGGAATCATTTTGTACTCTTTGCATAGCTTGATGTAGAAGGAAGAAGGGCCATCCTGGCCGAAACCTTCAATCGACCGATGAAATTTTTCAATTGCCTCGTCCCAGAATTGTTTTCGAAAGGCAGTGACTGCCTCTTCAAAGAATGCACAGGCTGTCCTCTGTGCCTCGGTTGTGTCTTCCTGAGGACAGAAGAGTCCATGGAGAACGAGGGGTTTTGATTTCCCCGCTAACAGGAATGTCCCAAGTTCTCTCGTCAGGAAACCAGGGAGTTGGCGGATCACCTCGTCCGAGGCCAGAACCTGGGTTCCCAGGTACTTGTTCAACCCTTCGATCCTTGTAACTGTATTGACGATATCCCCCACGGGCCGGTATTCATAATGGTCCATGGCTCCAATGTGGCGAAGCAAGAGAGGTCCGGAGTGGAGACCGATGCGGGTCGGCAGTTGATAAGGACCTGAAGACTGATTGAATTGATGGAGGGCTTCTGCAATTTCGAGGGCTGCGAGGCAGGCCTCCTCTTTGAGGGGTGTGTCTGAGTGGCTTGCGACCCAGATCGCTAAGACAGAATCTCCGATGACGTTGGCCACGACCCCGCCCCGTTGTTTAATGGGTCTAAAAACGGCCTCGTAATATCGGTTCATGAAGTTGCCCAGTCCCAAGGGATCCATGGCTTCCGAAAGAGAGGTGTAGTGTTCGGCATCCGTCGAGAGACAGATGCCATAGACCACCTGGTGGCTGGTTTTGATGTTGGAAATATTTTTGGACAGCTGATCCACGACCCCGTTTGGAAGGTAGTATCCGAAGGCCTTACGGATGTTCTGCCGTTCTTTATTTGAATTGATATACTGCCACAGGACAGCGCCAAAAGAGGCAAGAGGAAACTGAACCAATAAGGGGAGAACGATTGGATACCAGGTGGCTGTGGCATTAAACTGACCTCTTGCAAAAAGGAGATAGAGAAGGCTTAATCCGATGGTTGTCGAGGCCGCGATCCCTGTTGGCAAGAGAAGAAAAATCATTCCGATTGCCACTCCCCAGAAAAGAATAAGGATGAGATGGCTGACCAGGTCGATGGGGTGCACGGGGAGATCCGTGAGGAGATTTGAGAAGGCAGTGGCCGCAATTTCGACGCCACTGAGATCAAGGCCACTCGATTGGGAAAAATCGGTATAAAATCCGTCCTTTTGTCCAAGCCGAAAACGTTCAGAGTGACCGATAAAGACCGCTTTTCCTCTGAAATCGAAAGGCCTCCGAGCCGGAGAGGTCTTCTCGCTCCCCTCCAGGACCTCATAATAAGGGATCGTAGTAATGGTTCCAGGGGGGCCGTAAAAGTTGATATATTCCCTGTTGGCACTCTGGTACATTCGAATGAGGGATTGGAGAAGGAGCTTTTTTTGCGGGGCATAGGATGGGCCGACCTGATCCCGAAATTCCCTTAACATTTTTTCACCAAGCCCGGGGTTACTGTCAAATATTTCTCTGATCTCCTGAACAACTTTTTCAACGTTTCTATGCTGAACAATTTCCTCTCTGTGGCGGGGCAACGTTGACACCCCGGAGGGATGGGCCTTTTCCATCAGTCTGATAAATTCATCGTAAACTTCAAGAGCAAAGATCTGGAATGTCACCACAGGCAGGGTCGGTGTATCTCCTGCCCCTGTCTTGAAGGTCCAATATTGGTGGACCTTTATGGGTACCTTCGACAGAGGAAAGGGGGCTAAGGCAACCGCAGATTGGGCAAGGCAGGAAACGGGAGGCATCACCTTTAGAATCGTAAGGTCCTCTGGCGGCCCTCTTTCCTTGTCGAGCAAGGAGACCCTTTCCATTTCAAGGTATTCTGAGAGCACGACGTTACCGGCCTTATGGATCGCCTCAGCGAAAGGATCGTCCTCTTGTGCAGATTTGGCTTCATCAAAGAAGACGTCAAAGGCAATGGCGATGGCCCCTTCTTTGGCCAATGTTTCTGTAAGACGGGCATGAAGAGAGCGAGGCCATTTGCGCGGGTCATTCGGCAAACGGAGGCGGTCGGAAGAAGCCTTGTCCACGGCGACGATGACCACCTCTGGAGGAGGTTGTCTTGCTCCTCTCAGTTTGAACAGGAGATGAAGACCCATGTCTTCCTCAAGATCGCTTCCGAAGGGCAAGAGCGTCAAACCTACCCCTAACAATCCTGTTAGAAGACCCAGAATGGCTGCTTTAAGGAGACGCCCCATCATAGGCTAAACCCGGTTACCTATCAAAGATTGAAAAAAAAACCGCTTGGCAAAGATTTCGAGGCACGCCACCTGCCGGGTTGAATACAACATTAAAGGTTGATCTTTAAGGACGTTTGTCATGAAGGGTAAAAACCCCCATTCCGGTTTAAGAAAATGGGGTTTCAAGTCGTTATCTGGTCATCTAATCCCCATTAGGAACTGGGTTAGGGTTAGTAAAAAATGGTCTTGACCTTGTTTTTGAATAACCCTACCAAATTTAGAAGAAGGGGTCAACAAAAAATTATTTTAAAAATGGCTTGTTAAGGCATCGAATTTTTGATATTTATATTATTTGAGTCTGAAAGGCGGAAGGTCGAGTGAGGAGGTGATGGGTCATGATAACGATTCCGGCCTTAAAGGTGAGGCAGTTTGGAGTCGAATTTTTTCAAGTTTCTTTTACCTCTCAAGATATTCAACGATTAGTCAAGTTTGAGGTTTTAAGTTATTCACCTTCAGAGGGGGAGGAGAGAAGACATAAACCCGCTCCGGCATCAGCGATTAACTGGGGGCTTCTCGAAAAAAGGATCGGACAGAGTCAGGCCGCCTTTCAGAGACCCGTGATCCGTAAAAAGATCCGGGAATTGATTCAGTATTACAAGGAATGCCAGGAAGCTCAAAACCTGCCTGCGATTCCAGGGGCAGTCATCATGATTGCAGAAAGCCGGCTCAGCTTCTCACCCTTGGGGAAGAGCGCGAATCTCGGAATGCTTCAGATTCCCGAGGAGCCAGGGATTCTTCGATGTCTGGATGGCCAGCACCGTCTCTTGGCTCTGAGCGCCAAAACAGAGAAAGATCCTGAAATCGATGTGCCAGCCGTGCTTTTTGACACCCTTGATCCACGGCAAACGGTGGAGCTCTTTGTCACCATCAATGCCAAACATACCCGTCTCAATCCTTCCCACCTGATCTCCTTAGCAGGCCGGAGGCTCTACGCTGATTCTCACCAGGCCTTGGCCCATGATATCATTCGCATGCTGAATGAAGAGGAGAGTTCTCCACTCAAAGGAGAAATCAAGATATTGGGGGTAGGAAAAGGCCGCGTTTCCCAGGCTTCACTGGCTGATGAGATGGTCGAACTTTTCGCCACCGTCGAGAAGATTGGAGGGGCTGATCGATCCAAAGAACTCCAGCAGAACGGAAAACGCTTTTTTCTCAATTATTTTAAAGCCATCCTCGCCCTGTTCCCAAAGGCCTGGGCAGGTCGAAAATACAGCATCAGGACGGGAGCGGCTCTTCGGGCCTTTATTCGGTTAAGCCCCGATGTCATGGCCCGCTCGAGAGAGATAAAGGGGGATCCCTTCGATTCCTTTGGGATCCGGGAAGCCATCAAGGGATGGGGAGATCGGATTGGAGATGAACGGTTTGAGACTGATGGGGAGTGGCGAAGAAAATTGGCAGGAGGAACAAGAGGAACGGTGGAGCTTCTCTCCCGTGAACTTCGAGATGCCATGAAGGTTTAAAAAAAATCCACCAGACTCATTGAATCTGGTGGATTTAGGTTAGGGGTTAAACGAGGAGGAAAGAGATATTTAGTTGTCTTGTTGAAAGATAATATACAACATTTACATTAAAGGAAGATTAAAATTCTATTAAAAATTTCTAATTTTTATCTTCCTTTTCTTTACGTTTTTTTGAGGGTTAGCAGGTCAGGGAGAGGCGGACGCAGATACGCAACACGAAAATGCTATTCAATTAAAGAAGGAGGGGGCTATGATGGAAGAGGGGAAGAGGTTGACTGAAGAGGAATTTATCATCCAGGCGATTAAAAAGTTGAGGAAAGATCCATATCGAGGGATTCATAGCGTCTACAGTGGTTTTAACGAGGCGTTTCGAAAATATTTCGGAACCAATCCGGTAGAGGCAACCTCCAGACTGGCAGCCGAAGGCAAGATTGAAACCCGGCCCTTTAAGGGTGGAATGATGCTCTATCTGCCGGGAGAGGCCCCTAAAAGGTCCACAACGGATGAAATCATCCAAATCATCACAGCCGGGGTCCCATCGATTTCCGAAGAAGAATTCGTTCTTGAAGGAATTAGGAAGTTGAGAAAGGACCCCTATCGGGGAATCAACAGCGTCTTCAGCGGCCTCAATGAGGCCTTCCGGAAGCGCTTCAACCGAGACCCCATTGAGTTTACCAATAAATTGTCTTCAGAAGGAAAGGTCGAGGTCGTTCCCATGAGAGGGGGAAAGGGCGTAATGATCTACCTTCCGGGAGAAGGGCCGCGGGGCCGAAAGACTGAGGAAGCCCTAAAGAGGATCCTGGAGTGAAAGAACCTTCAGGGGCAGCGGAAAGGAGGTGGCTTGAATGGAGAAAATAAAGATTGCCCAGAATGCGTTCATTTATCCTATGCCCATGACCGTTGTGGGGACCGTAGTGGAAGGCAGGGTCAATTATCTGGCCGTGGCGTGGGTGAGCCGGGTCAATGTCGATCCTCCGATGATCGGAGTGGCTTTAGGGAAGAAGCGTCACACAAACAAAGGAATCCGTGAATATCAGGAATTCAGCGTTAATGTCCCCGGTGTTGACCTTATCCGGGCCGTCGATTATGTCGGTCTCTTTTCAGGCGACAAGACGGACAAGTCCAGCGTCTTCGACTCTTTCTTCGGGGAGTTGAAACATGCCCCCATGATTCGAAATTGCCCCTTGACCCTGGAGTGCAAAGTAGTGAAGACCGTGGATCTTCCCAGAGATGAATTCTTCATTGGCGAGATCGTTGGGGCCTATACAGAAGAGCGCTATCTGACTGACGGGAAGCCGGACATCAAGAAGATCAACCCCTTCACCCTGACGATGCCCGACAATCGATATTGGAGTGTTGGAGAATCTGTCGGAAAGGCCTGGGGCATCGGAAAAGAGTTCAAAGGCTAAACTCTATCGTCATCGGGAGACCATCAGGTTGAAGAAGAAAAGGGGATCTCGGTGAAGTCTAAGAAACTCCTTCGTCATCCTGTCCTGCTGATATTTTTGCTTCTTGCTTTTTCAAAGGTAGCCTGGACAGGTCAACTGCCTGAAGAATTCGTCTATCTTGAAGAGATAGCCCCGGCTATCAAGATTGAATTGCGCTATTTCACGCGTGACAACTTCATCGGTGACCGGATTGACGGCTACGCTGCACCCCGCTGTGTCCTGACCAAAGAGGCAGCAGATGCATTGAAGAAAGTCCAGGGAGATCTGAAACCGTTCGGGCTGGGGTTAAAAGTCTATGATGCCTATCGGCCGCAACGGGCGGTGAACCACTTTGTCCGTTGGGCAAGGGATTTACAGGATACAAGGATGAAGTCGAAATACTATCCGGAGGTCGAGAAAAAAAATCTTTATTCTCAAGGATATATCGCGGAGAAATCGGGTCACTCCAGAGGCAGCGCCATTGACCTGACCATTATATCCGATCCTCAAGGGATCGCGAGCGAGTTGGATATGGGGACCGGGTTTGACCTGTTCAGTCCAAAATCCCGGCTGGACAGTCTTTCCATATCGCCGGATCAACGGGCGCACCGTTTGCTACTACAAACCCTAATGAAGAAACATGGTTTTGATCCCTATCCTCAGGAATGGTGGCACTTCACTTTAAAAAAAGAACCCTTTCCAGACACCTATTTTGATTTTCCCGTCAAGTAAACCCGAAAGCTTTGGGGGCATGCCCCTCCGTTAAAGTTTGCAGGGTTATGATAAAAGAGGATCCTTGGTGAACTGAGGATGCAATATGAATCGGGTTGCCGATCAAGCAGGGATGGTTCGGTCCGGATCATCTTTTCCGGGTTCCGACCGACTGGGCAGTACCCGTTACCTGCCCACAAGGGAGGCTCAGAGGCCTGCCTTACGGAGACTCCCCGTAATGACCCGTTTAAGATGAGCTTACGCTCCCGGCAACAATTGTTTGAAGGAATTCTTGTAGACCTCAAAAGTCTTTGAATCGAACAGGACAAAGCGGACCAGTTTTACTTCAGGATGTTCCTTCAAATAGTTCATGACCGTCTTCAAAGCGATTCGAGAGGCCTCTTCGACCGGATATCCATAGATGCCTGTGCTGATGGATGGAAAAGCGATGGATTCAATTTTGTGTTGGGTGCAAAGCTCAAGACTCTTCCGATAGGCACCGGATAAGAGTTCTGAATCTTTGGGTGAGCCCGAATATCTCGGTCCGACGGCATGAATCACATATTTTGACTTAAGGTTCCCCCCACTCGTGATCACAGCGGACCCGGTGGGGCATCCCTTGTATTGAGCTTTGATCTCGGACATGATGATGGGCCCTCCTGTCCGATGAATGGCACCGTCCACACCCCCGCCCCCTGCCAATGCCGAATTGGCGGCATTGCCGATGGCCATGATCTCTTGCTGTGTAATGTCACCCTGGACAATTTCTAAAATCGATTGGTGGACCGTGACTTTCATATTTTTAGCTCCCTCTTTTAGAATGATTGAACCTTACCAAAAAGAATTGACTTCGTCAATAGCAGGGGTTAAGGTTTTCCGCGATGAAAAGGATCCATTACGGCTGGGTCATTGTCGGCGTGGGCCTCCTGGTGAAGATGGCAGCGTTAGGGTTTGGCCGCTTTGCCTATGCCATGCTTCTGTCAAACATGAGGACCTCCCTCGAATTCAATTATATGCAGATGGGGTTTCTCAGTGGAGGTATTCTCCTCGGATACCTGCTCTTCTCCTTTATCGGCGGGACATCGGCAACGAAATTTGGGGCGAAGAGAGTCGTGGTTACTTCCCTTTTCTGCAGTTCCACCTCCATGTTTATCCTCAGCCGGCTGTCCGGATTTATTCCTCTTCTGTTCTTCACCTTTGTCATGGGAAGTGCAGCGGCGGGGGCGCATATCTCGATGACCACCCTCCCAATGGCATGGTTTGAGAAGCGGAGACTGGGCGGGGCTTTGGGAGTTGTAACAGGTGGAACGGGGCTCGGAATCATCCTCACGGGCCTCATCCTTCCCTATTTTTTGTCCACCCTGGGGAGAGAGGCGTGGAGACAGTGCTGGGCTTTTCTGTCGCTCATCACCTTGATGGTTGCTATCATGAGCTTCATTTTATTAAAGGAGAGGCCAGAGCAGGCGATCCCATGGTCTTCTGATTCTGATGGAGACAGGGGGTCCCTCTTCCTTGAAAAGAAGAGAGGTGGGCTGACTCTCAATGCAATCATTCTCATTTATTTTATTTTCGGGTTTGCCTATAACATCTATGCCACCTACTTCGTGGCCTTTACGGTGGAGGAAGTCCAGTTGTCAGGGAAAGTGGCTGGAGTGATCTGGTCCATTTTCGGCTGGATGTGCGTGGTGAGCGGATTGGTCTGGGGGTATCTGTCGGATCGTTTGGGCAGAAGGAAGGCCCTGCTCTGGAATAACGGCCTGATTTCACTGGCTGCGGTCATTCCTCTCTTATTTCATCGAGCTTTCTCCCTCGGCATTTCCACCTTTCTCTTTGGATTTACCTTTTTGGGAACCGTAACCATCATTGCAGCCTGCGTGGGTGACAGGGTGGTTGAGAAAAGGGCTTCTGTTTATGGACTTGTGACCTTGATTCATGGCGTTGGGCAGTTTTTAGGGACAACCCTCGGAGGATATTTAAAAGATTTAACCGGGACGTTTCATTTCACCCTGCTCTCCTCTTTGATTGGCTTTCTCCTCTGCGTTGTCCTCATTCTTTTCAATAAGGAAGAGTGAAAATATTTCCCTCATCCTTTCCATAAACCCCGCTCGCACCTGCCTGAACCTCAATGATACCCTTCGCTGTGCCTTTTTACTAACCCGACCATCATCACTACATTCTGCTGCATAAAGATTCCCACTTTGAACTGTCTCCATCCCAGGAAGTTATCTTACTTCTTCCTAATTGAAGTGTTGAATAGATGACTCGGTGGCCTCGTGAGCAGCATAAGGAATCGATCGGGTAATCCGGATCGGCGGAAAAGGAATCGGCAAATGAATCTACGGGAGGGCTTGCACGGCGGCCCGGGCCAACTGAAACAGATAGCGCGGGAAAATGCCGCCCACGACGATAACGACAACCATCACCGCAGTGAGGATGGTTGCAGGGGCAGATAGGTTGATGCGCGGCAGCTCCTCGTCCGGCTCCAGGAGGAAAGCCGCTTTCACCACCTGGATGTAGTAGTAGAGAGAGACGACCACGTTGATCATGGCGATGAGCACCAACAGGAAGTATCCCCTCTCCATGGCCGCGGTAAAGACCAGGAACTTTCCGGTGAATCCGATCGTCGGCGGGATACCCCCCAGACTGAACACGCCCACCATGAGCGCCATGGCCAAAAGCGGCGAGCGGCGGTGAAGCCCCGCCAACTGGACGATGGCAAGGTCGCGGCCGTCGGAGGCTACCTTCACCACCACCAGAAAACAGGTGAAGGTCATGGCGAGGTAAGCCAGGGCGTAGAAGACCGCGGCGGCGTAGCCGGTTGGGTTCATGCTGAGGATGCCAATGAGCGCGTAGCCCGCATGGGCTATGGCCGAATAGGCCAGAAGGCGTTTGAAGTCCTTCTGAACCAGCGCCACCAGGTTCCCGTAGGTCATGGAGATGATGGCGAGCGCGATGAGCACATGGGCCAAGGACGTGTTGCCGTCGCTCATGGACACCAAGCGGGCGAGCATGGCCATGGCCGTTACCTTCGTGGCGGTGGCCACAAACGCCGTCACCTGGTTCGCGGCTCCCTGGTAGACGCTGGGTGCCCAGACGTGGAATGGAAAAAGGGCCAGCTTGAAGAAGAAGCCGCACAACGTGAGCAGCAGCCCGATGAAGGCCATGGGGGTGTTGAGCAAGCCGGGCAGCTTCAGGGCCAGCTCGCTGATCATAGGTGGTCTGCGTCGCCGCGAAGAGAGAGGCCATGCCGAAAAGCATCAGGGCCGAGGTGGCGATCCCGCTGAGGAAGTACTTGATCCCCGCTTCCATCTGCTGGCCGCCGCCGCTTCTCAACGGGACCAGGGCGTAGAGCGAGTAGCTGGCCAGCTCCAGTGCGACATACAGGGTCAGGAGCTCGACGCTGCTCACCAACAGCATCATGCCCAGGGTACAGGTCGCCAGCAAAAGATAGAACTCCGAGTGCCTCGCCTCCTGAATCCCGTTCAGGTTCGAGCAGAGGCAGACCACGAGGAAGAACCCCATCGACAGCAGGCCCTTGAAGACTTGGGAGAAGAGATCGACTCGATAGGCTCCATAAACCAGGGACCCTTCCAGCCGGACGGTCGCCAGCGTCACCGCCACCCCGAGGCCCGCGAGGAAGAGGGCCGCCGAGAAATCACGCCTCCCGTTGGGGCGCGTCATGGAGAGGATGAGGAATACGACGGCCACCGCGAGGAAGTAAATCTCCGGCCCGAGGATCAACCACTTCATCTGGGCAACCCTCCCATGAATGGAATCACAGCCGTTTGAACCAGATCCAGCATCAGTCTGGGGAACAGACCGAAGAGGACCATGACCGCAACCAGGATCATCCTGGGCAGGCCGAGGCTGAAAGAGACGTCAGGCAGATGAGCGTAGCGTTCGTTCCGCGGTCCGTAGAAGGTCCTCTGCACCACCCGCAGCATGTAGAGGGCGCTCAGGACCAGGGCGCAGATGGCCAGCGCGCCCAGTACAGGGTAGACCTTAAGAGCAGAGATGAAGACCG
>CAWEAV010000062.1:0-12597 GCA_963806715.1 uncultured delta proteobacterium
ATACATGTAGATGTCGGAAGCGACGATTGAACATTTGCCATTCCAGTCCTGGTTTTCTATTGAGTCATTTGAGGAAAATATCGTAATGGAGAAAATCTATGAGGCGATGAAAGAAAAATGGGCCGGAGGGGCCACTTAATCGAACTCACCGTCGCAGCAACCGTAGCGGGTTTAGGAAATAGCCGCGTAAGGAAGTGAAGAAGGAGGTCGTTGTTTCGACTCTAACAAGAATGGATTTGAAATCGGTGGGGGGAAAGGTCAATCATAAAGCTGTTTTGACGTCGATCAATGATAAAACGTATCTCAAGTTTGTGTTAGTCCTTTCAAAATAAGACAAACAAAAAAAGTTATGCAAATTCTCGGGAGGGAGACGTATGGGGCGAGTAAATCGGGGTCGAATCGTTTTTTCCATCTTTTTATCGGTTTTGCTGGGATGTATTACCCTTTCATCCCTCAGCTTGGCGCAGGAGGATAAGGATAAGAAGGATCTCTGGCCCGAGCGAGGGATTGCGGTCTATACGGAGTACTCCGGCGTAACCGTTCCCAGGGGGGAATCCGTTAAGATGGATCTCATCATGGAGAACAAGGGGCGGACCGATGAGGTCATCGATGTCAAGGTTTCCAACGATTTCCAAGGGATGGAAGGCAACCCTGAAGGGAGGAAGTTATCTGGTGGGGGGACAGGACTTGATCCCCAATGGGAAGATAAAGAACCTTTCCATGGAACTGGGAGCAGACAAATCGACGGGTCCGGAGCCTACGTTTCCAGTTCGATGCCAAGACCGAGGATGGAAAATTCACGGCATCCTATAAGCTTACGGTCAACGTCCAGGAGCGTATCCCCGGGGCTGATGATATCCAGATCACGACATCCTACCCGGTATTGAGGGGACAGACCGATGCCACCTTCGAATTCTCCCTGGAAGTGCTCAATAAAAGCGATTCGACAGGACCTTCAATCTCACCGCCCTGGCCCGAAAAATGGGAGTCGACAAAGCCCGCGTATGAGGAGAAGCAGATCTCCAGTTTCCGGGTCAAAGGGGGCCAGAGCCAGAGCGTGGCGGTTCAGGTCACCCCCAAAGACGCGGGGGCCGGCGAATATCCTATCCTTGTCCGGGTCTCTTCGGGGGAGAAGAAGGCGGAGGCGAATTGACCGTGGCCTTACGGGCATTTATAAGTTGGATGCGGCCACCCCCACCGGCATCCTTTCCTTGGAGGCCATGCCCGGAACCGGCGAGCTTCTCCTTCTTTGTCAAGAACACAGGTTCGGCCGTCAACCGTAAGATCAGCTTTCGTCGTTCAAGCCGGAGAACTGGGAGGTCAAATTCAGGCCTGAAAAGATCGAGGCCCTGCAGCCGAGGGGCCTGAAACAGGTCGAGGTGACCGTGAAACCCGCCCCTCAGGCCCTCGTGGGCGACTATTCGGTAGGCATCACGGTCAACGGCGAAAAGGCGGACAAGACCCTTGAGATGCGGGTGACTGTGAAGGCTTCTACCGCCTGGGGCTGGATCGGAATCGGAGTCATTATTTTTGTCATCGCCGGGCTTTGCGCCCTCTTTATCTGGCTGGGGAGACGCTGAAGTGGAGAGACGGGTCATCATTGAAACCGAAGGGCTGACGAAAGTCTACGGTTCTCAGACGGCGGTCGATCAGCCTAACCTTAAGCATCGGGGAAGGGGAAGTGTTCGGTTTTCTCGGGCCGAATGGCGCCGGCAAGACGACGACCCTCCTCATGTTCTCTGGGGCTTACGGAGCCCACTTCAGGGAAAGCGAAGGTTGGTGGGTTCGATCCCGCCCGGGAGCCTTTTCGGGTGAAAGAGAAGGTAAGCTATCTGCCGGAAAATGTAGGTTTCTACGATGAGATGGATGCGAGGCAGAACCTACGCTTCGTCGCAAGACTGAACCGCATGCCCGACAAGGATCTCGGACCCGAATCGATGATACCCTCGAAACGGTCGGCCTCCTGGACGAGGCCAAAAAGAAGGTCGGCGTGTATTCGAAAGGGATGAGACAGCGCCTGGGCATTGCCGAGGTCCTTATGAAGGAGCCGAAACTCGTCTTTCTCGACGAGCCCACGATCGGGCTCGACCCCGATGGAACGAATCGGATGCTCGATATCATTCATAATCTCAGCAGGGAACAGGGGATAACCATCTTTCTCTCCTCCCATCTGCTCGATCAGGTGCAGAGGATCTGCGACCGGGTCGGAATCATGATCAAGGGGAATTTGGTCGCCCCGGTCCCATTGAGGAATTGGCCAAAAAGAAATTGGGCGTCGAAGAGAATGAGGCTTACACACTTGAAGAGATCTACATGAAGTACTTTAAGGAGGCCTAAGTTGCACGGGATTTTTACTATCTTTCAGAAAAGAGATGGAGGACCATTTCAGCAGCACCCGGTTCCTTTTGATATCGGCCTTAATCGTGATGGTGGGCGTCATCATTGCCTCCATGGTGGGAATGGGCGATTCAAGAAGAGACGAGAGGGAATGGCCAAGCCGACCCTCCTCTTTCTCCTGCTCTTTACGGCGACCGGGAAAGCTCTTCTCTTTCGTTCAGTTCATCGGTTTCTTCGGCCCGCTGATCGGCATTTTCCTCGGTTTCGACTCAGTCAATCGGGAACGGGTATCCAGGACTCTCAGCAAACTGGTCTCTCAGCCCATCTATCGGGACTCGATCATCAATGCAAAGTTTCTCTCCGGAGTCACGATCATCGGGATCGTATTAGTGGCAATTGTCCTTCTCATCTCAGGCCTCGGCATCTGGCTCATCGGAGTGGTCCCGGGGCCGGAGGAGATCTTCCGCCTTGCGATCTATGTTGTCATCAGCCTTCTCTATATCTCCTTCTGGCTGGGCATCTCGATTCTCTTTTCAGTCGTCTTCCGGAGTACGGCCACTTCGGCCCTGGCTTCGCTGGCCATATGGATCTTTTTCTCCTTCTTTGTGAGCCTGGGGGCCGGGTTATTGGCGGACGCTGTCGCCCCGGTCAGTCAGAGCGGCGGGAATGTTGATCCGAACGTGATCATGAAGCATGAGGAGATATCCCATACGGTTTCTCTCTTTTCGCCCATGACGCTCTATAGTGAAGCCACTAATACGATCCTTGATCCGACCCGAAAGACGACCCGGTCCATCATCCTCATGGGACCTCTGGAAAGGCTCTCTCTATCCCGATTCCAAAGCCCGCTTCCCCTGCTTCAGAGTATTATTATCGTGATTCCGCACCTGATATCGATTGTGGCCATCACGCTTCTCACGTTTGGGATCTGTTATCTCGTCTTCATGCGCCAGGAGATCAGGACAGTCTAACGTCTAATTTTTCTTTATAGACTCTGTATCGAGAATAAAATTAGATATTCACGCCGATTGAGTCAAAAGATCTCGACAAATCTCCCCCGAATCGTCTTTACTGAAGAGTAGGACTCATTGTGATCCCTCTTTTATAGAGGGGGATTGAGGCGGATGTTGCGGCGGTTGGAGAATTTACCTCAGAGGCCCAAAACCCTGCCAACCAGAAGAATGTAGAAGTGGTTGACCTTGAGCTTCCTTTCCTCTACAACCCCGGTTCTCTGCTTGAAAATGGGGATAACGGAATTTAGCCTTTTCTGATCGTACGACAGTTCCATGCCTTGCACGGGTTTGCCCGACTTTGAAGTGCCCCTGACAATACCATTATGAACCATTACCATTTCGAGATCTCCAGGATTCGCCCTCTGGTTTACCTCATCGAGCCATTTGTCTACCATCAAGGTTTCCTCCACATTGTTCTCCTAACGAGTCATTTTGTTTTAGAAAGAGATAATAGAAGAAAAATATGATAAAATGCACAAAGACACTGAAACAGATTCCCTACAGATGTTTCAACAAAAAGTCCGAAATTCGCTAACGTCTGACGGGAAAGAATAGGAGAGGAAGAGAGGGAAGAAGATGAAGGATGAAGCCATTTCATTGGGTGGAGATTTTAGCAAATGTATTGAATTTCACGGCCACACGTGTCCGGGATTGGCCATTGGATTTCAAGCGGCTCGAACTCTTATGGAACGGTTAGGTGCCAGGAAGGCGCCAGATGAAGAGTTGGTTGCGATCGTGGAAACAGATGCCTGTGGCGCAGATGCTATTCAAGTGATGACGGGATGCACCTTTGGAAAGGGAAACTTTCTTTTTAAGAATTATGGAAAACATGCTTTTTCTCTAATGGACAGAAGGAAAAGGAAAGGCGTACGTGTTTGTCTCCGGTCCGATGCTTTCAAGATGGACCCGGAATCTCTTTCTCTTTCCGAAAAGGTCCAGAAGGACGAGGCATCGGCAGAGGAGATAAAACGGTACAGACAACTCCAGCAGGAACGGGTAGAGAAAATTCTAAATGCCGATACGGACTCCTTGTTCGAGATTGAAGAAATTAGCCCTGAAATTCCTGCTAAGGCTAGTATCATGGAATCTGGAATGTGTGATTTCTGCGGAGAATCAGCCAAAGTGGATCTTTTACGCACAATCGATGGCAAAAAGGTGTGTATTCCCTGTGCTGAGAGACATGGTTTCAGGAATGGTTTGCCTTCTCTGCCCGCTTCTTTTTTTAAATGATACCTTGATAGATGAATCTATAAATGAACGCAGCAAGGGGGGGACAAAATTGCTTTATGCTCTTGATGGCAGAGAACCAGAGATTGGTAAAGATGTCTATGTGAGTGACCAAGCTGTGGTCATTGGTGATGTGAAGATCGGGGATGAATGTTATGTGGGACATGGAGCCATCTTAAGGGGAGACTACGGCAGAATTGAGATCGGAGCTGGTACAGCTATTGAGGAAAATGTAACCATCCATGCACCACCTGAGCGAGTCTGTGAAATTGGAAAGAAAGTTACTTTAGGACATGGCGCTATTGTCCACGCAAGCAGCATCGGCGATCTGGCTGTCGTCGGAATGGGCGCAGTGTTAAGCCTGGGAGTCAAGGTTGGAGAGGGAACCATCATTGCGGAGGGAGCAGTGGTGAAGATGAATCAGAAAGTTTCGGCAAGCGTTGTCGTCGCAGGGAACCCCGCGAAAGTAATTCGAAACGTCACTCCTAAAGACGAGGAGCGGTGGAAAAGGGGGAAGCAACTCTACATCGATCTTGCTAAAAAATATCTGAAAATTGGTTTACAGCCGATAAATAAGAGTGATTTACCGGTTCTATGATATCCAGCGGGGAGACTATTGTACCCAACGTATCATTATTAGCCAGATGAACATCCTCGAATTTACTTCTATAATCTGGTTTGGCTCACTCGCCGCAGGCTTTCTGGGATCCTTGACAGGCCTGGGAGGCGGTGTCGTCATCGTCCCCTTTCTTACTCTCATTTTTGGAGTCGATATCCGGTACGCCATCGGCGCATCCCTTGTCTCCGTTATTGCTACCTCCTCAGGGGCGGCAGCGGCCTACGTCAAAGAGGGTTTCACCAACATACGTATCGGAATGTTCTTAGAGATCGCGACCACAATGGGAGCCCTGGTTGGAGCGGCCCTGGCTGCGAAAGTCTCCACCTGGATCATCGCTGTGATCTTTGGAATTGTGCTCATCTACTCTGCCTATCTCTCCAGCCGCCCTAAGCTGTATGGCGCTGGCAATGATCACCCCGATCGACTGGCGACGCTCCTGAGAATGGATGGGAGCTACCCTTCGTTGAAGGGGCCGGTGAGATACCGCGTACATGCGATTCCCGGAGGGTTCAGCCTGATGTTTATTGCCGGTGTCCTCTCGGGCCTCCTTGGGATTGGTTCAGGTGCCGTGAAGGTTCTGGCGATGGATCAGATCATGCGTATTCCGTTCAAAGTTTCCACGACGACCTCCAATTTCATGATCGGCGTGACTGCAGCGGCAAGTGCTGGTGTGTATCTCAACCGGGGATACATCGACCCTGGCGTAGCTATGCCGGTCATGCTGGGGGTGCTTCTTGGCTCCTTGCTCGGAGCACGGGTGTTAGCGGGTGCAAAAACACGAATATTGCGGATTATCTTTGCTGCTGTCATCCTGGTGCTTGGAATCGAGATGATCTATAACGGCCTGACAGGGAGACTCTAAGATGCCTGAATCGAAACGGCCCTGGTCTGACGAACGGGTTGAAAAGATTGTAGGCAACCTCTTAAGGAGCGGTGTGATTGCTTCCGCGATCGTTGTGCTCGCGGGAGGGATCATCTATCTGATTCGTTATGGCGCTAACCTGCCAGATTATTCGATCTTCCACGGAGAGCCGGCGGAGTTCCGCAGCGCGGAGGGAATCATAAGGGCTGCTTTTGCACTCCGGAGTCGCGGCCTGATCCAGCTTGGGCTGCTGTTACTGATTGCAACTCCGGTGGCACGGGTTGTCTTCTCCATTTTCGCCTTTGCCCTCCAGCGCGACCGAATTTACATGGTTGTCACCCTGATTGTGCTCGCGGTGCTCATATACAGCCTTGCTGGTGGAGGACTGTAAAAGTATTGATACCTCTTGTCCGGTCCGCATCTTCCAATAATTTCACACCTTCTGAGGCATTACAATTTACATATTTTGCCCCTTGACAAATTATGAGCATATGCTTATAATAGAGTCTGGTAGGAGGATTTACGAATGGCAAGGCCGATACAGTGCAGGCGAGTTGGCTCCATGCCTGAGAGCAACTATTTTAAACCAAGGGGTATTCCACTCTCGATGTTAGCGGAAGTCATTTTAACTGTTGACGAGTTTGAGGCTATTCGACTTGCTGACCTTGAGGGTTTATACCAGGAGCAGGCAGCAGAAAAGATGAACATCTCCCGGCAAACCTTTGGGAGGATTATCGAATCGGCGCACAAAAAGGTGGCAGATGCGTTGGTTAGCGGCAAAGCGTTAAAGATTGAAGGGGGTGAGTTTGAAATGGCTTCGATGAGAAAATTTAGGTGTTATGACTGTCAACACTCCTGGGAACTACCTTACGGAACGGGTAGACCGGGGAACTGTCCTTCCTGCAGGAGTGGCAACATTCGAAGAGCGGAGGAAGACAAAGGATATGATAGGAGGCCTGGCGGAGGACAAGGAAGATGTTGCGGTGGGCCTCAACAAAAATAAGAGCAGAGGGAGCGATGCCGAAACGTTGCCAAAGGCGGAGAAACCAAGAATGACCACCAATATTTAATGAGAAAGGAGAAAATCATGAAAGTAGGTTTTGCAGTTCAGATGAACGAAGGAATGGAGAGCAGGGTTTATGATCATTTTGGATCAGCGCCCGCATTTATCATTGTGGACACCGAGGGGAAAGAAGTTTTAACCGTTAACAACAAAGATCTCCATCATGTTCACGGCGCATGTAACCCAGTGATGGCTCTTGACGGGAAGAGTGTGGATGCGATGGTAGTTGGGGGAATAGGTGCAGGCGCATTGGTGAAGTTAAATGCATCAGGGATAAAGGTTTACGGGGCTGGAGCTTTGACCGTAAAAGAAAACCTTGCCTTACTGAGTGAAAATAAGCTTCAAGAACTCTCTGCATATAATGCCTGTCGGGCTCATCAGGGAGGATGCGGGCACTGAAACGAGCTTGAAACGGAGTAGGAAGATTACTGTACAGGCATTTGGGGCAGGAAGGGTTTTGGAATCTGCAACCGAGGAGGGGAAGATATGCCGATTTACGAATACCGTTGTGAAAAGTGTGGTCAAGTCAATGAATTTCTAATTTTGGGAAAGCAGGAACAGCTGTCCTGTAAGCAGTGCGGAGGCGAAAACTTAACGAAGCTACTGTCTGCTCATAATACATCGAGCAGTTCATCACCGAGATTTGCTGAACCCGGTTCCGGGAGCTGCTGCGGGACACCCAATTCATGCGGCACACCGGGGAGCTGTTGTTCCGGGTAGGTGGCCACCCGCAAGAAGATGAAAATTGATGTTGGGTAGGGGAGGCTTTAGCCGCCTTATTGGGCGACTAAAGTCACCCCTCCTAACAAATGTGCCATCCCCGGGGGCACCATCGAAGCATGAAAATCCTTGATCTAATCTCCTCCCCTTGACGGCAAAGGATTAAGGTGGGGGTGGGCATTCTCCCTCGCTTCCACCAGCGTTTGGCGCAATGTTGGTAACCCCTCAAGTTAACCATTGTCCATGACATACCCTTTCTACTGCTCATTCACTTGACAACTTATTGGTTAATTGGTATAGTTACCAACAAGCGAAAGGGTGCATATCTTGATCACTTTTGAAGAGGCTCAAATAAGGGCAAAGATCATAAAGGCAATGGCTCATCCTGTTCGGCTGATGATGATTGACTGCTTAAAGAGAAAAGAACATTCATTTTCGGAACTGTTCAGCTTATTTAAACTTGACAAATCAACGGTGTCGAAACATTTGCTTGTCCTGAAAGAGGCCGGGATCGTTTCATCGAAAAGGGATGGTTTAGAGATGATCTATAAGCTTGAAGTCCCGTGCGTGATAGATTTTTTTGGATGTGTCACTGCAGTCATTGAAAGCAACGTGAAAAAACAGCAAATCTGCTTATGTAAATAATTTTTTTACAGAGATGTTGGTAAGTTTGCCAACAAACCATAACTCTTTTTTAAGTGTTTGAATGGCTCGACGGAACAAATTGAATTTCAATTTTAGGCGGGAGAACTATGCTTAAAGACTTTGCTGATTACATCGTTTTCAAGCGGGTGGGATTAACTCCAGGTACACATCTTGGAGAAGCGCTTAATTTTTTTATCTATGATACCATCAAGATATTTATCCTCCTATCGGTCATTATTTTCTTTGTTGCCATCATCCGTTCCTACTTTCCTCCAGAAAGAACAAGGCGCATCCTTT
This sequence comes from uncultured delta proteobacterium, assembly GCA_963806715.1. Taxonomy (GTDB): domain Bacteria; phylum Desulfobacterota; class BSN033; order BSN033; family UBA1163; genus CAWEAV01. The sequence goes on from CAWEAV010000062.1 coordinate 8,784, forward strand.
CCCACAAACGGGAATATATCGGCAATGGCCTGGCAGGCCTCCTGGGCATTGTAACCCCTTTTTGCTCCTGTTCTGCTGTTCCACTTTTCATCGGCTTTGTGGAATCAGGGGTCCCTCTCGGAGTGACCTTTTCCTTCCTCGTCTCTTCTCCCATGATCAACGAGGTCGCACTGGTCCTCCTCCTCGGACTCTTTGGTTGGAAAATCGCCCTGCTTTATATAGGGACAGGTCTGGTCGTTTCCTTTATCTCTGGTATTCTCATAGGAAGATTGAGGATGGAGAGATATGTTCAGGACTATGTTTACCAGATGAAGGTTGGAAATGCTGAAATGGTTCGTCAGAATTTCAATGAAAAGATTCAATATGCGAGAGATTATACCAAAGACCTATTAAAACGAATCTGGCCTTACGTTCTGATAGGCATAGGTGTCGGAGGTTTCATTCATGGCTATGTTCCCTCTGACTTTCTGCTTAAGTATGCAGGTCCGGGGAATCCATTTGCCGTCCCTGTGGCAGTCCTGATCGGGGTCCCCCTTTACAGCAATGCAGCCGGGACAATCCCGATTGTCCAGGCCCTCATGGGGAAAGGAATGCCGGTTGGCACGGTGCTGGCCTTCATGATGGCAGTGACCGCCCTCTCTTTTCCTGAAGCAGTCATACTGAAAAATGTCCTGAAGATACGTCTTCTTCTCATTTTTTTTGGTATCGTTGCTGCCGCCATCGTCGGGGTAGGATATCTATTCAATTCTATTCTTTGAACAATTCACATAGAGAAAGGAGATAAAAATGAGAATCGAAGTTCTGGGAATGGGTTGTGCAAACTGCAATAAACTTTATCAGAATGCACTCGAAGCGGTCAAACTTAGCGGCAAAGAGATCGGAGTTGAAAAGGTTGAAGACATTAAGAGAATCATGGGCTACGGAGTTTTATCTACCCCGGCCCTGGTAATAGACGGGGTGGTCAAAGCGGCAGGGAAAGTCCCGAAGGTCGAAGAAATAAGAGAGTGGATAAAATAGAAAGGGAGCGAGGAGCATGGCAGACAAATGCCTGTGTGAGCAGAATGAAATCCTTATTTTTTCATGTGCGGGAAGCTCTAATGTCGGGCAGATCGCCAATCAGGCTGCCATAAGATTAAGCCAGGATGGTATTGGGCAGGTATTTCTGCCTGTCTGGTATTGGTGGCCATGTTAGCGGGATGATCGAATCGACCAGGGCGGGGAAGATGCTCGTGGCAATTGATGGTTGTCCGGTGGCTTGTGCCAAGAAAGACGCTTGAACATGTCGGCTTTGATATCAACGAATATGTCCAGGTCACCGATTTGGGCATTGAGAAGAACCACGATTTTAATATCGACCTTTCCGACATTGGGAAGGTGACCGATCATTTGGCTTCTCGTATTTCAAAAAGAGAGGAGTGCAGTAACATCTAAGGATGCATGATCCGGAATGGTCTGTTGGCGTAGTTTAACGCAGAAATTCGAGAATTGAACAGTGGATGAAGAAAAGGGGGTACATGATATAAACATTGAAAGAATTTTTAGATGTTGCATTGGAGTTTCACGGCCACAAATGCCCTGCAATGCCGATGGGCTTACGGGCTGGTTTGGCGGCCATGAAGGCACTTGGTGTCGAGAGAGCAAAGGACAAGGAACTGGTTGTAGAGTCGGAAACCGGCGAAGGCCATGCAGCGGGGTGCTTTTTAGACGGGGTGATGGTTGCCACTGGAGCTACCTACGGCAAGGGAAATATAAAGAAACTCTTCTACAACAAGATGGCGTTTACCCTTATTGATGCCAGAACCAGGCGGGCAGTAAGGGTCTCTCTCAAACCCGAGTTCTTTGAGAAGGCCCTCCAGTCTCCTTTCGTCCAGAAGAGGAAGGAGGGTGTGCTCCCTCAGGACATCCCGACACAGATAACCGACCCTCAGGTAGAGCGGATATTGGGCCTGTCTGAGTCAGAGTTCCTTACCACCAGCGAGGTATTCCAGAGAGACGTAAAAAAGGGCGCAACAAGTTTTGAGGTAAAGCGCTGTTCCGAGTGCGGTGAGGCTACCTTCACCAACAAGTTGACAAAGGCACCTGATGGTAGGCTCCTCTGTGTTCCCTGCGAGGAGAAGGAAAGGCAGGGTTAAATAACTAAAACACTCTTCAGCTGAAATGGGGTGGGGGAACTCCGCATCCCGAAAGGTAGTAGATAATGACAACTGTTCTGCTCGCGTTTCTCCTCGTCTTTCTTTTTACAACCGTCCTTGGAGTCGCCGGCGAAAGGGCAGTGTTTGCCATATGATTATCATGATGTCCGAGAAGAAACCATGACACTCAAGAAAATCGAAGAACCTAAAAAGGCAGCGGTCACTGCGGGTATTCCGCTTTCCCTTACCCGGATGGCCGCCCTTTTTCTGAAGATCGGTGCCATCGGCTTCGGGGGCGGTATGGCCGTTATCGCCCTCATGGAGCATGAATTTGTTGAGAAGCGAAAGGCGATTCCAGCGGGGGAGTTCATTCACGGGGTGGGCCTGGGTCAGGTCCTGGGCCCCTTCGCCGTCAATGCGGCCTTTTTCGTAGGCTACCGGCGCCACGGCCTGCTGGGCGCTGTGGCTGCGACTGCAGCCTTCCTGGTTCCCTCCGTAACGATGGTGATCCTCCTTTCCTTCCTCTACTTCCGCTATCATACCATCCCCGCCCTCCAGGGAGTGCTCCTGGGCCTGGGCCCCGTCGTCATCGCCCTCATCCTTGCTGCTGCCTGGTCCATGGGGAAAAAGGTCATCTCGGGCTGGCCGGCAGTGGCGCTGGCCTTGGCTGGCGCCCTGGCAGGGACCTTTAAACTGAACGCCCTTTGGATCCTCCTCGCGGCGGGCACACTCGGGCTCCTGCTGGGCAGCAGACGCCTTATGCGAAAGGCTGCCGGGAAAGGCCCGGTCCGTGAAACCAAGATGAAGACCGTGGCCCCGGTGATCATAGCCTTTCCCGCCATGGGAGTGTCAGCCCCGAGCGTCCCCTTTGCCACCCTGGGTCTCGCTTTCCTCAAGGTGGGCCTGGCCTTCTTTGGCGGCGGCTTCGTCCTCATCCCGATCCTGCACCAGCGGCTGGTGGAGCAACTCCACTGGCTCAACCCCCAGGAGTTTCTTGACGGCGTGGCCATCAGCAACCTCACGCCGGGTCCCATCGCGGTGCTTGCCACTTTCGCGGGATTCCACCTCCAGGGTATCTCCGGTGCCCTGTTGGCTACGGCGGCCCTCTTTACGCCCGCCATGGTCCTCATGGCGGTGATCTGCATCGGATACGAACGCCTGAAGGAGTCTCGCGTGCCCAGGACTTTCTCTCCGGCGTGGTCCCCGCCGTAGTGGGCCTCGTGGCCTCCGCCGCCCTGCTTCTCTGGCGCTCTGCCATACCTTCGTGGCGGGCTTTGCTCCTCGTTGCTGTGGCCCTGGTCCTCCTCGTCCGTTTGAAGTGGCACCCGGCCTTCGTCCTTGCCATCGGTGCTGCCCTGGCCGCGGCGCGCATGGTGCCTTAAAGGTGAACGATTGCTTGAAAAAGGGTTCATCATGAAGAGATGTGTCTGACCATCAATGGAAAAGGTGGAGAGTGGCGGCAAATCGCTGATTAAGAAGTGGCTGGAGGAAGAGAAAAGATGAACATAAAACATGTGGTGTTGAATCTTAGCCCCCAAGACACGCTCAGGCTGACAAGGATCCTTCTCGACGAAGACAAAGACGAAGCCCTTGCATTTCTCAGGGAATGTCTGAAGCCCCAATTGGACGAGGCGACAAGAGACCATTGAGTGCCAGTCTTCGAGGCTTCGTATAAGCCTTCT
>CAWEAV010000063.1:0-75000 GCA_963806715.1 uncultured delta proteobacterium
ACTACTACGTTAAGTTTATCTTGACATTCGATAGTACTTTGATATATCCTCTGGGGTATGAAACCCCGAGAGATAGAACGATTCCGGTTGAAGCTGGAGGCCTTCTTGGCTGATGTCATTCTGCCCATGGGACGCAAAGAGCGGGGACAACATGCCGAGGAATACGTTCGAGGTCTCCTGATGGATGGAGAACGCAAATCCATCGAGCCAATGGCAACTCGTCTTCCTGATGGAGACGTTCAGGCTCTGCAGCAGTTTGCGAATCAGAGTCCGTGGTCTTCTGAGAAGGTTCGAGCGTCTCTGGCCAGAAAAGTGGAGAGAGAATTTGTTCCTGAAGCTTACTGGCTCATTGATGAGGTATCCTTTCCAAAGCAGGGTAATCACTCGGTGGGCGTAGCCCGTCAATACTGTGGCGCTTTGGGGAAGACGGCCAACTGTCAGGTGGCGGTGACGTTGGATTTGGGGACGGAGGAGTCCGGTACCCCCTTGGACTGGGCCCTGTATCTTCCGGAGGAATGGATTGAGGACCCTGTTCGGAGGAGGGAGGCAGGCATTCCCGAGGAGATTGTCTTTAAGACAAAGACGAAGTTGGCGTTGGATGTGATTGATGAAGTGAGAGAGTGGGGATTGCAAGATCGTCTTGTATTGGCGGATTCGGCTTATGGAGATACGTATGAATTCCGTCAGGGATTGAGAGATCGGACGTTGGATTACGTCGTTCAAGTAAGTGGGGAACTGACGGCTTGGACGGAAGATCCCCATCCTGCCGAGCCTCCGATGAAACGAGGAGGACAAATCCCTCGGAAACGCTTTTACGCGAAAGACTTTCCGTCTCCTCGAAGTCTCTGTCAAATTGCCAAAGAACTGCCCTCTGGGAGTTGGAAGAACATCACCTGGAGAGAAGGGACCAAGGGACCTCTCTCCTCTCGGTTTGCTCGTGTGATCGTCTGGATGGCCAATGGATTGGTGCAAGGGAAGACGATGAAGGAACCACCGCAAGAGTTGTTGATCGAGTGGCCGGAAAGAGACAAAGAACCCTGGAAGTACTGGCTTTCCAGTTTGCCTCCTCATCGGACTTCTTCTAGAAGGTTGGTGCGAAAGGCGAAAGGACGCTTCCGTATTGAACAGGATTACGAGGAGATGAAGGGGGAAGTGGGACTGGATCATTTTGAAGGCCGTTCGTGGCAAGGGTGGCATCATCACGTCACGTTGGTAACGTTGGCCTATGCCTTCCTGATGCTGGAAAGAATGGGCACCAAAAAAAACTTCTGGATTGACCTTGCCAGCTGTCCGCCGATTGATCCAGAAATGCTTGATGCTATACAGAGGCGTATGTCCGGTTTGCAGTAATGTCATCTTTGATGACTCGTAATACTTAACGTAGTAGTATTAGGAGGTTATAAAAATGGCTAAAATCAAGAGAATCGATCATGTAGCGATTGCCGTAAAAGATGCGGATGAGGCAACCCAGAAATATGTCAAACTGCTCAATGCCGTCCCGATTCGGACGGAAATTCTTCAGGAAAAGGCCGGCCCTGTCAAAGTCTCTTACGTCCAGCTTGGGGATAATGTTGTAAGCCTCATCCAATCGATGGAAGAGGACGGATTTGTGAACAAACATATCGCTAAGCATGGAGAGGGCATGCACCATATGGGTTTAGAAGTCGATAACCTGGAAGAATTCGTCAAAGAAGCTGAGGCCAAGGGATTCACGATACCCGTGCGAGATGAATTCAGCAATCGGAAAGAAGTGGTTTTGCGGCCCAGGGATTCGGCAGGAGTCGTCCTGCAGGTTTTGGAATGGAAAGGCGGGAGTGACAGGACCATTGAAGACCGGATCCAGAGGATTCTAAGTCTACAAAACATTCCAAAATAATTTGCTCAACGGGAGTTCAAGATGGATGGAAATCACCCTCTGGAAAGACTGTTAAGCCCCAAATCCATTGCAATTATCGGGGCCGGGGACAACCCTTTACGGATCAACGGACGGACTTTGATGTTCATGCTCCGTCATCGAAGTGGGGCTAAATTGCTACCCGTTAATCCTAACAGGGATGAAGTTCAAGGAGTCCCCTGTTATCGCCGTATCGCGGATCTGCCAGAAGCTCCTGATGTTGGCATGGTTATCGTGAATAAAGACCTCGTTTCCGACGCCATTGATGGATTAGGGAAGAAGGGTTGTCCCTTTGTCATTGTCACCAGCGCCGGGTATGGTGAGACAGGAACCGAAGGCCGTGAGGATCAGGAAGATTTAGTTAAACAGGCGCGGAAATATGGAATGCGTCTAATGGGGCCCAACTGTATGGGCTTGATCAATTTGCAGGGCCCAATCATTTTGAGCTGGTGTGCCACCTTGGAAAGGGAACCAGGGGATCTCCTTGTAGGGGATGTAGGCCTCGTTTGTCAAAGTGGAGCCCTTTTGGGATCCATTTGGGATATGGCGATGGGCCACGGCCTTGGTTACTCCTCCTTGTTGTCAACAGGAAACGAAGCGGATCTGGAGGCTTCTGATTTTGTGGAATATTTCGCTTTGGATGAGAGGACGCGGGTCATCACCGCTTTTATCGAGGGCTTGAGGAATCCCCAGAAATTCCTGGAAGCCGTTGAACTGGCTCACAAGCAACAAAAACCAGTCATTGTTTACAAGATCGGGCGGACTACGGAAGCATCCCGCGCTGCTGCTTCCCATACCGGAGCCCTTACAGGATCCGATTCCACCTTCGATGCCATGTGCCAAGCCCATGGAATCATTCGGGTGGATAATTTGAATGCCTTAGCTACGACCGCGATGGTATTGAGGTCTCAGCCACTGGCAAAAGGAACTCGGCTGGGCATCTTCTCTTGTTCTGGAGGAGCTGCTGGGTTGATCTGCGATCAATTGCCCTCGAGGAATCTCTCTTTGGCTCCAGTGAGTCAGGATCTTGAACAATACTTAACAGTTCTTCTCGGATGGGCTTCTCCCCATAATCCTTTAGATATCGGTAAGGGCCCCCTGAAGTCTTTAGAGGTCATTACCCAGGCCATGGAAAGATTCATAAAGGAAGAAAGCTTTGATCAAGTCATTATCCTTATGACCATGCTGTATTTCATAAAGGTTGCGCCCGGTCTTATGCTTGCGGGACTCAAAGACAAGCACGGGAAACCTGTCATGGGTTGCTGGATTGGTGACAAAATCGCTGCCATTCCCCGAAATGAATTGCTCCAGGGTGGCATTCCCGCTTTTCGGGACGTGGAATCCTGTTTGGATGCCGCGAAGGCCCTTGCTTTCTTGGGAAGATTTCAACGGAAACGCGCCAAGGGACTTAAGCCCAAAGATCCTCCACCAGGGGCACGAAAAGAGGCGATGACAATCATCGAAAAGTGCGGCCGGCGGCTGGATGAAGCCTCATCGAAGAAGATTCTTTCCCTTTACGGTTTGCCCGTTCCGCTGGGAGAGGTTGTCCACACTTTGGAGGAGGCGAAAAAGGCAGGGAAGGACATAGGATATCCTCTCGTTGCGAAAGGTCTGTCCCCAGACGTTCTCCATAAGACAGAGGCCGGGGCGGTCCGGCTCGGCATTTCCAATTCAAAAGAGTTGGCCGAAGCCTTTAGGCAAGTATCGGGCGCCATCTGTGCCCATGGCGGCGCGAATTCATTTCGGGGAGTGCTACTGGAAAAGATGCAACTCGAACCTGTGGCCGAGATCCTTATCGGCAGCGTCAGTGATGAACCCGGGTTTCATACAATCGTTTTCGGATTGGGAGGGATTTGGGTAGAGGCCATGAAAGATACCAGTATTCGCCTCGTTCCCATCCTCCCGGATGATGCAGAGGAGATGATCGGAGAAATCCGGGGGCACAAGATCCTCGAAGGTTTTCGTGGCAAACCTCCTGTGGATAGAAAAGCCCTGCCCGAAGTATTAATGGCCTTATCCGCCTTGGTTTGGGACCTCAAAGATCAAATCAAGGAGATCGATTTGAATCCTGTTTTGGTTTATGGCCAGGGAGCTGTGGCGGTAGATGCCCTGATTCAGCTGAATGGCTGAATGAGCGTTCCCAATAGGGAGGGCACAGGTCTGAAAGAGATGGCAGATAAAGAGTCTGACGATGGAATAAGTGTTTGGAGGAAATGAGATGGCCAAAGTCATTCGCATCGATCACATCGGTGTAGCCGTTCGGGACGTAGATGAGGCTGTCGCTAAATACCAGAGAATTCTGGGTGCGGAATTGATTGAAAAGGCAGAGCTCACCCTGCAAGGGAATAGGAGCCTGGCTGCTTATCTTAAGGTGGGGGACGGCCTGATCGTTATGGATGGGGCTGTGGACCCCGACGGTTTTATCGCCAAGTTTATTGAGAAGAGGGGAGAAGGACTCCATCATATTGCTCTGGTCGTCGATGATCTGGACGGGTATATAAAAGAATTGGAGGCCAAAGGCGTGCAGATCCCTCACCGGGAATCTTTCGGTCCTTTGAGACGGGAGATTCTGCTCAGCCCGAAAGACCTTTGCGGAGTGGTCCTACAGGTCATTGAATGGAAGGAAGGTGATGCGCCAACTCTTGAAAAGCGAATCCAGAGATTGAGGAAGTTCTTGCACCCCGAATAACTCTATTTAAGGCGAGCCGAAGAAAGATAGCAATTAGATTTTCGAGGCAAGAATATTGGAATTTACGCTTGACAGCACGTGAAGCGATAAGGTAGCATGATGGCGATCTTCACGTTTTCCACGGTCTCACCGATTGGTGGCTCTCAACAAAACCAGAGAGGATGTTAGCCAGGGAGAGAGTCTAATCTTTTTGAGGAGGTAGCATGATGGGACAGACATCGTACAAAGAAGAGATCGAGAGAGAATTCTCGACGCGCAGGAAAAAATCGTATGAGGCTTATCTCAAAGCCAAAGAAGTTATTCCCGCGGGGGTCATGAGCAGGGCACGACTGTTTTTTCCTTATCCCTTTTATATTCAGGGGGGGAAGGGATCGAAAGTCACCGATCTGGATGGAAACGTGATTATCGACTGCGCCATGGGTTACGGCCCTCAAATCCTTGGTCATAGTCATCCTGTCATCACCGATGCCATTCGCGAGGCCGTAGGCCGGGGAAGCCAATTTGCCATTCCTCACGAAGAGGAATATCAACTCGCCCGCCTGATGGTTGACACCGTGCCTTCATTGCAGAAAGTATCTTTCTGCAATTCAGGGACCGAGGCGATTTATCAGGCTATTCGCATTGTGAGGGCTGTAACAGGGAAGAAGAAGATTGCGAAGTTCGAAGGGGGCTACCACGGCGGAACGAATGAAGTCCTGGCTAATTTCAAATTTGACAAAGAGAGGGGAGGGCCCGTGGAGAAACCCAATACTGTTCCCGGTTCCATTGGCATTCCCCCGGAGGCCCAGGCCAACTTGATCATTCTGCCTTACAATCACGAAGCGGCCTTCAACCTCATAGAGAAAAACAAGGATGATCTTGCGGCGGTCCTTGTTGAAGTGATCCAGGGAATGGTCGGTAATATCATAGGCGAAAGGGATTTTATTCAGAAGTTGCGCCAAGTCACCAAGGACCTGGGAATCGCGCTGATTGTGGATGAGATCATTACCGGCTATCGCCTGGGTCTCGGTGGAGGCCAGGAGACCTATGGGATCGAAGCCGATATGGCTACCTACGGAAAAATCATTGGAGGTGGCCTTGCCATCGGAGCGGTGGGCGGGAAAGACGGGCTGATGGAGGCGATCGATTATACCGGAGATGCTGCGACGGATGCGAAAACAAGGGCGTTCTATGGTGGAACGTTTAATGGAAATCTCCTAACCATGGTGGCAGGCGCAGCCACGTTGCAGTATCTCATTGACCATCCAGAAGTCTTCCCGCAGATGGATCGTTTAGGGAAGAAATTGCGGGATGGGGTCAATCAGTTTTGTAAGAGAGAAGGATTGCCTGTCCAGATGACCGGGATCGGATCGTTGTTCTGTACCCATTTTACCGATCAGGAAATCAGAAGCGCCCGAGATCTTGTTCGCATCAACGCGGAGGCTGATAAAGCCTTCTATCCCTACCTTCTACTGGAAGGGGTGTTTGTTCCCAACCACCATATGGGCTTTCTCTCTGCTGTCCACTCCGAAGAGGATGTGGACCGTATGATCGTCGCTCATTGCAAGGCCCTGACAAAGGTTCGCAAAGCTGGATTGATTTAGGGTTGTTCTATTTGGATCTGACTCCAATAAAAACACAAAGGGAACCATGAAATGGATATAAAAACTGGACCTTACAACAACCAATCTCGCCTTATTCTGCACAAGACTTCTAAAAAAGAAATTGATCAGGGTGTTCCAGTGATTGTGAAGGGATCAGGGGTCCACGTCTTCGATCAAAATGGAAATCGGTACCTGGATCTCGTTTCTGCTGTGACACGCCCGGTCCATGTGGGTTATGGCCGTCAAGAGATTGCCCAGGCCGTTTATGACCAGATCTGTGAGCTTCCGTATTTTACACCCATGCAGTACGCCAATATGCCGGCCATGAAACTGGCAGACGTTTTGGCAGAGATCACCCCCGGGAAACTCAATCGGTTCCTTTTTGTCTGTGATGGATCGGAGGCTGTCGAGTCGGCCATTAAGCTGGCGCAACACTATCATGTGTACCGAGGGGACAAAAAAAGATTCAAGGTGATTTCCAGAAGAGGGGGCTACCATGGCACGACCGGCCTTGCCTTAAGATCACTGGGAATCGCCCTGCAGATGCGGCAGATCATGGAGCCCATCGCACCGGGGGCGGTCTTTGTGGAGTCGCCCTACTGTTATCGATGTCCACTCCATCTCCGTCATCCGGAGTGTGACGTGGCTTGCGCAAGAGATGTGGCGCGTATGATTGAATTTGAAGATCCTGAGCAAGTTTCGGCTTTCATCGGCGAGCCGGTTCAGCAGGGGTTTGGTGCCTTAGCCCCTCCTAAAGAGTATTGGGAGATCATCCGGAGGACCTGTGATGCCTACGGGGTCCTTCTGATCATCGATGAAGTCATCTGCGGATTTGGGAGAACTGGCAAATGGTTTGGCGTCGAACATTTCGGTATTGAACCTGACCTCCTGACGATGGCGAAAGGGATTTCGAGCGGATATGTTCCTTTGGGGGGAGTTGGCTGTACCGATAAGGTCATGGAACCCATTGAGATTTTTCAACACCTTCACACCTATGGAAATCATCCGGTTGCTTGCGCGGCGGCCCTGAAGAATCTTGAAATCATGAAATCGGAAAAGCTCATTGAGAATTCGGCGAGGATGGGGAGCTATTTCCTGGATGGTTTACGGTCCCTCGAACCCCATCCCACCGTCGGTGAGGTCAGAGGGACGGGATTATGGGAGGCCATCGACTTTACCATCGACAAAAAGAGTCGAGCACCCTTCCCGGCTGATCGGTTGATGAATCTTGTGAGACGAGCCAGAGGGAAAGGACTGATTATCAAGATGATGGGTCCGGCTCTTGAGTTTGCCCCGCCTCTGATCATCCAGAAAGAACAGATCGATGAAGCGATCAAGATCTTGGATGAATGTATCACGGAAGAAGAGAAAGAGATGGGACTTTAGCTTGGCTCACTCAAAGGCAATCTGAAAGAAATAGCCCCGGGGCTGTCTGAAGTTAGGATCAATGCTGGAAGGGCCAAGGGTCGGTGAAGATCGAGTCTTTGACTCATTTGATACCCAGGCCGTTTGATGCTTTCTTCACGCAACCCAAAGACTTTTCTTCATAGGTTGTTTGATTTCAAAATCCGCTCCTCTGCCGTCTTCATTCAGAGCATTCTCATCGCCTGAAAAAACGAGAGAGAACAAAATGAGTCGTAACCTCTTTGATTTGACGGGCAAGGTCGGCATTGTGACGGGTTCAGGTCGCGGTCTTGGTAAAACCATGGCGATCGGTTTGGGTGAATACGGTGCGAAAGTCGTTACCTGTTCCCGCAACGTTGCGGAGGCGGAGGCGACAGCAAAGGAGGTCAGGGATCAGGGGGGTGAGGCTTTTGCGATTCAGGTGGACACATCGGCACGGGGGGACTGCCAGGCCCTCATTGATGAAACCATCCGGCGATATGGCAAGCTTGATATCATGGTATGCAATGCAGGGATCTCAACCTACACTCCAGCCGAGGATGTAGAGGAAAGAGAGTGGAATGAAATAATGGATGTTAATCTCAAAGGCTATTTCAACTGTGCCCAACTGGCGGCACGTCAGATGATGAAGCAAGGGTCAGGTGGCTCCATCATCATGAATTCATCAAACAATAGCCTTGTGGGATATCCGGGCCTTTTCACGTACTCAACGTCCAAAGGGGGTGTCGACCAGATGGTGCGGTCGATGGCACTCGAGTGGGGAAGCCGGAATATTCGCGTGAATGCGATCAACCCCGGATGGATGGAGAAGAGCATGAGCGGCGTCCAAAGAGATTCGAAGAAGGAAGAGGAGATACGAAAGATGACGCCGATGGGGCGTCGCGGCTTTTCAAGAGAGCTGATCGGTCCGGTTGTGTTTCTTGCCTCCGAAGCATCTTCTTTTGTGACAGGCATCAGTCTCCTGGTCGATGGCGGGTGGTGCACCCTATAGGAGACTGATTTCGCGAAGAACTTAGGGACCGCTTTCGATTCTGATCACTGAGTTCTTGCCAAAGAAGGAGGAACCTGATTTGAAAAAAATTCTAAGCCGAATGGGGGACGGGGCTTTCGTTGAGTTAAGCGAGAGCGATCTCAAACGGGACCTTGAAGCGGGGACCCGTATGGCAGCAGAAAGAGCTAAGATTTCGCCACTTTCTCAGGATGAACTGAGGTATATGTTTGATATCTTTCTTATCCCCTCCAAATTCGTGGCCGTCGAGCTGGGAGAGGAGGTCGTCCTCTCTATTGACGGGGGCACCATTAAGACCCGAAATCTGGGCATTTCTACCGGGAGGATTCAGGCCATCCAGTTCTTTGAAAGAGCCTTAGGGTTTGATACCATGGAGCTTGCCCACATCGATTACAGCTGGAAACAACTGAAGCCTATCCTGGGGTGGGAACAACCGGATCTTGAGCAAGCCCTCCTTGTCACAACCCTTCCTCTCTTCTATGGTGCAATGCCAAATTTGGGTTTGTATACTCAGGCCAGACGGGCCTGTTCCGAACCCGGCAGACCTGCTTCCCAAAGGGAAAATAGCGGAAGCCAGAGCGGCGCAGGAAGAAGCGATGGAACTGGCGATTCGAGACATGGTTTATGTAGCCGGCAAGATGTACGAATCGGGCGCCGATGGGATCAATTTCGACACGGCGGGCGCTGCAGGGGACCACGATTTCCTCGCGACCTTGCGGGCTGTGAGAATTCTTAAGGAGAAGTATCCGGATCTCTGCATTGAGATGGGAATGGCCGGAGAGTTTGTCCTGGGGACCCATGGAGAGGTGACCTATGAAGGCGTCCGTTTGGCAGGTCTCTATCCGCATCAGCAGATCACTCTGGCTGAAAGGGCGGGTGTTACAATCTTTGGCCCAGCCATCAATACCAGCACGAACCACTCCTTTGCATGGAATCTGGCGCGGACTGCGACATTTCTTAAGGCCTGTGTTGAAAATTCCACTCTTCCGATCCACGCGAACGTCGGGATGGGGGTTGGAGCCATGCCGGTAGTAAACAATTGCCCCAATGATGCGACATCCAGGGCTGCCAAAGTCCTTGTAGAGATATGCCGTCTGGATGGTTTGTAGGTTGGAGCCGGCGATCCTATGGGGATCGCTGTCGCTCATTCCATTGCCGCGGGCATGGGCGGAATGCGGACTGCCGGAGATCTGGTGGCTCGTATGCAGATGTCCCGAGGCATGAAAATTCGTAAGGCGAAGAGATATGTTGCAGAGAAATTGGGCATTTCGATCCGGGAATTGTCGGATCCGGTGGTCATGAATGAGCTAAGGGCAGAACTGGACATTGGTACAGTCACGCAGATGCCCGAATTGGCCAAAGGGATCGAGACGAAATTCCGGATTGCAGAGATATTGGGCATTGAAATCAACTGTGTCAATCGGTTCAAGAAAAAGGTTGGGTTGAGCGCTTGAGGTTAGCCGGACATCCATGATACCGCCTGTTGTTGAAATTTTGGGAAAAGCCATAAGAGAAGAAACATTTCTTGAAGGATCGCCGTAACTGAGTCGAGAGGGGGTGAGACGATTGAAACGTAATATCCATGCAGGGAAACGTCTGAGTGCCGGATTCAGCTTGAATATTTTTTCAGAGGATGAGCTCTACGAGATCCATCTCGCAACTCTTGAGGTTCTCGCAAAGACGGGGCTTTTTGTTGAGGGAGAGGAAGCGCTGGATATTCTGGACGGCGGAGGGGCTTCTGTAGATCGGAAAAGCAAAATCGTGAAATTTCCTCCCTATCTGGTGGAGGATGCAATTCGTTCCGCACCTTCCAAGATTCTGTTAGCCGGAAGAAATCCCAAAAATGACATCGTCTTGGAGAGTAACCGTGTCGGGTTTTGCCACTTTCGGAGCGGGGATCTTTGTGCGGGATCTCTACACGGGTGAGCTCAGAAACAGCCTGAAGAAGGATGTGGCGGATTCTGCCTTGCTGGCCGACTACTTGCCTCATGTCGATGTGTACTTAAAATGTGTTGACGCCCATGACGTGCCAATGGAGGTAGATCAGCTCCACCATGCTGAAGCCTTTATCACCAACACGTCGAAACACTGCTTTCTGGGTCCAAGAAATCGAAAACAGTTATCGAAGCTCCTTGACATGGTCGAGGCGGTCGCTGGCGGGAAGGAAAAATTGAGGGAACGACCTTTAATCTCCTTTATCACCTGTCCCACCAGCCCTCTGCGCTTGATTAAAGATTCGTGTGAGATCATTGTAGATGCGGCTCGAACCGGAACGACAATGAATATCCTTTCGATGGCTATGGCAGGAGGATCCTCTCCCGTGAGCCTGGCCGGGACTCTGGTTACACACAACGCTGAGGTTCTCGGTGGAATTGTTCTCAGCCAAGTGACCCGGAAGGGGGCTCCTGTGATCTACGGCAGCTCAACCACGAATATGGACTTAAGGTTGGCTACCTCACCCGTGGGGAGCCCTGAAATGGGTATGATCAATGCCGCTGTGGCATTCATGGCCCAGTATTATTCGTTACCGAGCTGGGTGGCGGGTGCGTAGGCTGACAGTAAAATTCCTGATGCCCAGGCGGGTCATGAGAAGACCCTTACCGCCCTATTGCCGGCCTTGGCAGGTGCCAACTTAATCTACGGCCTTGGGATGCTTGAAATGGGGATGACCCTCGATTGGGCTCAACTGGTGATGGACAACGAAATCGCAGGTATGGTGAAGCATGCAGTCCAAGGGATTCCGGTGAATGATGAGACTCTGGCAGTAGATGTCATCCACGAGGTAGGACCCTTTGGTGACTTTATCAGCCATGAGCATACTCGGAAGCACATGAGAACCCTTCAATCTCAGCCCAAGTTGATCGACCGGAGAAGGCGGGACTTCTGGCAGCAGTTAGGGGGAACGGATTTGGCCGAGCGATCCAGGGAGGAAGCGAAATATATTCTCAAAACGCATCAACCCGATCCGCTTCCTCAGGGAGTGGCTACTGCGCTGCGCTCCATTGTTCAGAACGCGGAGGAAGAACTCTGCCTGCCCAAGGAGAAAGGAAGGAGAAGGAAGAGGGCGACCGAACAACAAAAGACTTGACATTTGAATTTTTCTAAGATAGCGTGTTCAGGGTTTTCTGCGGATAGGGTGACGCGGTGGAAAAGGGGGTGGGACGTTACAGTCTCATCCGAGAAGAGTAAATATTTTAACATGAATACAAATGAAAGGAGAAGGTTATGGGAAAACGAAAGATTTTGGCTGTTCTGACGGTGTGGGCACTTGTTATGATTTCTTTTCCAACTCTATCCATGGCGGTGGAGGATGTGAAGATTGGCTTCATCGCTACCTCTCACAGGCCCCCCGGCGCAATATGGGTGAGACGGGCAAAATGGGCGTCGACTTTGCGACGGATGAGATCAACGCGGAAGGCGGCATCAAAGCACTCGGGGGAGCCAAACTCAAGATCATCTACGGCGATAGTCAGGGAAAACCCGAGATCGGTGCGACCATTACGGAACAGCTCATTCACAAGGACAATGTGGCCATGATCACGGGGGCTTTGCAATCGGGCGTCACCCTCCCTTCCACGGCAGTCGCTGAAAGGTACAAGGTGCCTTATCTCGTTCTGACTGCGGTGAATGTGGATATCACCAACCGAGGGTTCAAGTATACATTCCGGTCGAAACAGACCGCCAACCGGGACGCAGAATTGATGGTCGAAGGTGCGTATGCCATAGGAGATAAGACAGGGTAAAGCCAAAAACCTTCGCCGTTGTTTACGAAAACTCAGAATGGGGGCAGGGTAACTCATAGCTCCTCAAAAGGTTTCTCGCTGAAAAAGGGGAAAGATCGTTTTTGAGGAGTCCTATGCCGCAAATGCTTCGGACTTGACTCCTCTGGTCTTAAAGATTAAGGCGGCGAAACCCGATGTCCTTCTGCTGACGTCCTATGTATCCGATGCGATCCTTACTGAGCAAAACAACTCAGAAGCAGAAGCTGCAGTTGATGGCAAGCGTCAACGGAGGTGGAGGGCAGAGCGACCCGACTTATTTGCCGGCTGCAGGGGATGCCGCGGATTATGAATTTTCCTTAGCGGAGTTTGACGTCGGGTTTGCTCAGGGTCAAGAAATGGGCCACTCCGATCAATGACGCCTTCAAGGCAAAATATGGGGTAGATTTTACGATGGCTTCGGGAGAGGGATACTCCAATATGTGGCTGATTAAGGATGTCCTGGAGCGCGCCGGATCGACGGACCGAGAGAAGATCCGGGAGGCCCTCGTAAAAACAAATTATACGAAAGGTAAGGCACTCATCATGCCCTATAAGAAAATCGTCTTCAACGAGAAGGGAGAGAACCCTTACGCTGATGAGACCTTCTTACAAGCCTACAAAGGGAAATACTATATTGTCTATCCATTTGAAATTGCTGATCCCGATTACAAGGCGGTCTGGCCAAGGCCGGGCTGGAAGTGATTGTAACAGCGATAGTCAGGAAAGGGGGGAGCCTTGTCCCCCCTTTCCTGAAGTGCAGGCAGTGGATAGCCGAAGCAGATAAGAAAATCATCGAAGAGGAGAAAGAGTAGTCCCGTGGAAGTATACTTGCAAGCATCATTAATGGGATTTTGATCGGAGGGGTTTACGGTGGTGTTGCCGTAGGCCTCAGCCTTGGTTTTGGGGTCATGAAGATTGTCAATTTCGCCCATGGCTCGTTTCCTCATGATGGCCATGTACCTCACCTTTTGGGCCAATGAACTCCTGGGGCTTGACCCTTACATCGGGGTATTGATTACTGCCGTCGTCATGTTCGGGTTTGGCTATTTTTTTCAGGATCTTTTCCTGAAGCCACTCTTCAAGAGAGAGTACGCTGAGGTCGTTGAACCCTTGAGCGTGTTACTTTTTACCTCGGGAACTTGGATATTCATGGATAATATGGCTCTTCTCCTCTTTGGAGGTAGGTACCGGGGGATTCATGCGCCGTGTATGGCAAGACCTTTGAGCTGGGGAACTTCATTATAGATCAATCTTGGTTTTATGCCTTTCTGGCCACGGTCGTCATGTCTTTGATAGTGACGTTTTTGCTCAACAAGACGGATTTTGGCCGGGCGATCCGGGCTACCTCCCAGGATCGTGATGCCGCCCTGCTTTCGGGGATCGACATCTACCGGGTCTACAACATCACCTTTGGTTTGTCCTCGGCCATGGTAGGCGTATCAGGAGCATTCATTCTTCCGTATTACTATCTATATCCGAACGTAGGCATGGTCTTTGATATCAAGGCCTTCGTGATTGTTGTGCTCGGTGGGATGGGCAGCATGCCTGGAGCTCTTGTGGGGGGATTCATTGTTGGCCTGGCAGAGTCCTTGGGTGGGATATTCTTGACTGCCATTGGGGCACAGATGCTTTACTTCGCCATCTTCATTTTGATCTTGATCTTTCGACCCATTGGCCTGCTCGGCAGAGAAGTCGTGGGACTAATGGATCGTCATGGAAACAAGTGGTTTTGTATCCGAGATAGAAAACGAGGGGGTTTTCCAAGCAAGATGATAAAGGGGCTGATCTTCATTTCTGTGGTTTGGGTATTGTGCTGTTAGCTCTCCCTTTGGTGGTCAGAGATGTTTATGTAATGCAGATCATGATCACCGTATTCTTCTATGCCTTTGTGGGCTCAGCATGGAACATCGTCGGAGGATATGCCGGAGCCCTCTCCTTAGGTCATTCCATCTATGTAGGAATGGGTGCATATGCCTCTTCCATTCTCTTTCTTCAGGCTGGAGTTACGCCCTGGATTGGGATGTTCGTGGGTGGTTTCGTCGCCATGGCACTGGGCCTTGCGATCGGTTACCCAAGCCTTCGTTTGAGGGGCCCTTATTTTGCTCTCGGGAGTATTGCTTTTGCTGCCATCCTTCAACTTTGGTTTCTCGACACGGACAAATTTCTCGGCCTCAAGATTCGGGCTGCCCGGGGAATCATGCTTCCCGTATTGGGAAACGCCCCTTTCAAGTTTCAATTTACCGAGAAGTGGGCTTATTATTACATCATTTTAGGATTTACGTGTGTCCTTGTTCTTCTCGTCTACTGGATGCACCGTTCCAAGCTCGGTTTCTATCTGGCAGCCATCCGGTCCAACCCATCAGCTGCCGAGGCCATTGGAATCAATGTGGCAAGAATGAAAATGATTGCCTTTGCGGCGAGCGCTTTCTTCTCAGCTATCGGAGGAACGTTCTACGCCCAGTGGATCCTCTTTTTCAATCCGGAGCGGCTCTTTGGGGCCGATCTGTCTTTTGAGCTTGTTTTCATAGGGATCGTGGGGGGCGTGCTTCGGTTCTGGGTCCTGTGCTTGGGGCCCTCGTGCTCGTGCCGCTTGGGGAGTTTACTCGAAGCTATCTCGCAGGGGGGCAGTTAGTCGGGATTCACCTTGTCGTCTACGGACTGGCGTTGATGTTGGCGATTGTTTTCATCCCTCAGGGGCTGAACGGTCTGATCGTGAGTCTGCGAGAGAGGTTCCGAAAGACGCCCCCATACCATCGTAACCTTTCCCCTTCGGCGATGCGGAAATCCGTCGTTTGGCTGGAGGTTCAAAAGGTTCACTGCCGAGGAACTATGGAATCTACAGTCATGTTAGAAGTGAGCAAGCTAACGAAGCGATTTGGGGGTCTGACGGCTCTTGAGCCGAGATAGACTTTTCGGTGGCGCGAGGGGAGATTTTAGGGATCATCGGGCCGAACGGGGCAGGGAAGACGACGATCTTCAATGTGGTGACGAGCGTATACCGGCCGGATCAGGGGAGCGATTTTATTTGATGGGGCGGATATCACGCGGATGAAGACCTACCAGATCTGCCGATCGGGAGTGGGACGGACCTTTCAGGTGGTGAAATTTTTTGGGGCGCTGTCGGTTTTGGACAACGTGGTGGCAGCGGCCTTTTGTCACATCAATCAGAGGGAGGAAGCGAGGCAAGAGGCATTGGCGGTATTGGAGAGGGTAGGGTTGGCAAGCAAAAAGGACGTGATGCCTCGGAGCCTGACGATAGCGGACAAGAAGCACCTGGAGCTTGCGAAGGCGCTTGCGACCAGGCCGAAACTATTGCTTTTGGATGAGATCATGGCGGGACTAAACCCAGCAGAGACGGATCGGACGATTGCTTTGATTAAGACTCTACAAAAAGAGGGCTATACGATAGTGATCGTGGAACACGTGATGCAGGCGATCATGGCCCTTTCGAATCGAATCATCGTATTGAACTTTGGGGAGAAGATAGCGGAGGGGAGCCCTGACGAGATTGCCCAGAACCCAGAAGTGGTGAAAGCCTACTTAGGAGCGCAGTATGCAGCTACTCGAAATAAAAGAAATTGATGTGGCCTACGATGATGTTCAGGTTCTGCGGGGAGTTTCTTTCCACGTGGAGGAGGGGGAGATTGTTAGCATCGTGGGGTCTAACGGGGCAGGGAAATCGACCTTGCTCGGTGCGATCTCAGGGCTTTTGTAGATTCGTTCAGGGGAGATTCATTTTAAGGGGTCAAGGGTTGATCACATTGAGCCGCAGGAGCGGGTGAGATTAGGGATTGTACAGATTCCGGAGGGGAGGCGTCTTTTTCCCCATATGACGGTATTAGACCATCTCATGGTGGGGTCGTTTACGCCGAGGGCGAAGGTGGAGAGGGAGAAATCGCTTGCCTATGTGTTTAACTTATTTCCGATAATCAAGGAGAGGCAGAATCAATTGGGTCGGACACTGAGCGGGGGTCAGCAGCAGATGTTGGCGATCGCGCGGGGGTTGATGGCGAACCCGGAGATTTTGATGTTGGATGAGCCATCGTTGGGGCTGGCGCCGATCCTGGTGGAGGATGTTTTTAGAACGATTGCGCGGATCCATGAGGAGGGGAAATCGGTGTTACTGATTGAGCAGCATGTCCATGAAGCCCTGAACTGTTGCTCTCGAGGCTATGTGCTTGAAAACGGCAAGCTCATTCTGGAGGGGGATGGCCGTTCCCTTCTTGAGAATGAATTCTTACAGAAGGCTTACCTTGGCCTGTGAAAACAGGAAAGGTTTTTTTGAACCAACCGTACAGGGAACACGTCTTGCCATTTACAGCGACGAAACATTCAAGTCCGTTACAAAGAACCAAAAAGGGTGACCTTATTCCTCCAGCAATCCAGCCAACCTCGTCATCCCTCATTGACGGGCGGAAGATTTGGAATTTGCCTGAAGGATAAAGGATATTCCGTCGGACAGCTGGGACATCCTTCCCAAAAACAGGCTTCCCTTGGCCACAAACATCGCGTTCTTCATTTTTCCTTCTTTCATTGCCCGGATCGCATGCCCCAGGAAAGGCACAGCGGAGGGCACATGACCCTGGGTAGGGCAAAACCCAGGCATCCCCTTCTCTTTGACGAATTTGTCAATTTCCGTCTTGTCAATCTGCTTGCTCAAGACCGCCAGAGAAGCGATGATTTTGTAATTGGTCGCAGGCGTATCCCCACTTCCTGAAGGGAGGGTGATTTCGGGATTATGTAACTCGGTAGAATATTTGTCGATCTCTGTCATCTTCATTCCCAATCTGTTTAAGGGCTTGAGAATGAGGGAGGTCATGATGGCTTGTTGAGGGGAACCTGCACCCACATCGTGTTTGCCCACCGAGTCCAACCGCATCACAGGACTTACGCCATCGTCCTTCGTAACCCAAAAGGCGATGCCGGCAACGACATCCTCCAGAATCGGCATGTTATGCTTCAGATGAGCCGCAGACTTCATGCCCACCTTGGCCAAACAACCCCCGCCAGCCACCACCACCGTGTTATAAATTCCGGATTCAACCAATCCGGCTGCATTGACAAGGGCGTGATTCGGAGCGCAACAGAAGGCCCGGATATCATTGCCTGTCGCATTGACACAACCCACCATTTCGGCGTAGGCCTTTGAGAGACTCCCACCGCCTCGATTATACCTGTCCCCGATGGCCGTCTCTGTACAGTCCAGAACAAAATCGACATCGGTCGGGACGATTTTCGCCAAATGAAAGAGATGAAGCATGGCCAGCGCCCCCGAAGCTTTGGCTACCAGGTTCTCCATGAGGACTTCGGCCTTCAGGGTATCGTCTCGATCGTGGTCACGTCTCAATGAACCGACGAGCTTCCCGTTATAAACAAGGGGCAAGGCAGCCCCCTGCTCAATGATCTCCTTTATTTTTTCGGGAGCTTTCCCCTGACCTAACTTTTTGACCCAGGCCTCACCAACGAATGGATGGGAAGCAAACTTATCCCTGATCTGCTCGATAAACTGGGGGTCCAGCCAAAGAAGATCAAAGTCATCCGCAACTTTCATCCAGCCGTAGAATTCCTCTTCAGGCATTATCTCTCCAAAAGGCCCATTCCTTTCCCCATCTTTTGAGAGGTGTTCATACCACGGCCTGGGGATATCGTTGAGTTCATCCGGGTGCCTGTTCCCGATGAATACCTGATGGGGAACATAATTGACCGTATCTTCGTAACTCCTCAGATGGCTGTCTATCTCTTTGAGCACCTCCGGGTTCTCTTCGATATCCCGAATGGGTTTGGATCCGTATCGCACAAAGTCAGGAACATGGACAATGACATAACTTGCTTCTTTGATAACGACAGACATGGGTGAAAGTCCTCCTTTATCTATTCGATCATCCTTTTGGCCGCCTCTTCTATTTCTTCAATCTTAAGGCTATTTCCTGATAGCCGTTCCACTTCTTTCCCACTTTTATAGAAGAGAAATGTGGGTAATCCAAAAACCTTCAGATTTAAACAAAGCCTTCTGTTTTTAGATGCCTCGACCTTTGTAATTTTCAGCTTCTCCCCATATTTTTCGGCTAATCCTTCTACCTTCGGCATTAAGGCCAAACAGGGGGCACATTGGGGTCCCCAAAAATCAACTAAAACCGGCACCTCCGATTGGACCACTTCCTTTTCAAATATGTCTGCATTGACCTCAATCGCCATAACTCCCTCCCAAAGATGATTGAATCAAACGGTCAGTCCTCTCCCGAGGTGACCACTGTTGGCCCATCGACACCCTTTTGGAGTAACTCCAAAGCTTTTAGGATATACTTGCGACGGAGCCCTTTTTCTTGTTCCTTGGTTAGGGAAGGATCTCCTACGGGGTTTGTAACAGTCCGGCCTCGTACGATATTCCTCCACGCTAATCCTTGGTATACGTCCTTGGCCCTGCTTGGATGTCCTTTATGTCAATGGATTCAATCTCAAGTCGCATGTGAATCTCCTTCCCTTCCGTTTCTCCTATCAAGGCAGCAGGAGAGTCATCATCACATCACGGCGATCTCACACTTGATCAAACTAAGCGCTTGCTCTGTTCTTTTGACGAATGGCTTCGAATTCCTGTCCTATCTTCTCAATCTTCTCTGGTTCCACAGCCAATTCCCAGATTCCCACATTCTCTTCATAGACGTCTTCGGGAACTGCTTGTTTGATCGCCGGCTCTAAAATATGGTAAACGGGA
Source organism: uncultured delta proteobacterium (assembly GCA_963806715.1). Taxonomy (GTDB): domain Bacteria; phylum Desulfobacterota; class BSN033; order BSN033; family UBA1163; genus CAWEAV01. The sequence continues at coordinate 19,053 of CAWEAV010000063.1, forward strand.
AGTCTCAACGAGACCCCTGCCAATGGTCCGGAAAAGCTCGGGTCACCGGAAGTGACCGTTTCCGCTGAAATCAATGCCCCATCGATATCACTTGCGCCAAGCACCACAATGATGTCATCACGGGAAACTTTGTCCTTTTCTGCTCGATCAGCAATGTTCTTGATTTGGGATTGATTTTCCGGATCCATTGTCCCCGCAGCCGTTCAGACAAAACACTCTGTCACAGCAAAGACGACATTGGCTCCTGCTGCCTGAAGGCATTTGGCGATGGACGGGCCCTGTACACCATCTCTTTCGCCAATGATAATGGTTGTCTTCCCTGTAAGCCAATTATCCATGATCTCCCCCTCCTTTCTTTGTTAAATTGGAACTCAAAGCGATCCAGCACAAGATGACTGGTTTGCAATTCAGTTCTTTACCAACTTCACACGAATTATTTTATGGGACACTGTCCCATTTTTATTCTATTTATATAAAAAGCGTTTGGCTTTGTCAAGTTTTTTTTAGTCATTCTGTATCACTTCAAAATATTTGAAAAAATTGGATTATAGGACTGTAGCAATTTAGCGGGAACTCATCCTTTTCATTCCGAAATAGTTCCTTCAAAATAACTAAAACTGCGGAAGTTGGACTAAAGAATAATTGATATTCGCGAAGGATGCAATGTGATAAAATGAAAACATGAGACAGAGAGGCCTCTTTAATTATTTGCCATCTCTGCCTATTTTTGATAGAATTGGCAAGATCGAACCAAATCTATTCAAGGAGGGAAGCAAGGATGGAAAAGGGCGAAATCATCATAACAACGGCAAAAGAAATTTTCTTAAAATTGTATCCTTCTCCCATAGCAATATCGCCTGAATATCTTGATAAAACCCTTTCGCAACTGGACAAGACGTTCAAGGCCATCACTAAAACCGTAGCTGAATCATGTGACGTTGCTGAAGGAAAATAGTTGGTTTTTTAAACGAGTTTGTATCTCCAGTGCGTCACATGGGAAATTATCCCATCCAATCCGAGGCAATTCTATTTGGATTACCGGTTTTCTTCGAAAAGATTTCCGATATGTCTCCGGTTAACTTTACCTTCCCATTCGGAGTAAATCTTTTCCCGTTTTTTTCCATTGTGATTGTCCTATTTGAAAATAGCCTACCACCCAATCTTCTCAATGCTGGAAAACAGGGGCTGGCTATGCTAATATTAAAAAATGGGAAAACGGTTGATCTCTTTAACATGGGTCCTTTTTATTTTGTTAATTCCTTTCTTCTCGAATGCAGAGAACATCCAGTGGCAATCCTATAAAGATGGAATCGCAAAAGGGAAATCGGGAGACAAAAAGATATTCGTCAACTTTTATGCCGATTGGTGAACGTTCTGCAAGAAAATGGAGGCGGAGTCCTTCAACGACCCCAAGATCATCCGATTCCTAAAAGGCCATTTCATCACGGTTCGAACGAATATCGATAAAGAGAATAAGATCGCTTCAAACTATTATGTAAGAGCGCTTCCCACCTCCTGGTTCCTTGAGCCCGATGGATCAAAAATTACGAATATTCCGGGCTATGTTAATCCGGAGATCTTTTTGGTCATCTTAAAATATATCGCCTCAGAGAGTTACAACAGGATGACCCTCAAAGAATTCCTCGACTCCCCAAAATGATAAGGGGGGTGCAGAGTGGTATTCCGGAATAAGGTTTGGGAGGGTGTTGATCAGAAAAATTGGTCTTCCAGGAAGGGCAATGGGAACCTGAAAGAGCTTTCTTGAGGAGACAGGAGACAAGGATGGAGAAGAAAAGGATTGGAATTCTGACGGGAGGCGGAGACTGTGCTGGATTAAATCCAGCGATCAAATGGGTCGTAAAAACAGCGCTGGATGATCGCCTCCAGAGAAGCAGAAAGATCCAATATGAAGTTGTTGGAATTCGGGATGGCTGGAAAGGGCTGGTTTATCCCGATGCGGATGAGGATGCCCCGGCTTCAAGAATTGTCATCTTGAGCGAGGAGATGGTTAGGACCTGGGATCGCCATGGTGGTACGAACCTTGGGACCTCCCGGACCAATCCGTATGACCCCAAGAACGATCGATCCGCTATTGTCCTCAACAATATTGAGCGGCTCCATCTCGATTTTCTGATTGCTATTGGGGGGGAGGATACCCTCGGAGTGGCTCATAAGCTCTCCCGTGAGGGCGTGAAGGTGGTGGGAATTCCAAAAACGATTGATAAGGACCTTTCCGGAACCGATTATACCCTCGGATTCGAGACGGCAGTGAGTGTGATCACAGAGGAGATCGATCGCCTGAGGACCACGGCAGGTTCCCACCGGAGGATCTTTGTCGTCGAGACTATGGGAAGGCATGCTGGCTGGCTGGCCCTTGAGGGAGGCGAATCGAGCGGCGCTTATATCATCCTTATCCCCGAATATGATTTTGACCATGAGAGGGTCAATGAGCTGGTCTTAGAGGGTAGAAGAAAAGGGGCCCGTTACGATATCATCGTCGTTGCCGAAGGAGCGAAACCATCGGGCTCTTCCCTGATTGCAAAAGATGAGACGTTCGACAGTTTTGGCCACAAGACACTGGGAGGAATTGGAGAATACTTAGCCAAAGAGATTTCCGATTCGACCAAAATAGAGACCCGAAGCATCACCCTCAGCCATTTACAGCGGGGAGGCTTGCCCTGTGCCTATGATCGCCGGATGGGAAGGTATTTTGGAATTGCTGCCGTCGATCTCATCGCGAGAGAGTATCTTGGCATGGTGGTCAGCTACCGGAACGGAAAAATCACCGCCGTTCCATTGGAGGAGGCCATCGGCCGGTTGAACTTGGTTAACGTAAAGACCCAATATGACACCGAACGCTACAATGGTCGGAGGACGATCCTGGGTCCGTAAGATCCAATCGAACGCAAACCCCAATCTCCCGCCTCCTCCGCTAAAGGGGGAAAGGGGCGATGATTCGATTTTCTATCTCTTGATTTTAAAGAAGGCGCTGGTATTCCTTTTTCATGCAGCGGTCCATCACGACCATGAATCCTGCCTTTTCCGCCCTTGAACCGGCTTCTGGGTGGACGATTCCTTCCTGAAGAACTAAACCGCTGCGCGGTAGAAACAAAGGTTGGTGCGAAGCACCGTTTTTTTTATTGATACCCGTTCAATTTGGTGTTAAAATTCCTCCGTTGCTAAGTTTTGGCAACTTGTAACGGAAGTCCCCGATTGAAACCCCATAGGATAATCTTTCTTATTCGCGCAGCGGCTCTGTTCTTCATGCGTCAATCCAAAATAGAATCAACACCGTGAATTCACATGTTTTTCAATTTTATCACAACTTCGGATTGACGCTTATTCGCATCCAGATGACTTTCGCGCCCCGCTGGATTGCTTCCTCTACAATCGGTGGGACGTCTTCTGGCTTTCGGAAGATATCGACGACATCGATCTCAATCTCTCTTGGGATCTCCGTAAGGGTGTGATAGACCTTCTCCCCTAAAATTTCATCCCCATCAGGCCGGACAGGGATGATGCGATATTCCTTCGATTGAAGGAATGCCGCCACGATGTAACTCGGACGGTCCGGCTTGGGAGAGATTCCCACCACTGCCACGGTCTTAAAATTTAATATGTTCTTTAATACTTCGTCTTTCATAGATCCCTTTCCTTTAAAAAATGGCTTGAGGGTTTGAGGATTCAAGGGGTCCAGGGTTCAAGTGAAACATATTTCTATTCGAATCTGGCTTAAGATTCCCCAGGAGAAGCTTCGTCTTCTTAAGGGCCATTTACTCGGGTTTCGGGTAGAATTCCCCTCCCCGGTCCTCCTGAAGAGGTTCCCTCTTTTTTGGGACTTGCCTGTTCGACGGGGATAGGGCCATTTCCGTCCACAAAGGCCTCCAGAATCATGTCCTTCGGATCTCCGTTGGAAGGAAGGCCCGATTCGAGATTCACCCTGACCAAGGTGATCCCATTCGGAACCTTGAAGGGTTCAGAGGGTGTCTGCCGTAAAGCGCCTTGCATGAAGGAGGTCCATATGGGAAGGGCTGCCCGGGCCCCGGTTTCGTTTTTCCCGAGGGAGGTTTTATCATCAAATCCGACCCACACAGCAGCGAGGAGAGAAGGGCTGTACCCAATGAACCATGCGTCGGCGTAATCGCTCGAAGTGCCTGTTTTTCCCGCAATCGGCCGTCCAAGCGCTCTTGCCATCTGACCTGTTCCATGCTGGACAACTCCTTCAAGGAGGTGGGTCATGAGAAAGGCATGCTGGGCGGAAATCACCCGTTCTTTGAGCGGAGGGGAAGGCGTTTCCAGAGCCCCTTCATTTTCTTCCTTTTCCTCGATTTCAATATAGGGATCGTTCTCTTCGAGCACCTCTCCTTTCATGGTGGCAATCTTCCGGATAAAGATCGGCTTGACTCGTTCCCCTCCGTTCGCAAAGACTCCAAAGGCAGAAACCAGTTCAGGCAAGGAAACCTCCGAAGTGCCTAATGCGATCGAAAGGTTCCTTTTAACGGGAGATTCGATCCCCATTTTTTTTATGAATTTGAGTGCGTACCCAATGCCAACGTCCTCAAGGATTTTGACAGTGACAACGTTTCGGGAATGGGCCAGGGCATTCCGAAAGGTGATCGGTCCCATGTAAGCTTTATCATAGTTCTTGGGAGCCCAGTAAGTTCCACCGTCTTGGTCCGAGTACTCGACGGGAGAATCCATGAGAACCGTTGAAGGGGTATAGCCTTTTTCAATTGCCGCAGCATAAATAAGGGGTTTGAAGGCAGATCCGGGTTGTCTATGAGAACTGACGGCCCGATTGAATTGACTCTCACTGAAGTCCCGGCCTCCGACCATTGCCTTCACATGTCCTGTTTTAGGATCGATACAGAGGAGGGCGCCTTGAACGACCGGGTCTTGATCCAGAGAAAGATGGGGGGGTGGTCTTTTTTAGCCGTATCTTTCACTCTTACCTGAACCACATCCCCCGGCTTAAGCAGATCGGAAGGGTCTTTTACCTTCCCGGGTCTAAAATTCGGTGTGGGTTTGACGTTTAGAGCCCAGGCCATCTCCGAGTAGGGAAGAAAACCCTTTCGATCTTCAACCCAGGCCGAAAAAGATTTTCTGGCATCATCCTTTTCCAGGATCACGGCTTCATGAGTCTCCTGCAAAGAGAGAGGTGACGAAGCCCCTTTCTTTTTAATGAGGTTTTTCACTTCACCCGAGGAAAGGGTTCGGATGGGACCCCGAAAACCCTGGCGTTTATCGAGGTCTCTCAACCCCGCTTCAACGGCTCTCTGGGCAGCTTTCTGAAGGGAGAGGTCGAGGGTTGTGTAGATCCTCAATCCCTCTTGGTAGAGTTTTTCCTTTCCATATTTGTTCTCTACCTGATGCCGAATAAGCTCGGTGAAATAGGGCGCTTTACTGAAATAGGCGCTTTCCCGGGATTGCAATTTGATAGGGGTCCGAAGGGCCCGATCCTTCTGTTCTTGCGTGATGAAACCTAATTCCGCCATCCGGCCGAGGACGTAAGCCTGTCGGCTTTTTGCTCGATTGAAATTGTTGATAGGAGAATAGCGGCTGGGGGCTTTGACCAGACCCGCCGTCATGGCCATCTCTGCGAGATTGAGCTGTTCGGCCCGCTTGTTGAAGTAACTCTCTGCTGCAGCCTCGATCCCGTAAGCCCCATTGCCGAGGTAGATGTTGTTCAGGTAGAGAGAAAGGATCTCCTCTTTGGTCAGATTGTGCTCGAGGCCAAAGGCATAGGCCACCTCTTTCAATTTTCGAAGGAGGCTTCGTTTGGGGGTGAGAAAGAAGGTCTTCGTCACCTGCTGAGTGATCGTGCTTCCACCCTGGACAATTCGTCCGGCCATCAGGTTCTTAAGGAGGGCCCGGACAATTCCCTTATAATCAATTCCCCGGTGTTGGAAAAACTCGGCGTCCTCCGCTGCGACGAAGGCATGGACCAGGAGCTTGGGAGTTCGGTCATAAGAGATCGGGATGCGATTCTCGAGGAGAAATTTTCCGACCACCTCATCCTCCTCGGAGTAGACGATAGAGGAGGCATTCAGGTTTCTGTCCTTTAAGGGGCGATAGTCAGGGAGGTGACGAGAATAATAGAGAAAGAGCGCCATTCCTCCAAGAATGAACAGGATGAAGGAAAGGATAAAGGCATAGATCAGAGAGCGGACAAGGCTTCGTTTATTTTTCTGATTCGGTCGATGACTCGATGGATGATGCTGTTTTTTCATAGAAGCGAAACGAGAAGCAAAAAAGGGAAAACCCACTTCTCATTCGGGCCTTCCCTTTTTTCTCCAGAAAATACCTGATCCCTATTTCCTCTTTTTGCCTGCCTGGGCCAATTGGGCCTTCAAATCCTCAACCTGTTTCTTCAGGGCTTCATTTTCAGCCGTCATGGAACTGATGGTTGCATCTTTCTCTGCGGCCTTCGAAAGCTCCTCCTTCAATTTCTGAACCTCAAGCTTTAGTTTGTCGTTGTCCGATTGAAGATTCGTGTTTTCTGATTTCAATTTCTCGTTCTCGGCCTTGATATCCGCCCCGCAACCGACCAAAGAAACGGTCAATAGGCCGATGAGGACTATTGATAAAAGGACTGACACAGTCTTCTTCATTCCATTTTCACCTCCTTCTCAAGACTTGCCTTAAACTTACTCATCAATTATAGACATCTTTCCCAAAAAAATCAATGGTTTTGTCTTTCTGTTTCTTGTCTTTATCCTGCTTGCCCGGTACCCAGCGCCTCAAATCCTTGACAACGATATGAAAAATTCTTTATCATAATTGGCCAAACTTTGCTTATGTCCGTTTATCCCAAAGTTTATGCAACCTCTGGGTTCAATCAGAAAGGAGCAACAAATGAAGAGGATTCTTTTATGCTGGGGGGTTATTTTTGCGATCATTGGACTAAGTGGTTTTGTACGTTCTGAGCTATTCTCGGCGTCAGAGAAGATCTTGGCAAGGGTCGGTGAAAAGGTGATCACTCAGAGTGACCTGGATGAGTTAATAAAAAGATACGAACCTTTCATGAAGGGGGCACCCTTTGACCCTCAGGAGAAGAAAGATCTTCTGAATCTTCTTATAAAAAATTCTTTGATTGTGACAGAGGCAGAGAAAGAAAAAATGGATGAAAAACCAGAGATTCAGTTGAAACTTAAGATGTATAAAAACGAGATTCTTGCAAAGGAATATATTGCCTCGAAGATCGAGCCCTTCGTTACGGTCAGAGAGGAAGAAGTTGAAGAGGTCCTGAAGAGGAATCCTAATTTGATCCCGAAAGAAATGGTAACCATTCGAGAGATCCTGGTAAAAACAGAGAAAGAAGCGGATGAGATATTTCAGGAGCTACTGAAAGGGGGAGATTTCTCAAAAATGGCAGCAGAAAAGTCCATAGCACAGTCTAAGTCAAAGGGCGGACTCGTCGGGCCAATCACCAAAGGACATCTTTCCCCTCCTTTGGAGGCGATCGTTTTCAATTTGAAAGAAGGTGAGTTCAGCAAGCCGATAAAGACAGATGAGGGATTTCAGATCGTTTATTTGCTTAGCAAGAAGGAAGAAGCACCTGAAAAGATAAGAGCGTTGGAAGAAAAGGTGCGGGGGAAAGTCCTTCAACTTGAAAAAAACAAGAAGATCGAAGCCCTTCTTGAAAAGAAGGTGGAGGAATTAAAGAAGGGGATCAAGGTGGAGGCCTATTTCGACCAAATCAAATAGTGGTGACGGTTTCGCATTGTTTAGGTAACGTTCTCCTTCGGGAAGAAAATGATCAATCGGAGCGATGGTTTCGAAAAAGAACAGAAAGAACCTATCTGAGCGGGGAGACGATTTCAAGAGGTCTTTTTCAGGAAGTCGAACCCATGAAACGGGTTCATATCCTCAACGAATTCATTACCTCCTTGCCATAGCAATTTTGATTGGGCTCACGACACTCCTCTATTTCAATACCTTTCAAGTCCCGTGGCAATTCGATGACCGACCCAATATTGTGGATAACCCGGCTGTCCACTTTTATGACCTCTCATCGGAACGTTTCTTTAAGCTTTTTTCCTTTAGCCTTTCCGAAAGCATCCGCCTCTTTTCCTACTTCACCTTTGCCTTGAACTTCTATTTTGGGAGACTCAATGTCTTTGGCTACCATTTGGTGAATCTCATCATTCACCTCGCCACAGGAATTCTCCTCTTTTGGTTTATCCTTCTTACGCTCAGCCTTCCTTCCCAGAGAGAAAAATATGCGTCCATTGGATTCAAAGTGGCTTTCTTAACCAGCCTTCTCTTTATTGTCCATCCTGTTCAGACTCAAGCCGTGACCTATATTGTCCAGAGAATGACATCGATGGCCGCGATGCTTTATCTTCTCTCTCTGATCTTATTTATTAAGGGGAGGCTAACCACTGGGAAGAGACGAATCGTTTATTATGGAGGAATGGGGCTCAGTGGTCTCCTTGCAGTTCTCTCGAAAGAAAATGCTTTGATGCTGCCTGTTTTTATTGTTCTTTATGAAGTTCTCTTCTTCAGGCAATGGGAAGAAGGATTTTCTTTTCGACCCCTCCTAAAGATCTTTCTCATTCTCGGTGGACTTGGATTGATTGGTTTCGTCTTTTTGGGAGGGAGGTATATCGATGTCATCAGGGAGGGATATCAGTATCGAGATTTTACGATGCCAGAAAGGGTTCTCACCCAATTCCGGGTGACCCTCCATTATTTGTCTTTATTGGTTTTCCCGGCTCCTTCCCGACTGAATCTCGATTACGATTTTCCGGTTTCAAAGTCATTGGTTGACCCTCTTAGCACTTTCCTCTCTCTTGTCGCCATCCTTGTTTTTCTCGGGATAGGGATATGGAAGATGAAGAAATGGCCAGTCCTGTCCTTTTTCATCTTCTGGTATTTCGGGAATCTCGTAATCGAATCCTCCATCATTCCCCTTGAAATGGTCTTTGAGCACCGCCTTTACCTTCCTTCCATGGGCCCCATCTTTTTGTTTTCCCTTCTTTTGGTAAGATTATGGGAGAGGTGGGTTACAGCAGGGAGACTTAGGAAAGAAGCGATCTTTGCGGGGATGCTCTTTCTGGCGATCCTTCCCCTCTCATGGGCAACGATTGAGAGAAACGCGGTCTGGAGAAGTGAATACGGTTTATGGAGGGACGTGGTAGAAAAGTCTCCTCAAAAAGGAAGACCCCATTATAACATTGGATATTTCTACTTTAGAAACGGGCAGGTGGCGGAGGCACAGAAGGAGTTTGAGCTGGCATTAAGATTGGATCCTAAATTGGCACCTGCTCACCTTAATCTGGGAGTCATCTATTATAATCAAGGACATTTCGACGAGGCCCTCCATCTCTTTAAGAAGGCGCTGGCCGTTCATCCTAAATATGCTCAGGCCTATGCTTACGTAGGAGAGATCTATGATCGAAAAGGAGAGATCGAAGAGAGTCTTGCAAATTTCAGACGGGCACTAAAAATTGATCCTTACAACGTCAGGGCCCTCAATCATATGGGGCTGGTCTATATAAAAAACGGAGATCCGGAGAGGGCTCTCATAGAATTCAAGAAGATTTTGATGATCAATCCAGATCATGTTGAAGCCCATGTGAACTCAGCAGAGGCCTATCTCAGAAAAGGGGAAGGGGATCAGGCCCTTTTAGAGATCCGTAAGGCTATGGCCCTGAATCCTGATCACGGAGATGCCTATACCCTTCTTGGGATGATTTACCTTTATAAGGGGAGGCTCGATGATGGGGTTTCCGCGTTTCGCAATGCCTTGAAAATTAACCCCAAGGATGTGGCAGCCTTGTCCAATCTTGGCGTAGCTTATCGCTATAAAGGGATGGTCGATGAGGCTATTTTTCAATTTAAGAAGGTGTTAAGCCTGTCGCCAAACGATGAGGAAGCACATACCAATTTGGGAGAGGCCTATCTCGCAAAGGGCAATATCCAAGAGGCCATGATCGAAAGTGAAAAGGCATTGCAAATCAATGCCCGGAGCGTTGCAGCGAGGCTCAATCTGGGGGATGCATCCTTTAAGCAAGGCAGGTCTGACCAGGCAATCTCAGAATGGAAGAAGGCGTTGGAGATCAACCCTAACGAGGCAAGGGCTCACCACAATCTTGCGGCGGCCTATTATGCGAAGAGGGAATTTCGGCTGGCCCTAAAACACCTTGACGAGGCAGCTGCCCTTGGATTCAAGGTTAATCCTCAACTCTCTGAATGGTTGAAACCTTACCGGTAAAGTGTCCATCCTCTATGCTGGGGGGGGACCCCATTGTTTTTCATTTTTCTTCCAGAGAGCAGATAACCAACGCCGATAAAGGGAACTGTCTTCGTTTTCTTCCTGATTCCAAATAAATCGATGAAACTCGATCGGTGAGACTTGTCCTTTCAAAAATCTTAGATGTTGGGCAAAAAGGTTGACAAGAGAAGTATGAATAGCAATCCGATCGAGTCTTTGATGGATGAGTTGGATGCGCTCTTTTTTGCGATCCGGCTCTTTAGGGTCTGATGGATAAGCAATCTCCTGGATCCAGAAAGAATCCGAGAGGGAGAAGAGTTCATCAAACCCAGAATTTTCGACATAAAGGCTAATCTCTTCAGGCATGGAGAATTGATTTCGGCTCACCTGCTTCCTAACCTTCTGATCAGACTGAGACCAAGCCTCTACCTCCATCATCCATCTTTCCCACCCGACTTGATTTTTCAAGTTCCAGGTATCGAAATAGAGAAGCCCTCCGGGCTTTAAGACCCTGGCCATTTCTCTTAGATACAAAAAGAGGTCTTCTTTATCGAGGTGAATGAAAACCGCATGAGAATAGGCTTTATCGAAAAAGTGATCAGGATAGGGATGAAGAGAGGTTCGGTTCAGGGCGCTGAATTCCACATTGTTCAAATGGCTCATTCTCTGTCTGGCAATCTTAATCAAATGGGTCGAAATGTCCGCACCATGCCATTTCCCGCAGAGGGGAGCAATCTCTCTACCGATCCTTCCAATTCCACAACCCAATTCGAGAACGACATCGTTTGGATCCAAGAGGAGGGCATTTGAAATTCTTTTGGCGATATATTGGCCTGTCAATTGGCAGATATCTTCGTTTGGGCTTCCGTCCATCATCGAGAGGGCCATTTCGGAATTTGAACCCATCCGTTCCCAAAAGTCTTTATAACATCGGTCCTTTTTCCTGAAGGGGTCTAAAATACCCAAGCATTCCTCCTAAATTTTAAAAACATTATAGCTTCCATGAAAAGGGAGGTCAAGTTGCCTCTCAATCGAGCTTCCCGGGTTTTTGTCTCTCTGCTCGCAGCCTATCACTTTTGAATGGATTGATGGATGGTGTCCTTAAGTTAGCTGTTCGACGACGGTAAGTCCCGCCTTTGAAGGCGGGGCTGGACCGGGTAGCCGAAGGGTTAACTTTTGAAATCGACGAAAATCAACGACTCTTGCTCCCGGTTTCTCTTTCGATTTTGTAAAACAGTGTTTCGCTTGATGCAAAAGCGACTTTATCTTATATCTCTTCAAATAAGGAAATTCTTAGTCTTGATTGATGTTTCCAAATCTTGACAACCCCGATCGCCCCGCCTCGTTAATGCGTTCTCGCGTCCTTTGGGCGTTGGCTTCGTTCGCAATCATCTTGGTGATCTACGTTCTGGGCATGGTCGCTTGGCCTGTTGGCCCTCTTTTCGTATTACGTCTATCTCTGAAACCTTTATCTCTTCTGATTCTCATCTGGTTAGGTGCAATCGGCATGGGGGATTTGTCGCTTGCAGCTCTTCGTCTTCAACCGACCCACTGGGAACGGCTGCTATTTTCAGCAGCATTGGGTCTGACCCTATGGTGGATAGGACTGCTGGGATTAGGCTTATTGGGCTTCTTCCGTGGGTACTTGGCGTGGGCGTTTTTGGTGGGGCTCGGGGTTTTAGGGCTCTGGCGCTGGCCTCTTGTCATTGCTGGATCACGCCTTCCCAAGCTTTGTTTGACAAAATGGTCTATGGTCCTTTGGGCCATCATTTTGATGAGTCTCCTCTATCCGTTGCTTGCTTATGGCTTGCTTCCCCCACTGGACTGGGACGAAGTGGCCTATCATCTCGCCATTCCCAAAATCTATATTGCTGCCGGACGAATCATCAACATTCCTTATATTGTTCATTCGAATTGGCCCTTTGGCTTGGAGATGCTTTACACACAGGCACTACTTCTGGGATCGTCGGGTGAGGTCCTTGTGCACATGATCCACTGGAGCCTTGTGCTGTTAACTTCTGCGGGAGTGTGGTATTTGGGTGCGCAACAAAGACAAACGATTGGTTTGCTTGGAGTGGCAATCTTTCTATCGCTTCCTGTCATTAAAGAGATTACAGGCGTTGGCATGGTGGACATCGGGACGGCGGCTTATAGCTGTTTGAGCTTCGCGGCTTGGTGGCGCTGGCGTACGGATCGTAATTTACGTTGGTTGTTTTTGGCCGGTCTACTGGCGGGGGGTGCTGCCAGCCTTAAACTGACCAGTGCTGCCGTGGCATTGCTATTGAGCATCATGACGTTGCTCAGCAGCACCGACACACGTCTAAAGGTTCGATTGAAAAATGCAGTATTAGTCGGATTGATTGCCTTAACCGTGGTTAGCCCATGGTACATCAAAAGCTGGGTGTTTACAGGCGACCCAATTTATCCGTTTGGCATCCGATTTTTTCCTGCATCCCACTGGGATGCTTTGGGTCATCACTACCTCTACCATTACCTGCATTCCACCAATATGCCCTTCACGATTGCAGCCTATCTGATCGGGCCTTTGAGGCTCATCCGATATCCACAGCGCTTTGACTGGCTCAGCCTCGGCTATGTTTTGGTATGGCTTCTCCCTTTAGGGCTCATAGAGATACGTCGAGAGAAACTCGTACGCTGGCTACTGTTCTTCATTTTAGCTTACTATTCCATTTGGTTCTGTCTAACCCATCAGATTCGCTTCTTGCTGCCAATGCTTCCCATGGGGGCGCTCCTGGCTGCTTTTGGCGGCTCATGGGTCATCGCACGGTTGGGTTTAGTTGGTAAAGCAGCACTCATCGCATGTCTTCTGTCTGAACTCCCGCTCGTTCAGGCAGCGCCGAGAGCGACTCTATTGGATCGGTTACCTTACCTGTCCGGCAGGCAGACCCGCAACGAGCTGTTGACGCACGAAGTAAAGCCGTTTCCGGTCTTTGAATACATCAATCATTCACTGCCGACTAAGGCCCGGGTGTTACTGGCAACTTACGAGAACCGAGGCTACTATCTTGATCGTGAATATGTCTGGGCGAATATGATAGGCCAACGCTTTCTGCGTTTTGAGCAAATACCCAATGGGGGAGTATTGCGTGAAATTCTGGCTGCAAACGGAATTGACTACCTCCTCGATAACCGCCATGAGTGGGACAAAACTCTTACAGCCATTCAACACTATGATCACTTGATCAACCTATTGGATGAACTCATTGCTGCCTATGGCGAAAAGCTCTATAGCGAGGGTGGGATCACCGTTTACAGGTTAAAGGCTCAGGAGGCCCGTTAATGCATCTGAGTTGGAGGATGGATGCGGTCAAAGGGTTGACTTGGTCGCACCGTAATTTTATTATTTTTGTTTATGAAGAGAAAGGTCAAAATTCATTTTGGGTGTGGGCATCATAAGCTGGGACAATGGATCAACGTTGATATCGAACCATCCTGTAAACCCGATCTGATTGCCGACCTAACCCAGAATCTTCCGTTCAAAGCTGATTCTGTGGATTATATCCATTCAGAAGATTTCCTCGATCAAATTGAATTGAAAGCGGCCTATCATTTTCTGCAAGAGTGTTTCCGGATACTAAGAGAAGATGGGGTCATGAGGCTCCTCACTCCCAATTTGTACGAATTTGCGAGAAGATATTTAAAGGGTGATCAGGAGATCATCCCATTATGGAGGAAAGAGGTCGGGATTCCTTTGAGGACGAATACCCTCTGTGAGGTGTTTAATTTAGGGATGAGACTGCTCGGCCATCGATTCTTATACGATGAATCCGCATTGATCCAGGTCTTGCACGAATGTGGATTTGAGCCGAAGGTGGTCCATTACCAGGCCAGTCAAGAACCTGAATTGCGCGGCCTGGATCTCAGATCCCCTCAAACAGGGATCAGCCTTTACTTGGATTGCTATAAAGGAAAAGAAATCAAAAAAGGGGATTCCCCATTTTCAACTTCTTCTTTTCGGCGGTTGAAAACATTGTTAAGAGGGTAAGATTCGACGCACACAATTTGATAAGCCTATTTATGTGTTACTGTACCATCCGTGGCTCGAAGGTTTCGAGGCCTATTTCGTTCATCATCTCTCCTGGTTGAAGAAAAATGGATTCGAGACGATTACTTTAGACGATCTTCTTCACTATGTCCGGGGAGAAGAAACCTTCATGCCAGATCGCCCTATTGTGATGACCTTCGATGATGGAACGATCGAGAATTACACCCTGGTTTATCCGCTCCTGAAAGCGTATGGGTTCAAGGGAACCGTCTTTGCCCCTACGGCCGACGAATATCTCCAAAAATCGAGGAGCCGTTGGTGGAAGGAGGTTGAAACGCAGGGGACTCTGAAAATCGAAGGACATTCGCACACCCATGCACTGATCTTTGTGAACGACCATGTGGAAGATTTTTATGAGGAAGGAAAAGCCAAAACCAAGCCTATCATCAAGGGGCTGGATCCAAGACCCGGGGCGCCCCTCTTTGGGCTGGGGTATGAACTGGTCTCGCAACGATTTATTCCGGATTCGAAGTGGATGGATCTGTGTGTCGATTATGTAGGGAAAAAGGGGGGAACTTTTTTCGACAAGAGGGATTGGAAAGAAGAGTTGATGAACCATCTATCAAGCCACCAGGGAAATCGAGGTCGCTATGAAATGGAAGATGAGAAAAGAAAGAGGATTCAAGAAGAATTAGAGTTGTCCAGGAGAAAGATCGAAGAAGCCATCGGCAGTGAAAAGAAGGTTCATTTTTTCGCCTATCCTTTTGGGGCTTATAATTCGGATCTTATTGAATCCTTAAAGGAGATAGGTTATTGGAGTGCGTTGATCACCGAGCCCGGTGGGAATCTCAAGGGCGATCATCCCTATTTGCTGAAAAGGATGATGATCCTCTCCGAAGATTCCTTTGGAGGTTTGGAGAAAATCCTTTCCGGATACTGATCGAGAGCAAAAGGACAGATGGAGCCAATGAAAGGGCTTGAGATATTCCACTATCAGGATTTGATCAGAAATCTGGTTTCCAGGGATTTCAAAACGAAGTATAAACGTTCCTATCTTGGAATCCTCTGGTCCCTTCTCAACCCTCTTTTGATCATCATCATCTACACCCTTGCTTTCGATTATATTATGAAGATCCGGGTGAAGGATTTTCCCATGTTTTTTATGTGTGGCTATCTTCCCTGGAGTTACTTTTCGGCCAGTCTCTCCCTTTCATTGACTTCCCTTTCGGATAGCGGTTATTTGATCAAAGCGGTTTATTTCCCGAGAGAGATTTTGCCTCTTTCTACTGTCCTTTCTTGCCTGTTACACTTCGTGATCACTTTCATTTTCGTAATTCCCATTTTAATGATCTTTGGTTATTTCCCCGGGTGGGCTACTTTCTCGCTTCCTTTGATGATTCTCCTCCAAAGTCTTTTCATCTTTGGTTTGTGCCTCTTTTTTAGTTCCATCCACATCTATTTCAGGGACATCCGGTATATCCTGGACGTCCTTCTTGTGATCTGGTTTTGGTTGACCCCCATTGCCTATCCCACCTCGATGATTCCGGAACCATTTCTCTTTTTTTATAAGCTCAATCCGATGACCCTGTTTGTGACCGCTTACCGTGAGGTCTTACTAAATGGCGGGTGGCCCTCTGCAAAGTATTGGATGGTTCTTCTTATCGCCATTTTGGGCTCGTTCACATTGGGATACTTCCCTTTTTTTCGGGTGAAGAAACGGCTGGCCGAGGAGATTTGAGTGATCGAAGTATCCAAGGTTTCCAAGAAATTCAAGATATGGGAAGACAGAAACTTGAGCCTCAAGGAGACCGCGATCAATTGGTTGAAGGGGAAGAGGCGTTCGTATCGAGAGCTTTGGGCTTTGCGGGAGATCGATTTTGAGATTGAGGGCGGAGCCACCGTTGCCTTCATTGGCGAAAATGGTTCCGGCAAAAGCACCTTGCTTAAAGTTCTCGGCGGCATCTTGGTGCCCGACGAAGGGAAGATTGCAGCCCGCGGGAAGATTTCGGCATTGTTGGAACTGGGTGTGGGATTTCATCCCGACCTTACCGGGGAAGAGAATATCTATCTCAATGGTTCCATGCTGGGCTTTGATCGACAAGAGATGAGGAAGAGATTCGATGAGATCGTCTCTTTTGCGGAGATCGAAGATTTTGTCTATTCCCCTATTCGAACCTATTCTTCCGGAATGTCCATGCGACTCGGGTTTTCCATAGCAATGTGTGTGGATCCAGATATTCTTTTGATTGACGAGGTTTTGGCCGTAGGGGATGAGGCCTTTCAGAAAAAGTGCCTCAAGCGACTGGAAGAGTTTAAGTCGACCCGGAAGACCATCGTCATGGTCTCTCATAACTTGGACCTCGTCAAAATGTTCTGCGATAGGGCTGTCCTGTTACATGAGGGCCGATTAATTACCGATGGGAGTCCCGAAGCCGCGATCGATAAATATCATGCCATTCTTTCATCGAAAGAGAGGGTAACCGATACTGAAAAAGCGATGGACCCCGGAAGGGTCTTTCTCCAGCAAGAGAATGATGCAGAGAGGGGTGACGAAAAAGAAACGGAGGAAGGGGGAAAAGAAGGAACGGAGAAGGTCGAAGAAATTCCTCCCCAGGAGCCCATCTATGAAAGATACGGAACCTTTGAGGCAGAGATTGTGGAGGTCATCCTAAAAAATAGACGGGAAGAAGAAACCGGCCTTTTCATTTCTGGGGAGTGGATGTCCATTCGTGTTAAAATTCAATTTCACGAAAACATCAAAGATCCTATCGTAGGATTTTACCTGCGGAAATACGACGGGAATCACCCTGTCGATATTTATGGAATGAACAGCCAATGGGGCGATGTCGCGCTGGGTTCTTTTGAGACAGGGGACTGGACCGAAGTTGAATTTATTCAAACGATTCCCATTCCCGAAGGAACATACTATCTTGTCGTTGCCGTTGCCCATGCAGATGGGGCAAGATTTTATGACTGGCATGAAAATGTGAAAAAGTTCCTGGTCAAAAATAGGGAGAAACCATGGGCTGGGCTCGTTGATCTGAATAGCCAAATCTTGATCCATCGAAGTCAACCCTAAGAATCCATCCATCATGAAGAGGGATCTTCTGAATGGTTTGTTCATTGCCTGAAAAGTTTTTGCAGACTTACTACTATGGAAGCTATTGGGCCTTCGTGCATTATGAGAAGATCATGAAGGAGGCATTTCTTCCATTTCCGAAGAAACCAGAGGTTGCGGTTGAGGTCGGTTGCGGGGACGGAATGGCGACCTACTTTCTTTCAAAATACGTTCGTCATTTGATTAGCATCGATACCGATGAACGGTGTATTGAAATCGTAAACCGCATGGTCCATGAAATGGATCTCAGAAATGTGATTCCAAAGAAGACCGATTTAAATCGTCTGTCCTTGGACAAGGAAGTGGATCTGATTTTTTTTAAGGATGTGCTCCATCACATGGATTCACCGATCGATGACCTAAGAAGTTGCCTTCCCTTTTCAAAAACGATTGTGATCGTGGAAGCAAACCGATATAATCCCTTTCTCTACTTTCTTTGCCGAAGAATGGAGGAGGAAAAACTGTTTTTAAAGCGCAACTCTCTGCGAAACATATTATCGATCGTCGAAAGAGCAGGTTGGCGGTGTGTCAAAAGTTCATACCTGGAATCGGCGGCTTATCCGATCGGGTGGTGTTATGACGAACACGTTTTCCATGGGAATAGAGTTTCCAAGAAAATCATTCAATATCTTGACCGGTTCTATCGCTACGCTTTCATGTCCTCCATGATCGATCGACTGGAATCTCTGATGGGGAAAGTGTTTAGGCCTTTTTGCTCTGAATTTATTATTGTTGCAAGAAGAGATAACGGGTTGGATTGATCCATAAGAAGTCGTGTAGAAATGGGAGGGAGAGAAGAATGAAAGGGATGTTGAGATGGATGATGGGAGGGTTGATATTATTTTCCTTTGCTCAGGGCTCACGGGTTTTTGCCCAAGAGGCGGATGAAGTCTTAGCCAAAGTCGGAAAGGAAGTCATCACCCGGACCGATTATGAGGCGCGCTTAAAGACCCTGCCTTCTGGGAAACGCCAAGAGTTTGAAGATTTCGAGAAGAGAAAAGAATTGCTGGATAATATGATCAAAGCGCGTCTTCTGGTGGTTGAGGGGACAAATCGGGGGATGACGGAAAATTCAGATTTCCAAGCCAAGTTGAGAATGATCCGGGATGATTTCATTACCCAGGAATATGTCCGAGATTACATTGAAAAAGAGGTGGAAGTGACCGAGGAGGAAGTGAAGATCTATTATGAGACAAACCCAGAGTTTAAAGAGAGAGACTATCTTCGGATGAGTCAGATTGTTGTCGAGAAAGAAGAAGAAGCAAAGGAGATTTTGGAAAGCCTTAAAAAAGGTGAAAACTTCAAGAAATTGGCCAGAGAGCGATCGGTGGACCCGGTGAGCAAATATGCAGGGGGAGAAGTAGAATGGTTTGAGAAAGGGAAGGGCGAAAAAGGGATTGAGGAGGCTCTTTCAAAACTGGAAAAAGGAGCAATGAGTGAAATTGTCAAGGTGCGGGGGAATTACTATATTTTAAAGTTAGAGGATCGGAGAACCTCTCCCAAACCCCCATTTCTGAAGGTAAAAGATAGCATCCTCCGACAATTGAGGTACAAAAAGGTGACCCAACTGGTTGACAAAGAAATAGAGGAGTTAAAGAAAAAGATCACGGTTGAGACGTTTTACGATAAATTAAAGGCTGAAAAGTAAGGAGGATTTCACCCTCTTTTTACAGCAGAGTCAAATCCTATTCGACGTGATGGTAAAAGTGCTCGGGAACCTTTTAAGAGTGTGAGTGAGACATGCGGCAATCGGTAAAGGATTATCTGATAAGAACTCTGAAGCGATTTCCCATCATGGGACCCATCTACGAAATTGGGTCCTATTGCGTTGACGGGCAAGAGAAATTTGCAGATCTGAGGCCCTTTTTCCCAGGAAAAGTCTATGTCGGCTGTGATATGCGCCCCGGGTTAGGCGTCGATCGGGTGGAAGATGTCCATTGTTTAAAGATAAGAAGCAATAGCATTGGAACAGTCCTGATGTTTGACACCCTGGAGCATGTGGAGAACGTCCATCAGGCCATGGAAGAAATCTATCGTATTCTCAAACCCAGGGGAATGGTGATCATGTCCTCGGTCATGAATTTTCCCATCCATGATTATCCGAGTGATTACTGGCGGTTTACGCCGAAGGCCTTTGAATTGCTTCTGATAAGGTTTGCCATTTATGAAGTCGAGTTTGATGGGGATCCTTCATTCCCGGAGGGGATTTATGGCTTCGGCATCAAAGGAGATATCAAATGGGGGATAAGGACCTCACTTCAAGAGCTCTTCAAATTCTTTCCCCCCTTTAAGGGGATCAAAATCTTTATCTTTTTTAGCTTTTTCCTTATAGCTTTGGTTCAGGGCAATCCCCTTTCTTAAATATTCAATCGCTTTTTCTTTCTCCTGTTGAATGGCATAGATACAACTGATGTTGTAATAAGAGGTTGCAAAATTTGGATCGACTTCAATCGCTTGCTGAAACATCTGCAGGGCTTTTGGCCTATCTCCCTTCGCAAGATAAGCTCCTCCAAGAAGATTTAGCACGAATTTCACATTCTCCTTTCGGTGGATATGGGCAGTCAATCTTAAGGCGATTTCTCCTTCCCGAATCGCTTCATCAACGTGTCCCCTGTGGAAATAGGCCCTCCCCAAATTGTGATGAACCCTCATCTTGTTTGGAGATTTTTTTGATGCATCCATCCAAAGGGTCAATTCATCCTTGAACACGTTATTTCGCTCAAGGGTGACCAGCGAATAGAAACAGAGAAGAAGGATGGCCAATCCCCATACAATCATTCGGCCAAATATTTCTGCAACCGATCGACGAAGAAATTGGTCGAGATAATGAAAGCCCATCGCAAGAAGCAGGGCATAAGCAAAAAGGGGCAGATATAACCTGTATTCGACCATGATGTCCCAAATCGGGATGACACTCGACGTGGGAGCCAGGACGATGAAAAACCAGTAGATAGAAAAAGAAATCAATTTATTTTTCTTGAGCAGGACGGTTGCCAGAAGCAAAAGAGCCAAAATAATAGAAACAGAAATTCCGGTGGGATATTCCATGAGTGATTTTGAAATCTGAAAATCATGATCGATATTCAGCCACCGGGGTATGGGAAATAAAAGCAACTTGAAATACTGAATGATGACATTTGCCTGTGTCAAAAGGTTTTCCCAGGGGGTCCAACTCTGTTCCCCTGTCCCTTTGACGAGGAGCTTTAAGATTCCCCCTTTTAGAAAGAATAAAATATAGAGAATGGAACATAAAAAAATCGGAATGTAAATTTTCAATCGTGCAAGGATTTCCTCTCTCTTTTTGCAAATGAAAATGAGATCGAATAAAATCAGCATGATGGGTAGGGTGAATCCGATCTCCTTTGAAAAAATGGAGCCAAGAAGCGAAAGCCCGGCACCACCGAAATAGAAGACTTTTCTAATCCCTTCCTTTAAGGTTCCTTTGATAAAGAGGAAGAAGGTAAGAAGATAAAAGAAACTGGCTAAGCCCTCGTTCCTTTGGACAATATAGGTCACCGTGTTAACTTGAATCGGATGGGTAATAAAGATTAAGGCCGTCAAGAGGGAGGGAAAATTGACGGAGTGGTCTTCAAGAGGACGATGACGATCTGAGAAGGTGTCATCCTCCTTGGACCCGAGGAGGATGAGATACCTTGAAATGCAATAAACTAAGATGCCAGAGAGGATATGAAGGAGCAGATTGACTAAGTGGTACCCCAGGACATTAAGGTGATGGAAATGGTAGTTAATCGCAAAGGTAATCGCAGGTAATGCCCTGTATTTTGTTGTGTACGATTGAATTCCTTTGAAAAGGAGGGGAAAATCCTTCAGATTCTTGATGTAGGGATTCTCGACAATATTGGGAAGATCATCAAAAACAAACGAATCGCTTAAAGAGTTAAAGTAAATCCCGAGAGAGATGAAAGTGATTGCGGTGATAACAATGTATTGAAATTTAATGTTTTTTCTCATCCGTCTGATCTACTGAGTCAGCGATATCTGTACGGATTAGGACAACCGACCATTTCCAACGTCTGGGAAGTATATTCGAATATTCCCAAGAAATCAAATCCCTTTTCTTTTACGAAGCATTTGGAAAATTGTCACCGGTCAATGAAGAGTGGCCAATTATTAACCATTCCATTAAACGAAAAAATAACAAAAACCGTTTTAGGATTAAGATGTTGGCTTCTTGTTTTCTTATGGCATAAAAAATGCTTTATAAAAATCGGATCATTTCAAGTGAACTGTTCTCCAATTTTTTTAAGAGAGAAGAAAAGAGAAGAGGGAGGAATAAAAAATGAGTATGAGAGTGGAGAGATACCAAGAAAAATATTTTCTATCCATCCTGATCTTATTGTTTTCTCTCTCGTCTCCTGGACTAAAGTTTATTCTGAAGAAGCCCTTTACGTCAAGGGAGAGAAAGAGGGCCATCCGAAGATCGATAGTGCCCTTTTTGATCTGCAAAGGGGATATCTTACCCATGGGAAAGGTATTTCCCAAGCCTATGCCCAACGGCGCAATCTTCGGATCGACGATCAAGACAAAATAACGGTTTATATCCTTCCGAAGGCTGGAGAATCAAAAGATGCGATTGATGTTGAAACCCTCAAGGCTTATGGGGGAGAAATTGTGAAGAGCGGTCATTCGATCATCAAAGCTAAGGTTCCGATCTCGCTCCTCGATCAGATCGCGGATCATGTCGAAGGCATCAATTTTATAAAACAGCCGAATCGTCCCCATATTGAAGTTGTTAGCGAAGGGGTGAACCTTACCAGTGCCTCCTTTTATCAAGCTTCAGGGTATGCAGGGCAAAATGTCAATGTCGCTATCATCGATCTCGGGTTCGCAAAGTTAACGGATGCAATCAATGCTGGAGTCCTTCCTGGCTCGGTGATCAAGATTGACTGCACGCAGCCGGAGTGCGCTCCTACCGATTTCTCCTCTGAAGAAGAGGAGCATGGAACGGCCGTTTCTGAGATCGTCCACGATATGGCTCCTGGTGCCCAACTCTACCTCATCAAGGTGGATGGCATGATCGACCTGATGAATGCGAAGGACTATTGCATCGCCAACGGAATAAGAATCATCAATCATTCGGCGGGTTGGGTCAATACGAATTTTTACGATGGGGCTTGTTATTTTGACAATCCGGTCTGTACGGCAAACCATGCCTACAAGAATGGAATCCTCTGGGTCAATAGTGCGGGCAATGAAGCCAGGAATCACTACGAGGCGACGTTCATCGATCGTGACGGAGACCGGCTTCATAATGTGACACAGGATAATAATTTTATCTCCCTTCACGTCGATGGAAATCTTTACCCGATTATGGTCTTTCTGACCTGGGATGCGTGGCCGGCAACGGACCAGGACTATGACCTTCTTCTTTTCAATAGCTCGATGGAGCTGGTCGCTTCCAGCACAAACCTGCAGACTGGGACGCAGTCTCCTGAGGAAGCCATTTATTATCTTCCTGCCACTGGGGGCACCTATTATTTGGCTGTGAGAAACTCGAGCACCACATCCAATCATCGGTTTCAAATCTTCTCATTCAACCAGGAATTGAATCCTTATGTCGCCACGAATAGTCTCATGGGTCCTGCGGATGCCACAGGAGTGATGGCCGTAGCTGCGATCAATTACACCCAATGGGGGAAAGGACCGCAGGAGTATTTCAGTTCTCAGGGGCCTACGTCGGACGGACGGATAAAGCCGGAGATCAGTGGACCCGATGGTGTCTCGAATTTTGTTTATGGTTCTTTCTTGGGTACTTCTGCTTCTTCTCCTCACGTGGCAGGAGCAGGTGCCTTGGTCTTATCTAACAATCAAACCTTCGCTGCGCCTCAGCTCTGGAACGCCCTGACTTCCTCTGCCATCGATCTCGGAGCGAGCGGACAGGATCCTATTTTTGGTTATGGTCAACTGAATCTATCGACGATCTCCGCTGATCCCGCCTCGATCGACTTTGGTAATGTCATCGTAGGGCAATCTATTGAAAGGACGATGACCGTCCGGAATGTCGGAAATCCAAATCTCGTGATAGGGACGATTACTGCCCCTTCAGCACCTTACATGCTTATCTCCGATTCCTGTTCAGGGACGTCCCTATCTCTGGGGGAATCCTGCACCCTCAAGATCCGTTTTACTCCTTCCTCCATCGGAGGTTTTAATAGTGCCCTGATGATCCCCTCCAATGATCCATTCAGCAGCCTTTTGACGGTCTCTCTCATGGGAAAGGGTGTGCTTGTTATTAACCTCTCTTTGCCAATGGATCAGTTTTCTGTTAGTCCCTGCTCGATTCAGGTTCCTCCCATTTTTGAATGGGGAGCCCCTCCATCCTTCATCGGTTATGAGATTCAATTCTCAGCAGATCCTGGCTTTGCCTCGATTCCCGTCAGGATCAGGGCCTCCGGAACACCGATATACACTCTGAATCCTTTCCAATGGAAAAGAGTGTCATCGGTTCTTGGATCAGAGGGAGGGACAATCTATTGGAGAGTTGTCGGCACCGCATCGAATGGAGCCCAGAGCACCAGCGACGAAAGGTCCCTTTTTATCCCTCCACCTCAACCGGTGGGGAACCCTGTCATCTCACCCTTGAACCGAGATCAGCTTCCCATTCTGACCTGGCAGAATCAGTGTAATGTCAAGTTTAGGGTAGGGTTTGCCGATGCCAGTAGTTCCAAGCGGGCAATCTTGCGGTTTCAAATTCCCGATCCCGCTCTCAATGGAGGAGCTTTTTCAAAAAAGTTGACATCGGCCCAGTGGTCAAGAGTTCGAAGGTTGGGTGGGAACAAACCTGGCGCAACGGTCAACTGGTACGTAGAATCTTGGGATGGTTTGAACCGGTACGCCACCACGGAAGTGATGAGTTTTGTCCTGGAGGATTAAGACGGTTCCAGACGCAGGTCATTCCTTATGAGGAGAAGGTTTTCCAGACCGGTTTTGAGGCGACAAAGCCCGTCGAGGACGGGAGAGACCTCCGGAAACGGAAAAGGGTTTCGGAGATTCCAGTCATCGTGATCTTTGGTTAAGCTTTTCGAGGACCCCTCTACCAAGCCAGTCTTGGAGCCATGGCTCACCTGGCTTCACCCTCCATTCTCATCTATTTCATCCAAGCGAGATTAGGACCTCCTTCGGCATCGAAGCTCACGAAGAGAGTTGACAATCGTTAGGCTGTAATGCTAATGAGAGAATTACTCCCATATAAAGGAGGAAAGACCGTTGATTCTTACAGACACCCTGAGAAAAGCCCAGAAATTTTTCCCGCAAAAACAGGCGATCGTGTGTGGAATAAACCGGTGGACCTATCAGGAGTTTTATGATCGAATCTATCGCCTCTCGCTCTGTCTAATAGACATGGGTTTGGGAAAGGATGACAAGGTGGCTATCCTTCTCCCCAATTGTCATTACTTTTTGGAGGCCTATTATGGAATCGCACAGATTGGAGCGATCTCCGTCCCCATCAACTATCGACTCTCCCCTGGCGAGATTGCCTTTATTATTGAGGACTCTGAATCAAAGATATTGATTACAGATCCGATGTTTCAGAAACAAATTGATCCCATCCGGGGAGAGATGAAAAAGGTTGAGCGAATCCTCTGGACCGGGGAAGAAAAGGTGTTTTCAGGGCCTCTCGATTTTAATTTTGAGAAGGCGCTGAGAAAGGGAAGGAGTGATCCTCTTCCTGAGACATCTATCGCTGAGGAAGATGTTGCCCAGATCTACTATACAAGCGGTACAACAGGCCGTCCCAAGGGAGTGATGTTATCCCATAAGAATGTAATGACCCATGCTTTGGGGACCATTGCAGAGATTCATATTTCAGATTCCGATGTTTGGGTCCATGTCGCTCCTCTCTTTCATTTAGCGGATGCCTGGGCGACCTGGGCCATCACTTGGATGGGAGGAACTCATGTCCTGGTTAAGGAGTTCGATCCGAAGATGGTTTTAGAGACGATTGAAAAAGAAAGGGTGACGCTCACCAACCTCATCCCCACGATGCTGAACCTGATGGTGAACCATCCTGATGCCGGCAACTATGATTATCGGAGTTTGAGGGTCCTTTTAAGCGGTGGTTCACCTATTGCTCCAGAGGTGGTCCGAAAGATTGTTGAGACCTTCAAATGTGACTACATTCAAACCTATGGAATGACCGAGACCAGCCCCTACTTGACACTCTCAATCTTAAAAGACCATCTTAAAAAATTACCCTATGAAGACCAGCTTCGATTCAAGTCGAAGACAGGTAGAGAATTCCTCGCTGTTCAATTGAGGGTCGTGAATGATCGGGGAGAGGAAATTAGAAAAGATGACAGGGAGATTGGGGAGATCATCGTGAAGGGCGATATTGTCACAAAAGGATACTGGAAATTACCAGAGGAGACCGAGAAATCGATTCGAGACGGCTGGCTGTATACGGGTGATCTGGCAATCATGGACCGGGAAGGATATGTTACCATCGTTGACCGAAAAAAAGACATGATCCTGACTGGGGGAGAGAACGTTTATTCGACCGAAGTCGAGAATATCCTTTATATACATACTGCCGTATTGGAGTGCGCGGTTGTTGGCGTGCCAGATCCAAAATGGGGTGAGGCGGTAAAGGGAATTGTTGTCTTGAAACCCGGCCAGAAGGCTAACGAGAACGAGATCATTCAATTCTGTAAAGATAGGATTGCCCATTACAAGGCTCCCAAATCGATCGATTTCATCGATGCCCTTCCGAGAACGGGGTCAGGGAAGATTCATAAAAAAGGGTTGAGGGATAAGTACTGGGAAAGCTGGGAGAAGAAGGTCCATTAAAGGGCAAGACCTCCTTAACAGGCATTCATGGCTGAACCAATCTAAAATTTTAGACAGTTTCGTGGGGTTAAATTCTTAGGAAGCACTCTTTTCTATTCGATGAGGGGGGTGTTTTTATCATTTCCACCATTTCTTAATCGTAGCAAATTCGAGATCTTCTGAAACCATAAAGTAGTGCAATTTTTCCTTGACATGTTATATAGTAAAGTATTAACGTTAACGCAATTGGCGTTAAAGGGTCTACCTCATTGTTAACACTTAGATTTTCTATTTTGAGAACAGCCTTCTATACGATAAATCCCCTGAGCTTCCTCCAATGCATAGAATTTTGAATGTCCGTTTCAAATATGAAGGGCATTCCCGTTAATCCAGAAAGGAGAAAGACATAATGGAAGGAATGGAGAAGATAGGAAAGAAACCAATCAGAATTACGGACACCACCCTTCGGGATGGTCATCAATCCTGCCTTGCCACACGCATGAGAACTGAGGATATGATCCCGATCGCGGCGGACCTCGACCAGATAGGATTTTACTCGGTTGAGATGTGGGGAGGTGCAACCTTTGATGTCACCCATCGATTCTTAGGGGAGGATCCCTGGGAACGGGTGAAGACCCTTAAGAAGTTGATGCCAAAAACCCCCTTCCAGATGCTGCTCAGAGGCCAGAACCTGGTCGCTTATCGGAACCATCCCGATGATCTGGTTGAGGCCTTCATCGAGAAATCCGCAGAGGTGGGGATCGATATCTTCCGCTGTTTTGATGCCGTCAACGATGAGCGTAATTTTGAGACTGCCTTCAAAGCGATTAATAAGGCAGGGAAACATATTCAGGGGACGATCTGTTATTCTTTGACAGAACGGAGGATGGGAGGGCCGGTTTACCATCTCAATTATTACCTCGAAAAGGCAAAGATTCTGCAGGACATGGGAGCAGATTCACTTTGCATCAAGGATATGGCAGGGCTCCTGGCCCCGTATGATGCGTACGAATTGGTCAAAGCGCTGAAGCGGACCGTAAAGATTCCGATCCAGCTTCATACGCATTATACGAGCGGAATGGCCTCCATGACCTATCTGAAGGCGATCGAGGCGGGAGTGGACATTGTCGATACGGCCATTGCACCCTTTGCCCTCCGTTCTTCCCAGCCCGCGGTGGAGCCCCTGGTGGTTGCGCTGGGGGGGACGCCCTGGGATTCCGGACTCGATCTATCGAGGCTGTTAAAGATGGGGGAGTATCTCGAATCGATTGCTCCAAAGTATCGGGACTTTTTGGATACGACGAAGATGGCGGTGATCGATACGAGCGTCCTCAAGCATCAGATCCCCGGGGGAATGATTTCAAATATGGTGAGCCAGCTTAAACAGCAGAAGGCTCTGCATCGGATTGATGAAGTTTATGCGGAGCTTCCCGAGACAAGGAAGGACCTCGGTTATCCTCCTCTGGTGACCCCGACCTCTCAGATTGTTGGGGTCCAGGCCGTGCTCAATGTTCTCTTTGGACGATACAAGATGGTTTCAATGGAGACCCAGGATTATGTCTATGGGCTCTATGGAAGGCCACCCGTCCTAATCTCAGATGATGTCAAGAAGGTGGTGTTAAAGGGGTACAAGAGAGGAAAGGAGTCCATCACCTGTCGGCCCGCGGATCTGATCGGGCCGGAATTAGAAAAGGCAATGGAAGAGACAAAAGGGGTTGCAAGAAACCTCTGCGACACTTTACTCTATGCCCTCTATCCAAAGACAGGAGTCGAATTTTTGAAATGGAAGTATGGAATCGAACCGATGCCAGAGAAATTGAAGCCCAAAACCATGGAGGACATTAAGAGAGAGGACGAAGCAGTCGCAAAGGCCAGAGTCGAGGCACAGAAGAAAACGGCTTGATTACCTTTTCAAATTCGTCCCTCCTTGATCGTTGTAGAATCGGGTTTTCCTGATCCTAACTTTGGAACGGGATGAACATGGTTGGAAATCCTATTTCATCTTAACCTATTGAAATAAAAAAGATTCATATGTAAATTGCAAAACTTAATTTTCTATGTTAACGTTAACGCAAACATATGGAAAATAAAATTACGATTAAAGACATTGCAAGAATCGCGAAGGTGTCTCATACCACTGTCTCAAGGGCCCTCAACAACCAATCCCGTATTAGAAATGAAACAAAGAAAACAATATTAGCGATCGCAAAGGAATTGAACTACAGGCCCAACTTCATTGCCAGAAGCCTGGTCATGAAACGGACCAGGACGCTTGGCTTAGTGATCACCACCATTGCAAATCCTTTTTACACAGAACTTGCTCAGGGGATTGAGGCAACGGCTCGCAAGCTGGGATATAACATCATTCTCTGTAGCACCCACTCGGATCTCGGAACAGAAAGGCTCTATATCGATATGCTCCGCAGCAAGGGAGTAGACGGGATTATCTTTACCTCCGCCCATATGGGGGATCCGAATATCGTCGAATTGGCGGAAGAAGGTTTCCCGCTTATGCTGGTCAACCGGAGAACCTACCATCCCATGGTCAACGAATTGGTTGATTATGTTGGAATCGATAATATTCAAGGGGGGTTCTTGGCTGTTGAACACCTGATCAAGCTCGGTCATCAGCGGATCGGAATCATCGGAGGCTCCTCGGAGTCCTCCGTTGGGTTTGAACGACTCGAGGGAGGAAAGAATGCCCTTGCGACTTACGGTTTGAAGCAGATTGATGACTACTTTCTTGAAGGGGATTTTCTGAAGGAGTCAGGTTACCGAGGGGGATTGAAGTTTGTCAAAATGGCAGAACCCCCGACAGCTATCTTTGCGACGAATGACTACATGGCTTTAGGGACCTTTCAGGCGGTAATAGAAGAAGGGCTGAGGGTTCCGGAAGAGATCGCCATTATCGGGTTTAATGACATTGAATTCACAGCCATGAAGGGGATTGAACTGTCGACCATTGGCCAAAAGAAATATGAGATGGGTGCCCTTTCCGTGGAGAGTCTGGTTGAGAAGATCGAGGGAAGAAAGGCCGGTCCCCCGAAACAAATCATCCTGAAGCCCGAACTCATCATTCGTAAGACCTGCGGGTTTCATTTAAGAGGTTATCCGAAAAATGGATTGGAGCAAAGGACCGATTTGCCCATAGAGGGCCAGCCCCGTTAGGGGAAAAAGATCAGACTAAAAGAGGAGGGATGTTATGGGAAGGAGGAAAATTTCGATCATTGGCGCAGGGTTTGTGGGGGCGACGGCTGCCCATTGGGCTGCTGAAAAGGAATTGGGAGACGTCGTTTTAGTCGATATCCTTGAGGGAATTCCGCAGGGAAAGGCCCTTGACCTTTTCGAGGCATCGCCCATTGAGGGTTTCGATGCGAAGGTCACTGGAACGAATGGATATGAAGAGACCAAGGATTCAGATATCGTGATCATCACTTCAGGGGTTCCACGAAAACCCGGAATGAGCAGAGAGGATTTGCTTGAGACGAATAAAAAGATCATTGAATCCGTTGTGGCTCAGGTGGCGGAAAGATCTCCGAGGGCCATTTTGATCACGGTCACCAATCCTTTGGACGCCATGACCTATTTGGCGGTTAAGAGAAGCCGGTTTCCGAAAGAGAGGGTCATCGGGATGGCGGGGATTCTCGACACCGCCCGATTCAAGGCCTTCATCGCCATGGAACTTGGGGTGTCAGTTGAAGATATTCAGGCTCTCATTTTGGGAGGTCATGGGGACGAAATGGTGCCTCTCCCGAGATACACCACAGTGAACGGTATTCCTCTCTCCCACTTTTTGTCCAAAGAAAGAGTGGATCGACTCATCGACCGGACGCGGAAAGGGGGTGGAGAAATCGTCAATCTTCTTAAAACGGGAAGTGCCTTTTACGCCCCTTCCGCAGCTGCGATTCAGATGACCGAGGCAATCCTTAAGGATAAGAAGCGAATTCTGCCCTGTTGCGTCTATCTCGAGGGGGAGTATGGCTTGAGAGATATCTGTTTCGGTGTCCCGATTAAATTGGGAGCCCGCGGCGTCGAATCGGTCATCGAACTTGAGTTAACCGAGGAAGAGAAGAAATCGGTGGCCAAATCGGCAGAGAACGTCAAGAAAAGCATCGCGGAGTTAAAGCTCTGATTCATGATGAGATGGATTCAGGAATTGGAACCCACGAACAAGAGGCAAAGATGATGCGTGAAGTGGACGTAAAATGGATCACCGAGAAAGTGAGAGATCTTTGTATCGCAGCGAATACGGATTTGGAAGAGGATGTGCTCCAGGCCTTCGATCGGGCGATGGCAAAGGAGGAGTCACCCCTCGCCGTTGAGATATTGAAGGAACTGAAAGAGAATGCCCGGATTGCTAAAGAGGAGAAGGTTCCTCTCTGCCAGGATACGGGTTTTGGGGTTATTTTTATCGAATTGGGGCAGGAGGTCCATCTCATTGGCGGAGACCTGAAAGAAGCCATTTTTGATGGCGTTCGGCAGGGATATCGCGATGGATATCTCCGGAAATCAATCTGTCATCCCTTTACGCGAGCCAATACAGGGGACAATACTCCTGCCATCCTTCACACGGAGATCGTTCCTGGAGAAAAGGTTAAAATCACGGTGGCACCGAAAGGCGGCGGCAGCGAGAATATGAGCCGGGTGACGATGCTTGCGCCCTCTGAAGGGATTGAAGGGATCAAGAGGTATGTCATTCAGAGGGTAAAGGAATCAGGATCCAATCCCTGTCCGCCGACGATCGTCGGTGTCGGGATTGGAGGAACCTTTGAGCAGGCGGCGCTTCTGGCAAAGAAGAGTCTGCTGAGACCCCTTGGAAGCGGGAATCCGGATCCAGAATTGGAAAGGCTCGAAGGGGAGATCCTAACCGAGATCAACAAGCTTGGCATTGGGCCTCAGGGACTGGGAGGACGAACCACTTCCTTGGCTGTCCACATCCTCATGATGCCCTGTCATATTGCGAGCCTCCCCCTGGGAGTCAATGTCCAGTGTCATGCCCAACGGCATAAAGAAGTGGTGATTTAAGAAGCGTGTCCCGTCAGGGAAAGATCCGCGGACACGCAACACGGAGGAAACATGGGTGAATCGATTCGGTTAAAGCCCCCCCTCAGGAACGAGGATTTGGAAAAATTGAAGATTGGCGATCGGGTCTGGATCAACGGGGTGGTTTATACCGGAAGAGACGCGGCTCACAGGAGGCTTTTCGATTTATTGATTGCGGGAAAGGATCTTCCCTT
This sequence comes from uncultured delta proteobacterium, assembly GCA_963806715.1. Taxonomy (GTDB): domain Bacteria; phylum Desulfobacterota; class BSN033; order BSN033; family UBA1163; genus CAWEAV01. Next base: position 50,420 of record CAWEAV010000063.1, read on the forward strand.
CGACATCAAGGGCCAGATCATTTACTATGTGGGGCCTACACCGGCGAGACCCGGGCAGGTCTTCGGATCAGCAGGTCCTACCACCAGTTACCGAATGGATCCCTATGCCCCTGCCTTGATTGAAAAAGGCCTAAAGGGAATGATTGGCAAAGGGATGCGATCCGATGTGGTGAAAGAGGCCATGAGGAAATATAAGGCTGTTTACTTTGCCGCCACCGGAGGAGCCGGCGCGCTCTTAGCGAAGCGAGTGAAAGAGGCTCAAATCGTTGCCTATGAAGACTTGGGCCCGGAAGCGATTCGAAGGTTGGAGGTCGATGACCTTCCCGTCATCGTCGTAAACGATGTGAGAGGAAACGACCTTTATATCGAAGGGGAGAAAAAATTCAGACAGGACTAAAAAGGATGGATAGGGTAAGACCTGGATCATGGAAGGCATGGGCCGTGCTTCCTCGTTTTCAATTTATACCTCTCACGATCATCCTGGTCTTTTTGGGGACGGCCATTGCCGCCTATGAGGGCCATTTCCATTTGGGTCATTTTTTATTAGCGATGATTGGCTCCATCCTGGTCCACATGACGGTTAATGTGATCAATGACTACCACGACTATGTGGATGGGATCGATTTAAATACTCAAAGGACTCCCTTCAGCGGAGGAAGCGGTGTTCTCCCTTCGAACCTTCTGAAGCCCAAACAGGCCTTCTGGTTCGCGACCCTTTGTTTATTGATTGCGATGGTCATCGGATTCTACTTCTGTATTGTGAAAGGTTGGCTCCTCTTTCCACTGCTTCTTATGGCTGGATTTTCGGCCTACTGCTATAATGTCTATCTCTCCAAGTGGCTGATGGGGGAATTTTTTGCAGGTTTCAACTTCGGCCCATTACTCGTCTTGGGATCCTACTATGTGCAGGCTGGAAGATATAGCTGGGAGACCTTGTTTGCTTCCCTCGCACCGGGGATACTCACATCGAATCTTCTCTTTTTGAACGAGTTTCCTGATCGGGAAGCTGACAAGAGAGGGGGGAGAAAACACTTGGTCATCACCCTGGGAAGAAAAGATGCCAGTTATCTTTTCGTGGGCTTGCTGGGTGCCTCTTACCTCTGCATCGTGATCGGTGTTTTTACGAAGATGATGCCCCTGGTGACACTCATTGGACTTGGAACCATCGGCTTTGGTTGGAAAGCCGCTAAGGGAGCAATCATGTACTATGATAACATGGAAAAGCTGGTTCCCGTATTGGGTGCGAATGTTATCACGATACTGGGAACACAGGCTCTTTTGGCGCTCGGATATTTGATTGCTGCAATCCATTGACTATCGATTATGGGGGAAAGGTGACTTTTAATCTCTCACTGAATCTCTCATTCTTTTTTTCATCCATGGAGAATGAACCATGAAAATCGAACTGACAAGGCAGAAGGTTCATAACGAATTTACAAAGAAGGTGGAACTCATCAGCGGGCAAAAACTCTTCGCCTGCTATCAGTGTGGAAATTGTACGGCCGGCTGTCCCGTTTCCTTTGCTATGGAGATCGGCCCCCATGAGGCCATTCGCTATACGCTTCTGGGTCTCGAAGAGGAGGTCCTTGGCGTCAATACCTTCTGGCTCTGCGCTTCGTGTCTCCAGTGCTCCTCCAGGTGCCCCAAAGGAATCGATATCGCGAGAGTGATGGATGCGCTGAGACTGGTCGTTTTGAGGAAAAAGGAGAGGAAGGATCATATCCAGATTCCTGAATTTCCAGAGGGATTCCTGGAGAAGGTTCCACAGATTGCCTTCGTCAGCGGATTCAGGAAATTTCTATCGTAAATCGCAAATCGCAAATGGCAAAGAGCATAGAGCATAGAGTTTTTATTTTTAACCCTATGCGCCATGCGCTATGTTCCATGCGTGTAGGAGCTTCGGATGGATTATCTCTATTTCCCAGGATGCACCCTTTATACGAAGGCAAAAAACTTTGATCAAACGGCCAGAGACTGTTCGCTTCTTTTGGGATTTGAACTGAAGGAACTCAAGAACTGGACCTGCTGTGGGGCGACCTTTCCTCTCGCTACGGATAATATCATGGCCCTTCTTCCTCCAGCGCGGATATTAGCCAATGCCCGGCAAGAAGGAACCGTTCTCACCACGCTCTGTGCCGTCTGTTTTAACGTTATCAAAAGGACGAACCGACTCCTTCAAGGCGATGGCGAGAAGAGGGATAAGATCAACACCTTCATGGAAAAGAATTACCAGGGTGATTTGCGGATTCTCCACTATCTTGAGATCCTGAAAAAAGAGATCGGATTTTCTCAATTAACAGAAAAAGTAAAGAAGCCCCTATCTGGACTTAAAGCAGCCCCCTACTATGGATGTATGCTCCTCCGGCCCTTTGGAGAGATGGAATTTGATGACAAGGAAAGACCTACCATTTTTGAGGAGTTTCTGGAGGCCCTGGGAGCAACGGCCTCCAATTTTCCATTGAAGATTGAATGCTGCGGTTCCTTTCAATCGATCGGCGCTCCAGAGGTCGCTACGGAATGTGCTTACAAGATTCTGGGTTCTGCCATTAAAAATGGAGCGGAAGTGCTCGTTTCCACCTGCCCCATGTGCACCTTCAACATTGATCACAAACAGGCGGACATTAAGCAGAAGTACCTCGACTTCAAGGAGGTCCCAGTCCTCTACTTTACTCAACTCCTCGGGATTGCCATGGGGCTCGATTATTCGAAGCTGGGATTTGAGCAGAATGCGGTTGATCCCTTACCGCTGTTGAGAGAGAAGGGTCTTCTATAGATGAAGGAAAATGGGTTTATCAAAAAGGCGATGGTGATTGGTGGAGGCATTTCAGGGATCTCTGCATCGATCGACATCGGGAATGCGGGGTATGAGGTGGTTCTGGTGGAAAGGCTTCCTTCCATCGGAGGAAGGATGCTACAGCTCTCTGAGACCTTCCCAACCCTCGATTGTGCCCAGTGCACATTAACGCCCAAAACGGTTGAAACAGGGCAGCATCCCCGGATCAAACTTCTGACCTATTCAGAAGTGGACGGCGTCGAGGGCAAGGCTGGAGACTTCACGGTGAGGATTCGAAAGAAAGCCGGTTATGTCGATTGGGAGAAATGCACGGGCTGTGGTCTCTGCCAACAGAAATGTCCTTCGAAAAGCCCATCGGAATTTGATCGGGGAATGGGAATGGGCAAGGCGATCTACACCCTGTCGCCTCAAGCTGTTCCAAATAAGCCTGTAATCAACCCAGCCCATTGCCGCTACTTTAAGGAGAAAAAATGCAGAGTCTGCGAAAAAATCTGTCCGGTTGGGGCGATCGACTACGAACAAAGAGATCGTTTCGTTGAGGAGAAGGTGGGTGCCATCATCACGGCTGTCGGTTTTGACCTCCTTCCGATAGAGAAATTTGGCGAGTACGGGTATGGCAAAATTCCAGATGTGATCGACGGTCTCTCCTTCGAAAGGCTTAATTCTGCATCAGGCCCGACGACGGGTGAGATTCGAAGGCCCTCGGATGGTCAGATTCCCAAAGAAGTGGTTTTCATTCAGTGCACAGGATCGAGAGATCCCGATCGATATATGCCATATTGTTCCCGGATCTGTTGCATGTATACGGGGAAACACGCCCGGCTTTACAAACACAAAGTTCATGACGGGCAGGCTTACATCTTTTATATGGACATCCGCTCCACTGGAAAGGGGTATGAGGAATTCATCCAGCAAGGAATGGAAGAGGAAAGGATTCTCTACCTGAGGGGAAGAGTCTCTCGCATTTTCCGGGATGGGGACAAAGTGGTCGTCTGGGGAGCCGATACGTTGACCGGAAAGAAGGTGGAGGTTTTTGCAGATATGGTGGTTCTTGCCACAGCCCTGATTCCTCAGCTCGATGCAAAGTTATTGGCTCAAAAGCTCGGGATCGCCTCCGATGACCATGGTTTTTTGACCGAGGCCGAACGGAAACTCAGACCTGTGGAGAGCAGGATTAAAGGGATCTATCTCGCTGGTTGCGCCCAAGGGCCGAAAGATATTGCAGATGCCGTGGCTCATGCCAATGCTGCAGCCAGTAAAGTTCAGGTCCTGTTTGCGCAACATAGAGAAGACCGCAAGGCGTAAGGGGTGAGGCCCCCTTGCGACTCACAACTTACGACTGACGAGGTTCAGGGTTCCGGCATGAAAAAGCTGGGTGTCTTTATCTGTCATTGCGGAGTAAACATCGCAGGAACGGTGGATGTCAAGTCCGTTGCAGAAAAGATGGGAAAGATTGAAGACGTCGCTCACAGCACCGATTATATTTACATGTGTTCGGAGCCGGGGCAGCAGATGATTCGGGAGGCCATTCGTGAGAAGGGGATCGAGGGAGTGGTGGTTGCCTGCTGCTCACCCAGTATGCATGAGAACACTTTTCGAAAGGCCGTTAAATCCCAGGGAATGAATCCTTATCGATGCGAGATCGCCAACATTCGAGAACAGTGCAGCTGGGTTCATCAAAAAGAGAAAGAAGAAGCCACCCGAAAAGCCGCAGAGATCATTGTGGCCACTCTGGAAAAGGTGAGAAAAAACGAACAGCTTAAAGCGATTGCCGTGGCCGTCAACCGGAGGGCACTGGTCATCGGGGGAGGAATTGCGGGGATCACGGCAGCCCTCGATCTTGCGAATGGAGGCTACGAAGTCATCTTGGTCGAAAGGGAACCCGCCCTCGGTGGCCACGTGCCCCAACTTTCTAAAACCTTTCCGAACCTCGATCCTGCCCTCTCATGCCTCACTGCAAAGGCGGAAGAAGTTTGGAATCATCCCGGAATCCGTCTGCTTTGCTATTCGGAATTGGAGGATGTGAAGGGTTATCTTGGGAACTTTGCCCTGACGATTCGAAAGAAGGTTACGTTTGTGGATGGGGCGAAATGTAACGGTTGCGGCATCTGTATCGAACATTGCCCCGTGGAGTATGCTTCTCCCTTTGAAAGGGGACTGGGGGTCCGGAAAGCCATCGATTTCCTCTATCCAGAGGGTGTTCCAAAGAAACCTTCTATTCACCCCGGCCATTGCCGTTTTTTAAAAGACGGAAGCTGCCGCAAATGTGAAGAGGCCTGCCCTGAAAGGGCGGTCGATTTTAACCAGCAGGAGGAGCGCCTTTCCGAGAAGGTTGGGGCCATTGTGGTCGCAACAGGCTACGAACTCTATCCCAAGGAAGAATTGGGTGAGTATGGCTATGGCGATATTCCAGATGTGATCGACGGCCTCGCCTTTGAGCGGATGCTCTCACCCAATGGTCCGACGAAGGGAAGGATCCTGCGGCCATCGGACGGAAAAGTCCCGATGGAGATGGTCTTTATCCAGTGTGTGGCATCGAGAGATCCGGACCGGTATAAACCTTACTGCTCCCGGATTTGCTGTATGTATACAGCCAAGCAGGCAACGATCTACAAGGAGCAAATCCCTGATGGCCAGCCCTACATTTTTTACATGGATATCCGGTCCGATTGCAAGGGTTACGAAGAGTTTGTTCAGAAGGCCGTTGAGGAGAAGGAGATTCTTTACCTCCGGGGTCGGGTTTCGAGGGTCTATCAGGAGGATGGTAAGGTGAGGGTCCTTGGCGTAGATACGCTGACCGGAAAAATGGTGGAGGTTGCCGCAGACCTTGTTATTTTGGCAACAGCCGTCGTCCCAAGCCCTGGAATCAAAGATCTCGCCACCAAGTTGAGAGCGACTGTGGATCGTCATGGGTTTCTGACCGAGGCCCATATCAAACTCTATCCCGTAGAGAGTTCAACGAGGGGGATCTATCTCGCAGGTTGTAGCCAGAGCCCGAAAGATATTTCAGATACGGTTTCACAGGCTTCGGCCACGGCAAGCAAAATCCAGGCCCTTCTCTCAACGGATAAGCTTCTTCAGGACCCCCTGATCGCCTTTGTTGACGAAGGGATCTGCAGTGGCTGCGGGATCTGTGTTCGGATCTGTCCCTATGAGGCAAGGGAAATGGATGAACGTCGGGGGATTTCCATCGTCCATAGTGCCCTCTGCCAGGGGTGCGGGGCCTGCATTGCTGCCTGTCCCAATTTTGCCTGTGAACTCAGAAATGGGACATCGGGCCAGGTCCTGAAGATGATGGACACGTTTGTAACTTAATGAAACGCTATGCACAGAGCGTTAAGTGCTTGGCGTCTTCGTAAGTAGGGAGGAATAATTTTGGAGACGATCACCGTTGATAAGACCTTTGACCCCAAATTCTTGGAGGAGACTAAAAAGAGAAGCGGTGAAGATCTGAGCCTCTGCTATCAATGTTTGAAATGCACGGCAGGTTGCCCGACAGCCCCTTACATGGATATCCGGCCCAATCATATCATCCGGATGATCCAGATGGGAATGAAAAAGGAGGTTTTGGGAAGCCGTGCCATCTGGCTCTGCGTATCCTGCGAGACCTGTGGGACCCGGTGTCCGAACAAGATCGATGTCGGCGTTCTCATGGATGCCCTCAGAGAGTTGGCCATAGAAGAGAAAGTCCCGGCCAAGGAGAAGAATATTCATCTTCTCCATGAAGCGTTTGTCCGGAGCATCAAACGGGGGGGCCGGGTTCACGAGGCGACCATGCTCATCGACTATAAACTGCGGAGCAAGGATTTTTTCACAGACCTCATCCCTGGCATGATGCTTTTCATCAAAGGCAAGATTCCCGTGTTTCCCAGTTTCATTAAGGGAAGGCAGGAGATCAAAAGGATCTTTGAGAAGTGCAGTAAAGAGTCGTAAGCGAGGAGATATTGGAAGCGAAATTATTTCTCGGAGGAACAGGATGAGGTTTTCCTATTTTCCAGGATGTACGGATCACTCGACCTCGATCGAGTACGGGATGTCCACGCTTGAGGTCTTTAAGACCCTGGGTATCGAGTTAGTGGAGATTGAGGATTGGAACTGCTGTGGTGCTGCAGCCACGCACAGCATCAACCATCTCCTCTCCCTCTCGCTCCCGGCGAGGAATATTTCGAAAGCCCAGGCGGCCCAGGCCGGCCCTCTGGTCGTCCCGTGTGCCGGGTGTTTTAACATGCTGAAACGGACCGAATACACCCTCAAGAGTGATGAGGAAAAACGGAAAGAGATCGAAGAGATCGTTGGATTTACTTATGAGCCTTCTCTGGAGATTCTGGCCCTCATGGATGTGGTCCTGAACCGGATCGGGTTGGATGAGGTTCGGGAGAGGGTGAAGCAGCCTCTGAAGGGATTGAAGGCTGCCTGCTACTACGGATGTGCCCTGGTCCGCCATCCGAAGATCACGGGATTGGATGATCCGGAAAATCCTCAGTATATGGACCGGCTCATGAAAGCCCTGGGTGCCCAACCCGTGGAGTGGTCCTACAAAGTCGATTGTTGCGGCGCGGACCTGGTCCTTACGTATGGGGATATTGTTAAGAAGATGGTGGGAAGAATTGTTCAAAGAGCGAAGGAGGCAGGGGCTCAATGTCTTGTCACTTCCTGCGGGCTCTGTCAGGCCAATCTGGAGATGAGGCAGGAGATAGACCTCCCGGTCTTTTACTTTACGGAGTTGATGGGCGTTGCCTTTGATGTTGAAAAGAGGGATCGATGGTGGAAGAAACACATGATCTCTCCCAGGGGTTTGCTGGAATCATTGGGAGTATCATAGATTAGATGCCAATCGCGTTAGGTTTGAGGCTTGAGGATGGAGGCAAAATCTTTTGCCTCAAACCTCTAACCTCAGACAAATATTAGAGGATGTTCATGGAGCAAGGCAAAACAAAGGGTGACAAAGGATCGGCGCTGGTGATAGGAGCTGGAATTGCAGGGATGCAGTCTGCGCTTCTTCTGGCAGAGATGGGGACGAAGGTCTTTCTCCTGGAGCAGGGACCGGCGATTGGTGGGTACTTTCCGCTCCTGGATAAGACCTTTCCCACAAACTCCTGTGGAGTCTGCTTCATGAGTCCCACCCCTCCTGCCTTTTGTCCAATTTATGAATGTCGCCTCCACGACAATATCGAACTTCTTCCTTATTCGGAAGTGGTCGGAATAGAGGGTCAAGGAGGAGATTTCAGGGTATCCGTTCTCCAGAAGCCCAGGCTTGTCGATCCGAAACGCTGTACGCTCTGTGACGCCTGCATCAAGGGTTGTCCAGTCGAAGTCGAAAGAGAGTTTGGTGGCGGCTTGGAGAAGCGAAAGGCCATCTACCTTCCCTTTCCCCAGGCTATTCCCCACAGTCTCGTTATCGATCCCAAAACCTGTACCCGATGCGGAGAGTGTGTAAAAGCCTGTGGTTCCGGAGCGATCAATCTGGATCAGAAGGAAGAGACGGAAACGATTCATGTCGGGGTGATTCTTCTGGGATTTGGCTTTGAGCCCTTCATGGCTCAAAAGAAGGGGGAGTATGGCTTCGGCCGGTATGCGAATGTCCTATCGAGTATCCAATTTGAGAGGATGCTTTCCACCTCCAGCCCTACGAAGGGATTTCCCATAAGGGGCTCTGACGGAAAAAAGATGGAGCGGGTCGCGTTTATCCAGTGTGTCGGATCGAGGGATCCCTCCTGCGGGCAGGACCATTGTTCAACCATCTGCTGCATGTATGCCACCAAGCAGGCCATGATTGCGAAAGACCGCTCTCCCGATCTCAGCATAACCTTTTTCTATATGGACATTCGGCCCATGGGAAAAGACTACGAGCGGTACTACGAGCGGGCGAAGGCCGTTTATGGGATCGAATATAAACGATGTGCCATCTCGTCGATTCGAGAGCTTCATCCTTCAAAAAATCTTCTCATCACCTATGTCAAAGAAGACGGAGTGTTTGAAGAGAAGGAATTTGATGCGGTCATCCTCTCCCTGGGGTTCACACCACCAAAGGGCATGGCTGATTTCGCAAAGACGATCGGCCTTCGATTGAATCGGCAGGGATTCTGCGAGACGGAAGAATTTTCTCCTGCCCAAACCTCGGTGGAAGGTGTCTTTGTAGGTGGTGCATTCCGAAGCCCCAGGGACATCCCGGAGAGCGTGGTCGAGGGTTCAAGCGCGGCTGCAGCCGCGGCTTCTTTCCTTACCCCTCTGCGGCTTCCGCTCCCACTCAGGGAATATCCTGCAGAAGGAGGCATGGCCGAGGAGATTCCGAAGATGGGCGTTTTCGTTTGCCACTGCGGGGAGGAATTGAAAGGGACCCTTTCTATCTCAAAGCTTGTCGAAGGGATGAAGTCGTTAAGAGGGGTGGCCCATGTTGAGGAATTGGGATTAGCCTGCCTACCTGAGGATCTCGATCTGATCAAGAGAAAGATAGGAGAACATGGCCTCAATCGGGTTGTCATCGCGGGATGCTCCCGATGGGAGATCCGGGGACCCATCGAAGAGATGGCAAAGGGGATGGGTTTCAACCCGACTCTTATTGAATACGCGAATATTCGTGAGCAGTGCGCTTACGTCCATGAAAATGATCCAAAATCGGCAACTGAAAAGGCCATGGCTTTGCTGAAGATGGCAGTGGAGAGGGCGCGAAGGCTTCAGCCGGTCAGGAGAGGAAAACAGAAGCTTGCAAAGACGGGATTGGTCGTGGGCGGAGGGCTATCCGGTATGACCACCTCCCTTCGCCTCGCAGAACAGGGATATGAGGTCTTCTTGATCGAGAAAGAAAAGGAACTGGGTGGAAATTTAAAGGAATCTTTCTATACCCTGAGGGGATCGAACCCCCAGGCTCTTCTTGGGGATTTAATCCAACGGGTTGGTAAGAATAGAAACATCCACCTTTTTACCGAGGCCGTAGTAACAGGATTTGAGAGGAAAGAGGGGCATTACCAAGCAAAGATCCGACACGAGGGGGAAGAAAAGGTATTGGATCATGGAATGCTCATCCTTGCCACGGGCGGGAAGAGGTGACTCCAAAGGACCATCTCTACGGAAGGGATTCTCGGGTCCTTACTCAGCGGCAATTGGAGAAGTTGATTCATCTGAGGGATGAAAGTCTAAAGGATGCCCGCTCCTTTGTGATGATCCAGTGTGTCGGCTCCAGAGACGAAGAGCATCCTTATTGCAGCCGGGTCTGCTGCGGTCATGCCGTAAAGAACGCACTCAGGCTCAAAGAGAGAAATCCCAAAACCAATGTTTATGTCCTCTATCGTGATGTGAGAACGTATGGATTTTACGAGACCTACTACCATGAGGCAAGAGGAAAGGGCGTGGTCTTCATCCGGTACGACCTGAACAATAAACCCAGCGTGACTCCCCGGGCTGGAGGCCTCGAGGTATCGCTTTTTGATCCTGCCCTGGGAAGCCGTTTGAATCTTCTGGCAGACCGCGTCGTTCTCAGTGCAGGGATAGAGCCTCACGACAACCGGGAACTCGCGAAACTCTTCGATGTTGAGCTCAACCCCGACGGTTTTTTTCAGGAGGCCAATCCCAAGGCAGCGCCTCTCGATTCAGTGGATCGGGGAAAGTTTTTTTGCGGCCTCTGCCATTCTCCCAATCATATGGAGGATGCGATCTCCCAGGGTAATGCCGTTGCTGCGAGGGCTGGAGCCCTCCTCTCCAAGGAGGCGATCGAGGAGACGGCCCATTTGGCTTATGTCAATAAAAGGCTCTGCTGTGGATGTGGCCTCTGTGTTGCCGTTTGCCCGTATGGAGCAAGAGTTCTCAATGAAGAGGAGGGAAAATCCGAGGTAATCGGAGCCCTCTGCCAGGGGTGTGGTTCCTGTGTCATCGCCTGTCGAAACACCGCCTGTCAACAGCAGAATTTTGAGAAAGAATTGAATCTGGCTGTCTTGGATGCAGCCCTTGATTGATCATTCGTGAGACGCAAGGGTAAGGCGTTAAAATCGAATGAGTGAGAGAATGAGCAGCAAGCCACTTACGACTAACGACTTACAAACTGCGGAGAAAAAAATGGCCGAATTTGAACCAAGGATCATTGCCTTTCTATGCCACTGGTGTACCTATACGGGTGCCGACCTCGCCGGAACCACTCGGCAGCAGTACCCGCCCAATATCCGGGTCATCCATCTCATGTGTTCAGGGGCAGTGGACTCCATCTATGTGCTAAAGGCCCTGATCGATGGGGCAGATGGGGTTCTGATCGGGGGATGCCATCCTGGTGACTGTCACTATCAGACAGGAAATTACAAGGCCCGAAGAAGGCTTGCCATTCTGAAGGGCATCCTTAGTGAGATGGGGTTTACTGAAGAACGCATCTGGCTGAAATGGATCAGTGCCAGCGAGGGCAAGCTCTTTGCCGATACGGTGACTCAGATGGTTGACAAGTTGAAGAGGATGGGTCCCAACTCGATGAAGCAGCTGTGGAATGCATAAAATGCAAAGCAGATCGCATGGCATTATGGGCACGAAACACGAAACACGGATCACGGAATTGAAACGAAAGGAGACTCGCTGAACATGGCAAAACAGGCTAGGGCTGAGGGTATCGGGAGGAAAGACAGAGGAGACGATCCTCAGCTTCCTTAAATTGCTTTTAGAAAGGGGGGTGGTGGAGGCTATTCTTCTTCCAAAGGGACTCCCTTCGGGAGACGGGGTGGTTCAAACCTTGGTCCATGATCCTGAAAAGCTCAATGGTGCTTCTATCCTTTCACCCACCATGCCGGTCCAATCCGCAAGGGTTGCTTCCAACCTCACGGTCAAGAACATGGATAAGAAGGTGGCCGCTCTCTTAAAGGCCTGTGAAATACGAGCCATTGTGGAGCTAACCAAATTTCTTCAAGTCAAACTCGACAACCTCTACCTCATTGGTATCGATTGTCCGGGGACCTTTGAGGTGCCCGACTATGCAAGGATGGCTCAGGAGGGAAAGGGCGGTGAGAGGCTGACCAAGGAATTACTCCGGGGGATGGAAAGAGGCGACGTTTCTCCTCCACAGGGTTTTGCCTTTCGTACCTCCTGTCAGATGTGTGAATATCCCATTGCAAATGCCGATATGGGGTTTAAGCTTTTTGGCTACAGGACGGATCAGGAAATCGCTATCGAGATTGGAGAAAGACTGGGAAAGGAGATCGAGGAGAAGGGGATTCTCTCCTTGACCGAAGAAAAGGAGCCTGTGAACAGGGCCGAGGTCGTCGGCAAAGTCGTGGCTGAAAGGACAAAGAAGAGGGATGCGACCTTTAAGGAATTTAAGGGCGTGGTCAAAGATCTCCAGTCCTTCCTGGACCGTTTTTCCACCTGCATCCGGTGCCATAACTGTATGGTGGCCTGCCCGATCTGCTACTGCAAGGAGTGTGTCTTCAAGACCGCCGTCTTTGAGCATGAGGGTGACCAATTTATGAGATGGGCGGATCGGAAAGGGGGAATTCGAATGCCAACCGATACCCTCATTTTTCATCTCATTCGGATGTCCCATATGGTGACCTCCTGTATCGGCTGCGGCCTTTGTGACAGCGCGTGCCCGAGCCGGCTGCCCGTTGCCAGCCTCTTCCGAAGCGTGGGGGATAGGATACAAAAGATGTTCCAATATGTGCCGGGGAGAGATGCTAAAGAAGTGCCGCCAGTGGCCACCTTCAAAGAAGATGAATTGAAGATCGAGTCAGGAGCAATCTAAGGGGGCGCAAAGCATAGAGTTAAATCCAGATGACAGAATCACGGGGCGGGCTCCGGAATCCAGTGGTTTTCTGGATTCTTCCTTTTGCGGGAATGACGTGCTCCGTTGAGATTCATGACGCTGTGTGTAGTTCTAAAACTCTATGCCCGATGCTTCGAATAAGGAGGAGTTAGATGGAAGCTGAAGAAAAGAAAAGAGAGGATCTTGTTCCCATCTTTATCATGGGCAAGCGGTACGAAGTCCCATCTTCTTTGACGATTCAGAAGGCGATGGAGTATGCCGGATACCAGCTTATCCGGGGCTGTGGGTGCCGGGGAGGAATCTGCGGAGCATGCGGAACGGTATACCGGTTTCCTGGAAGTTATAAGATCGAGGTGGGTTTGGCTTGTCAGACGATTGTTCAGCCCAATATGTATCTCGCGCAGATTCCTTTCTTCCCGGCCACCAAAAGCATCTATGACATCGAAAAGGTCAAGCCGAGCATCGAGACCCTGGTGAAGGCCTACCCAGAGTTGTTGCGTTGCCTCCAATGTAATACCTGCACGAAATCCTGCCCTATGGATATTGAAGTCATGGACTATATCGCAGCAGCCATGCGGGGAGATGTTGCCAGGTTGGCGGAACTTTCCTTTGACTGTGTGATGTGCGGGCTCTGCACATCGAGATGTCCTGCCGAGCTCTGTCAATACAACATTGCTATTTTAGGAAGGCGTCTTTATGGCAAATATGTCGCGCCCAGGGCGGAGCACCTGGCCGGGATGGTGGAACAGGTGAATCAAGGCAGATACACGTCAATGCTTGAAGAGTTGATGAAGACAGATGAAGACGGTTTGAAGAACCTCTATAACGAGAGGGAGATGGAACCTGAACGAACGGGGGAAGAGTGGATCCCCAGGGACAAAACCTTTTTATAAAGTTGCATAGCGCAAAGAGCAGAGAGCATAGAGTGAACCGATGAAGCCGTTAGTCCTTTATTTCCACTCTATGCCCTGTCCCCTTTGCTTTATGCCCGGATAAATTGGAGGTATTATGCCATATACGCAGGATCTAAGAGAACTGATGAAGAAAGTGGAGGCCTCACGGCCTGGTAGAGTCGAAAGAAAGAGGATGGGGGAAGAATTTCACCTTCTGTCTTTGAAAGAGAGGGAAGAGCGGTTGAGACAGTATCACCCCGATTTCATAGAGGGTTCAAGGAAGGAAATCCGGGTTGGACCCAGTAAAGGATATGCGATCTCTCCAGAAATCGTGAATCTCCTGGAGGCAAAAAGCCGGGTCAATCCTGATACGATTGATCTTTCAAAGATTGCCTATGAGACCGATGTCCTCATCATCGGCGGAGGGGGCGCAGGCACTGCGGCCGCACTCATGGCCCAGGAGAAAGGAGCCAAGGTCATCATTGCGACAAAATTAAGACATGGGGACGCCAACACCATGATGGCTGAGGGGGGCATCCAAGCAGCCGTTAAAGGAACGAAGGATTCCCCGTACTACCATTATCTTGATGTCATCGGCGGAGGCCATTTCAAGAATGTGCCGGAGCTGGTCTACACACTCGTAATAGAAGCTCCGAAGGTCATTGCCTGGCTGGAAAATCTTGGATGTATGCTGACAAAGCATCCTGATGGAAGCCTCAAATCGCTCCACGGAGGCGGAACCTGCCGAAAACGCATGAATTATGCAGCCGATATCACCGGCGCAGAGATCATGAGAACCCTGCGGGATGAGGCAAGAAACCGGGCGCGGGAAATAAAAGTCCTCGAATTTTCCCCAGCCGTAGAGCTGATCTTAAATGAACACGGCCATTGTGCGGGGGCCGTTCTCTATAATCTGGAGACTGAAGAATATTTCATCGTCAAGGCGAAGGCTGTGGTGATGGCAACCGGTGGATCTGGAAGGCTTCACATCCAGAACTTTATGACCACCAATCATTATGGGGCCACCGGGGATGGCCTGGTCATGGGGTACAGGGCTGGGGTAAAATTGTGTTTCCTCCACACCGTCCAATATCATCCCACCGGGGCTGTCTTCCCTGAACAGGCAGAGGGGCTTTTGATTACCGAAAAATTCAGGGGGGCAGGGGCCAACGTGCTCAATATTGATGGACAACAATTCGTCAATGAACGGGAGCCAAGGGACGTCGAGTCCGCCTGTTTTATCCGGGAATGTACTGAAGTGGGAAAGGGGATTCCAACGCCGACAGGGAAAGTGGGGATCTGGCTTGATTCTCCAATGATCGATATCCTGATGGGAGAAGGGGCGGTGAAGAGAGAATTTCCCGGAAAATACATCCTCTTCAAGCGGTTCGGGATCGATATCTCAAAAGAACCGATGCTTGTCTATCCAACCCTTCATTATCAGAATGGAGGACTGGAATATAACAGCCGTTGTGAAACGACGATACCTGGATTCTTTTCTTCAGGAGAGGTCTCGGGTGGTGTCCATGGCGAGAACCGGTTGATGGGAAACTCCCTTCTTGATGTATGTGTCTTTGGAGGAATCGCCGGAGTCAGTGCTGCCCATTATATAAAAGAGAAATTCAAAGACGGGAAACTGAATGTCGACCACGTTCGAAGATATCATAGAGAGTTGGAAGAGACAGGAATTATCACGGATCGCGTGGCTCCGATGATCCTTCCGGATTACTCCAATCCCAAAGTCCGTGAGCGCCAACTCACCGCTCACTATATAGGGACGATCCGGTAACTCCCCTCACTTCCTCGCGCTCGATGCGGGACACTGTCCTCCACAGCCGGGAGATTTTTGGCGCGGGAGGGTCTAAAAATGGTCCCTGGGTTTCAATTCGGCGAGGCTACTTCGTAAACTCGATGGGTTGAGAACAGGCGTTTCCTCCGGCATTGTAGTCATAGACCATCCGGGCGCCATAGTCAGCGCCAATGGACAGGATCCCCAGCAGGATGAGAAACAGCAGGATAAAGAGGAGCCTTCCCTTGTTGGGGAAGGGCCTTTTGAGCAAACCCCAGACCGACAGGACAATGCTTACGCCGAGTGTCATAAGCATGAAATATTCATGGTGATTGAGAAGATGGGCCCGGACGGATCGGGAGACCATGACCCCGTCCTCGGCATAGAGCCCTGTTCCTACGGCGGCGCCCGCAGAAAGGGTGCCAAGAATGAGAAGCATGAATCCTGTGAATGCGAGTTTGTCCTTCTTGAGGCCCCAAGCCAGGACATAAAAAAGCGCAGCACCCACCAGAAAAGCGATGGGGAAATGGACCACCATGGGATGGATATTCTGGAGGTGCTGCACCCCCGGTAAGAAAGTTTCTACCATGACTTATTTGATCGACTCCACCGTCAGAAATTGACTTCCACCACTGGCGTAGACCTTTCCTGAGATGGTAGCCGTGCGACCCACCTTGTCCATCACCCCTTTGGGCAGACCTGTTTTGTCTTTGTTGGGTAATAACACATAGACTTTCCCGGTACCTTCTTCAAGAAGCCCGGCCGGGATGCCGGCTTTGATGCAGTCGATGGCACATTGCCGGTGGCTTTCGCCTTTTGCTCCCATTAAAGCGAAGCAGTAAGTGTCAATGACTTCCCCTTTAACCGTGACCGTATCAGCGGCATAGACCAGACTACCAACAATTATCAATACACTAACCAATACGCTGAGAATGACTACTTTTCGCATGGTATCCTCCTTTCCCTTCTCAATTAGGATGATTCACCCGCCCTTTCCCTTCGATATCAAGATCACGGATTGCAATCTATTTTTTCACCTCCTTTCCAGAACGGGTAACATATTCACCCTTTTAAAAATTAATCTAAACAGCTTTTGAAATAAATAAGGTAAACACTGTATTTAATATGAGGAAAAGGCTGTATTTTTTGGTCAAGTTTTCAGTTTTCTCCTATCCCGGCGCTGAGGGGGACTTGGACCTGGAAAAACATCTGCCCGATAAAAATTGTCATTTCAATAAGTTGCCTTTGGTGGTTTATCTTTTTTTTAATATATGTTACTTTTATTGTTAATATTAAAAAGGGAAGGTGGTCCGTATGTTGGTCGAATTGAAGGGTCGTATAGAAGAATTGAGTCATCGGCTTGAAATCCTTCGAGGGTATCTTTGACGTAGAAGGCAAAGAAAAGAAGTTGGACGAGATTGGGAAGATGATGTCTGACCCAAATTTCTGGGATTCAAATGGGGATAACCAAAAGATCCTGAAAGAGCGAGCCTCCATCCTTGACTTCATCTCTCCCTGGAAACAGGAGCAAAAGGAGCTGGAGGAGATGAATATCCTCCTCCATTTGATTGAGGAACAGAAGGACGAGCAGGAAGCCAAGGAACTGTCCAAAAAGATTCAACAAAGCGAAGAAGTCATCAAGCAGATGGAATTCCAGCGAATGCTGGGAGGGGAGCAAGATCCCAGAAATGCCATCGTCAGCATCAACGCCGGGGCGGGCGGGACGGAGGCCCAGGACTGGTCTGAGATGCTTTTCCGAATGTACTTACGATGGGCTGAAAGGAGAGGATTTCAGACCGAGATCATCGACATTCTCGCAGGCGAGGAAGCGGGCATCAAGAATGTAACGTTTACGGTAAATGGGGCTTATGCCTTTGGATATCTCAAGGCGGAGACAGGAATCCATCGGCTCGTTCGCATTTCTCCTTACGACGCCGGCGCGAGGCGCCACACTTCCTTTGCTTCCGTATTTGTTATTCCCGAAGTTCCAGACGATATCGTGATTGCGATCGACGAGAAGGATCTGAAGATCGATACTTACCGGTCGAGTGGAGCGGGAGGACAACACGTCAACAAAACGGATTCTGCGGTGCGGATTACCCATCTTCCATCCGGGATCGTTGTTCAGTGTCAGAATGAACGTTCCCAGCATAAGAACAAGGCGATGGCTCTCAAGATCTTGAAGGCCCGACTCCATGAGAAGGAAATGGAGGAAAAAGAAGAAAAGCTGGAAGAAATGCACAGTAGCAAGAAGGAGATTGCCTGGGGAAGCCAGATTCGTTCCTATATCATGCATCCCTACAAAATGGTCAAAGACCATCGCACCAATAAGGTTGTCCACGATGTGGACCGGGTGATGGATGGAGACATTACGGAGTTCATGGAGTCCTATCTGTTAACGGCTTCATAATTGGAGATTGACCTATTCTGCCGTATCCTGTGTCACCCTTGGCGCAGCGTATGAAGTGCCGCTCAGGGTCAACCCTGGGGCTCAGGGTTAACCCCGAGCAAGGCACGGGAGCCGGAGGGTTGACTTTTGATGCAGCGAAATCTATGATTAGGAAAAGAAATGGGCGAGATCGCACAAGAAGAGGATCGGGGGGCTCTTGGAAAATTGGAAGAGATGGTGGGGGAGCTTCTAACCAAATATCATGAGCTTAAAAAGGAGAGAGATGAGCTGTTTGCGGTCCTGGATCAGGAGAAAGAGAAGAGGCGAAGGCTCGAAATGAAGTTAGAGGCTCTCACCCAGGACAAGGAGAAGGTAAAGACACGGATCGATCAACTCCTTCATCGACTGAAAGGAATTGATTTCTGATCTCTGTTGATTATAGTGAACGTCATAAATAAGTAGACATAATTTTAAGTTTTGTGTATAATACCTTTCGAAAAACGCAGGAGACTTTTTTCGGGAGGGATACCGATGAAAGCATTAACAATAACAAATGAAGCCGTAACACGTGAGGCCCTATTAGAATTGGCAGAGAAGATACCCGGAGCCTGGGTTGGGATACGTATCGCTGCCCTGCTTCTCCTTTTAGAAGGCTGGAAATCATCCGCGGTTGCCAGCCTCTTTGGCCTAACCCGCTGGAGCGTCGTGAGATGGATCCAAGGGGTGAACGAGAGGGGGACTGTGGCACTCAGTGAAAGAAACAGCCGGGACGTCCCTGTCGTCTTGATGCACAGATTCAGCAGGCTTTGGAGAACGACTTAGAGAAGAGTCCCAGGACATTGGGTTTGAAGCGTAATCGATGGGATGGGGTGGTGGTCGTAGAGTACCTGGAACGGGTTCATGGAGTTCGATTGAAAGTGCGTCAAGCCCAGCGCTGGATTCGTCGATTAGGGTTTTCTTTGAGACAACCGATTTACCGTTATGCTCAAGCCACAACGGAAGGGGTGGAGGAGTTTCGGGAAGACCGTAAAAAAAACTCCTGACGACCAAGAGAAGTAAGGGGAAACGAATCCTCCTTTTTTCTGATGAAGCAGGGTTTTGTCTTCATCCTAAGCTGGGGAGGATTTGGGTGAAGAAAGGAAAGCAACCTTTGATTTTGACGAAGAGCCAGCATCATAAAAGGCTGAATGTCTTTGGATGGGTCAATCCCATTGCGGGCACTCATGGGATGGTGCGTCAAGCAAAAGGCAATACCGATGGATTCCTGGCGATGCTCAAGACGATCCTTCTTCGTTATCGAGTGGTGATTGATCTTTGGGTGGATCAAGCCCGCTGGCATAAGGGGAAACGGGTTATGGAATTTCTTTGCAATCATAGGCGATTGGCAATAAACTATATTCCCAAGTATCATCCAGAGCTCAACCCCCAAGAGATGCTGTGGCGAACCATGCGATATGAGGAAACAACGGATACCTATTATGAGACATTTGAAGAATTGGTACTCTCAGTTTTTAAACGCTCTCAAACCTGGAAGCCTAAAAAGATAATGTCGTTATGTCACTTTATTTAAGGCGTTCACTATAGTCTGAGCTTCTATATTTACGTCGGGAGAAAGCCCTTCGCGGGCCGAGGGACAAAATGGAAAAAGAGCGGTTGGTCGAAATCAAGGTATTCGGGCAAGTCTACACAGTAAAAACGGATGCAGATGGGGATCATATTCAAAGAGTGGCCCAGTATGTAAATGAAAAGATCGATGAGGTGGTGAAAAATACAAAAAGCGTATCATCCCTGAATGTCGCTATTTTAACGGCTCTCAATATTGCAGACGATCTCATAAAGGAAAAAGCAAAAAGGCTTGCTCTGCTTCAAGAAGTCGAGCAAAAGTCGAAGAATCTGGTCGAGAAAATCAATATGAACATCAATGGAAAGGAGACAGAGGAAGCAATCGTTACGGAAGAGTATTCCCCTGCAAAACAAGGATAGGACCGAAAGGTCGTCATGACAGGATTGGGCATCAACACGATTCTGAACGAATAGGAATTTGGGCGAAAGAGAAGGATGACGGGTTAAAAGAGCCCGGGATGAAAAGAAGATGAACGCGAGGCTATTTGCCATCTGGAAATTGATTGGGGTCCTGTGCATTCTCTTGAATCCTTTGAGGGAAGATAACGAAAGAGGGATTGATTCCATGCCCTCCGAAACAGGTAAATTTTCTCTTCCTCTCCCTTTCAGGGGATTCTTAAAGAAACGAAAAAAAAGGAGGCATTTTCTTAAAAGAACCATGGGATCTCATCTCAAAATAGGACCGTTTTTCTTATTTCCATTGGACCTTCGCCTGTTTCTTCTTTTCTGTCTTTCCTGCCGGGTTAGGTTAACCCCGTAGCCCTTTCTTTTTTTCCTGATGGTCTGACACATTTAACTGTCTCTTGAAAGACAAAAGGAGGTGGTATTTCTTTGCAACTCACCATGCAAATGTCATTGTATATCATTGTCGTCTTAGTTATTGGATGCCTTGGAGGGTTCATCGGATTTCTTTTAAGAAAACGGTTTTCCGAAGCCAGGTATGGCTCTGCTGAAGAGGCGGCAAAGCGGCTGATCGAGGAGGCGGGAAAGAGGGCGGAAATTATTGAAAAGGAAGCCCTTCTGAAGGCGAAGGAGAAATTTTATCAAGAGAAGACCGAAGTTGAGAAGGAGACGATGGACAAGCGTCAGGAATTACAAAACCTGGAGCGAAGAATCCTTCAAAAGGAATCCCATCTGGACAAGAAAGTAGAGTTGATCGAGACGCGGGAGGAAGAGATCAACCGGAGAGAGCGGTTTCTGAGCCAGCAGGAGAGGGCGGTTTCAGAACAGGATAAGAAACTGGCATCGCTGATCGAGAAGGAGCGTGTTCAATTAGAGAGTATTGCAAGGATGTCAGCCGAAGAGGCCAAGCGGTTTCTCATGGAATCCATGGAGAACGAAGCCAAGCATGAGGCCGCCAAGAAGATCAAGAAGATCGAGGAGGAAACAAAGGAGAATGCAGATAAGAAGTCGAAGGAGATCATCAGCCTTGCAATTCAACGTTATGCCGGAGAATATGTAACTGAAAGGACGGTCTCGGTGGTCAATTTGCCCAATGAGGAGATGAAGGGGCGGATCATCGGAAGGGAAGGGCGAAACATCCGAGCCCTTGAAGCGGCCACAGGGGTGGACCTCATTATTGATGATACCCCGGAGGCCGTGATCCTCTCCGGTTTCAACCCCGTCCGAAGGGAGGTCGCACGGATCGCCTTGGAGCGTCTTGTCAGTGATGGAAGGATCCATCCTGCACGAATCGAAGAGATTGTTCAAAAGGTGGAACAAGAGATGGACACTGCAATTCGCGAGGCGGGGGAGCAGGCGACTTTTGATGTGGGCGTTCACGGGATGCATCCAGAGCTTGTCAAACTGATTGGCCGTTTGAAATACCGGACGAGTTTTGCACAAAATGTTTACCAGCACTCCCTCGAGGTTGCCTTTCTGTCAGGCGTGATGGCATCTGAAACCGGACTTAATGTGAAACAAGCCAAGCGGGCCGGCCTTCTCCATGATATTGGAAAGGCTGTGGATCATGAAATTGAAGGTTCCCACGCAAAGATCGGAGCGGATCTGGCGAAGAAATATGGAGAATCACCCGCGATTGTCCACTCCATCGCTGCCCATCACGAAGAGGAAAAGCAGGACTCCCTTCTGGATGTTATCGTGGAAGCGGCAGATGCGCTTTCAGGAGCAAGACCAGGGGCGAGACGGGAGATGATCGAGACCTATGTGAAGCGCTTGGAGGATTTAGAGAGAATTGCCCATTCCTTCCCGGGTGTGGAGAAATCTTATGCCATTCAGGCAGGAAGGGAGATTCGGATCATGGTTCAGCCGGAACGGATCTCGGATGAAGATTCGGTTGTCCTCTGCAGGGACATTGCACGGAAGATCGAAAAGGAATTAACCTACCCTGGACAGATCAAGGTGACTGTTATTCGGGAAATGCGGACCGTGGAGACCGCGAAATAATTGCTTAAATCCAAAATTGACGTCTCGTAATAAATTTCGTTTCGTCATCCTGAACGAAGCGCAGGATCTGTACCTAACTGATTTGGTGAGATTCTTCGCATCTCTCAGAACGACAGGTCTCCATCATTTTGACTACGGGACCAGTTTCATATTTTTTAAACAATTTCTTTCATTCTGGTTAGAGTTAAAGGCAATAGAGTGCGTATTTTTTTTGTTGGGGACATCGTTGGAAAAGCAGGCAGGCAGGCTATTGAAGGGCTGCTGGAGCGCATCGTGGCCGACTACCGGATTGATTTTACAGTGGCCAATGGTGAGAATGCGGCCGGGGGCATGGGCATCACGCCGGTGATCGCTTCCGAATTTTTGGATTTGGGAGTCGATGTCCTGACTTCGGGGAATCACATCTGGGCAAAAAAAGAGATCATCTCCTTTTTAGACGAAGAAGAGCGGTTACTGCGACCTGCGAACTATCCCTATGGGGTTCCGGGAAGAGGGACAGGCGTCTTTCAACTGTCCAGCGGAAAGAAGGTAGGAGTGCTGAATCTTGAGGGAAGGGTCTTTATGAAGAACCTGGAATGTCCCTTCCGAGTGGGAGAAAAGGAAGCCTTGAAACTGAGACAAGAGACAAATACCATTCTCGTCGATTTTCATGCCGAAGCCACTTCCGAAAAAATGGCGCTGGCCTGGTTTTTGAATGGAAAGGTAAGTGCTGTGCTGGGAACGCATACCCATGTCCAAACGAGTGATGAAAAGGTTTTGAGTGGAGGGACGGCTTATATCACGGATGTGGGAATGACCGGCCCTCTGGCCTCTGTGATCGGAATTCGCAGGCAGGCTGCTCTGGAGCGCTTTCTGACCCAAATCCCCTGGAAATTTGATGTAGCCACAGAGGAGATCGAGCTTCAGGGAGTGATCGTTGAGGTTGAAGAGGATACCGGGAAAGCCCGGAGTATCGAGAGGATGAGGGTTCCGCTCAAAAAGAATTGAGGAATCAGGAGATTGGGGATTTGAGGAAATGAAACCTCCGAGTTCCACAATTCACCACAGACAAATCGAGGTTTTTTTTAATGACAATGAAGCGTGAAGTACAGGAAAAGACGGTTTACGACGTCTTAAGGGAGAGAGGCTTTATTGAGCAGGTTACGGATGAAGAAAAGGTCCAGGAGTTATTGAAGGGACCGGTGACCTGCTACATTGGCTTTGATCCAACCGCATCGAGCTTTCATGTAGGAAGCCTGGTTCCGATCATGGCCCTGGCCCACATACAGAGGCACGGGCACCGTCCGATCGCCCTGGTCGGTGGAGGAACGGGGCTGGTTGGAGATCCAAGCGGCAAACAGGAGATGAGGCAGATCCTGTCCCATGAAGATATCCGCCAGAATGCGGAGGCACAAAAAAAGCAATTTTCCCTGTTTTTAGATTTTTCAGAGGATCGAGCCCTTCTCTTAAATAATGCGGATTGGTTGACCAAACTGAACTATATCGATTTCCTACGGGATATCGGCGTCCATTTCAGTGTCAATCGCATGCTGGCGACGGAATCGGTGAAAATCCGTCTGGAGACGGGACTCTCCTTTCTTGAATTCAATTATCAACTACTCCAGGCTTATGATTTTTGGCACCTCTTCAAACATTACGACTGTTTGATTCAGATGGGAGGGAGCGACCAGTGGGGGAATATCGTAGCCGGGATCGATCTCATTCGACGTCTCGGAGGGAAACAGGCCTATGGGATGACGTTTCCTCTCGTCATGACAGCGGATGGACGAAAGATGGGGAAGACCGAAAAGGGGGCCGTTTGGCTCGATCCTCAGCGTACCTCTTCCTACGAATATTATCAATTCTGGATCAATACGGATGACCGGGATGTGAGGCGCTTCTTAGCTCTTTTTACATTTCTGTCGATGGAGAAGATCGAAGAATACGGGAAACTTGAAGGGGCTGATCTCAGAAGGGCAAAAGTGGATTTAGCTGTTGAGGCAACGAAGATTGTCCATGGAGAAGAAGAAGCAGAGAAGGCGAGGAGTGCCTCCCAAAAGATATTTGGAAGTTTTAAAATTACTATGCCAATACCATCTGTGCATATGAAAGGGAGACAAATCCCAGAAGGTAATGAAGACGGTATTCCTACAACCTTGGTCCATAAGGAAAAAATTGTAGAAGGCATTCCAATATTCAAGCTCTTCGAAACTGCCGGGCTTTCTGCCTCCGGGTCAGAGGCAAGAAGATTGATCGATCAGGGCGGGGCGTATTTGAATAATAAGAGAATCGAGAAATTCGACCTCCTTGTTACCATTAGAGACTTTGGGACCAAGAATGAGATTCTGTTGAGGGCCGGCAAAAAAAAAATTCACCGCATAAAGATTTCTTGACAAAAAGAATTTATATGTTATATTAAAAAACTGTCCGCTTGAGTTAAATTTTTTCTGTTTCAGTTTTTTTCTCTTGACAAAAAAGAGTTTTCGGTTATAATAGTACAATGGTTAGGATTGCTCTTTGAAAACAAAATAGAGGTTACCGCTTCAGGGTCATTAATTATATTTTTTATCCAGGAAATCAACTGGAGAGTTTGATCCTGGCTCAGAACGAACGCTGGCGGCGTGCCTAACACATGCAAGTCGTACGAGAAAGCCTGGGCAACTGGGTGAGTAAAGTGGCGCACGGGTGAGTAACGCGTGGGTAACCTACCCT
The DNA here is from genome assembly GCA_963806715.1 of uncultured delta proteobacterium. Taxonomy (GTDB): domain Bacteria; phylum Desulfobacterota; class BSN033; order BSN033; family UBA1163; genus CAWEAV01. The sequence continues at coordinate 74,735 of CAWEAV010000063.1, forward strand.
TGAGTTGGGGATAACTCCGCGAAAGCGGGGCTAATACCGAATGATGTTCCGATGTCTTCGGGCGTTGGAATCAAAGGTGGCCTCTGCATGCAAGCTATCACTTGAGGATGGGCCCGCGTACCATTAGCTAGTTGGTAGGGTAACGGCCTACCAAGGCAACGATGGTTAGCTGGTCTGAGAGGATGGCCAGCCACACTGGAACTGAGACACGGTCCAGACTCCTACGGGAGGCAGCAGTGGGGAATCTTGCGCAATGGGGGAAACCC
>CAWEAV010000063.1:80000-89116 GCA_963806715.1 uncultured delta proteobacterium
GCTTTTTTTATCCACCTACGCAGAAGAAGGCCACGGTTTTACCCGTGGATGAATACGTGAGGAGAAGTGGAATCATTGATGTATCATAGAATTGATGCTCCGGTGGATTTCGCAACTGGTGGATAACCTTCCGAAGCCTTGCCACTTGCGCGCCGAAGCGCTTCAGTGCCCAGGGGCGTAGGAGGGTATCTTATGGAGGAGGTATCATGGACTTGACCGTTGGGCTCCATGACTGTTACCTTCTTCCTCCTTTCCATTTTTGCCCTTGCCTGCACTTGCTTGTGCCCGTGAGACTGTAAGTCCAAGAATTCTTGACAGAGGTCTTACAACGATGGTATATACTGAACTACTAAGTGGAGCACAAGATACAATTTGCACGTAACTGTAAGTAAAGGAAAAAATTTCCAGGGTCATTTCATGAACAGAGATCTATGGCGGCTTAAACGAATCTTGTTGGGGCTGGTTATTCTCATGGCCCAATTTCTTCCAATTCCAATGGTCTATGCCGGTTGGACGAACGTGAATTCTCCAGTCGTTAGTTCAGACTGGGAGCTTCTTGATCTTCGCTTTTTCTGGGCCGTAGGACAGGATCTTGAAAATCAAAGAGGGGTCTTGCTCCATTTCGCAAATGGTTCATGGGCATCCGTGGATCTTCCCAGTGTTAGTTCAGATTGGGGACTTTCAGCCATTGACTTCGGTTCACCTCATGAGGGCTGGGCCGCCGGACGGGATTTCGCCAACAAAAGCGGCGCCTTGCTTCATTACTCAAATGGGTCGTGGACATCCGTGGAGCCTCCGGGCGTAAGTACAGATTGGGGACTTTCGGCCATTGACTTCATCTCATCTAACGGGGGGTGGGTTGCGGGACAGGATTTTGAAAATAAGAGAGGGGTTTTGATTTTCTTCTCGATCGTCCAGGTGACTCCACCGACCCTTACCACCACGGCAGTTTCAGGGATAAGCGCCACAACCGCCAGCGGCGGCGGCACCATCACTTCTGACGGGGGCGCGTCCGTAGATTCGAGGGGAGTCTGCTGGGCCACATCCGTAAATCCAGTTGTAGGAGGCAGTTGCACCAGCGATGGAGCAGGCACAGGTGCATTTATCAGTTCGATCACCGGGCTGACCCCAAGTACCGCATATCACGTGAGGGCCTATGCCACCAATTCAGTGGGTACGGGTTATGGCAATGACGTTACATTTTCAACGCTTCCGGCTTCAGCCCTGCCGACCCTTACCACCACGGCAGTCTCAGGGATAACCGGGACAACGGCCAGCAGCGGCGGCACCATCACTTTAGATGGGGGCACACCGGTGACTGCAAGAGGTGTCTGCTGGGACATATCCGTGAATCCAGTTGTAGGAGGCAGTTGCACCAGCGATGGGACAGGAACAGGCACATTTGCCAGCTTCATCACCGGGCTGACCCCAAGCGCCGTATATCACGTGAGGGCCTATGCTACCAATTCGGCGGGTACGGGCTACGGCAATGATTTGACGTTTTCAACACTATTGGTTTCAACAACGGCCCTGCCGACTCTCGCTGCTACGACCATCTCAGGAACCGAGGCAACAACTACCGAAACTCGCCCGGTATTCGTCCTCGCGAACCTTCCCGATGTCAGTTCCGATTGGGGGCTTTCGGGCGTCCGCCTGGCCTGGGCCGTGGGGCAGGATTTCGAAAATAAGAGGGGGGTCTTGCTTCATCTCTTAAGTAGCTCCTGGATATCTGTGGAACCTCCTGATATCAGCTCCGATTGGGGGCTCTCCAGTGTCAACCTGATCTCATCTAAGGAGGCCTGGGCCGTGGGACAGGATTTCGAAAACAAAAAAGGGGTCTTGCTCCATTTTTCAAATGGTTCATGGACCTCCGTGGAACTTCCCGATATCAGCTCCGATTGGGGGCTTCGGTGTTGAGATCTCTTCGAATGAGGGATGGGCTGCAGGACAGGATTTCGAAAACAAAAAAGGGGTCTTGCTTCATTTCGTAAATGGTTCATGGACACCCGTGGAACTTCCCGATGTCAGTTCCGATTGGGGGCTTTGGCCGTTGACCTGATCTCTTCCAGTCAGGGATGGGCCATAGGACAGGATTTCGAAAACAAAAAGGGGGTTTTACTTAGATATGCCGTCTCTCAGGTTTTAGTATCTCCGCCAAGCATAGATTATCGCGATGTGGAGATCGGGGCCTTATCGGACCAAACCGTGGTCGTGAGGAATGCTGGAAATGGCGATCTGACCATTGGGACCATTACTTCGCCCTCTTCCCCCTTTGCAATACAGGCAGACGGTTGTTCGGGAAGAACTCTTAGCCCCCTTCAAACCTGCAGGGTGATCTACAAGTTTCTGCCGGACTCTGAAGGGACCTTTTCCGACAGTTCAACTATATCTTCCAATGAAAACGCTGTGACAGTGACTCTCTTCGGAAACGGAACCGCCGGAACCTCAAACTCCATCCACCCGGTCAGTCCTCCGGATGGCCAGACATTCGATGCCTGTACGGACTCCGGCTCGCCCTTGTTTCAATGGGAATCTGCTGGGGTTTTTACGGGCATGGAGCTTCAGTTCTCCCTGGCAGCCGATTTCTCCAAAAAGCCTCTCAAGGTGAAGGGCAATCCAGAGGGAAGCCAGCTCGTCCTTAGATCCGATACGTGGAAAAAGGTCTTTCTTCTTTCCGGCCCCGATGGGGGAAATATCTACTGGACGGTGATGGGAAAGAAAAAGGACAGAACGACGGTGAATAGCGACGTGTTCTCCTTCGATGTGGCTGGAGCTGAGCCCGTTGCAAATCCAGAGATTTCTCATACGAGTAAGTCAACCCTGCCGCCTCCTGTTCTCTCCTGGGAGAATCGCTGCAATACGAAGTTTAAGGCATGGTTCGGTAATGGCGCCGATTTTCAAAGACAGGGGATAAAGAAGACCGCCGTCTCCTTTGAAATCAAGGACCCCAGTGGAAATGGAGGAGTTTTTACACAGGAATTGACCTCCGGTCAGTGGTCTTCGATTCGGAAATTGGGCGGAGATGTGACCGGTGCGGTTCTCTACTGGTACGTCGAGTCATCTGATGTATTTGGAAGAAAGAAAAAGACGGATGTGACACCCTTTGTACTGACAGATTGAGAGTGTCTTTTGCAACCCCTTTTCTTCTCCCCCTGAAGTTACCTTCTTTTGCCTTCTTAAATCAATCTCTTTTGGAAGGTTAGATACTGAACTTTATTTGCGCTTCCGGATATGGCATCATTTGATTAGGAGGAGGTGAGAAGCATGAAAAAAGGGCTCAGATTTCTACCTGCGCTTCTGCTTCTAATTTCACTTTCGGGATGTGCCTACGGCACATACAGTAGTACATATGACACTTTGAATCAGGAGCCCAGCTACCTGAACAATTGCCCGTTTAGTGACGAGCATCAATGCCATACATGGTTTTACGGCCGTTAACCGATGCTCTCTTCAGCAGACCGCTGGTGGGGAGAGTATTCCTATAATACAAAAACTGCCCGTTATCTCCCTCTGATGGTTCGTTCTTCTTAGGGTATCGGAGTGGAGACTACTCCATATCCAAATTCTATCCATACCGAGTGTCACAAGCCCGAACATTTTTTTCTTGACAAAGGATTATATTACATGTCATATTATCCTATGACAATAGGACATATAAGCGACAGCAAATGGACATTAGATTAAACCGGAAAGATCAGTTACCCATTCATACGCAGTTGAAGGCTCAGCTGATCCACCTGATTCAGACGAGACAGCTGCCTACGGGCACGCAACTGCCCACGGTGCGCCAACTGGCCGGGTTCTTGCGAGTGAATCGAAACACGGTATCGAAAGTTTTTTCTGAGATGGAACGGGAAGGATTTCTCTCCTGTGTTCCGGGACGCGGCTCGTTCGTTTCTTCACTGAAAATGGAGTCCAGAATGAAAGTTGAGAAGATGCACCGGCTTCTGGCGGTCGTTGACGATGCCCTTGCGAGGGCCAAACGGTTGGGCTTCAGTCCGGAAGAGCTTTCGTTGACGCTCTACGCTCGGGCTCAGACGACTCCCGAGAAAATCGGGCTGCCCGGGGCAGCCACGCTTTTCATCGAGTGCATTCAATCCCAGGTCGACCTTTTCACCAAGGAACTCAGGGAAGAGCTGTCCATTCAAGTTGATTCTATGCTCCTCGAGGATCTCAAGAAAGTGGTGGAGAAGACTCCTGAATCCCTGAAGCGATATACCTTGCTTATTACCACTTTCTACCACATCCGGGAGGTTCAGGCGCTTGTGGCTGAGCGTGGAATCGAGGTGGTCGGACTCCTGGTGGACACCAGCCTCGATACTTTGATGCGCCTGACAGCGCTTCCTGATGGGACCAAAGTCGGGGTAGCTTGCACAGACCGGACCGGCGCGGAAAACATAAAGCTTTCAATTGAAAGAGCGGGCTTGAAGCATCTCCGGGTAGTCCTGGGGTGCGGTGACGTAAAGGAAAGCCTCCGCAAGATGGTGAGGGGTGTCTCGGTGATTGTGTGCTCCAGCCTTGTCGAGGATAAGGTCCGTGCCCTTACTACCGGGAAGAAAGAGATCATCGTGGACCAACGGGGGCTGGATAAGGTAGGGGTTGAGATGCTCCGGTCGCGGCTCATGGAGCTTGTTTCCGGTGATTACGGCTGGGGGAGCCTAAATAGGCATTCCTGAAGACAGCATTCAGTTCAGGAGAAGGAGGTTTGGGATGGAAGAGTTATTGACAAGGCTTGGGTTGCTTTTTATCGGTTTTGCAGGTATGCTGGGACCTCTTATTCTCTTGATGGGATTTCTGAGGCTTCGTGAACGGCGGGAATCCATCCTTTTGGGAGCGGTCCTCAAGGAGTTGAATTCGCCCAATCTCCGGGGCCTCTTTACAGTGCACGTGAATTGCGGATTATTCACCCGGCAAGGGATGGTCACGATCGACCTGCAGGACTGTTCGAAGGAGCAGATATGGGAGACCATCATGCAGCTTTCCGCTCGTCTTCCCTTGCAGGTACAGTTGGTGGTGAACGGCATGACCGATTCCCGCTCCCGGTCAATCTTAACGCTAAACGTCAAGAGAAGTCTCCCATCCGTTCCTTCTGTCTGCTGCTGCCAATAAGACCGAGATGGGATAATGATCCCAAGGCGCGTCCTATTGGAAAATGCTCCGTGAGTTAATTCATTAATGTAAAGGAACAAATTACCGGGGACTACACAGGGTCTTTTGTCTTAGCTACGTCTTAGTAGTCTCCAGGGAATGAGCAGGGCGCGAATCATAAGCTGCATTTGCCCACAATCTCTCCTTTAGATTACGTTCCTCCTTTTTGTCTCTTAGGTTCTGTAACTCGTATTCCGCCTGTATCTCGGAACTCGGACTGAAATTCCGCCATAAGGAATAAGAACATAATCTCTTTTAAAATCCATACCTTAAGAGGAAAAACGAAGTTTTCGAAAAAAAGCTTGACATTCTCTTTTTTTAGTGTTTAAATCCTATATGTATAATATATTTGAATATATAGGATTAAAGAATGGATAAAATGATAAGCCAATGGCGTCAACGGATTAGCCAGCTCAGCAAGATTCGGGGGCGTTTAGAGCATCAGCTCATGAGACCGAAGTCCATGCGGGTGGGTTCCGTGGTGAAGCAATCCATGTTTTGTGGGAAGGCCTCTTGCGCCTGTCATCGAGATCCGCAGAAGAAACATGGTCCGTATTATTATCTTTCTTATAAAGAAAAGGGGCAGAGCCGCTACAAATATCTGGGAAAGGCAACGAGTCCAGAGGTGGAGAGGGCGCGCAACTATCAGGTCTTTCAGCGGGGGATGGCGCAATTGGGAAAGATTCATCGGGAGGTGATCGATCGGTTGTGGAAGATTGGAGAGACGAAGATGTCGGTACGACTCGATTCCGAGAAGGAGGGAGATGAAGAAAAGTAGATGGCAATTTTATGAGCGAGCTCAGGGGGAGGTTTACCGGAAGCTGAAGGGGAGGGAGAGGCCGGAGGCAGTCGTGGGGGCAGGGTGGGGATTGTTGGATCATTTTTTCATCTTCCTTTTTAGTCTGGGTTTTTTTGCTCGGATCGATTTTCGTCCCAAGAGAGTGAAGCGAGTCATGATCCCGACGGTATTGATGATTTTGACTTACGAGATGAAGCAGCTGACGGGGATCTCCAGTATGAATCAGTTGGAGGAGCATCTGTTTCGGGATACGGCCTTACTGAAGATCATTGGATTTACGGCACGTCAGATCCAGGAGGGATTTTGTCAAAGGGGAAAGGGAAAGCGCCGGGGGCCCATGCATCGGGACACGCTGGCCGATTTTCTTTCGAAGTTTTCCTCCAAGGAGATGGATTTCATTTTAAGGGAAGCGGTGCGGGTCTTGGTGAAGCACAAACTGATTCGGGGCAGGACCTTCATCCTGGATGCCACCGATTTGCCAACGACCAAGCATTACAAGGGTTGTGGGGTGAAGAAAGTGGTCAAGAAGGTGAGGAACAAAGACGGTCAGGAAGTGGAGACCGTGAAGTATGTGTCCGGTTACAAGTTATTGGTTCTCATGGAGGCGAGGCATAAGATAGTAGTGGCAGCCCGGGTGGTCAAAATCAACGAGCATGAGAAGAACTTTACCAAGGAGATGATCAAAGAAGCTCAGCATCGAACGGGCGGGAAGTTGAAGGTGTTATTGGTTGACCGAGGGTTCATCGATGGGGTTTTACTATGGTGGTTGTCGAAGAAGATGAAGATCAAATTTGTCATACCAGCCCGGAGCAATATGGAGGTGAGCCAGGACATTCGGGGGTTTCGTTCGGAGAAGGCAGATACCAAGATGATTTTCGTGGAAGAGACCAAGGAGATGAAGGTGATGGGTGTCAGGGGACTTCTCTCCTATGATCAATTTGGAGAGGAGGAACACGGGAGGAGAAAAGGTCGAAAGGACTTTAAGGCCAATCCGATTAATGGAGTTATGGTGCTCCGTTGGGATGGAAGAGATTATGAGCCGGGGAAGGAGAAGGTTTTTTTGACCAATTTTTCTGTCTCTCGACCCATGAAGATTATTGAGCGATATGATCTGCGTTCAGAGATTGAGAACCAAGGCTTTCGGGAACTCAAGCAGGGGTATCATCTGCTGAAGTATCCCCAGAAGACGGAGGCTGCGGTTCGGGCTCATGTAGTGCTCACTGTCATCATTTATAGTCTGGTCAACGCCTACAAGAGTGAGCAGGGTCAGCGATTGGCCCACCTTGGGATTCGCCGCTGGAGAGGAAAACAGATGGGCCAGAGCATCCATAAAATGATCGTTTACTATGAGGGCATCTATGGAATCGTCGATGTAGAAGAGTTATTTTACCTCATGGACATGACTCCCAAGGAGCTGTATCGACTCAAGATCAAACAGCTCCAGAGAGAGATTGAATAAACAGGAAGCGTTCGCCTCGTGAAAGCTAAAGGGATTTGTATTCCCTAAATTCCAAGGACTCCCCCATTCTCCTATCTTCTTTCCCCCTCCCCCCTTCCCCCAATACGCCAACCCTACGGACGTCTCTTCTTCACCTTCCTTATGGCGGAATTCCAAATTTGTTAAGTTCAATTCAGACATAAGGGGGTGAAATCTCTATAAGGCGCTATGAAGGGGAGTTACGCGAGGGGGTAGAGAACAAAGTGGTACAAAATGTTACGCCTTTATATTTTTTTCTTGACTTATAACACGTAATATATATAATAGGTGTTATGGACCTTAGAGTTCTTTCTCTCCACCGGAAGAAGGTCGATGTCCTGATGCGAAAACGGGCTCGATTGGAGCGGCTCACGATGGAACGTTCTCCGATGGTGGCCGCTTCTTTTATGCCCCGAAAGGCTGAGGCCGGGAGGTGCTTTGGTGTATTATCTTTCTGCCTCGGTCCAAGGGGAAAGCCGGCATCGCTATGTGCGCAAAGAAGAGGTAGGGTACTGGCGGAAGCGGGCCTTGGCCTGGCGCAGGTTGATGAAGGCCATGGCTGCCTGGGTGAAGGTGAATCGGGAAATCGAGAAGGAGCTCAGAGAGATCGGGAGGCTTCGGGGTGAGCCGTTACCAGGAGGGAGACAGGGGTGAGAGAGGAACTGATTGTTTTTAAGGAGAATAAGGTGGAGGTTCGGAGAGATTGAAAGATGGGAGGATTGATTATTTGGATCTGACATCCTGGAGTTTTCAGGATCGGCTCTTTGGGTTTTTAATCGAAGAGCGATTTTTTGAGTGGTGTGCCAGCCGTTATCCTACACCCCGGGAGAGGGAGAATATTCCGGTTTGGTTTCTGCTGGCGTGCGTGATTCAAATGAAACTTCATCGGACCGCTGCCTTCCAAAAGTTAGGGTTATCCTCCGGTCAGGTTCCATTCTGACGAGGGTGAGATTTAATGTGGGATTCAAGGGAGGAGGATTAAACGATAAGAACAAGAAAGGGCGGGAGATTCCTATCGACCAAGACACGGCCCGCAAGTTCTTTACGAATAGGAGGCCTCCGGGGTCGAAGATTGGTATAACAGAGATGTACAGAAATGGCTCAGAAGACATCGGGGCTATTCGGACAAGGAGGGGATTTTTATCCTCGATCCAACCTTGGTTTGCCTTCCCGATAACCCCCATTACAAGGAGTCTGCCCTTTTACCGTTAACAAAGGAGGGGAGGTATGTGGATGTCAAGAAGCTTTCTCCGGAGGAGAGGAAGCGATTCAAGTATAGCCGGGCTTATAAGTTGACGCTTTTGCTTCATTGGAGTCGGCAGGATGATTATTTCCTGTTCGCCGGTGGACACTTTGGGAAAGGGGATGATTCGGGGCTTAAGCGGGGAGAAGAATTAGTTGATCAATTTGTTGCGGAGATAGGCAAAGGGGTGATGAAGCTTCTGATCATGGATCGGGAATTGATCGATGGGGCCATGATCACCCGTTTCAAAAAGACCTACGGCATCGACTGTTTAGTTCCCTTGAAGTCCAACATGCATGCGCTGCTGGATGCCTTGGGGATTTCGAAAATAGAGAAAGTGAAATGGCTGCGATACCATGAGATCAAGAACAAAGGGGGAACGTGGTGGAGGTGGAGGAGGTAGCTGGGGTGGGGCATGTGGAATCGTGGGAAAGTTGCGAGGTTCCATT
>CAWEAV010000064.1:0-5597 GCA_963806715.1 uncultured delta proteobacterium
GGGTTCGTAAAAAGTCAGATGCTTAGATTTTTTAAAATAGTGATAAGGAGTTACATTTTCTTGTTGTAATTATAAGGGGTTTGTGGTAAATAGTTGTACCAGAACAACAAATAAAAGGGGATTCCATGATTCATTTCAAAGACCACAAAACCCTTCACATTTTCGATCCCTTTGCCTTTCTGGGTCCCAAGCGCAAGAAACTGATGGACACCTCCTGGGCAAAACTGTTTCGAGATGAGATTCTCCCTGTGCTTCCTGTGGACAAGATCTTCAAAAACTATCATGGGTCATGGGCGCCCGACCAAAGAACTCTATGCCATGCTGGGCGTCATGATCCTTCAACAGATGCATGACCTCACGGATGAGGAAACGATTCACCAGTTTGCCTTTAATATCGAGTGGCATTATGCCTTGGGCATCACCGATGAATCGGATGCCGAGAGTTACCTTTGTCCCAAGACCCTTTGGACGATGCGTCACTTGCTGACCGAGCCAAATCTCTACGGTGTGCTGTTTGAGAGCGTGACCGACAAGCTGGCCAAGGTCTTCTCGGTGGATACGAGCAAGCAGCGCTGCGATTCGGTTCATCTTTTCTCGAATATGCGTCATCTGGGCCGGATCGGGTTGTTTTGCCGGACGATCAAGAAGTTTCTGGTGAATTTCAAGCGCCATCACAAGGACCTCTATGAGGGTCTGGGCAAGGAGTTAACGGATCGGTATCTGTCCCAGCAGGGAGAAGCCGTTTTCTCCATGGTGAAACCCTCCGAATCGTTGCGGACCCTTGAGACCTTGGGAGCCGATCTGTTTTTCCTGATCGAGCAGTTCAAAGAGAATGAACCGATCACCGCGATGAGCAGCTATCAACTCCTGATCCGGCTGCTCAAAGAGCAGTGCCATGTTGAGCAAGACGGCCAGACCCCGGGTCCCCGGGTTTCGATAAAGGCCAACAAAGAAGTGGCTTCGGACTCTCTGCAGAATCCTTCCGATCCCGAGGCCAGCTATGATGGCCACAAGGGGCAAGGGTATCAGATGCAGGTCTCCGAGACCTACTCCCAGGAAGAAAGGGAGAAGACGCTCTCGTTGATTACAGGCGTCATCGCCGAGCCGGCTCATAAGAGCGATGCCGATGCCTTGATTCCTCTGATCGAGGCCACCAGGAAGCGAGAGCTTGGCCCTGAAGAAGTGCTTGTGGACTCCCTCTATGGCAGTGACGAGAACTGCGAGAAAGCCAAAGTACTGGGGGTAGAGGTCGTGTCCCCGGTGATGGGAAAATCCCAAGGAGACCGTTTCACCCTGGCCGAGTTTACCTTGAACGAGGAGGCGACCGTTACGGCTTGTCCCCAGGGACATGCTCCCATTAAGGTCAAGCACAAAAAGGGTAACTATACGGCTGTCTTTGGAGCACAAACGTGCCAGGGGTGCCTCCACTTGAAGGACTGTCCGGTGAAATGCAGGAGAAAGGGCTATTATCTTCATTACAATGACAAAGCCCTTCGCCTTGCCAAAAGAAGAGCTTATGAGAAGACTCCAGCGTTTCGGGAACTCTACCGGTTCCGGGCAGGCATTGAGGGGACGATGTCGCAACTGGACCGAAAGACCGGGTTGAAACAACTGCGGGTCAGAGGGCTTGCTGCAGTGAGTTTCTGTGCTACCTTAAAGGCGGCTGGGATCAATCTCTTTCGGGCAGTGACGTTCAGAAACAGTGAAATCCCGAGGAATCCTGCCCCGAAACAGGGGGATCTTGGCCTTTTTGATCTTATTTATGTTTTCAAAGAACGACTTGCTGGCACTATGTCAACTTTTATCGATCAACTCAACTATTACTTCGGTATCGACAGCCAAATTGTTAGGAAATTCGCATCCTGACTTTTTACGAAACCATCAATAGTAACTCCTGTCAATTCTGTTGATATCGATTCTTTAAGATCACCTGATCAATAATTTCTCCACAGACAATGCACCGCCATCCAAAGAACTCTCCATCCTCACTATAGAATTTTTCATAAACCATGGAACCGTTGCATCGATGACACTTCATGGTAGCCTCCTCATCAATGAGATTCGAAAAAACTCTTCTGTGGCTCCTCTTTCATTCCCTGCAAATAGACTCTGAAAGATTGTTAACGAATACAATTATAGAAATAAAAGATTAGAAACGGATTAGAATAAGATGAAGATTTCTTCACGTAGCAAGATTTGATTCTAATCGGGTCTTTTCAAAGACCAATTTGCTTTTTTTCAATGATGCTAAGTGATAATTCTCACAATCTTATTTTGGAATTGACATCCAAACCGATTCTGGATTAACTTCGACGGATCAACCAGATGCGAACCGATCATGCCATTCAGACGAAGGCGGCACTTGTAGGGACAGCCTGTCCGTATTGTTTGACCATGTTAGGAGATGGCGTCAAAGAGAAGGGCAAGGAACAAGAGATGGCCGTCTTCGATCTGTGCGAACTTGTGGAGCGATCCATCTGATCGAACACTTAATCCTCTTTGCCTTCAGAAATTTTGTCAACCCAAAAACCAACCGTAAGGTGCACAGAAAACCTTCCACCATCTTGCTTTCTTACTATCTTTCCTTCTTTCCTTCTTTCCTTCAATACCCTCTCTATCCCTGCAAATAAGATTTACGGGTTTCAAAAATCTTTCCCTCATTAGAACTAATCCACAGAAGCATCCATGCTATGGCTCCTGAATGATTCGACCGCTCCTCGCGCATTCATCCACGGGTAAGACCCGTGCTCCTGCGTAGGTGGATAACAAGTGTCAGCCAGACAGAGAGCGGGGTAGAATCATTTGAAGATTTTTCCGGAAAAATACTGTCTTATTTGGCACAAAATACAGGGGTTACCTTATTTTTTCTTTCAGTAATCTTTAGTAATCTGATGACATAGTCAAATTCATTGAAATGAAAAGGAGGACAGGGAGATGGCTGAAATCAGGTGGGAAAAAGATTTTAAAACGGCCTTGGAGAAGGCAAAGAAGACTGGCAAGCCTATTTTTCATGATTTTTGGTTCGATGGCTGAATCGGGTGTGCCAGGATGAATACGGGTCCGTATTCAGATGAGAAAGTCCAGAAATTTGTTGAGGAAAATTTCATACTCATGAAAAGCCAGTGTTTCTGGGACAAACCGACGGAAACGATGAAGAAGTATGGGATCAAATGGACTCCCACCTTCATTGTCCATGATTCCGAGGGGAATGAGCATCACCGGTTTGTCGGCTTTGTTCCAAGCGATGACCTCATCGCGCAGTTGGGCCTGGCAAAGGGAAAAATCTATTTTGACGCGGACCGCATGACAGAGGCGGCTGCCCAGTTCCAGACGGTCATTGACCGGTATCCGAATGCAGGAGCAACCCCTGAGTCGATCTTCCTCCTGGGGGTGGCAGAATATAAGCATACGCATGACCCAAAGGCGTTACGTCGGGCCTATGATACGTTGACTGGAAAATATCCTCAGAGTGAGTGGGCTCGGAGGGCAGAGCCTTATTCAGCAATACCCTCATAAGCAAACTGTTCGACTAAACGGCTTTATTCCTGTCCAAAGGAGGCTATCATAATGCCTGCCATAGTCCATTTTGAAATCCCGGCAGATGATATTGAAAGGGCAAAATCCTTCTATTCGACACTTTTTGGTTGGGACATCAAAGAACTACCTGGCATGAATTACTGGATGATCACAACGTGCGGAGAAAAGCCAGTGGGCGGAGGCATGATGAAAAGGCAAAATCCCCAGCAGACGATCACCAATTATGTCGATGTTCCTTCAGTTGACAAATATGCCGCCGTGGTTGAAAAACTCGGCGGCAAGATCGTTCTGCCTAAGACTGCTGTACCCGAAATGGGGTACTTTGCCATTTGTCTGGATACGGAGGCTAATGCGTTCGGCCTCTGGGAGGATAACAAGAACGCCAAGTGAGGTCTCAAAGCCGTAGGGCTTATCGAGAATTGGCATCTCCCGTTTCTCGATGAACAATATCTCCATCAGCGTGGCCTATGGCTTTAACGAGCCCGCTTATGAGGGGTTACGCATGCGCTCTTGCCGTACTCCATCGGGCCCGAGTGGGCGGTAAAATCGATTCCTAACGACCGTACTTTCCGTAATCAATGCTGACCCTATTACCTTCCCATCGATCGCCTTTTTGAAAATTGGTAAAGAAGCATTTACTCCCACATCAAGTTTCTCTACATTCAACGCATAGAGAGTAACGACGTAGGGATGGTCACCCGTTCCTTTGGGAGGCTGGGTCCTCCATAACCAATGTCTCCGAAGGAATTCTTGAGTTCTGTCGCACGGGGAAGCATTTTCTTTTTAGACGCTCCTTCCTCAATCAATGTGACATTTGGCGCAATATTGACAACAAGCCAGTGGACCCAATTTTGGGCGACAGGGTGTGGGTCAACAATTGACAACGCAAAAGACTTGGTTCCGGCGGGAACATTTTTCCAGGTCAACGGTATCGAGATGTTCTTTCCGCCCGCTCCCGGCATGACATACTGAATCGGAATCTTTTCTCCATCTTTAAATGCAGAAGAAGAAATCTCCATAGCACCACCTCCTAAAACAAAATTGGGAAGTATCAATAAGCATATCGAAATCATCAGGGACAAAAACGAATGAGAAAACAATTTCAAGGCTGATCCCTCCTTCTATTCAATTCTTACTCCAAATACGTTGACGAGTCAATCCGAATTTTCGCGAGACAGGACCATGTGTATCCTCTTCTGAGTTTTTTATCTGCCAATTAACGCACGGCCTCCGAAGCAGGAGATTCTGAAAAGATACGACTCTTAAAACTCTAAAAATTGGGTCAACACATTAAAATCATTAACGATGTTCGTGCATAAAGATTAAGCATTCTGCTGCAAATGATGTGCATTGCCTATCGTGGGGAACATCCCAAACAGGTTATCAACATTTTTTTCACAAAAATTGTGAGTAAATCATCTAACCTATTGAGATCACAAAAATTATTTTATTAAACCCGAACATAACAAAATATAGTATCGGTTTATTTAGCAAACACATTCTATAGTGTTATTCTTTACAGAAAGAAGGTTTGGGTTGACATCAGGATCATCTAAATGGTATTGAGAGAAAGAAAAATGGAAACAATCGAATATTTTTCAGATTTTTTGGGAGAAATAGGATCAATCAACTTTTTGGCCATTGGTATTGTCATCGTGGTTATATGGCTTTTGATTTCGGGGCTCTGGAGAGGACGGTAAGAAAGGGCGGGAGGAACAAAAGGTCCGAACATGATGATGATGCTTAACAAGTTAAATTCAAATGGTAAATTCCTAATACCAAGATTGTTATAAATTCGATCGTGCAGTCGGATAATAAAAGAAGGGAGGTCTAAATTTATTTCCACTGGAATTTTGAGGGGTTAGAGTTTTTCTATCCCCAACTTTTTAGAATTCGACGTAAAAAACTCTTGCCATAGACAGAATATTTATGTATATTGTGAAAAAATTCTTAAACAAATATAGGAGGGAAGCGAATGAAACCTTATTTTGAGAAGATGACGGAGTTCGGCAAGACCCTGACTGAAGGGCAGATCAAAAAGTCGGAGGAAAATGTAAAAC
>CAWEAV010000065.1:0-41603 GCA_963806715.1 uncultured delta proteobacterium
TGTCCTTTCGGTAAGCTTGCATGAAATCCAATGAGACGGGGGGTTATCATTGGTTATCCCAAAAAAGAGGAGGATGACCGATGAGAGACCCCGCGGCCAACATCACCCTACCGACCGTAAGACCCACCCTTGAAATTGTTCGTCATCAATTCGAGGCCTGGCGTAAGAGAAGACGTTGTCGGGGCCGAATCCCAGAAGCCTTATGGCAAGCAGCGGCAGATCTATGCAGGGAACACTCTATTTGCGAGGTGTCCCGATCATTGCGACTCAATTACAATGGCCTGAAGAATCATGTTCCGAAGGCCAGGGACATGGGGCCAACTGTTGGGCAGCATTCTGATTTGGGTTTTGTGAAACTCGATCTGGGGACACCCATCACGCCTTCAGAATGTCTGGTGGAGATGGAGGCTCCAAACGGCTCGAAGATGAGGATGTCCTTCAGGGGAGTCATGAGGGATGTTGATCCGGTGGAACTGAGCCGCACTTTCTGGAGACAGGGGTAATGATCCAGGTGACTCCCCAGATGGAGATCTGGATGGCGGTCGAAGCGGTGGACTTTCGCCGGGGCATCGATGGATTGGCCAGGGTATGCCGGGAGGTGTTGAAGGCGGATCCTTTTTCGGGGTATTTGTTTGTGTTTCGCAATAAGCGAGGCACGGCCATCAAAATCATCAGTTATGACGGCCAAGGATATTGGTTGTGTCAAAAGAGGTTGAGCAAAGGGCACTTTCGGTGGTGGCCAAGCGATCATGTCGGGAAGCTGAAGATTTTGATGGCCCATGAGCTTCAGCTTTTGATCTGGAACGGCAATCCTGCCGGGGGGCAGGTGGCGCCTTTGTGGAAAGAACTCCCAAGTAGGATCTGAGGGAGTGGTTTTTGATCGAATGTTTTTCTTTCCCCCCTTGCGTTCGGAATCCTTTTGTGCTATATCTTTTTACATGGAGGCCCTGCTCAGCTATCGCGGCAAGAAGATCACGCAAGAGGATATGGTCTTTATCCGCGGGCTCATCGCTCAAAACCCCGGGGATTCGCGCTGGAGATTATCTCAGAAACTCTGCCAGGCATGGAACTGGCGGCAGGCCAATGGAGCTCTTCGTGACATGGTCTGCCGGGGGTTGATGCTGGCGCTTGAGCGGGCCGGTTATATTGAGCTTCCGGCCAAGAAGCTCAATCCTCTCAATCCTCTGGTCAACAGAGAAAAACCCGCTCCCGTGGTGATTGACCCGCAACCAATCGAAGGTTGCCTTTCGTCGATTCTTCCCCTTGAGATCCGTCAGGTAAGGCGTACGGCCTTTGAGAAGCTCTGCAACAGCTTGATCGAGCAGTATCACTATTTGGGTTATTGCCAGCCGGTAGGAGAGTGCCTGAAGTATCTGGTCTATGCCGGGCAAAGACCCATAGCCTGTATGACCTATAGCTCGGCGCCCCGCCATATTGGTTGCCGGGACCGTTTTATCGGCTGGCCCGTCACGATCCGTCGTCAAAATCTCTATCTCATGGCCTACCAAAGTCGCTTCTTGATCCTACCCTGGGTGAGGGTGCCTCACTTAGCCTCCCATCTTCTGGGACGGATGGCGAAGGGATTGTCCACGGACTGGCAAGGGCTTTATCAGCACCCGGTCTACTTCCAGGAGACCTTTGTGGACCTGGAGCGGTTCAAGGGGACCTGTTATAAGGCAGCCAACTGGCTCTATCTGGGCAAGACCACAGGACGGGGCAAAAACGATCACACCTATAAGCCCAATCGTTCCATCAAAGCGGTGTGGGGTTATCCGCTGTGCCCGGATTTTAGGGCGAGGCTCTGTGAGGCAAGGGGATGAAAAAGAAGAACCGTGTGAGTCGAGAGGAGCTTTTGGCACTGCTTGAGCGAGTCGAGGCCCGGTCTTTGAAGGAGGGCGACGGGCAGATCATCAAAGCGGTGATCGAAAAGACCTTCACTTTGAGGCAGCTGTACTGGGAGGGTAAGATTCCCTCCAAGGACAAACTCAGGCGGCTGCTGGCAATTCCACGACCTGAGAAATCGGATGACTAAAGAGCAGCCCAAGAGGATCGAACTGACGGTTCAAGAAGTAGAAGCGCTCATCGAACGGGGAGAGCGGCAAAGCTTCGCCGAGCAGGATTACCCCATCGTTGTCTCCGTCCTCCGGAATTATTTTGCTCTCGATCATGCGCATCAGGAAAAATCCCACGCTATCCTCCGCCTTCTAAACCGTTTCTTCGGCCATCGCACGGAGAAGTCCAGAGAGGTGTTGAAAAGCTCCTCTCCGGAGCAAAACCAGCCAACCCCATCGACGGCTGAAAGCGAGTCCTCGAGGGAAAGCCCGAAGGGACATGGTCGAAACGGCGTATCATCTTATGAAGGGGCCCTAAAAGTCTGTGTCCCTCATTCTTGTTATAAAGCGGGAGATCGGTGTCCCCTTTGTCTCAAAGGCAAGCTTTACCCGTTTGGAGAGCCGGGGGTAGAGATACGCATTGTTGGAAGGGCACCGTTGGATGCGACGTTCTTTGAACTGGAGAGACTGCGCTGTAACCTCTGCGGCAAACTCTTTAGCGCCCGGGTTCCCGAAGAAGCGGGAGAGGACAAGTACGATGAGACAGCTGGGGCGATGGTAGCCCTTTTAAAATACGGGGGCGGCCTTCCCTTCAACCGCCTGGAGAAGCTGCAGGACAGTCTCGGGGTTCCTCTTCCCGCTTCCACTCAGTGGGAGATCGTGGAAAGAACCGCCGATCAGATCCATCCGGTCTATAGCGAACTGATTCGGCAGGCCGCCCAGGGCGAGATCCTCTACAATGACGATACCACCATGAAGATCCTCGCAAACCTCAAGAAGCCCGAAGCGGATGATGAGACATTAGAAAAAGGGAGTTTCACCACAGGGGTCCTTGCCGTGCAAGACGAACGCCGTATCGCCCTTTTCTTTACTGGCCCAAGGCATGCCGGACAGAATATGGCCAAACTCCTTGAACAACGGGCCTCAGGTCTAAGCCCACCCATCCAGATGTGTGATGCCCTGAGCCGCAATGTGCCCAAGGAGTTTAAGACCCTTCTGGCCAACTGCCTCGCTCATGCCAGGCGCAACTTCGTGGATCTGGTCCCGAGCTTCCCGGAGCAGTGTCGGTTTGTGATCGAAGCCCTGGCCAAGGTCTATCATCATGATAAGATGACTAAGGAACAAGGTCTGTCGGCAGATCGACGCCTCCGCTTCCATCAAAACCACAGTGGTCCAGTCATGGAAAGGCTCAAAGAGTGGCTTCAGAAACAATTGAATGAACGGAGGGTGGAGCCTAATTCCTCCATGGGTAAGGCCATCGCCTATATGCTCAATCACTGGGAGCCACTGACCCTGTTTCTGCGGGTTCCGGGGGCTCCCTTGGACAACAACCTCTGCGAACAGATCCTCAAGCGGGCCATTCTACATCGGAAGGGCAGCCTCTTCTTCAAGACCCAGCACGGGGCTTATATCGGGGATCTGTTCATGAGCCTCATTCACACCTGCACCCTCAACCATGTCAACCCATTCCATTACCTGACGACCCTTCAGAAACGCTCCTCAGAGCTGTTTAAAAATCCCAAGCAGTGGCTGCCCTGGAATTACCAGCGGACAGCGACGCCCCCAGCCTAAAAGCTTAGCTCCAGCGACCGAGGCCTAAATCCCGGATCCGAACCTATGCAGCCCAGTCCCTGTCTCTACGCACGCTCACCGAAAGGACACATCTCACTCATGCGATCTGCCAATTTCATTTTGTCTGCCTCATCTTTGACTGGATCAGAGGTCCGGATACGCGGCTTTCAAAAAGCCATCTGTCGGGTTTATCCGGATGTTGCATAAATTTTTGACTGCCCAGACAGGGGCAAGCCGTTCGGAAAGGCTTCGGGGACATCCTTTTACCGGATCATCTTTCGAACCAACGGGTCCAGTTTTTCTTTTTCTCCCTCCAACATCCGGTAGGTATGTTCTTCTTCAGGAAATCTGGATTCTCTGACATCGCTGGCATAATCGGCCATGGCCTTGAGAGTCATTTCGGCCAGATTTGCGTATCTCTTCACAAACTTCGGGGTGAAGGCTTGGAAGACTCCAAGCATATCGCTGACGATCAGGAGTTGTCCGTCCACGTGCGGGCCTGCTCCAATGCCATAGACCGGGATTTTCAGATCTTCAGAAATCAACTTCCCCACCTCCGGCGGGACCGCTTCCAGCAATAAGAATGCGGCGCCCGCTTCCTGGATAGCCCTTGCATCCAGAATCAGTTCGTAAGCACTCTCAGCCGTACGGCCCTGTGCCTTAAATCCCCCAATCTGTCCAGAGCTTTGGGGCGTCAAGCCGATATGGCCGCAGGCCACCATCCCTGCATCGACAATGGCTTTCATCATGGGAAGGATGCGGCGCCCTCCTTCCAGCTTGATTGCATCCGCGCCCGCCTCCTTAAAAAATCTGCCCGCATTTCTCACTGCATCAGGGGGTGTTGTCTGATAGGATAAGAAGGGCATGTCGCCAATGACGTAAGTATTCAGCGCTCCCCTCCGGACAGCCTCCGAATGGACAATACATTGGTCCATGGTAACAGGCATCGTCCCTCCGGGATAACCATATACACACATTCCCATCGAATCGCCGACCAGTAGCATATCGATGCCTGCCTTCTCAGCAAACTGGGCTGTCGGGAAATCATAGCTGGTCAGCCAGGTCACCTTTTTCCCTGATTTTTTCATTTCCAGAAAATCCAGAATACTCTTTTTCATGAGGACCTCCATTTGAATCTATGCTGTGGATATCACATAGATTGAAGAAATTAAATACTATTTGGAAAGGATTTGTCAAGAAGAAAATGGAAATTTGGAGAATTGTTGCCGGACCCTCTGCCTTGACAGCCTTCGAAGAGAATGCTAATTTTTGCTGAAAGTAACAAGCATCCTCCCAAGGGGGAGTGATAAATGAGGACCGTAATATCTACAGCAGGGGTGAAGACCTTCGAAAAAGGAGAGAATATGGTTACCGATCAGTTGGTTGAGGAGTACAAAAAAACACGCCCCAAGTCGGGGGAGTTGCACGAACGCGCAGTGAAGGTCTTCGGTGGCGACGGCGCGACAGCCTATGGACGCATTCTTGACCCTTATCGGCCGTATATCACCCATGCTAAAGGCTCAAAAAAATGGGATGTGGATGGTCATGAATATATAGACTATGTCATGGGACACGGCGCCTTGCTCCTGGGACATAGCCACCCGGCAATCACCAAAGCCGTGAAAGAGCAGGTGGCCAGAGGTGTCCATTACGGAGATAACCATGAACTGGAAGTCGAGTGGGCCGAATTGATAAAGAGCATGTTACCCTCAGCAGAAAGAGTGGAATTTTTTTCCTGCGGCCAAGAAGCCAATTTGATGGCGATCACGCTCAGCCGTGTGTTTACGGGGAGGAAGAAAATTCTGAGATTCGCGGAGAATTATCACGGGTGGGCGAATGAATTAATGATGCCGGTTGACTCCCCGGGGATCGTTGCCAATGGGGTTACCATTATTCCTTATGACATGAAGCAGGTGGAAAAGGAGCTTGCTACAAGAGAATATGCGATTCTCATGACCGAAGGGGGTGGCGCTCATATGGGGCAGGTTCCCATCGATTTTGATTTCGTCCGAGCACTGCCCGCCCTGGCACATCAATATGGCACGTTGTGGCATCTGGATGAGGTTGTCACCGGTTTCAGAGATTCCGTTGGGAGCTTCCAGACGCTTGTAGGGGTGAAGCCGGATTTGACCAGTTTAGGCAAGATCATCGGGGGAGGCCTTGGTGTTGGGGCACTGGCAGGCAGGACGGATATTATGGGAACGTTTAGCCTTCACACTCCGGAGGAAAGGCGAGTCAAGCATTTTGGAACCTGGAATGCCAACCCCCTCACGAGCGCGGCGGGGATTGCCGCATTGAAGCTTTTTAAAGGGTGGGGGCCACAGAAAAGGGCTGCCGAGCTTGCTGGTTCCCTGCGAGAAAAAGCGAATCATGTATTAAGAAAGAAGGGCATTCATGGTAGGCTCTATGGCAGCAACAGCATCCTCTTCATCTACGTCGGACCCATTGAGATGGAGCTGTCAAACGAGACCCTTCCTCCTTCCAGAGATGTTAGCAAGATTGTGGGGATGTTACCTGTTAAGGTTCGATTAGGTCACCATCTTCTTCAGCGCGGTGTTTCCACCATGTCGGGGAGATTGTTGATCCTTTCCTCTGCACACAGTGAGAAGGATATTGATAAAACCGTTTCCGCCCTCGCTGATTCCCTTGATGCGATGATTGCCGAAGGATCGATCAAGAGATAAAGACAAACTGAGTTAAGGCCCACTCTTGGGGGCCAAGGATTTTTAACGATTTGACTCCTCTCATGCTAAATTCACATGAATTTGCTGTCTTAAAGACTATCGCTGATAGATTGGAATATCTCTCTTAGATAATTCGGTCATGAACCCCTCTGGTTCGATCCCGACCTCGGGTGGAACCACTCCTTTCATGGGTATCTTCCCTGCTCCAAGCCAGTGGGCCGCGATCGCCGCCGGAACGCCGGTCCAGACCGCAGTTGCTCTCAATCCCCATTTCTCAGAAGACTTAACGACCGTCTCAAAGACCAATTTTTTCGTTTCACCATTCTTCTTTCCAATCACTTCCACCTGGAGAGATTTGAACTCATCCGGGGACGGGGGCGCTGTTAGCGTGGCGAGATGGCTATAGAGAAAATCTTTTGGAGAGATTTTCAACCCTTTTATCGAGATGAGGTTCTCACTTAACATCCCCACTTCTGAGAGGACGTTGACCTTTTGAAGGAGAGCCGGAGAAAATCCGACCCTAAAGGTAACCGTTCTTACGCCTTTCATGGTAAAGGGGAGGGTGGCAAGTTCTGAGTGGATCGAATAGAAGCCATCCACCTCCTCAACCGGTGAAGGGAGGCGGTACCGCTCTTTACCGGAGAGCGGTTCCACTTCTCTGAATTCCCCGTTTTCAAACACAACAGGATTCATCGTTACTTCATCGAGGATGGTCTTTGCGGAATAGGCAAATCCACCCCCACCTCTTGCACCGGTTCGGATGTGAACCTCATCAACGGAATCAAGCTTCGACGCGCCATACCCCGCCAGTACATTGGTTATCCCAGGACTGGCTCCCATTCCCAAAATGGCGGTCAGTCCGGCTTTCTTAAATGCCTTGTCAAGCTTCAACTGTTTCTTAGTAACATGATAGAGTCCTCCCAGGTCAACATAGTGGCAGCCTGCCTGCAGGGCTGCTTTCATCACTTCCACATTGAATTCGTACCAGGAGGCATTTGCTACAACAGCGCTACCCTTCATGGCTTTCACCAGTCCCTCGAAGTCCTTAATGTCCACCTTCTTGACTGAGATCTTGGGAGAGCCGACCTCTTTGGCGAACTTCTTCGCCTTAACAGAATCGATGTCCCCGACGATCACACTGCTCATATCGGGATTTTCCAAGAGATCTCTCACGATTGCTTTGCCCATTGCGCCACATCCACCAAGAACGAAAGCCTTCATCTCTCCTTCCCCCTTTCATGGATTCATAATAATAATGTGCTGATGAAATGGATTGAATTTATCATCCTTCTTTTCGGCCCCAAAATATATAAAAGTACTTAAAAAGTCAAGAAAATACTTGTTCCAGGTTGGATATCAGACGAACACCTTCAGGATTCCCTCCCCATCCTGTCTCTTCTTCTGCCAAAGTCCTGGCATCAAGACTTCACCGATTTGCGAGGAGATTTAGTTGAAACGAAGAGATTCTTTTAACCGTTTAAATTTTCAATGGTTTCTATTGACAAGGAGTTGTTATTTCATATATTTTAGTGGGAATTCTTTTCGGATTTTGGAGGGAAAGGCAGGCAGGGACAAGAAAGATGATTCGGAGTCGTTATTACACCTTGCTCCTCGTACTACCGGTGGTGGCTTTCTCTATCTTTTTCTTTGTCGTTCCCATCTCCTTTATTGCTCGGATCAGTTTTTATAAAACCGCAGTGAATCTTCCATACGTCCACGGTTTCACCCTTGAGAGCTACTTCCGGTTTTGGTCGGACTCCTATTATCTCGGGATCCTTTTCAACACATTGAAGCTTGGATTCGTAGTGACCGTTTTATCCCAGGTCGCCGGATACCTTCCAGCTTATGTCATCGGCCGTGAAGAGAATTCGGGAAGACGAAACCTTTACCTGATCCTCATCATGATACCCATGTGGACAAATATGCTCGTCCGGCTTTATGGATGGGTCGTCATCCTTGGTAAAAAAGGCCTATTCAATAATGTGTTAACCTATACAGGTCTCTTCACGGAACCATTGAGACTGCTTTATAACTTTCCTGCCGTCGCAGGGGTGCAATGTTTTGCTGTTTCTCTGCCTTATGTTATCTTAACTCTGAGCAGTGTGATCCAGGGCATCGATCGAAGTCTCTTTGAAGTCTCCGTTGGCCTTCGTGCAAGCCGTTTCAGGACCTTTTTTGAGGTGACCTTGCCCTTGAGCCTGCCGGGGGTCATCGCCAGCTCTACCATTGCTTTTGTCTGGGCCATTGAAGCCTATGCCGTTCCTTCCTTCTTAGGATCGCCATTTGAAAAAACCATGAGTATGGAGGCCTATTTCCAGATGATCGAGAGTCAAAACTGGCCTTTTGCCTGCGTTATTTCCATCGTCATATTTGTCATTACTGCTGTGGTAACACTGATTGCCCAAAGAGGTTCCTACACGAGGCAGAGGCGGTAGAAAGATGCTTTTAAAGGGATACTGAAGAAATGAGGATGAAATATCTCAGAGAACAGGGTTATGATCTTTATGGAACCCGTCACTGGGCCGTGAGGTTTATTTGCTATCTTGTGTTTTCTTTACTCTTGGTGCCCATCGTCGTCGTAATTATTGCCTCATTTAATCCTCAGCCTTATCTCTCTTTTTCACTCAAAGAGTTCTCGTTGACCTGGTACCTTCAGTTCTTCGAGGACTTCCGGTGGCGTCATTCCCTGTGGTTAAGTTTCTATGTGGCACTGCTGACGGTGTGCGTGACCATTCCTCTTGGGACAATGGCTGCCCTTGCTATGGTTCGGGTCCCCTTCCGTGGGAAGGGAATCTTTCAGTTTTTGGTGTTGGCTCCTTTTCTTATCCCCGGGCTGGTCTTGGGGATTGGGCTCCTCATCTTCATGAATATCATTCAGATCCGTGGAAGTATTGCAAGCCTGGTTGCAGGCCATTCCATCCTGACCCTCCCACTGGCTTTTCTCACCATCCGCTCTGTTCTCGTGGGTTTGAATCCGGCCGTTGAAGAAGCCTCGGTGGGCCTGGGGGCAAGCCGCATCAGAACTTTTTTTGAAATTACCCTGCCTCTGATCAAGCCGGGTCTTCTCGCAGCATCCTTTTTTGTCTTTATCCTTTCGTTCAATGAGTTTATCGTCTCACTCTTCTTAACAACCCATCGGACAATGACGTTGCCGATCCGGGTATGGACGTCGCTCAAGTACGAAATCAGCCCCATTGTAGCAGCAACCTCAACGATCCTCATTCTCGTTTCTGTGGTAACTCTGGCAGTGGCCTCCCGGTTATTGTCCATAGAACGGTTGAGTCGCCGGGGTCAGACTCAAGGGAAGGAGAATGAGATGTAATTTTTCAATCTGGCAAAAATATTCAGGGGAAGCTAAGAATAAGAGTGGTGTCGTAAAAGAATTAAAAACGGACCCAACGGAAAGGAGAAAAAGATGAGACACAGATTATTGATTGTACTATCCGTAATGTGGTTGAGCATGGCTCTGGTTTCGGTGGCATGGACTCAGACAAAGCCTGAGGAGAGGTTCAAAGGACAGACACTGATTGTGACAACATGGAGTGGTCCTTACGAGAAGAATTTCAGAACCACCTTTGTGGAACCCTTTGAAAAGCAGTATGGCGTGAAGATTGATCTGGTCCCCGGCTGGGGGGAGTTCATCACGAAGATCCAAACTGCTCCTAAAGGCCAACCTCCCTATGACGTATTCCTTGCCACAGACCGGACTTACCTTCAAGCAAAGACAAGCGGCCACTTGGAGAAGATGCGGCCCGAAAACTTACCCAATCTGAAGAAAATATGGGACCGACTAAAGAAACTCGATGGGGTAACCACAGGGTTAGGAGCTCCATTTGACAGCGCCTATATGGCGATGACTTTCCGGAATGACCTCATCAAATTTGCCCCGACCTCCTGGAAAGACTTTACCCGGCCAGATTTGAAGAACCTCCTCTCTTTAGATCAGCTCTTTTACTACAATCTCTATGTAGGCGGATATGTTGCTGATCGTATGGACAAGAATGGCAGCGTCATTCTCGAACCCGTCGATCCCATTTACAACAAGATGAAGGAGATCGCTGCAACGAATCTCTACAAATGGTATGAGTCAGGGGCAGAGTTTATGTCCCTCTTAGAACGAGCCGAGATTCATGGAGGTTATTACTGGTCGGGAACACTCTATGCGAAAAAGACAGGAGGAATGAAACTTTCGATTGTGCTTCCCAAAGAAGGGACGGTAGCCTATATCGATTATCTCTGTGTATTGAAGGACTCCCAGAAACGGGACCTTGCTGAATCCTTCATTAATTATTGCCTGGGTGAAGAAGCCATGACTCGTTTCATAGAGATCCAGAAAAATAGTGTTTCAAATAAAAACGCCAAAGTTCCACCGGATCTCAAGGGAATCGTATTAGGATCGGAAGCCGAATGGGAGAAGATTGACCTGATCGACTGGGGCTATATCTTGCCCAATTGGAAAAATCTGGAGGAGAGATGGAAAAAGGAGGTTCTTCCAGCCGTTAAACGATGAGTCTGAAATCATCTCCATCTATATGGAACCAGTCATGGCTGAGATTGAATTAAATCGGGTGAGCAAAAAGTTTGGAAAGGTGACAGCAGTCAATTCGGTATCTCTTGCTGTTGAAAAGGGAGAATTCCTGGCCTTGCTCGGCCCGAGTGGCTGTGGTAAGACGACCCTTCTTCGGTTGGTAGCCGGATATGAGACGACAACAACGGGGGATATCTTCATCCATGGGGAACGGGTCAATCCTCTTCCTCCCAACCGTAGAAATGTGGGGATGGTATTCCAAAACTATGCCCTTTTCCCCCATAAACGCGTGTTTGACAACATTGCCTTCGGGTTGAGGATGCGCAAAGTCCCAAGGGATGAGATTCGCAAACGGGTACAGAGGATCCTGGAGCTGACCCGTTGTCAGGATCTTGAGAACCGTTACCCGGGAGAACTTTCGGGAGGGCAGCAGCAAAGAGTCGCTTTGGCCAGGGCTCTGGTCATTGAACCGGATGTCCTGGCTTTAGACGAGCCCCTGGGAGCACTGGATAAAAAGTTGAGGGAAGACCTTCAGGTAGAATTGAAAAATCTTCACCAGACCCTGAAAACAACCACGATCTTTGTAACCCATGATCAGGAGGAAGCGTTAGGGCTGGCGGACCGGATTGCGGTTATGAATCAGGGATGCATTCAACAGAGAGGCTCTCCCAGGGAAATCTATGAATCCCCACAAAGCCAATTTGTGGCCGATTTCATAGGGACCACAAACTTTTTCCATGGAAAGATGGTTTTCATTGAGGCGAACCGGATCGTCGTTGAGTCAGACGATTTGAAGCTTGAAGCTCCGGCCAGAAACAGCAGACCGGGGGATGAGGTCTTTTTGGCGATCCGTCCGGAGAAGATCGTCCTCACCCGCCATGAAACAACAGATCGAAACTGTTTTCTCGCTCAGATCGTAAACATTATCTACCTGGGATCAGATACCCATTATTATCTGGAACTGCCCAAAGGGAAAAGAATCGTCGTTTTTGATCAAAATGGCGAATACGAGAAATCTTATTCGTTGGGGGAAAAGGTCTTTGCTTCCTGGAAGACGGAATATACCTTAGTCCTTCCCCATGAGTAAGAGGAGGATCGGAAGATGCTTCGAGAGCAGGAGTTTAAGAAACTCCACCACGCCATGCTTCATGTCCTTGAAAGAGTCGGCCTCCATATCCCCGGCGAAGAAATTTTGACAACACTCCAAGACAGAGGGTTTCCTGTTGACAGGGTGACCCAGACCGTCAAACTTCCACCGGATTGGGTGGAAGACGCTGTGATTCATGCACCCAAAGAGATTCGTCTTTATCACACCGCTTCGGATCAGTTCGTGACTCTGGGAAAGGCAAGCCTCGTTTATGGAATGGGTGTGATGGATTCTGCAAATACTTATTCCTTCAAACAGTTAGTGATAGATGATGAAATGATATCAGCTGTCCGGAGGGTTCATGAGGGGGTCCTCCCTAACATGCTGACAGAAGAGTTGCCTCTGGTGGAAGAGATCGGCTGGTCTGGAAATTACATGATTTCGGATCATACTTTGAAACATTACCTTGAATACTGGCGACCTGCTCTGATGACACGGAAGAGCTTTGACCAATGGGCGGTAAACAAGAAGCCCCTCATTGAACGGATGAAAGAAAAGGCAGATCATCTTCTCAACAACGCTCCCCCTCTGGTGCTGAAAGAAAATCTGGAGAAGGAGCTTAGGGAAATCCTGGCTGAGCACCGGGTCACAGTGCCTGCGGGATAGAATTCTAACGAATCCTGTTCATTCCCCATAAGGAGACGAATGTGATTCTCCATGCCTGTCTATTTTTGCCCAAACCAAGTAGAGACTCCAAAAACAACCCTAAAAAAAACCCCAAAAAAACCCTTGACAAACGCATTCCGGTTTTGTAGATTAACCTAAGATTAGTTTTTATAATTTTAGTTATCCAGGAAGTGAATTCAAATTTTATGATTGGGAACAATGCAAAATCATAAGGAGGATGTTAATGATGGCGGAATTAAATCCCTTCAAGATTGCGCAGAATCAGTTGGATACTGCGGCGGAGCGGTTGGGGCTGGACGGTGCGACGCATGAGCTTCTGAGGTGGCCCCAGCGGGAACTTCTGGTCACCTTTCCGGTTCAGATGGATGACGGGAAGGTCAAGATATTTCATGGGTACCGGGTGCAATACAACTATGCCCGGGGGCCTGCGAAGGGAGGGCTGCGGTGGCATCCGGAGGAGACGATCGATACGGTTCGGGCGCTGGCGGCGTGGATGACGTGGAAGACGGCGGTGGTGGATATTCCCTTAGGAGGTGGGAAGGGGGGAGTGACGTGTAATCCCAAGGAGATGTCGGATGGGGAGAAGCAGCGACTGGCGCGGGGCTATATACGAGCGGTGGCGAGCATGCTGTCGGTGACCAAGGACGTACCGGCCCCGGATGTGTATACGACGCCGCAGATTATGGCGTGGATGATGGACGAATATGAGACGCTGGTGGGGGAGCACCATCCTGGGGTGATCACGGGGAAGCCGATTCCCCTTGGAGGGTCGGAGGGGAGGGGGGATGCGACGGCCCGAGGGGGAGTGGTTGTAGTGCGGGAGGCGGCGAAGGTGTTAGGGGTTGAGCTCAAGGGCCAGACGATGGCGATACAGGGGTTTGGCAATGCGGGGCAGTATGCAGCGCTGTTGGGGCAGGAGAAGCTTGGGTTGAGACTGGTGGCGGCATCGGACTCCAGAGGAGGGATTTATAATGAGAAGGGGATAGATCCCAGGAAGGTGGTGGATTACAAGTTGAGGACGGGGAGTCTGCAGGGTTTTCCTGGGGCGGAGGCGATCAGCAACGAGGAGTTGTTGGAGCTCGAGGTGGCGGTGTTATTTCCATCGGCCCTGGAGAGCGTGATCACGGCGGCGAATGCGGGGAAGGTGCGGTGCAAGATTTCTTGTGAGTTGGCGAATGGGCCGACGACGCCGGAGGCGGATGAGATACTTCGGGAGAAGAAGGTTTTTGTATTGCCCGATTTTTTAGCCAATGCGGGGGGAGTGACGGTTTCATATTTTGAGCAGGTGCAGAACACGTACAATTTTTACTGGCCCCTGGAGGAGGTTCATCAGCGGCTGGATGAGAAGATGACCCGAGCCTTTCATGGGGTTTACGAGATGTACCTCAGGGAGAAGGTCAACATGAGGCAAGCGGCTTACCTGGTTTCTGTGGCCAGGGTGGCAGAGGCCTGCAAGCTGAGAGGCTGGGTCTAAGGAGTCTTTTCCACGGAAAGGTTTTTGCAACATCAGGGTTAACTTGAAGATATCTTGGAGGACATCGGGTCGTATCGAGGGAGGGACGTGTTAAGAGGAGTTCAACTCCACGAGCCGGTGAAGGAGGAGGATGGGAGAGATGAACACAGCCGAGAAATACAAAAAATATGTCAATACTGCCATGGTGGAGAAGGTCCAGCCCGTCGTCATTGAAAAGGCGATCGGCGCAACCATTACCGACACTTCAGGAAAAGAATATGTCGACTGTTTCTCAGGGATTGCAGTGACGAATACGGGTCATTGCAATGAGAGAGTGATTGAGGCGGCTAAAGCCCAGATGGGTAAGTTGATTCATTGTTGCTCCTATGTCTACTACTCTCAACCGACGGCAAATCTGGCGGAGAAATTGGCCCGGATCACACCAGGCAGATTACAGAAGAGCTTCTTTGGAAGTGGAGGAGCAGAGGCGATCGAAGGGGCCTTGAGGCTGGCAAAGCAATTCACCGGGAAAACGGAATTCATCGCTCTCCAGTCTTCGTTCCATGGTCGATCCTACGCGACCTTGAGTGTGACAGGAAACAATGCAAGGAAACGGAGGGGAGGACCCTATATGGTGGGATGCACCTTTCTCCCGGCCCCTTACTGCTATCGATGCTTCTTCGAATTGAAATACCCGGAGTGCCATCTGAGATGCGCAAAGGCCCTCGAAGACATCATCAAGTTTAATACCTATGACAATGTGGCTGCATTTATTGCGGAACCTCTTCTGGGCGAAGGCGGTATCATTACGCCACCCGAAGATTATTTTTTAGAGATTGATAAGATAGTGAAAAAACATGAAATGCTCATGCTGATCGACGAGGTACAGACGGGTTTTTGCAGGACCGGTAAAATGTTTGCCATTGAGCATTATGGGATTGAGCCGGACATCATGGTGATGGCTAAGGGCATTGCCGATGGATTTCCATTAAGCGCTTTTATTGCGAGGGAGGAAATTGCGGATTCTTTTAAACCCGGGGATCATCTATCGACCTTCGGAGGTAATCCAGTCTCGTGTGCCGCAGGGCTGGTCAATATAGAATATCTCGAAGAGCAGAAGTTGGCCGATGAAGCCTTGAAGAAAGGGGAGTACTTGAAAACCCGGCTGGCATCCCTGAAAGCGAAGTACGATATGATTGGTGAAGTCCGGGGAAAAGGATTGATGATCGGGATTGAGCTCATCCGAGATCAGGATAAGACCCCTGCAAATGCCGAAGGGAACAAAATCCGAGATTTCTGTCTGGAAAAGGGGTTGCTCATTGGATTGGGAGGTTCTTATGGAAATGTGTTGAGGATTCAGCCTCCCCTCGTTATTTCAGAAAAACAGTTAGATTTGACAGTCAAAATTCTTGATCAGGCTTTCCAAAAAAACTGATCAGGATCTTTATTGATGGTCTCGTAAAAATTCCGAAACCCGTCACTCCGGCGAAAGCCCGAGTCCAGAACCCATTGAAATGACAGGTTTCCTGCTTCAGCAGAAATGACATATTGGAGAAACACCAACTTTTTACGATTTCATCTTTATTCTTGGACAATATCCTGCCGATTTGGTATGTAAAGGATTAAGGAGGTTGACACATGAAACGGGTGAAGAACTACATTAATGGGAAGTGGGTGGATTCGGACACGAAGGAGTATGGGGAGGTGTGGTGTCCAGCCACGGGGGAGAAGATCGGGGAGGTTCCTTATTCAACGGCAGCCGATGTGGACAAGGCCGTTCAGGCAGGCAAGAAGGCTTACTGGGAGTGGCGTTGTACGCCTCCGTTGACGCGGGCGAGGTATCTATTCAAGCTCAAGAATGTCTTTGAGGATGCCTTTGAGGACATTGCGAAGACGCTGGTGACGGAGGAGGGGAAGACGCTCGATGAATCCCGGGGTGAGGTGCGGAGGATGATCGAGAATGTGGAGCACGCCACCGGGGTGACGACGATGATGACGGGGTACAATTTAGAGGATATCGCGCAGGGGATTGACTGTACGGCGGAGCGGCAACCCATGGGGGTTTTCGGTGTGATTGCGCCCTTCAATTTTCCAGCGATGGTGCCCTGGTGGTTTCTTCCCTATGCGGTAGTTGCGGGGAACACTTATATTGTGAAGCCCTCGGAGCAGGTTCCGATGACGCAGACGCGGATTTTCGAGGCGGTTGACGAGTGTGGATTTCCGGAAGGGGTGGTCAATATGGTGCACGGGGCGAGGGATGCGGTCAATGGGCTGCTCTATCATCCGGAGGTCAGGGGGATTTCATTTGTCGGTCAGAGTGCGACGGCGCGCTATATTTATAAGGCCTGCGGGGAGACGGGGAAGCGGGTTCAGTCGTTAGGGGGGGCGAAGAATTTTGTTTTGGTGATGGCGGATGCGGAGCTGGATCGGAACATGCCCTCTCTGATCACTTCGTTTTACGGGTGTGCGGGGGAGCGGTGTTTATCCGGATCGGTGCTGGTTCCTGTAGGAGATGCGTATCGAGGAGTGAAGGAAAAGTTTGTGACTGCGGCCAAGGCCCTGAAGGTGGGCAATGGTTTGCAGGAAGGGATCCAGATGGGTCCTGTGGTCTCGAAGAAGCACAAGGAGAAGGTGTTGGGGTATATTGAGAAGGGGATCAAGGAAGGGGCGAAGCTCATTTTGGACGGGAGGGGGATCAAGGTGGAGGGTCATCCCAACGGTTTTTATATTGGTCCCACGATATTTGATGAGGTAGATCCGGAGATGACGATTGCCAAGGAGGAGATTTTTGGGCCTGTGGTTTCGATTGTGCACGTCAAGGATCTGGAGGGAGGATTGAGACTGCTTGAGGACAGCGAATATGGGAATGCGGCCTGTCTTTATACGACCAACGGGAAGACGGCGCGGGAGTTCAAGTACCGTGCGCCGGTGAGCATGTTAGGGATCAACTTAGGGATTGCAGCGCCGATGTCTTTTTTTCCCTTTGGTGGGACGAGGGGGTCACTCTTCGGGGACATCAAGGGGCATGGGAGGGAGGTCTTTCAATTCTTTACGGACACGAAAGTGGTCATTCAGCGGTGGACGTAAAAAGGAAAGCGCATAGCGCTTTAGGTCAGTATTGCTCCCTTTCAAAAGTCTCTTATTTTGTCCGCTTACGCTATGCGCTTTGCTCTATGCGCTATGCGATTCTCTGATTAAAGGAGGACCTAAGATGGCCCTTACGACGTTTGGTGCAATCATGGGATTTGCTGCGGGGATGGTGAAAGAGGCGGAGGAGACCTATAAGGCCTTGGCCGAAAAGGCGAAAGGCGGTACACTCAAGGAGGTTTTGGAGGCCTTCTCCGTAGAGGAAGGGAAGAACCATGTCCTGATGGTGAAGACCCGGAGGGAGAATGTGACGGAGATGATCCTGGAGCCGGTCAGTGGGCTTCATCAGGAGGATTATGGGATCGACCTCCAGGACCTCGGATCAGGGGAGGATACGGGTCTCTTAAGGGCTGCGTTGGCCCTGGAGGAGAGGGGGAAGAGGTTTTTTCAGGAGGCGTCGGCCAAGGTGCCCCTTCCGGAGGTGGCAAGGATTTTTCGGAAGATGGCGGAGAAGAAGGAGGAGAATCTAAAAAGGCTCCAGGGACTCGGGTTAAGCAAGACCATTGAGAGGAGAAATTAGGGAGGAAGCAAAGCGATCCCATCCTGTTTTATGGGAGGGGATGAACCGATGGGTAAAAAGGAGGACAATTGATGGCACCCAGGATGAAGATGCCCCATCCGGAGCATGAGGAACACCTCTGTTTTTTAGAGAACATTGGATATCTGAGGTCCCCCGAGCTGTTGGAGATCGGGGTGGACCGGCGGGAAGAATACAAGAGGCTGGTGAGAAAACCCAAATTCTTCTGCAAGAAATGCGGGAGGGCTGCAGCCCACGGAAAAAATCTCTGCGAGCCCGAAAAATTATAGTTAAGAGAATTTTCATATCCTTAGAGGGTACCCTCTGGATAGGATTCCGGCATGAGGAAGATTAAGTTTGATCCCATTCTCTTTAGCAGAGTCTCCGAACACATTGAGCGGAAGATCGCTGAATCCATTCTGGAGGGAAAGCTGAAAACAGGAGATCGGCTTCCTATAGAAAAGGAAATGGCCAAGCAATTTGGCGTCAGTCTGGTAACACTGCGGGAAGCCCTAAGGGCACTCGAAATTTTTGGTCTGATTGAAAAGCGAAAGGGGCAAAGGGGGGGAGTTTTTGTTTCAGAGGCAAGCAGTGAATCGGTAAAGACCGCTTTGGGATATTTCTTAAGCTTTAATTATTTATCGCCCCAACACCTCTACGAAGTAAGGAAGATTATTGAGCCCTCGATGGTCAGGTTTGCAGCACAAAAAATCAACTCCAGCGAGATTCAAAGGTTAGAAGACAATATTGCCTATTGTGAAGAGAAGTTAAAAAAAACAAAGGCTCATTTCACGAAAAAAGAGTTTTTCGATCTCGATAAAGAACACATTAACTTTCACCGGCTCATTGCCGAGGCTACTCATAACCCCATCCTGAGTTTAACGATCGATTACGTGTTCGATTTTCTGAGCCTGTCTGAAAAGGACATCCTGGTGCCTGATCATCAATTCTCGGCAGATACCCTCAGGGAGCACAAGAGGATCCTCCACTACTTAAAGCACCGAGATGGGAGAAATTGCGAGAAGGCGATGATTCTCCACCTGAGGGCCCTCGATAGATACCTGCAAGATATTGAAAAAAAACCGGTCAATGAAAAGATTGCGTGGATAGTTGGAAGGAGCATTGGAGGAAGGAGATAGTCAGAAAGAAGCTGTTTGAGGAAAGGAAGACCACCAAGAGATCATGAACGCACATGAGGCAGTTCCGGGCGAACTTGGACGGGGGTGAATTCACGCCAGAAAGGAGTTTTGCAGATGGAAAAATTCTTGACGAGGATGGGGGACGGTTTCAGGGTGGAGATGACGGAAGGGGAGATAAGGCGTGACATTGAAGAAGCCACCCAGGATGCCTCCAGACGGGCAAAGATTCCCCCTTTGACAGAGGACGAGATAGACTACCTGTTGGAACTTTTTAAAAGCCCTGAGAATGGTGTCGGGGTGAAAAAGGGGAATGAAGTCATCCTCAGCTATGATAGTGGCACCACGAAATTTAAGCGGGCCAATGTTTCGGTAAGCAAGATACAATCCCTTCAAATCTATGAACGAATGTTAGGTTCGGATACCTTGGAGCTTGCCCATATTGATTATAGTTTCAAGGCGGTGAAACCCATCGTGGTTTTTGAGCAGCCCATTTTGGAGCAGGCGTTGTTGATGACGATCCCTCCATTGTTTTACGGGGCGATGCCGAACCTGGGGTTATACAGTCAACCGGATGGGCCTTGTCCCAATCCGGCCGATTTACTTCCCAAGGGGAAGATCGCAGAGGCGAGGGCTTCTTACGAGGAGGCCATTGAATACGCTATCAAAGATATGGTTTATGTAGGCAGTGAAATGTATGAATCCGGAGCCGATGGAATCAATTTCGACACCGCTGCAGCGGCGGGAGATGCAGAGTTTCTGGCGACACTCAAGGCGATTGAGATCCTGCGGAAGAAATATCCCCAGATGTGCATCATGATGGGAATGGCTGGTGAGTTTATTTTAGGGATGCATGGAGAGGTCTATTATGATGGGGTCCGATTGGCTGGGCTTTATCCTCATAAACAACTGGAGTTGGCAGAAAAGGCTGGGGTGACCATTTTTGGGCCGACGACCAATATCGTTACCAACAAATCGCTACCGTGGAATATCGCTCGAGCGGTCAATTTTGCCAAAGCCTGCACGGAACAGGCCCATATTCCATGCCATGCCTGTATGGGAATGGGAGTTGGAGGCGTTCCGCTAACCCTCTCTCCACCCATCGATGCCTTATCGAGGGCATCGAAGGCAATGGTTGAGATAGGCCGGTTGGATGGGTTATAGGTGGGCGTGGGCGATCCCTTTGGGATGGCTATCGCCCACGGCATTGCTTCGGGCATGGGTGGAATACGCACCGCCGGAGATCTGGTGGCGCGGATGCAAATGACCCGGGGCATGAAGATCCGAGAGGCCAAGGATTATGTGGCTAAGAAATTGGGAGTTTCAGTCATGGATATTGCGGACCCGGTGGTGATGAGCGAGGTGAGGGAGGAACTGGATATCGGCCGGGTGAATGCGGTTCCCAGGGTAACGAAAGGCATGGATGCCAAATTCCGTATTGCAGAGATATTGGGGATTGAGATAAACTGTGTCAATCGGTTCAAGAAAAAAGTTGGGTTGAGCGTCTGAGGATAGCCGGGGAGACATGACACCGCCTGTCACTAAAATTTTAGACAAAGCCATCAGAGAGGACCCTCTCTCTCGAGAAGAGGTCCTTTCTCTTCTAACCCTAAAGGACAAAGGGGAGCAGGAGAGGCTTTTCGAGATTGCCCGAAGGTTGAGGGACCGATATTTTGGCGACAAGACCTTCCTTTATGGATTCGTCTACTTTTCCACGTGGTGCCGGAATGATTGTACCTTTTGCTATTACCGTGCATCCAACCGGCTCTGCGAGCGGTATCGAAAGACGGAAGACCAGGTCATCGATGCCGCCATCGATCTTGCGGAATCGGGGGTTCATCTACTCGATTTGACCATGGGTGAGGATCCTTTTTATTACGGCAGGGAGCAGGGTTTTCAGCCCCTTCTTAGCTTGGTCAAGAAGATTAAGGACAAGACAGGTCTGCCCATCATGATTTCCTGGGGGGTGACACCTGATGCCGTATTGGAAGAATTGCCACAGGTGGAAGCGGATTGGTTTGCCTGTTATCAGGAGACTCATAATCTCAACAGGTTTCGAAGGCTCCGGTCTTGGTCAGGATTATGATCGCCGGTTACGGATCAAAGAACAGGCCAAAAGACTGGGAATGCTCATCGAAGAGGGGATTTTGACGGGTGTAGGAGAATCATTAGATGAGGTTGCAGATTCGATGGAGGCGATGAGGCAAATGGGGGTTCATCAGGCACGGGTCATGAATTTTGTTCCTCAGAAAGGGACACCCATGGGCCATTTTGCGTTTCCCCACCCGGACCGGGAAAATAGGATGATTGCTATTCTTCGCCTTCTTTTACCTGATCGGCTGATCCCGGCCTCCCTCGATGTTTACGGGATCGATGGGCTGAGAGGAAAACTTCGCGCAGGGGCCAATGTGGTGACTTCTTTGATTCCGCCTTCCTCCGGGTT
Organism: uncultured delta proteobacterium; assembly: GCA_963806715.1. Lineage (GTDB taxonomy): Bacteria > Desulfobacterota > BSN033 > BSN033 > UBA1163 > CAWEAV01. Next base: position 21,306 of record CAWEAV010000065.1, read on the forward strand.
GATGGGGGTGGCTCAGAGCACGCTGGGTGTCTGTGAGGGGCATCGTACGGCAAGGGCTGTGACACCCATTCTTGATGAATTAGGACTGAGGAAGGCCGGTCTTGGAGATTATCTTTTCTGGATGGAGGAAGAGAAGAAACATTTTTTGAAGGACAGGGGGACGACCTGAAGGACTGGGTGTTGAGGGTCGGGAATTGGAAGATCCAAGCGCAGATCGTCTGAAATACCCATAGGCTTTTAGAAAGGAGGGGGAAGATGTCAAAGGAGGAGATTTTTAAGGCAGCCCAGAAGGCCATTAATGAGTACAATGCCAGTGAAGCGAAAGAGGTGGCCGAGCGAGGAATCGCCGAGGGGATTGAACCCATGGAGCTGATGAGCAAGGGGTTCATCCCGGGGATTTCTCAGGTTGGAGACCGGTTTGCCCAGGGGGAGTGTTTTTTACCTGAGCTGATTCAGGCGGCCGACGCGATGCGCATTGCCACAGAGGTCATCAATGCGGCGATTCCAGTCGGTGAGCAGCGGAGGAAGGGGAAGATCGTGGTGGGGACGGTGGAGGGAGACATCCATGATATTGGGAAGACGATCGTGGTATCCCTTCTGAAGGCGAACGGGTTTGAGGTTTATGATCTGGGGCGGGACATAGCGACGGAGAAATTTATAGAGAAGGCGGAGGAGGTAGGGGCGGACATCATTGGGACGAGTGCGTTATTGACGACGACGATGGAGGGGCAGAGGAAACTGGAACAGGCGTTGAAGAAGGCGGGATTGAAAGGCAAGTACAAGACGATGATCGGAGGGGCGCCGGTGACGCAACGATGGGCGGACCGGATCGGTGCGGATGCCTATGCGGAGGATGCGGGGGAGGCGGTCAAAAAGGCCAAACAGCTGCTCGGAATGGAATGAGCCGACGAGATTCATGCATCCATTTTTCCATTTCGAAGAACGATGAACAAGGCTGAAACTGCTTTTTCAGTGTTTAGTGTCCTTATCAATACAACAGCGAGAGGAGGTGGTTCGAAGGTTTTTATCCGGGTTGGAGCGAGTCAAATAGATCAGGGAGTAAGAACCAAATTCGAATTGATCTGAGTTGAGCAGTGAGATCTGATAAACCTCAAAGAAAGGAGTCTCCCATGAGAAGTGGAAAAAGTGTGCTAATTCTTATTGTATTGATAACCGTTTTCCTCACGGCGTTTGTTATGGACGCCTCTGCACAGAAAGTCTTTAAGCTCGGGATCTTGGCCCATTCACCGGGCCGGCGGGCAAGACAGGCCAGGAGATGAAGGTGGGGGCCACGATGGCCTTCGAAAAAATGGGCAACAAAATCGGGGATTACAAAATCGAGCTGGTGTACATCGACGACCAGTCCGATGCCGCCAAGAGTTCCAATGCCTATGCGGAAGCCATTGAGAGGCTGGGGGTTCAGGCAGGGATTCTCAATTGGAATACGGCCGTGACCATGTCCTGTATGGATATCTGGGCGAAATATAAGGTCCCTCATTTCTTCGCTTGGGGTGCGGGGCAAGGCCGGGAATGACAAGTGGACCTCTTTCCCCCCGGACAAGCGCTACCTGGTCATGAAGGGTTGGCCGATCCCCCAGAAAAGGTGGTCGGTTATGTGGACCATACAGCTATCTCCTCGACAAGGGGCTGTGGAAACCAAGCCAAGAAAATCGCGGCCATGTGGGGAGAGGACACGGACTGGGGCCGGAGCTTGGTTGGGGAATGAGAGATGGTGAAGGCCAGAAAGGATGGGAGGTTTTCACGGAGGAGTACTTTGCCCTCACACAGACCGATTTCTATCCCTACCTCAGCAAATGCAAACAGGCAGGGGTCACGTTCTTGCAGGGTCGACCACAGGCACTGCCTCTGGCGTCAGCCATCATTAAGCAATCCATGAGATCGGCATCAAGGCCTTCCGCATCGCCGATGGATTGGGTTGGGTGGGCGACTGGTATAAGCTCAGCGGGCGCTGCATCCGACGGCGTCCTCGACATGATTCCTCTATCGCAACTCCAGCTCAAAAGGCCTGGGCCAAGGAGTTCGAGACCAAATATGGTTATCCTCCCAGTCCCATCTGCCGGCGGTCTAGCTATGACTACGGCAATTTCTTTATCAAAGATCGCGAAACGGCGATCGAGAAGTATGGACAAACTCGACAGTGAATCCATTATCAAGATCGGTACGGAAGAAGTGCTCATCGGGTACGTTGACTATGCCGCTTCAGACGGAGCCCTTTCCATGAGCAAATACGGAACCACGCTCAGGACGCACCAGATCCGAATATCGGAGCCGAATGATTTCTTTTTCCCTGTACTCAGTATAAAGGCGGCAAAGGGCTGTTGTGTTTGGCCGGAAGGTTGGAAAGAGGCGGACTTCGTAGCCCCGTAGTGATCAAATTAATCTCGGAGTGGGGGAAGGCAGGTGATAGGGCCCTCCCCCTATTTTTATGAGCAGGGTAATCCGATGAATGTCATTGAAACAAAGGAAGTGACCAAACGTTTTGGCGGCTTGGTGGCGGTGAGCAAGTCTCCATGCATGTCGAAGAGGGTGAGATCGTAGGATTGATCGGCCCAATGGCGCCGGCAAGACGACACTGCTCAATGCGATTGCCGGGCTCGATCCCCCCACGTCAGGATCCGTCTATTTTCTGGGGAAAGAGACCACCGGCCTTCCCCCCGAGCAGATGTGCCATCTGGGGTTGTCGCGCACATTTCAGATCCCTCGTCCCTTTCCCAAAATGACGGCTCTCGAAAATGTGATGACCGCCACGATTTTTGGAAATCACTACAATCCGGTCAGTGATCCTCCGGAGCACTCCAGGAAGCAACTCGAATTCGTTGAATTTCCCATGTCTGAAGATACCCTCTGCGAGACGCTGAACACGGTCCAGTTGAAGCGGCTCGATCTGGCCCGTGCCCTGGCAAGCCAGCCCAAGGTGATTTTGCTCGACGAGCTCGCAGCGGGGCTGACCTTCGGGGAATTGAAGGATCTGATGTCGATCATCCGGAAAATCAGGGATCAGGGAACGACCATCCTCATGGTGGAACATATCGTTCAGGTCATCATGAATCTCTGTGATCGGCTGGTGGTCATCCAGTTTGGAAACAAGATCGCGGAAGGAAGGACCCAGGAGGTGGCTCGTGATCCGAAGGTCGAGAGGGCCTATCTGGGTGCCGAGTCTTTAAACTCGCAGATGCCATCACCCTCTTGAGGGTGATTCAAATCAGGAGGCTCTCTTGCTACTCGAAGTAACAAACGTTGATTCCGGATATGGTTTTCTTCAGGTATTGTGGAAGGCATCGCTCCAGGTGGACGAAGGGGAATATGTCTGTTTAATCGGCCCGAATGGAGCAGGCAAGAGCACCATGCTAAAAACGATCACAGGTCTTGTGGTGCCGCTCAAGGGCGATGTTTTATTTAAAGGGAGACCCATTGGCGGGTTGTCTGCCGATACGGTCTGTCAGCTGGGAATCAGTTATATCTCCGAAGAGACGAATCTTTTCACCGCGATGACGGTGCGTGAGAATCTTGCCATGGGGGCCTTTACCGTCAGGGACAAGAAGAAACAGAAAGAGAACCTCGATTTCGTCTTCGATCTTTTTCCTAGGCTTCGTGAACGACAGAACCAGCTCGCAGGGACGATGAGCGGGGGCGAAAGGAAAATGCTTGCCATTGGCCGCGGGATGATGGCAACCCCTACCCTCCTTCTGGTCGATGAACCTTCACTGGGGTTGGCCCCGCAGGTGACGGTCGACGTCTTTAAGGCCCTGGATGCTTTGAGGAAGAGAGGGGTCACGTTGCTCCTGGTCGAGCAGAATGTCACGAAAACCCTTCAGGTCACAGATCGAGGCTATATCCTGGAGAAAGGAAAAATCGTTCTGGCAGACCGAAGCTCCGAGCCTTTCTCAAAACGAACATGTCAGAAAGGTATTTCTTGGGAGTCTGAGGAGGGGAGTCATAGTCCCATGATGTGATTCTCAACTTGAAAGAACCCTGGTGAACCGTTTCTCTGAGGTGGCTGCGCTCCGCCGCAGGCATGACAATCCTTGCTACCATCGCTCTCCTTGTAGCGGCGACGATTGACAAGGGCCCCTACATCATCGTCAACACCATCGTCACCGGAGGGATGTGGGCGCTCATGTCCATGGGTCTGGCCCTCGTCTTTGGGGTCATGAACATCCCCCATTTCGCCATGGGTGAGATCTTCATGGCGGGTGGCCTCGTGGCTTTTTCGGTGGCGACCCCGCTAAACGACTACCTGAGTAAACACCCCAATCCCATTCATTGTCAGGGATGGCTCCCCTCGCTGCTATCTTCGCCGCGGCGATTGGAGGTTACCTGGTGGGAGTCCTGTCTGAGTGGATCGTCTTTCGCCCCTTACGGAAGAGGAGCCGGGAACAGTGGGTTATGAATACCTTCCTGTTAACCCTGGGGATCTCCGTCGTCATGATCAATGGCCACCAGCTCGTGCTTGGAACCGAGTTCAAGGGGATTGTCAACTACTGGAATTACCCTTCCCTTTCTATTCTCGGCGTATACATCTCCTTTGACCGGGTTTTTGTCTTTGCCTTCGCCGCCATCTGTCATGGCGGCGTTCTGGGTATTCATGAAATTCACCCGGATGGGTCAGGCGATCCGCGCGGTGTCTCAAGACGAGACGGGGGCCTTGATGGTCGGCATCCGCCTCAACAAGATTCATGCCCTCACCATGGGCCTGAGCTGCGGGGTGGCAGCCGTGGCAGGGTGCCTGTCTCCTTTTCATGTTCCCTTCTTATCCCACGGTGGGAATTGGACCCCTGTATAATGCGTGGTTTGTGGTCATCGTGGTGGGACTGGGAAATGTCGCCGGCACCGTGGTGGGCGGGTTTATCGTCGCCCTGTTCCAGATCCTGACCACGGTCTACATTGGTGAGGGATACGGGTTCATCGTTCCCTCGATCCTCATTATTATCATTTTAATCTTCAAACCTTCTGGCATCTTTGGAAGCCCGGTCAGAGGCATTCTCGACCGATAACAGATGGACGTTGATGGAAAACTTAAAACAGAGCATAGAGAACGATGGAATTCGAAAGGCTTGGCAAAGGTCGGGATCACCCCCCTGGGGGCTCTCTCTTTGGTGGTCCTTGCTCTTTTGCCCTTTATCCCTCCCTTCAACAAAGAGTATCTGATCCGCTGGTTGATCAGTGCGGATTCTCCTGGGTGCGCAGTCCTTGGCCTTCGACTTTACTTCCGGATACATCAGCATCGTGAATTTTGGATTCTGCGCATTCTTTGGCCTGGGGGCCTACACCTCCGCCGTTCTCGCGGCGAAGGCAGGGGTTTCTCCCTGGCTTGGAATGTTTATCGGCGTCTTCCCTGCGGCTCTTCTGGGGTTCCTCACGGGAGTTTTGACGCTTCGGCTCAGGGGAATCTTTGCGGCGGTCATGGCGTGGTTTGTCGGGCTCGCGCTCATGGGGATCGCCACCAAATGGGTCAAGGTAACGGAAGGTCCCATGGGGCTTAAACACTCCCACCCTGTTGAAGACCTCCGCCAATCTTCCCTACTTCTACATCATCCTGGTCATGATGCTGGTGGTCTATATCGTATTGAAGCGGGTGGTTGCATCTCCTGTCGGACTGGCGTTCAGGGCGATCGGCCAGAACATGGAGGCAGCCCGGACTTCAGGCATCAACCCGACCCGCTACCGGATCATCAATTTTACCCTCTCCTGTGCCTTTGCCGGATGGCTGGGCGGCTTCTACGCTCATTACTACGGCGTTTTGATGCCGGATGTCATGTCCACGGCAAAGACGATCGAGGTGCTGGTCGTTGCTTACATCGGAGGCCGGGAAGTCTCTGGGGGGGCATATTTGCCGCTATTCCTTTTGTCTATGCCATGGAATTTGTCCGTTCGTTCTTCTCCAAACTCTCGGGTCTCAACCTTGTCCTCTACGGTCTGTTTCTTATCCTGATCATGATTTACTATCCGGGGGGAGTTGCCAAACTTTATGAGAGCCTGTTTGGCAAGTCAAAAAACCGAACGGTGAGATGGTTGATCAACAAATCGGAGTCCCGGTCACAGGTGGACAGAGTTTCCGATCCGGCATCACCCAAATCGGAGAAAACACCGTCCGCAAGGAGAACCTCCTTATGAAAAGAAACCTGCATGCAGGCACGGAGATGAGTGGAGGCTTTAGTCTCAACGTCTATTCAGATGATGAGATCGATGAGCTCCACCTGGCCACGCTCGAGGTGATGGATAAAACCGGGCTCTTCGTCGATGACGAAGAGGCGCTGGCCATCTTCGACGGCGGCGGGGCCAGGGTTGATCGAGAGACGAAAATCGTTAAATTCCCTCCCTATCTGGTGGAGGATGCCATCCGGTCCGCCCCCTCCAAGATTCTCTTGGCGGGTCGCAATCCGAAGCATGATATCGTCTTAGAAGGGAATCGGATCGGTTTCACTAACTTCGGAGAGGGCATCTTTGTCAACGACCTCTATAGTGGCGAACAGCGAAACTCCACCAAACAGGATCTGGCGGATTGCGCCTTGCTGGTCGACTCTCTGCCCCATCTGGACGTCTGCCAAAGAGCGGTGGGTTCCCAGGACAAACCGCCAGAGGTATTACCCGTCCATAACGCTGAAGCGGTCTTGACCCACACCTCCAAACATAGTTTCGTCGGCCCAGGAGATCGCGAGCCATTGAAGAGGATCATTGAAATAGCAGCGGTCATCTCGGGCGGGAAGGAAAGGTTGAAGGAGAGGCCGATCCTGACTTTCAATACCTGCCCGACGAGCCCCCTCCGGTTGCTTGGGCCGTTCTGCCACATTGTGATCGATGCGGCCCGTTTCGGAATCACGGCAAATATCATCTCGATGGCCATGGCCGGGGCCACAGCCCCTGTGAGTCTGGCTGGAGCGATTGTTGTCCAGAATGCAGAAATTCTTGGTGGCATTGTGCTCAGCCAGCTGGTTCGAAGAGGGGCCCCCGTGATCTACGGGAGCACGACAACGATCATGGACCTGAAGCTCAGCACGTCCCCCATGGGGTGCCCTGAGATCGGGATGGTCAGTGCGGCGGCGGCAAGAATGGCCCACTACTATCGGGTACCGAGCTGGGTGGCGGGTGGATGGGGCGACAGTAAAGTTCCCGATGCACAGGCGGGTCATGAGAAGACCCTTACAGCCTTGTTACCCGCGCTGGCCGGTGCCAATATCATCTACGGCATGGGCGCCCTTGAGATGGGAGTGACACTGGATTGGGCTCAACTGGTCATGGATAATGAGTTTGCCGGCATGATCAAGCATGTGGTTCAAGGAATTCCTGTGAATGACGAGACCCTGGCCGTGGATGTCATCCACGAGGTGGGGCCTTTCGGAGACTTCATCAGCCATGAGCATACGCGAAAGCACATGAAGACGCTGCAGTCTCAACCTCGATTGATCGACCGGAGGCGGCGAGACTTCTGGGAGCAATTGGGAGGAACGGACTTGGCCCACCGGGCCAGAGAGGAAGCAAAGCATATCTTGAAGACCCATAGGCCCGATCCCCTTCCCCCCGAGGTTCTTTCTACCGTCCACTCGATTGTCGAGCAAGCAGAGGCCGAGCTTTGCGTACCGAAGGAAAGGAGAAGAAGGAGAAGTGGACCATGACTTTCGGAGTTGAAAAGGCTCTTTCACGGAAAGGAGGTGGAAATTGGGAAACAGAAACGGAATGATCAATCGCAGTCATAAGGAGGTGATAGGATTTGAAACGAAACCTGCATGCGGGTAAGAGGATGAGTGGGGGATTCAGCATCAATATTTTTACGGATGATGAACTCTACGAAATCCACCTTGCGACCCTCGAAGTGCTCGGAAAGACGGGGCTCTTTGTTGAGGATGAAGAAGCTTTAAATATTTTTGGGGACCACGGGGCCGTCATCGACCGAAAGAGAAAGATCGCAAAGCTTCCTCCCTATCTCGTGGAAGATGCCGTTCGTTCTGCGCCTGAAAAGTTCACCCTTTATGGGCGTAACTCCAAGAATGACGTGGTGCTTGAGAGCAACAGGATCTCCTTCACCAATTTCGGGGAAGGGATTTATGTCGATGACCTCTATACCGGAGAACACAGGACCACCACCAAGCAGGATGTTGCTGACTCCGCTCTACTCGCCGATTACCTCGAGCAATATCGATGTCTATGAAAGAGCGGTCGGAGCGGTTGACAAACCTCCCCAGACCCTGAATATCCACAATGCAGACGCTGCCTTTGCCAACACATCCAAGCACTGTTTCCTCGGAGCGGGCGACCGCGGAAACTTAGGGAAGATCGTTGAGATCGCTACAGTCATCGCGGGTGGAGAAGAAGAATTGAAGGAACGCCCCATCTTCACTTTCAATGTCTGTCCCACCAGTCCCCTCCGGTTGACACTGGAGTACTGCCAGATCGTGATCGATTCGGCGAGGCTTGGGGTCCCCCTGAATATCATCTCTATGGCGATGTCTGGAGGCTCAGCGCCTGTCACCCTGGCAGGGACCCTCGTGGTCAGTAATGCAGAGGTGCTCGGAACGATTACATTAAGCCAGCTGGTACGCAAAGGAACCCCTGTGATCTATGCCAGCTCAACCACCAGCATGGATTTAAGGTTGGGAACGGCATCCGTGGGATGCCCGGAACTGGGCATGATCAGCGCCGCGGTCGCGAAACTGGCTCAATACTACCAGCTTCCCAACTGGGTGGCGGGTGGGTAGGGGGACAGCAAAGTTCCTGACGCCCAGGCGGGTCACGAGAAGACCCTGACTGCCCTGTTGCCGGCATTGGCAGGCGCCAATATCATTTACGGCTTGGGCATGCTCGATATGGGAATGACTTTGAACTGGGCTCAGCTCGTAATGGATAATGAGTTTGCAGGAATGATCAAGCATATCGTGCGGGGAATTCCTGTGACGGATGAGACTCTGGCAGTGGATGTCATCCACGAGGTAGGACCCTTTGGAGACTTCATCAGCCATGAGCACACTCGAAAGCACATGAAGACGCTGCAGTCTCAACCTCGATTGATCGACCGGAGGCGGCGAGACTTCTGGCAGCAGTTGGGGGGTACAGACTTAAATCATCGGGCCAGAGAAGAAGCGAAGCACATCCTGAAGACGCACAAACCCGACCCACTGTCTCCCGAGGTGGCCTCCACCATTTGTTCGATCGTTGAGGCGGCGGATGCGGAATTATGTGTTCCAAGAGAGAGAAAGAGAAGGAAAAGAACCTAATGCGTTTTTCCCCAGTCCCACCTCCGGAGGGGGACTGGGGCATCTCCCTCAGGGGATGGGTGACATGACGACAAAGAAGCAGTCCTGGCGAGAGAGGACTCCACGGTCGCTTGACAAGTCATCGGCTGATAGGTAGGAGAATAACTTTGGCAGTGTTTTGGTGCAACGTAAAGGTAAATAAGAAAGGTTGATTGAAGGAGGATCGTTATGGATATTCTTGAGGAGATCGTGGAAGCGGTCGTTAATGGGGACAAGAATAAGGTCATTGAGTTGACGAAGAAGGGACTCTCGGAGGGGAAGGACCCGAAGGTGATAATCAATCAGGGTCTGGTGGCCGGCATGGACGTCATCGGTCCGAGGTTTAAGAATGGAGAGATGTTTATCCCTGAGGTTTTACTTTCGGCCACGGCCATGCATGCGGGGATGGACGTGCTCAAGCCGCATCTGACGGACAAGGAGATGCAGCCTCGAGGCACGATCGTTCTTGGGACGGTCGAGGGGGACCGTCACGACATCGGTAAGAATTTAGTGGGGATGATGCTGGAGGCGAGTGGTTTCAAGGTGGTGAATTTAGGGGTGGATGTTCTTGCGGAAGACTTTGTGGATGGAGCTGTGGAGCAGGGAGCACAGATCATAGCCCTATCTGCTTTGCTGACCACGACCATGCCTGCCATGAAATTTGTGATCGAGATTCTCCAAGAGGAAGGGAAGAGGGATAGATTCAAGGTGATCGTGGGAGGGGCGCCTGTGACGCAGAAGTTTGCGGATAGCATCGGAGCGGATGGGTATGCTCCTGACGCGGCCTCAGCGGTCGAGTTGTGCCGAAAATTCCTCCCCAGCTAAATCTTAACCTGTCTTTTGAATTCGAAGAGGAGCCGTCAAGGCTCAGGGGGTTGTATCCATGGAGAAGATCTTTAGCAGGATGGGAGATGGTTCTCCGATTGAACTGACGGAGAGCGAATTAAGACGCGACCTGGAGGAGGGGACTCAGGAGGCAGCCCGCCGGGGGAAAATTCCTGCCCTCAGTGAAGAAGAATTGAAATATCTTTTGGAAATCTTTGCCATACCTTACCGTTTCGTCAGCGTGGAGAGAGGAAAGGAGATCATCCTCAGTTACGATGCGGGGACGCTCAAGATCCGGCGTGTGGGAATCTCTGTGAATCGGATTCAGGCGCTCCAGATCTACGAAAAGCTTTTAGGGGCCGATACCATGGAACTGGCCCATGTCGACTACAGTTTCAAACCCGTGAAACCCATCGTCGGAAACGAACAGCCTGTCCTGGAACAGGCTTTGCTCGTGACGCACATTCCGCTCTTTTATGGTGCCATGCCAAACCTCGGGCTCTACAGTCAGCCGGACGGTCCTTTCCCGAATCCGGCAGAGTTGCTGCCCCAGGGAAAGATCGCCGAGTCGAGACGTTCCTACGAGGATTCTGTTGAAGCGGCCGTCAAGGACATGGTCTATGTTTCCACGGCGATGATTGAATCGGGAGCAGATGGGATCAATTTTGATACGACAGGGGCAGCTGGAGACCCTGACTTTCTCGCCACCCTTCGAGCCGCTGAAATCCTCAAGAAGAAATATCCTGACGTCTGTATCGAGTTGGGAATGGCTGGCGAATTTATTTTGGGGATGCACGCGGAATCTCCAATACAACGGAGTCCGGTTAGCTGGCCTCTATCCGCACCAGCAGGTGAAGCTCGCGGAAAAGGCGGGGGTCACAATCTTCGGTCCTGTCGTCAATACCAACACCAACCGGACCATCCCATGGAACCTTTCGCGGGCCGTCACTTTCATCAAGGCCTGTGTTGAGGCTTCCAGCATTCCCATCCACGCTAACATGGGGATGGGCGTGGGAGCCGTCACCGTTACCGACCATCCTCCGATTGATGTCGTTTCAAGGGCCTCAAAAGCCATGGTGGAGATCACCCGGCTCGATGGGTTGTAGGTGGGTCTCGGCGACCCCTATGGAATGGCCATTACCCATGCCATTGCCTCGGGAATCGGCGGAATGCGAGCGGCCGGAGATCTGGTTGCTCGGATGCAGATGAGCCGGGGCATGAGAATCGGTGAAGCGAAGTCATACGTGGCCAGTAAGTTGAAGATCGGCGTGGCAGACCTGACCGATCCAGTGATCATGACCGAATTGAGGCAGGAACTGGGACTGGGAACGGTGACCCCTCTTCCAGGGGGTGTCAAGGGGATCGAGACGAAGTTCCGGACGGAAGAATTGCTTGGCATTGAGATCAATTGTGTGAAGCGATTTAGACAGAATGCTGCGTATTGAAAAATAATCTAAGTCACGGCCGTCCAAGGAAAAATTCCCGCAAACGGGATAAGTGATTGAGAATGAGTGAGTATTCCGACATCGAGAACGGGAACGATTTCAACCTCGGAATGAGCCATAATCCCGGAAACCACCGGGAGGCGGCACATGAACCGAGGACGGACGATCTTCTCGCAAGTGATGAAGTTCTTGCCCCACAAGGAATTTTCGGCCTGTGTGGCTCGATATGGCGGAGAGCGATACGTCAAATCATTTTCGTGCATGGATCAATTCCTCTGCATGGCATTTGCTCAACTTGCATACCGCGAGAGTCTGCGAGATATCGAGTGTTGCCTCCGGGCTCATCCGGCCAAGCTTTATCACATGGGCATTCGTGGCAAGGTGTCCAAGAGCACACTTGCCCACGCCAACGAGCGCCGCGACTGGCGCATCTGGGCCGACTTAGCGCAAGTCTTGATCGGTGCGGCACGAGAACTATACCACAACGACGAGCTTGGTGTGGAGCTTTCGCATACCGCGTACGCCTTCGACTCTACGACCATCGACCTGTGCCTATCACTTTTCCCCTGGGCCTCGTTCCGCAAGACCAAGGCGGCCGTGAAGGCCCACACACTATTAGACCTAAGAGGCAATGTCCCCTGCTGGGTTCACGTGACCTCCGCCTCCGTCCACGACGTCAATGCCTTGGACCTCCTGCCTGTCGAGGCGGGATCGTTCTATATTCTGGATCGGGGCTATCTGGATTTTGCCCGACTGTATGTGATGACAAGGCATGCGGCATTTTTCGTCACACGCATCAAGAGCAATACTCGCTACCGCCGCCTCTATTCCTGGCCGGTGAACAAAAGCACTGGACTGCGCTGCGACCAGACCATCGTCCTTTCAGGCTTCTACTCCCTCAGGGATTACCCCGACAAACTGCGCCTGGTTCATTTTGTCGATCCCGATACGGGAAAACGACTGCGTTTCTTGACCAACAACCATGTGGTCCCAGCTCTCACCATAGCACAACTCTACCGTTGCCGCTGGCAGGTCGAACTGTTCTTTCGCTGGATAAAGCAGCACCTGCGGATCAAATCCTTCTTCGGAACGAGCGAAAACGCGGTCAAGACGCAGATCTTCATAGCGGTGAGCGTCTACGTTCTGGTCGCCATCGTCAAGAAACGCCTGCACCTGGAAGATACCTCGCTCTACACAATTCTACAGATTTTGAGCGTATCGCTGTTCGAGAAAAGGCCTATTCTACAGGCTCTCTCGCATCAATCCTACACAATCCCGGAGGAGATGTGCGACAACCAGTTGGAATTATTCGTCCATTAATTGGACAGTCATGAATCTAAGTATTTGCGCACAAATAACGGAGCTCCATAGTTGTCTATGTTATTTATGCGCAAGGTCTAAGCCGGCCTATGGGGGGTGGATCGAATGATCGCAGAGACTCTAAATCTCTGTAGGCGGGTGAAACTCCCGCACTCCCCGCCAGAAATCGATTGGCTCGTTTCAGCGAAGGCCCACTTTCGGTTTCTCCTAAAACTCCTTGGCAATTCGCGGTCTCTGCTCGGGTACCCTTTTGAGGCAAATCTCCACGAAAGCGGCACAATGCTCTACATCCAAGACTCAGGTCCCACAATGCTGGTAAAAGAGGTTAAGGATTGGCAACCTCCTGGTCATCTGCTCAACAAAAACGGCTGAAAGAATTGAACGCAAGGGAAGAACAGCTTCTTTGCTCCTTTGACAGCCCGCAGGAACGGGACCAAGCCTATCAAGAGCTGGAGAGGCTTCTGGTCCACACGGGGAAGCAGCGGTTGGAGGAGTTGAGGAATACCTACCGGCGGCCCGCTCTCTGCAGGCTTGAAACCCAACTCGTTGAAGCATTAACGCAGCATGGATTTGTTCAGGTTGTAACCCCGATCCTTCTCGCGAAGGGATTACTGGCAAAGATGTCTATTACCGAAGATCATCCCCTCTGTTCACAGATCTTCTGGGTGGGCGAGAATAAGTGCTTACGACCCATGCTCGCTCCCAATCTCTATTTCCTCCTCAAGGATCTTCTGCGCCTGTGGGAAAGACCGGTTAGAATATTTGAGATCGGCCCCTGTTTTAGAAAAGAATCCCAGGGGGCTCTCCATCTCAACGAGTTTACGATGCTCAATCTTGTAGAAATGGGCTTGCCTGAGGGTGACCGAGAGCAGCATATCAAAGAATTTACAGCCCTTGTTATGGGAACCGCGGAGATTTCGGATTACCATCTCGTCTCCACTTCATCCGAAGTTTATGGCTCAACAACCGATATTATCGTGGAAGGATTGGATGCTGAGGTGGGTTCTGGGGCAATGGGACCTCATCCACTTGACAATGCATGGGGAATTCTTGATCCATGGGTGGGGATAGGGTTTGGTATTGAGCGATTACTCATGGTGAGGGAAAACTCCAATACCCTGAAGAGTGTTGGCAGAAGTCTCACCTATCTGAATGGCGTCCGGCTGAACATCTGAGATAGCTCCAAAGGTCTTAGACTTATTTTCAAACTCCTTCTACCTCAGCAAAGGGGAGTCCTTACCCACCGATTCTACTTCTTACGCTGCAGATGCCGGAAGAGTTCTTCCATCCGCTCAGCCACAAGCGCAGAACCATCGCGTCGAGACCAGTCGTATACGCCACGGCCACTTGGCAAGCCACGGTCCCCTTTTCGAACAAGCTCCTGGATCATCGGGGGTGGTTCCGAGCTGACATCCAATGTAGGAAAAAGGAACGAAGCAAAGGCAGCCATGGTGTCCAATCCTCCCACATCAGCGGACTCGATGGGGCCCGTGATCGCCAGACGTCGGCCGAAGCTGTTTCGGACAACAGCATCGATGGCTTCCGCTGAAGCGATGCCTGCAGCCAGGAGGGCCCAGGCCTCCCGCAACAGCGCAAACTGCAGACGGTTACCGATGAAGCCGGGGATCTCCCGATTCATCACCACGGGCACTTTCCCTGCCGTTTGAAGCACGTTACAGATCCAGGGAACGACATCAGGATCGGTCTCAGGGCCGGCGCAGACCTCAACGAGGGAAATGAGCTGAGGCGGGTACCAGAAGTGTGCTGCCACAACTCTTTCGCGGTGCTTCACTTTGGAAATGAGATTGCTTGCGGGCTGGCCGCTTGAGGAGGCAAGAACGGCAGGGGGTGGGCAGATTTGGTCCAGTTGGCCGAAGATTTGATGCTTAAGGGCAATGTCCTCGGTCACTGCCTCAACGACGAGCTCCGCAGGAGCTGCATCTTCCAGGCTCGTTGTGGGAACGATGCGGGCGGTTGCTGCCTCAGCCTCCTGAGCGGTGACCATACCGTGGGCTTCAAAGCGCTTAAGACTTTCCTTTATTTTTTCTCTGGCTGCTGAGAGGCTCTTCGAATTCCGTCCGATCATCCGGACGTTATATTTGGCAGTGGCGAAGACCTGGGCCAGACCATGCCCGATAATCCCATTTCCGATAACGGCGACTGTCTTCAGTTTTACGGGTGTTGGCATGTTTTTCCCCTCCTGCACCTTCCCACGCCTCCCTGTCGTACGCAGGTGATGTGGGAGCTGCGGACGATCTCAATCGTCTCTTGTTTTGTAAGGCCGATTTTATTTCCTATGAAAAGCGAGAAAGGCTTAGTTCGTCAATAGGGATAGAGGTACGGCCCTGGCAGATCAGTTCCGAAATCAGTTTTCCTGTGATCGGTCCCAGACAGATCCCATGTCCGCAATGCCCAGCCGCGATGATCAATCCCTCGATTCCTTCCACATGGCCAAGGATAGGCAAATCGTCGTCTGTAAAAGGAAAGAAATTGGCGAAACTTCTGATCACATGGACATTCCTGAGGGGAGGGAAAAGCCTTGCCACCTCTTTGGCGATGGCCACCGTCTCCTCATAGCTCGTCCGTTTATCATATCCCACAAAGCGCCAGGTAGCTCCGAGAAGAAGATTGCCTGAGGCGGTCTGATGAATACAGAGGCCGCGCCCGAATTTTTCCCGGTTAGCAATCATCTCCTCTTTGCCGTATTCCTCGGTGACATAAGAGGCACCCATGATAATATGCGAAACCACAGGAGGAAGCTGTTCCGTCACAACGAACTCCATCTCATTCGGAATAACGGGAATGTTGATACCGACCATCTTGCCAATGGAAGAGGCCCATGACCCGCAGGCGTTTACCACAATCTCTGCTTCAATCGGTCCCTGATCGGTTAAGACCCGCTTCACTTTAGAGCGCTCGATCTCAATTCCCCGAACCTCTGTATGGTAGCAAACCTCTCCACCCAAGTGGGCCGCCTTTCGGTTGAGAGCTACCATGAGTTGGAAGGGGTTGGTCCCTCCATCCAGGGGATTGCACAGTGCTCCGACGATGCTTTCCGATAGAAGAGGTTCTAACGACCTTGCTTCCTTCGCGTCGATGGGTCTCAGAATAAACCCCACCTTCTCTCTTTCCTTGCGGAAAGCTTCTATCTTAGAAATCTGCTTTTCATTTTCAATGATGATCATCCCTCCGGACCGTCGATATTCAATTTCATCGTCCAATTCATCCACTAATTGCTTGTGGATCTCAATGCTGGCCAGGGCTAAGGTGAGATCAATGCCAGGCCTCCTCGTAGAGGTCCACACAAATGCCCCGTTGGCAACCGAGGCCTCTCCTCCGACGCCCCCTCTTTCAAGAAGAACCACATCGCGTCCGGCTTTCGAAAGAAAGTAGGCTATGGCGGACCCGATCACCCCTCCTCCTACAATAACAATCTCAGCTCTCTTAGGCATCATCTCCATCCCTCACCATCACCGCTTTCCTCCTCTGCCAGTTCACCCACCTTCAGAGGTCGAACAGGGGGACGAAACGTCGGAGGTATCGGGAACTCTTCGTCAATCCCTTTGCCGCCTTTCCGTAATAATTGACTGATGAGCCGCCTGCAGCTTCTCCCCTGACATAAACCCATCCCCGCTCGGGTTATCCGCTTCACTTCATTGAGTGTCTGCGCTCCCCGTTCGAGCGAATCCAAAATTTCTCCCTGGGTAATTTCCTCACACCGGCAGATCGTCAACTCTCGTTCATCCATCAGCTACTCTCCTTCAGTCGAATGTGCCGAATTTCAAGGATCAGCTCTTTAGGAACTAAAAGCGAAAGGACCGGAGTTCGATCATTCTTTTTCGGGTTACTCACCTTTAAGACCCTAACTTCCCCGATCACCTTTCCCTCCCGATCGAATGCCAGCACCTTTGTATTCGCTTTGGGAAGGGGAATAAAATTCATAGGGGATCTTGAGAAGGGCTTCTTCAGGCGAATGATTGAGATCCGCCACGAAGATCGCGAGCCCCGGACATTCCGCAATGCAGCTTCCGCAGCCGTTGCATTTCTCTTCAAGAAGTCGAGGGGGCCGGGTAATGTCCTCTCCTATTTGAATGGCCCCCTTTCGGCAGGCATCCACGCAAGGATCACATGGAATCTCCTGGATGCATTCAATGATCGCCACAGGCCCCTGTTCCATCCTCTTCCGGGTTGGCATTCCCGGGCACTTCAGAAGTTCTTCTCCGCAAAGGATTCCAGTTGTTTTAAGCGTTCGTTTCACGCGTGCTCCCTTCTTTCGATCATCCTGACCTTAGCCTGAGCTCGCTTCTCACCAAATGGACCTTTTCTTAAGGCTCCGAGATGGTCTCTCGCTTGCTGTTTCAATTCGAATGCCCTGGTGAAATCGATATATCCTAACGCCTCGGCCACAGCGATCCCCGCCACCCTGCCTTCTTCAATCGCTGTGTGTGCTTCTTCAATCCCCGTGAGATCGCCAGCCACATAGATGTCTTCTGCAGTGGTGAGCATGTTTTCGTCATGTAGAGGGGTGTGCCCTCCCAATTCGGGAATGTAGGCAAACCGGCAACCTGCCAACCAGGCCAATTCGGCCATGGGAGTCAGTCCGACGGCAAGGCAGATCGTATCCACAACCAGATCTCTCTCTGTGCCGGGTCTGGGCTCAAACTGATGATCCACCTCCGCGATGACCACTCTCTCCACCCGCTCTTGGCCTGTCGCCTCTTTGACCGTGTGGGAAGTTAAAATTGGGACTCCACACCTTTTCAACTTACTGGCGTGAACACCATAGCCTGTTATATGCGGCAGGGCCTCCACCACCGCCTCTACCAGGGCGCCAGCCTGCAGCAATTGATAAGAGATGATCAATCCCACATTTCCCGAGCCGACCATCAGCACTCTCTTTCCGGGCAATACCCGGTGAATGTTGATCATGGTCTGGGCAGCCCCTGCTCCTATGACGCCCGGCAATGTCCATCCGGAGAAGGCTAAGGCATTCTCACTGGCTCCTGTCGCCAAAAGGACCTTCTTCGCCTTCACCCGGAAGACTCTGTGCTCAGCACAGATCCCCAGTTGAGGTCCATCGAAGATTCCCCAGACCGCCGCATTCAGATGCACTTCGACGCCATATTTCTCCGCATCCTCCAGCAACTGGGAACCGATATCGATTCCCCGGATTCCAGCGCCATGCTCTCTGGAACCGAAAAATTTGTGGATCTGCTTGAAAAGCTGGCCGCCCGGTCTCTCGTTCTCGTCAAAAACCACCACCTTCACGCCGCACTTGGCAGCCTCAATCGCCGAGGAGAGACCCGCAGGACCCCCTCCCACAATAGCAAATTCGGCTTCTTTCATCGATTCACCTTCCATTGGCCGAGACCGTGCTGGGTCTCAATCTTCATCCCCTCTCTGGCCGGGGTGACACACGTCCGCGTATTAGGAATTCCATCCACAATCATGAAACAGTCCGAGCACCGACCTATTGCGCAGAACAGGCCCCGAGGGGAACCCGTCTTCTTTGTACGATGAAAGACCGATATCCCTTGGGCCATCAGAGCTGCCGCGATGGGCTCGTTCTCCTCGGCCTCGATCTTTCGTCCGTCCACATCAAGGATCACTTTCTTCTTCTTCGTTCTGGGGCCCAGAATGGGATGATTTTCGATTCTCATCACTCAAACTCCTCGGGAAGGTGTTGTCATCGCTGCCTTATGAATTTGATTTCTTCAACGAGCCTTTACTGATATAGCTTATACTCATGTTCAAGCTCTTTTGTCAAGGAAACACCACTGGTTCATTTGCCTTGATCCCGGTGACTGTGATATCATGCTTTGCGTCTTGCGAACACGCCAAGGGAGAAGATCTCTGTGAAGGAAAGCGCTAATGTCGTGATCATCGGAGGTGGCGTCATCGGTTGTTCGCTGGCTCTCTCCCTCGCCCGTCGTATGTCCGGAGTGGTGGTCATAGAGAGGGAGGGAATCGCCTCCCAGGCCTCGGGGGCAAACTACGGCATGGTCTGGCAGCAGACCCGCATTCCCAGGCTGGATCTAATTTTGACTCGATTTTCGCGGCGAATGTACGAAGAGTTGATCAGTGAAGAGTTCGATCTTGACATCGAATATGAAACAACCGGCGGGATGACCGTGTTTCACACGCCTGAGCAAAGGACGGTGATGGAACTCGTGGTCAAACAGAAGGAGAGCCAAGGTGTTCCGGTGAGAATGATCAATGCCCACGAAGTACATGAACTTGAACCTGCCTTGTCGCCTGATATTCTTGGGGCCACCTACTGCAGCGAAGATGCCCATTTGAATCCCCTTTTGACAACCCTCGCCTTTGGGAATGCAGCCAGACGCCACGGAGCGGAAATACGGACGCACGTGGCGGTAACCGGGATCCGGATTGAGAAAGGACGTGTGGTAGGCGTTTTGACCGATCGCGGTGAGATTGAAACAAGGATTGTGGTCAATGCGGCAGGGTCCTGGGGCCGTCAGGTTGGGAAGATGGCCAATGTGGAAGCGCCCGTGTTTCCCCAGCGGCTGCAATCGATGGTGACGGAAACGCTTCCTTATCGTGTCCTCAATCGAGTGATTCAAGGGGGCCGCAGGGGCACGCCAGAGGAGATGGAGCATCCTGAAAAAGTCCTCAGTTTCGCCATTGAGCTTCCCCAGGGGGCTGGCGAGGAATCGTTACCTCGTGAGAGGCTGGAGGATTCTATCTTTCCTTACATCAAACCCACGCGTGCTGGGAATTTTGTCATCGGAACAACCTCGGAATTTGTGGGCCATGACAGAGGCGTCCTTCCCCAGGCTCTTCACTTGATGGCCCAGAGAACCGTCGAAATTCTTCCCATGTTGAAAGACCTCCATATCATCCGATCCTGGGCCAATTTCGTTCCCTTCACGTTCGATTCCCTTCCGATTCTCGGAGAGGTACCGGAGCTTGAAGGTTTTATCCTGGCTACTGGCCATGCCCATGCCATGGCCCACGCCCCTTCCACGGCTGAAGCTCTAGCTGAACTGATCGTCAATGGCAAACCGAGTATTTCCATCGATGAAGCAAGTATCCTGCGATTCCGTCACTCGTGATGAAGGTTGAGTCCTATCGTCAAGGGATCAGTTCATGCCGAATCCCAATATAGAAAAATTATAAGTATCTGACCTTTTGGTAATATTGAGAGTGTTCTGCGATTCGGTGAAAGGACATCATGCCCCAGAAGAAAACAATCTCGCGATCCTTCATTTTTGATTGATGGACTTTTAATGGGTGCAGAACATTTTGCCATACGGGCATGGGTGAACCGTTCGGAAAGGCTTCAGGGCGAACCTTTAGTGTAAGGAGCACTCGCGCCCCAGGCCCCTGCTGGAGTTCACTTTGGTGATCTCCTCCCATTCCCTCAAAATGTCAATTCGACCGCCTTCTGAAGCCTTGAAGGGCGGTTTACCCATGGCCGTTTCTGCAACTACGGGGTA
>CAWEAV010000066.1:0-76310 GCA_963806715.1 uncultured delta proteobacterium
ATTCCCGCAAACGGGATAAGTGATTGAGAATGAGTGACTATTCCGACATCGAGAACGGGAACGATTTCAACCTCGGAATGAGCCATAATCCCGGAAACCACCGGGAGGCGGCACATGAACCGAGGACGGACGATCTTCTCGCAAGTGATGAAGTTCTTGCCCCACAAGGAATTTTCGGCCTGTGTGGCTCGATATGTCGGAGAGCGATACGTCAAATCATTTTCGTGCATGGATCAATTCCTCTGCATGGCATTTGCTCAACTTGCATACCGCGAGAGTCTGCGAGATATCGAGTGTTGCCTCCGGGCTCATCCGGCCAAGCTTTATCACATGGGCATTCGTGGCAAGGTGTCCAAGAGCACACTTGCCCACGCCAACGAGCGCCGCGACTGGCGCATCTGGGCCGACTTAGCGCAAGTCTTGATCGGTGCGGCACGAGAACTATACCACAACGACGAGCTTGGCGTGGAGCTTTCGCATACCGCGTACGCCTTCGACTCTACGACCATCGACCTGTGCCTATCACTTTTCCCCTGGGCCTCGTTCCGCAAGACCAAGGCGGCCGTGAAGGCCCACACACTATTAGACCTAAGAGGCAATGTCCCCTGCTGGGTTCACGTGACCTCCGCCTCCGTCCACGACGTCAATGCCTTGGACCTCCTGCCTGTCGAGGCGGGATCGTTCTATATTCTGGATCGGGGCTATCTGGATTTTGCCCGACTGTATGTGATGACAAGGCATGCGGCATTTTTCGTCACACGCATCAAGAGCAATACTCGCTACCGCCGCCTCTATTCCTGGCCGGTGAACAAAAGCACTGGACTGCGCTGCGACCAGACCATCGTCCTTTCAGGCTTCTACTCCCTTCAGGGATTACCCCGACAAACTGCGCCTGGTTCATTTTGTCGATCCCGATACGGGAAAACGACTGCGTTTCTTGACCAACAACCATGTGGTCCCAGCTCTCACCATAGCACAACTCTACCGTTGCCGCTGGCAGGTCGAACTGTTCTTTCGCTGGATAAAGCAGCACCTGCGGATCAAATCCTTCTTCGGAACGAGCGAAAACGCGGTCAAGACGCAGATCTTCATAGCGGTGAGCGTCTACGTTCTGGTCGCCATCGTCAAGAAACGCCTGCACCTGGAAGATACCTCGCTCTACACAATTCTACAGATTTTGAGCGTATCGCTGTTCGAGAAAAGGCCCATTCTACAGGCTCTCTCGCATCAATCCTACACAATCCCGGAGGAGATGTGCGACAACCAGTTGGAATTATTCATCCATTAATTGGACAGTCATGGCTTGACAAATAACTTAAATCGTAAAAAAATGTCAAATGACAGGCGCGGATCAACTCTAAATTCAGACAGAGGAGGGCATCGATATGGCAAAACCGGTTCAATGGGAGATATCTCTCACGACGGCCAAGGCAAAGGCAAGGAAGGAAAAGAAATTGATCTTGATGGATTATTACAATAACCTCTGAGTCGGGTGTAAACAGCTGGAGGCTGTTACCTATCCTGATTCCAATGTCTGTTTTACCATTGAGAAAAGTTTCATTCCCCTCCAGGTTGATTTCAACAAGAACAAGGCCATGGTAAGTCGGTTCAGTGTAAAATGGACCCCCACCGTTATCCTCTTGGACCCGGATGGTGACGAGCACCATCGTTTTGTCGGTTTTTTACCGCCAGAGGACTTCATCGGCCAGATGATTCTCGGAAAAGGAAGAGAGAAATTCAACCTCGAATATTTTGAAGAAGCGATCCAGTGCTTTCAGGAGCTTTTAGTCCGGTATCCGAAGACCGATGCAGCTCCTGAAGCGCAATACTACCTCGGTGTGGCCAAGTACAAGGCAAGCCATGATCCAAAGATGCTCAAGTCGAATCTTGAAGTCCTGCAAAGAGATTATCCGGCCAGCGAATGGAGCAAGAAGGCCCAAGTCTATGCCCTGATCCCTGGTTAAGTGTTGCATAACGTTGTTTATCTTCATCGGGTACTCGAAGGAAAGCCTGTCAAACTGGGATAACGGAAGATTGAAGGTGATATCGTCGTTTGCCCTTCTAGGTCTATGGAGACCCCCTTAATAAGGCTGTGAAAGAGATCCCGCCAGCGTCGGGGTCCGGTGACGATCATGCTAAGTTTATTTCTTTGGCCTTGAAGAGCAATCCGGCAAGAAATCAGAATCCAAGAGCTGAGGTCACACCATGGCACCGGCAAGCGGTGCTGATCAGAAGAAGGTGATTTGAACGCTTCTGTTTCTTGATCCGATCGATGAGATCGATCCATTCCTTCGGTCGAAATCCTCCCACACCCGATCCCAATTGCCGGCTCCGGATCACGAATGAATCGAAGGGGCCTTTTAAGTCCGCTAATATCTTAAAAAGAGGTCTTGGCCTTTTTTTCCCTGTTATCGTGCAGAATTGGGAAGGTTCCGGGCAGTCATCAGGACAGAGAAAGTTGGCAAGGCTCGTATAGAGATCCCCCGCCTTGCCCCTCATCGGATTTGGAATTCCCCGCAGAGGGGGGATCTCCACTCTCTTTGCTCCGAGATGTTTTAGAAAAGGGGGGATAGATTCGAAGGCCAGATGGTAGGGAACGGCTGGAATGATATAATCAACAGGTCTTCTTTCAGAAAACAAATCCTCAAGAAAAGGTCGGCCATCGCAGGCGATGGTTTCGACCGGAAGCGGAGAAATCTTTTCAAGTTGCTTTTTATGCCGGTCAACCACGGTGATCCTGGCTCGGGGATCTTTTTCGAGAAGTTTCAGAATAGCCCGACTTCCGAAATGGCCGCATCCAATAATCAAGTAACTGCTCATAAGGCATTATAGAACATACAGAGATCACTATGCTCAGGGGAATATTGGAATACTGGAAGAATGGAATGATAAAAGGTCAAATACCTTTCTATTGTGGTTCTTCATTATTCCACTATTCCGTCATTTCTATGTGTCGTAGAAGGATAATCATTGTTTGAGGATCTTGGCCGGCACAATGCCCTCGAGATGAGGGAAAGAATCGTTCATGTGGGGGATTTGCATGGCCTCCATGAATTCATTTTGAAATTCAGACTCAATGGTCAATTCAATATATTCGACTTTTCGAGCCATTTCATTCGCCTCGTTTCGTTTATCCCGATCCAGAAGCGCCATCCTTGCCCCATCGCCCGCTGCATTGCCAACGGCATAAACCTTTTTTAGATCGCAGTCCGGAAACATTCCCAGAACCATTGCCTCTTCGGGATCGATATAGCTCCCAAAGGCCCCTGCCAGGATGACTTTGTCTAACGTCTCAATGCCCAGTCGCTTCATCATCAATTTCGCTCCCGTATAGAGCGCCCCTTTTGCCAGTTGGGCATTTCTCACATCCTGTTGCGTGATGGTGATTTCCTTTCCAATGGAGGTTTCCTCCTTCCAGGCGATGACAAATTCCGGCTTCTCGTTGGTGATTCTGAATCGAGGGGACTGGACCTGCCTATTGAATCGTCCGCTTTTATCGATGATTCCGGCACGAAAGAGTTCTGCCATTCCGTCGATGATCCCGGAGCCGCAGATCCCCTTTGCCGAGGTGATCTTCTTCTCGCGTTTCCATTGATCCTGGCCGATGATTTTGAAATTCACTTCAAGCGTGTCTGGATCGATCTTAATCCTTTCGATCGCGCCCGGGGCCGCCCTCATCCCGAATTTGATATGGGCCCCTTCCAGAGCCGGACCGGTTGCACAGGAAGAGGAGATCAGGATATTTCTGTTTCCCATCACCAGTTCTCCATTCGTCCCGATGTCGATGATGAGAGCCTTTTCGTCGTGATGATAGGGCTCCTCGGCAATGAGAACACCCACGTTATCGGCTCCGACAAATCCTGCTTCGACCGGCAGGATGTGGACATTGGCCGAGGGATGGACCTTGATCCCGAGGTCCCTTGCCTTGATGTCCAGGGATTGGTGGATGGCAGGCGGAAAGGGAGAGACACCCATATTTTCCGGGTTGATCCCGAGAAAGAGATGGTGCATTGCGGTATTGCCCACGATGACGAGCTCCAGAATCGCTTCGGGACGGAGACCCTGATCCTCCGTGATGGCCCGGATCAGCTGATTCAGACCTTGGATGATGGAGTGGTGCACTGTTTCGAGGCCATTCTCTGGGTGGGTCATCACATAGGTGATCCTCGACATGACGTCTTCGCCAAAGGTGACCTGTGGATTCATCATCGAGTGAGTAGCTACGACCTTCCCGTTTCGAAGATTGCAGAGGTAGGCTGCGACGGTGGTTGTTCCCACATCCACAGCCAGGCCAAAGGTCTCTTCCACTTTCCCGGGTTGGATATCGATGATCTCTCTCTCCATCCAGGTAGCGACGGTCACTTTCCACTTTCCCTGGCGGAGGGCATGGGGAAGCAATAACAGGGCCGGATAGTCGATCTCCAGGGAGGGGAAATGATATTTTTCGATCAATGCATTTTTTAGGCGTTCAAAATCGCCAAGGGGATCTTGGAAAGTGGGAGGAGACAATTCCACCTCGTAGAGGCGAATGGCGGGATTGAGATTGATCTGTCTCTCGGTAGCTGCCTTCCGAATGACCTGTTTTTCAGCCCGGCTCTCCTCCGGGATGAAGATGAGGACATCCCCTTCGATCTGAGCCACACAACTGAGTCGATAGCCTTCTCCCTTTTCCAATTCGTCGATGAACTTGGCTTCTTCCTCGGTAAAAGGGGATAGATGCCCCTCTTCCAATTTGACTTTACATTTTCCACAGGCCCTTTGCCCTCCGCAGAGGGATTCGATCTCAGCGCCCAGTTCTCTCGAGGCCTCGAGGATCGTTCTTCCCTCTTCGACTTCACCCCTTGTCCCCAGGGGTTGAAAAATGACTTTGTATTTGTTCATCTGAATTGGGTCTCTCCAGAGAGATTGATCTTTTGATAAGCCATTTCCCCGTTGAAATTCGTTTCGGGGCAAATCGAAGATTTATAAGAAATTTTATACGGAATGTCAATCATGGAATTTGGGTTGATCATCAAAAATTTCTTGACGTCTTTGTAGGATCTATAGTACTGATTGAAATAGGAGGTAATGAGAGGGGAATTCATGGCAGAGGAATGGAAAGAATTTTTTGAGAAAAGAATAGGAGATTTTAAAGACGAAATCATCCATCAGTTTCATGTTATATTTAAAGATGTGATCAGTAAAGTACAGCAAGTCGCTGATGGTGTAATCAATCTTATTGAAAAACTGGATCGTTGCATTGATGAACTCGATAAGAAGACCCGCCAGGTGCAAAAACGGCTATGGGCAAACCGCTCTTCAAGGCTTCAGACGGCGGTCGATTTGACATTTTAAGGGAAGGGGAGGACTCCACTCAATGTGAACTCCGGCAGGGTTCTGAGACGTAAGTATTCCTTTCACGAAAGGTTCGCCCTGAAGCCTTTCCAAACGGCTTGCCCACGTCCGTATAGTAAAAATTTAAGCAATATCTGGGTTTATTTCACTTGACTTTGTCATTTTGACAGCATAATATATAGCGTTATGACAGAATATTTTGAGCGCGACCTCGCCCCGACCGTTTTTGCAGCACTCAAAGAGATGCCTGTCGTTGTCATTACGGGAATGCGGCAAACCGGTAAAACGACATTTCTCCAGAAACAGCGGGGTTTTGATCAGAGAAGTTATCTGACTTTTGACGATTTTTCTCAACTTGAAGCTGCAAAATCAGATCCTGACGGATTTGTCAGTTCTGACAAACCGCTCACCATCGACGAAGCCCATAAGTGTCCTGAAATTTTACCGGCTATCAAAAAGGCTGTTGATAAAATAAGGAGCCCAGGGCAATATTTTTTATCCGGCTCTGCTAATTTTGCACTTCTAAAAAGCATTACTGAAAGCCTTGCTGGACGTTCCGTCTATTTCGAAATGAACCCTTTCAGCCGAAGGGAGATAGCCCGGCAAACAAAAGAAAAGCCATTCCTGGAAAGATTCTTTGAGACCCTGGAGCTTCCCAAAAGAAAAGAACAAAAACCGATTAAACCGGAGGAAATCCTTGACGGAGGTATGCCGGCAGTTTGCCTTAGGGAAGTCAAGAACCGCACCCTTTGGTTCAAAGGATACGAGCAGACCTACCTTGAAAGGGATGTGCGGGAGATAAGGCAAATCGAAAATGTCATCGCCTTCAGAAATTTGCTTCATTTAACGGCTCCGAGAACAGGCCAACTTTTAAGTCCGAGCCAGCTGGGTCGAGACTCCAAATTGACTGCTACTACAACGTCAAAATATCTTTCTTCATTTGAGACGTCCTTTATCATTACGAGGCTAAGCCCCTATTTAAGGAATAGAGCAAGCAGACTGATCAAATCTCCAAAACTTTACATCAGCGATTCAGGTCTTGCATGCTATCTTGCGGGTGTCGATAGGATCGCCTCTTCATCAAACGAGCCTTTAATGGGAGCCATGTTCGAGACCTATATCGCCCAAAACCTGATGAGTATTATCAACTCAAGATGGACAGAGGCCCGTCTGTACTTCTGGAGCGTCCAGGGGAGGCACGAAGTGGACTTCATTATAGAAGCAGGCAACCATTGTATCGCTTTGGAGGTCAAATCCGGGACCAGATGGCAGAAGAGAGATCTCACTGGTCTCAAAACTTTCTTATCGACAACCCCTCATTGTAAGGCGGCCATTCTCGGCTATAACGGTACGGAAGCAGTCTCCCTCGGGGGGGAAATGTGGGTTTTACCCCTCAGTCTCATTCTTTCTTGAGTGAGAAGTAACGGAAAGCGCAGAGATCCTTCACTTCATTCAGGATGACAACTCGTGGTTTTTATCCTCCTATGCAGAAGATCACGGATGAATGTGCAGTTGTAGACCTTTCAGCTTTTCCTTGGTGCTACCTTTGGCAGGCTGAAGAGGAAATAAGAAGAACTAAGTCCTTTAAATATGGAAGATTTATCTTATTATATTTGCATCCAGATGGGAAGATCCGCAGTAGAAGGATTTATGAACTCAAAACTTAAAGTGACGGTTACGATGGACGCAGTGATTATCAGGGAGATTGATAAAATCTCAAAAGAACTGGGAGAGAGTAGAAGTCGGATCGTTGAGAACGCTGTAAAGGCATGGAGGCAGAAACAGCAAGAGAGGGAACTCATCGGAGGGTATATCTTCATGGCCAGAGAGGATCGGGAGGTTGCAGAGGCAAACCTTGAAGCGAGTACGGAGGTACTTGAATGAATCCATGCAAACGAGGCGAGATCTGGATGGTCAATTTCAACCCAGGCAGGGGGAGTAAAGGGAGAGAAATAATATCAAGACGCTTTTGTATCGCGGGGTTATGATCTGTTATCCACAATTGATGTGGAATAGTTGTGGAGACAGGCCTTCAAGGTCATGAGGGATGCCGCTTTAACCGCTTTGCCCAAAAAGCAGGCAAGTCAACTTCCACAAAATCCATCATAAGGAGCGTTTCCGATGACTGCATCACAGTTTTAAATGCTGAAATTCAAGGGAGGAGGGAGGCACCTCCCTGGATAACATGATCACGTTAATATTGGGCCGGACCTCTTCAACCAGAATCTGGAGGAGCTTGAATGCAGGGGCGTCAGGAGAAAGGCGGTCCAGGCCATCGATGATGATCTGAATGGGGTGAGGTATGAGTTCATAGAGAAGATGGGCCCATTCGCGGAAGAAAGCCATTTCTGACATGGGACCCGATGTTCATGAGGGGTAGGAAAGAAAACAGGAAAGGTCGATCTCCTTAAAGACATGCTGAAGGGATTGACCCATGAGATAGAAGAGGTT
The DNA here is from genome assembly GCA_963806715.1 of uncultured delta proteobacterium. Classification (GTDB taxonomy): domain Bacteria; phylum Desulfobacterota; class BSN033; order BSN033; family UBA1163; genus CAWEAV01. Next base: position 7,786 of record CAWEAV010000066.1, read on the forward strand.
AACCGGATCAGAGTCTTGTTTGGCCAGGTTCATCCATGCTGTGGGGATGGTTGATGTTTTTGCAAAAGAAGCAGTGAGGGTCGATTTTCCCTGGGCAGCCTGACCGAGGATGAGGATCAGCCTTCTCACTCTATTCTTTTCGAGGAGGTTCAGAAGGCGGAGCCGGTTCAAAACCTGAGGCAACAAGGGAGGCGTAATTTTAGAGATGTCCATAGATAACTTCTTCATTTGGCCGCTCCCCCCATCACCACCATAGCAAACCAAACAAAAAAGTCAACGATAATTTGACACCTGTCCATTTTTTATTTTTTGCTTGACACAAAAGAGCGTTTCCCCTATACGTATGAGAAAAGATGGAATCAACAGATATTTCTTCCAAGGACAAGACTCCTTTCCAAGAGCGACCCAAAGGAGATCGAAGGAAAATGGCCCGTCAGGGCAGTGACCAGGTCCTGGAGAAGGTTCAGATCGATAGGACTCGCAAGAAATGAAGCTTAAAGTGCTCGGTTGTTCAGGCACGGATTCTCCAGGTCACCACCTTCCATGCCTTCTGTTGGACCGGAAGATCTTATTCGATGCAGGGGGTCTCACCAGTGTTCTGGATGAAAAAGATCAGATAAAGATTGAAAATATCTTCATCACCCATGCCCATCTGGATCATATCATAGGAATCCCCTTTCTCGCAGACAATATCATTGTGGGGAACAGGAGACACCGGGTCACCGTTTATGCTATTCCTTCTGTCGTAAGAACGATTAAGAGGAATCTTCTAAACAGTTCGGTTTGGCCGGATTTTACCGAAATTCCAAATTTAAGGGATAGCATTTTAAATCTCACTGACCTGAAGGTCCGCCGTTCAATCCAGGTCGATAGGTATACCATAACGCCCTACCGAGTGAATCATACGGTTCCAGCCGTTGGATATCTTGTTCAAGATAAGAACATGCGGCAATTCTTCTATACAGGTGATATTGGAACTTCAAATGAGACGTGGAAAAATTTAAGAAACAAACAAATCCATTGTCTCATCATTGATGTCTCCTTTCCCAGTGGGATGAAGGAGATCGCAATGAGGTCAGGACATCTCACCCCGGAGCTTTTGAAGGATGAGCTTTCCAAAATGGAACCCCTCCCCGAGCGAGTCTATGTCACCCACCTGAAAACCCAATATTATCAAGCCATTAAAACAGAACTCCGAAATCTGAGGTTGAAGAATCTCCGAATATTAAAAGATGGAGAGACGATCAGAGTGTAATCCCGCAGGTCCTCCCGGATTGGGTAATCCGGGCTACCCGTTTTTCGGATATTCGCAGAGCTCGATCAGAACCCCGCCTGAGGATTTGGGATGAACGAAGGCGACTTTTGTATGGTGGGCTCCTGGCCTTGGTTTTTGATCAATCAGGGTCGCACCCTTTTCGAGAAAGGCCTTTACCTCTGCCGCGACATCATCGACCTCTAAACAGATGTGATGAATTCCTTGTCCTTTCGTCTCCAGGAATTTGACAAGGGGTGAATCCGGCTCTGCGGGCTGGACGAGCTCAATATTTGATTCACCGATCTTAAAGAAACCGACCTTTGTCTTTTGTGAGGGAACCACCTCTACACCGGAGAGGGTGAGACCCATAACGGTCTGATAGAATTTGGCGGACTCCTCGAGATTGTTTACCGCAATCGCAATGTGGTTAATCTTCTTGATCATGAGAGACTCCTTTCAGGAGAGATCCATTTTTTCGTGAAGCGTAAGGTGTTTGGTGCAAGGGGTAAAGCCACTGGCGACTTACGCCTTACGCCCTTCTTGGAATTTCACGGTCTTTTGGATAAATTTTATGATCTCTTCTGTGGAGGCGCCCGGTTGAAAGATTTCCCGAATACCAGATCGTTTCAATCCAGGAAGATCCTCGGCAGGAACGATTCCTCCTCCCAGAACGAGAATATCTCCGGCCCCCTTTTCCTTCAGGAGTTGGACGACCCTTGGAAAAAGGGTGTTATGGGCGCCGGAGAGGCAGGAGAGGCCGACCACATCCACGCCTTCCTGGATGGCTGCGTTCGCAATTTGTTCTGGGGTCTGACGGATGCCTGTATAAATCACTTCCATCCCTGCATCTCTCAGGGCCCGGGAAATGACCTTTGCCCCTCTGTCATGCCCATCCAACCCCGGTTTTGCAATAAGGACCCGAATCTTTCGAGACATAGTCCCTCCAATATTTCGGATTTAAACCACTGATCCTCTTATTCCGCAATCGGCAATCCACAATCTGAAATTTGATTATCGTTCTCTGTATTCCCCCAAGACCTCTCTTAAGGTATCTGAAATCTCACCCAGAGTTGCATAAACCCGGACGGCTTCTAAAATCGGGGGAACTAAATTCTCTGTTCCCTGAGCCGCTTTCTTGAGCGTGGCCAGCGTTTTCTTAACGCTCCCCTGGTCCCTTTCTCTCTTGACCCTTGCAAGTTTCTCCTTCTGGTATTGTTCCACTTCAGGCCGGATCCGGAGGATGTCTTTCAGGGGCGCCTCTTCGATCTCGAATTGATTGACTCCAACGATAATTCGTTTCTTTGACTCGATCTCCTTTTGATATTGGTAGGCGCTCTCTGCAATTTCCTGCTGAATGTAGCCTGATTCAATGGCTTTGATGGCCCCACCCATGGCGTCGATTTTTTCAATATATTCCATCGCCTTCTTTTCGATCTCGCTGGTCAGGTTCTCCACGGCATAGGAGCCTCCAAGTGGATCGATCATATCAGCAATCCCGGTTTCGTAAGCAATCAACTGCTGGGTCCTCAAAGCGATCCTTACGGAATCTTCGGAGGGAAGGGCATAGGCCTCATCCTTTGAATTCGTGTGAAGGGATTGAGTTCCACCCAGCACGGCCGCCAGGGCCTGAAAGGCAACTCGAACCACGTTATTATCCGGCTGTTGGGCTGTCAGGGTGGATCCTGCCGTCTGGGTGTGAAATCGTAACATACACGATTCATCCTGTTGGGCCTTGAACCGTTCCTTCATGATTTTTGCCCAGAGCCTCCGGGCCGCCCTGAACTTGGCAATTTCTTCAATGAAATGATTGTGAGCATTAAAGAAAAAGGAGAGCCTGGAGGCGAAAGAATCGACATCAAGCCCTGCCTTCATCGCTGCCTCTACGTAAGCGATCCCGTTCGCAAGGGTAAAGGCCACCTCCTGGACCGCAGAAGAGCCTGCTTCCCTGATATGGTAACCACTGATACTGATGGTATTCCAACGAGGGACCTGATCTTTACAAAAGGCAAAGATATCGGTGATGATCCGCATCGACTCCAGAGGAGGGAAGATATAGGTTCCCCTGGCAGGATATTCTTTCAAGATATCGTTCTGGATGGTCCCTTGCAGGGCAGCGGCATTGATCCCCTGCTTTTCTGCGACAGCAATATACATAACGAGAAGAATAGCCGCCGTCGCGTTGATGGTCATGGAAGTCGAGACTTTGTCAAGAGGGATACCTTCGAACAGGATCTCCATATCCTTCAGGGTGTCGATGGCAACGCCGACCTTTCCTACCTCTCCTTCAGCTAATGGATGGTCAGAGTCATACCCGATCTGGGTGGGAAGATCAAATGCAACGCTCAGGCCCGTCTGGCCATGTTCCAAGAGATATTTGTAACGTTTGTTGGTCTCCTCAGCCGTTGCAAACCCCGCATACTGGCGCATCGTCCAGAAACGTCCCCGATACATGGTGGGCTGGACACCCCGGGTAAAAGGATATTCACCGGGAAGCCCAAGTTCTCCGCAGTAATCAACCGAATCAATGTCAAGGGGGGTATAGAGACGTTTCACCTCAATCCCGGAGGTCGTTCTGAATGAGGTTTCTCTCTCCTTCGATTTTGATATCACCTTCTGGAGCGTCGTCTTCTCCCAACGCTCAAATTCCTCCCGAACGTTCTTCGCCATGATTCACTCCATTTCAAAGGATTCAAGGGGTCGAGTTAGACAAAAAAGAGACTATAAACACTGGAACCCTTGAATCCTCGAACCCTGGGCCCCTTTGTTTCACAAAGGGATGTTTCCGTGCTTTCGCCAGGGGTTGGTGTCAACCTTCGTCTTCAGAATATCCAAGGCTTGAATGATTTTGGGTCGGGTCTCTTCGGGTTCAATGATCTCATCCACGTAGCCCAATTCTGCGGCCTTGTAGGGGCTGGCAAATTTCTCCTGGTATTCAGAAACCAGTTGCCGACGTGTCTCCTCTGGATTTTTTGAACTCTTGATCTCATTTCGGAAGATAATGTTGACCGCCCCATCCGCCCCCATCACGGCAATTTCTGCTGTGGGGTAACAGTAATTGATGTCCCCGCGAATGTGTTTGCTCGACATCACATCATAGGCTCCCCCGTAACCCTTCCGGGTAATGATTGTAATCTTTGGTACGGTGGCTTCACAGAAGGCATATAGGAGTTTCGCTCCATGACGGATAATGCCCCTCTCTTCCATATCGATTCCAGGAAGAAACCCCGGCACATCGACAAACGTGACCAGTGGAATGTTGAAGCAGTCGCAAAATCGGACGAACCGGGCTGCTTTGACCGAAGAGTCCGGGTCGAGGGACCCTGCCATCCAATTGGGCTGATTTGCGACAATGCCTGCCGGCATGCCGTTAAACCGGGCGAAACCGATGATGATATTTTTGGCATAATCCTTCTGAATTTCAAGAAAGGAACCCTGATCCACCACGGGCAGGATCACTTTTTTCATATCGTAGGCCTTCTTCGAATCTTCCGGCACAGCGGTCTTCAAGGACTCGTCCATTCGATTTGGGTCGTCTTTGCACTCGAGAACGGGTGGTTTCTCCCTGTTATTTTGTGGAACAAATCGAAGCAGTTCCTTGATGAGACGGATGGTATCCCCGTCGTGGTCTCCTGCGAAATGGGCCACGCCACTTTTTTCCATGTGGACTTTGGATCCTCCCAATAGTTCAGAGGTGATCGGTTTTCCGTCTGCAGTTTCCGTCTTTTTGAGGGCAGCCCGGATCACATCAGGACCGGTAATATGCAGGTAGCTGGTCTTTTTGGTCATAAAGATGAAATCGGTCATGGCAGGGGAATAGACAGCCCCTCCTGCACAGGGTCCCATGATGGCCGAGATTTGAGGAATGACCCCGGAGGCAAGGACATTCCTGAGGAAGATATAGGCGTACCCAGCCAGGCTCTCAACTCCCTCCTGAATTCTCGCCCCTCCGGAATCGTTCAAGCCGATTACAGGGGCTCCTGTCTTCATCGCAAGGTCCATCACCTTGCAGATCTTTTCCGCGAAGGCCATCCCAAGGGCGCCTCCAAAGACCGTGAAATCCTGGGAAAAGACGTACACCAGACGGCCTTCGATCTTTCCGTAACCGGTGACCACTCCGTCTCCGTAGTACTTCTTCTCCGCCATCCCGAAGTCCGTACAGCGATGCGTGACAAAACGGTCGAGTTCAACAAAGGTGCCTTTGTCAAGGAGGAGATCGATTCTTTCACGGGCCGTCAATTTCCCTTCTTTATGCAGTTTATCAATCCTCTCCTGGCCACCCCCTAATTGGGCTTCGTCCCTTCTCTTTTCCAGTTCCTTTCGAATGTTATCCATCGACCCCATGGGTCAACTTCCTCCCCCTATTTTTTGTGATGGATCGAATCTCGGCTGTGACATTCACTCGCCAATCCGTCGAGGGAGATAGGGATCTCGTTCGACGGGTTGCAAGGTCATCGAGTATCGTTTTCCATTGTCCATCTCCTTCTATTTTTCGAAGAAAATGAGACATCACTTCCGATTCAAGGATTCCCAGAAAAGTGGCTTTCGCCCTCTCCCTCATTTTTTCTTTCATCGTCTCGGATTGTTCTAATGCCTGCCTGTGTTGCTGAATTCCTTTCATCAGTTCGGCGACGCCTATTCCAAGAAGGGCCTCCGTCTTGAGGATGAGGGGGGTCCAGTTCTTCTCTCGTTTTTTTCCCATTTCGAGAACCATCCGGAGATCCCGTTCTAATTTTTCTGCTCCTTCCCTCTCACTTTTGTTGATGACAAAGAGATCCCCAATCTCAATGATTCCTGCCTTAATGGCTTGAATGTCGTCTCCCATTCCAGGGACTAAGACGCACAATGGAGGTATGGGCCGTGTTAACAATTTCTACCTCATCCTGGCCCACTCCCACGGTTTCGACCAGGATGATGTCTTTTCCCATTGCATCCATGACATTGACAATATCCTGGGTAGAGCGAGAAAGGCCTCCGAGCCATCCGCGGGTTGCCAGGGAACGGATGAATACACCTTCATCCGTTGAATGGCGCTGCATCCGGATTCGGTCTCCGAGGATCGCTCCTCCGGAGAAAGGGCTCGTGGGGTCGACGGCGACAATTCCAACGGTCTTCCCGTCCTTGCGGAAGAAGTCAACCATCTTATCGACAATCGTCAACTTGCCTGATCCAGGAGCCCCTGTGATGCCGATAATATAGGCTCTTCCTGTCCTGGGATAGAGTTCTTTCAGCGCATCCTGGGATGCGGGAATCCGGTCGTCAATATCCCTCATTAACCGGGATGCCGCACGAACATCACCGTCCAAAACGCGCTTTGCCAAATCGGTCATTGAAATATACCCGAATGTTGTCGGCAGTGAGACTCCGAACTCTAAACTCGAACTCTTTCACATTCCCCTTCCGGGGACCCCGATGTGTCTAGCAATGACAATCCGCTGGACCTCGGAAGTCCCTTCTCCGATATCAAGGAGCTTCTGATTCCGATAATGGCGCTCGATGGGATATTCCTTCATCAAGCCATACCCACCGTGAATCTGCACCGCCTGATTCACCACCCGATGATACATCTCAGAGCAAAACATTTTAGCCATGGCTGCCTCTTTTGAAAAGGATCGATGGTTTTCGCAGAGCCAGCAGGCTTTATACAAAAGGAGTCTGGCCAATTCAATCTCTGTGGCCATGTCCGCCAATTTGAAGGCATTGACTTGGAAAGATCCAATGAGTCTTCCGAATTGTTCCCGCTCATTGGAATACTTGAGGGCCAGTTCAAAAGCTCCCTGGCCACCTCCAAGACCCATGGCTGCAATGCTGAGCCTTCCACCATCCAGGGTGGCGAGCATCTGATGAAACCCGTCTCCCCGCCGTCCCAGGAGATTTTCCTTGGGGACACGGCAATCCGTGAAATAGAGTTCTCCAGTGTTGGAAGCCCTCCAGACCATTTTGCCATGCATCGGCTTTGTCCCAAAACCAGGTGTCCCGTTGGGGACAAGGATGCAGGAGAGTTCATTTTTGCCGTCTTCTCGTTTTCCGGTGACAGCCTGGACCACACAAACCCTGCTAATATCCGTTGCCGAATTGGTGATGAAGATCTTCGAACCGTTGATGACCCACTCCTCTCCTTCCAAGGTTGCTGTCGTTCTGGAGGCTCCGGCATCCGAGCCCGCGTTGGGTTCCGTTAACCCGAAAGATGAAAGGGCTTTTCCCGTACAGAGTTCCGGAAGCCATTTCCCCTTCTGTTCCTCGTTTCCATAATAATAGATGGGTGAGATTCCGAGTGAATTTCCAGCGGCAAGGGTGGCGGCCTGGGAGCCGTCAACACGGGCAATCTCTTCTGTCGCAATAATATAGGAGATGTACCCGACATTGCTTCCGCCGTATTCTTCGGCGACGAAGGGCCCAAAGAGCCCCAGATCGCCCATCCGTTTCGTCAGAGTATAGGAGAACGCTTCTTTGTCATCGAGTTCTTGGGCCACCGGCGCGATCTCCTTCTCGGCAAAATTTCGAACCATCTTCCGAAGCATCTGCTGCTCATCGGTCAGGTCAAAATTGAGGGCCATAATGCCTCCAAAGTTGCATAGGGCATAGCGCAAAGCGCATAGAGTTCAAAATCCAAAATCACAAATTCCAAATCCCAAATAAGCTCCAAATTCCAATTCTAAATGACCCAAGTAGATTTTGTTTCCAATTTTGGTGATCGAGAATTATTTGGAATTTGGTGCTTTCATATCGCTATGCTCTATGCTCCATGCGCTATGCTTTATTGTTCATAGGGTACCCAGTAATAATCCAGCACCGTATTGGTGGGGTTCTTTGTTCTGAATTCCGCTCTTACCTTCATCCCGATATAGGGTTTGCCATAAAGGAGATAACTTTTCGGGATCGTCGCAAGCCCCGGAACCTCCACGTCCACTTGCCAATAGGGGGTCGAAAGCTCAATTCCCGTTCCGGCATAGACCACTTCAGTGAAGGTATAGATTTTTCCAATGACCGGATTAGGTAAAACTTCCCAGGTCATCTCCATATGGCAGTCCGGACAATGGGCCCGGGGGGAATCCAGAGTCGCTTTTCCAGACACGCTCCGTTCGGACAACGAGTAGCCATCAATTTCCCTGCTCTGAGACCTTTAAAGAATGGGGAGAGCATGCCATAGGTGTGAATGTGGGTAATGGAACGCGGCCATTCAATGACAGTCGCTGGGACGGTCTGCCTGATCTTCGTAACCTGGCCAATAAATTTGACCTGTCCCTTTTCTTTCGGCTGAACCTTTTTCTTTATCGGTTTCTTCTTCTTGATCTGTATAGTTTTCTTTGTCTGAACCTTCTTTAAGGCCTGTGCTTTTGCCTTTCCTTCTTTCTTTTTCTTGACGGGTTCTTTTTTCTTTGCCATAGAGACGTTCCTCCTTTATCCCGACAGGTGAATGCGTCCAACGAGGGGCCGGGAGATCGCCCGACAGGGGCATTGAATATGTATCATGGACTTGGCCGTGAAGCTCTACCCGTTCTTTCTCAAAATCCCAACGGTGACATGGGAACCGACGCCTGCATGGGAGACCCACAGGGCCTGTTTGCTCTTCTCGGGAATCTGCAGGCTTTGCCAGTCCTCGGGTTTTTCCTTTCCCCATTTCTTCCAGATCCTTGGATCCTCGTGGAATTGATCGTATTTCTGCTGGAGCTGCCACAAACACTCCGCGGCCTGGAAGATCCCGGTCGCTCCCACGGCGTGCATGGTTCCGATCAGTCCACCCGACAGATTGGACGGACATTTGCCCCCGTAGTAAGCATCTCCGGACTCAATATAATCCTGTTCCTGCCCATAAGGCCTGAGACCAATATCGCCATAGGTTTGTAGATCGCTGATGGTGAAGGCGTCGTGGAGTTCTACGAGATCCAGGTCTTCCAAAGGATCTTGAATCCCCGCCATCCGATAGACCAGCCAGGCAGCGAATCGACAGGCAAGGAAACTCTCGAATCCTGGGTAGCGGCTCCCCTTCTCTGTAAGGTCCTTATACATCTCCGGGGTCTCATGGGGGAGCAGGGGAATATCCATGGGCCGGCGATCAGCTACGCGAAGCGTATGGCTGCCGCCACAGATGAAGAGTTCGCAGGGATGGTCCGTCAACTTGTAGGCAGTCTCCTCATCGCAAAGCAGAACAGCCGCCGCCCCAACGCTCATGGCACAGCACTCAAGAAATCGGAGCGGATAGGCAGACATGGGGCTATTGAGAACGTCTTCGACGGTATATTTGCCGGGTTGTTGGGCATAAGGAGAAGAATAGGCATAGAGGTGATTTTTAACGGCAATCTTGGCCCGGGTCACTTCTGATACGTTGAAAGCCCACGCAAATCGATTTGCCATGGGTGCATAATAGGAAGAGTAGATTCGACCCAAACGGGTTTCAAAATCCTTGCAGGCTGCTGTTGAGATGTAGAAATTACCGGTTCGGGTATCGACTTCATCCATCCTTTCCCAGCCGGCGGCCAAGGCCACATTGGCATAACCTGAAGCGATCGCCATGGCCGCCGCCAGAACAGCCGAACCACCGGTGGCTCCGCCTGTCTTAATTCCAAGATTAAAAAGAGGGTCCAGACCCAGATAGTCATGGATCTTCGCCTGACAGAGCAGTTGATCCTGAAAATGGTCTGCAAATTCGCCGTAGGTTGCAAAATTGATCAGACCTTTGACCTCCAGAGGGTCCATCTTTAAATCGTTATCTTCCAACAAATTTTTGAAGGCGATCATGACCAGTTCTTCGAGCTTGTATTCAGGGAAATATTTTCGATAAGCGGTTGTCCCTCCCGCCACCATAAATACTCTACGGTTCCATTTGGGTATCCTTAGATTCCCTTCTTTAAAAGTGATCATACCCATTCCTCCTTTTCTAAGATAAGCATAGCGCATAGCGCATAGAGCAAAAAATACCTTTCACCCCCCTTCTTCCTGACCCATTATGGAGAGCGCATAGCGCAGAAGGTGGAAAAAGGGTATCCCCTATGCCCCATGCGCCATGCCAGATTATTTGCGGGGTTTGATGTTTTCACGAACCCATTTCACAGCTTCCTCGATAGATGTACCAGGGGGGAAGATGGCTTTGACCCCGCTCTGTGCCAGAGGAGGAATATCTTCCTCGGGGACGATGCCTCCTCCAAAGACAACGATCTCCTCCGCTCCTTTCTCCTTCAACAGTTCAATAACCCTTGGGAAAAGGTAGTCGTGAGCACCTGCAAGGCTGGATAATCCGATGCCATCCACATCCTCCTGGATTGCAGCGGCAACAATCTGCTCGGGAGACTGGTGGAGGCCCGTATAGATGACCTCAAAGCCCGCATCCCGGAATCCTCGGGCAATGATTTTTGCTCCCCGATCATGGCCGTCCAATCCGGGTTTTGCGATCAGGATGCGAACCCTCCGTTCCAAGCCCATGGATCTTCTCCTGCGAGTTGTTCGGAGTCACTCAGTTCGGAGTTCGGAGTGATTAATACATGTAATTCGATCTCAAAAAATTCCGTTCAGAGCTGTTATTCATTGTTTCAACTCCTAATTCGAGTCTCTCCATAAAGTCTATTAGTCCGTCATGCCGGACTTGATCCGGCATCCAGAGATCCTTGAAAAGACTGGATTCCGGCTTTCGCCGGAATGACGCCTTTTTATGAAAACCGTACTTTATGGACAAACTCTAATTCATCATAGATTTGCTTGATTACTCCGAACTCTGAACTCCGAACTCAAAACTAAAAATATCCCGGGTCTGTGTACCGGCCAAAGACCTCCCGCCACACGTCACAGATTTCCTGGATCGTCGCATATTCCCTGACGGCGTCGATGATGCAAGGCATCAGGTTTCTATCCCCAAGGGAGGCCTCTTTGACTTTTTTCAGACACTCCTTTACCCTATCGTTGTCTCGGTTCCGTTTCACTTCCTGGAGTCTTTGGAGTTGCCTCTGCTCAATCTCAGGCCTCATTCTCCATATCGTGATGGGCGAATGGTCTGTGGCATACTTATTGACTCCAACAATGACCTTTTCAACGGAATCGATCTGTTTCTGAAATTGATAGGCGGCGTCAGCAATCTCGGATTGGGGATAGCCCCGTTCAATCGCTACAACCATACCTCCCATCTCGTCGATCCTTCGGATATATTCCCAGGCCTGTTCCTCGATCTGGGCGGTAAGCGCCTCCACAAAATAGGAGCCTCCCAATGGGTCGATCGTATTTACCACCCCGGTTTCCTCCGCAAGGACCTGCTGTGTCCGCAAGGCAATCGTGACGGCTTCCTCCGTGGGGATGGCGTAGGTTTCGTCCAGAGAGTTGGTATGGAGGGATTGAGTCCCCCCCAGAGCCGCAGCCAAGGCTTCATAAGCCGTTCGGACGATATTGTTATAGGGTTGCTGGGCCGTTAATGAACAGCCTGCAGTCTGAGTGTGAAATCGGAGCATCCAGGAACGCGATTTTTTAGCCCTGAAACGGTCTTTCATGATCTTGGCCCACATCCTCCGGGCAGCCCTGAATTTTGCAATTTCTTCAAAGAAGTCAATGTGGGAGTCAAAGAAGAACGAGAGTCTTGGGGCAAAATCATCAACGTCAAGACCTCTCTTTGTCGCTGCCTCCACGTACGCTATTCCATCGGCCAAGGTGAAGGCAAGTTCTTGTGCTGCAGTGGCTCCAGCCTCCCGGATATGGTATCCGCTGATGCTGATCGTATTCCACCTCGGGACCTCTTTCGTACAATACTCAATGGTGTCGACGATGATTCGAAGGGATGGCCTCGGCGGGAGCATGAACGTTTTTTGAGCAATGAATTCCTTCAGCATGTCATTTTGAATCGTCCCTCCAATCTCCCGCTGGCTTACCCCTTGTTTCTCCGCCAATACAATATACATGGACAATAAGATGGAGGCCGGCGGATTGATTGTCATGGAGGTCGTCACTTTATCGAGAGGGATTCCTTCGAAAAGAATCTCCATATCCTTCAAGGTGTCGATGGCAACCCCGCATTTTCCGATCTCCCCCCGGGCCATCGGGGAATCGCTGTCATATCCCATGAGGGTGGGATAATGGAATGCAATGGAGAGGCCGGTTTCACCATGATCCAGGAGGTAATGGAAACGCTTGTTCGTTTCTTCGGGGCCTCCCAATCCGGAAAACATCCGCATGGTCCAGAGTCTCCCCCGGTACATGGAGGGTTGGACTCCGCGGGTGAAAGGGTAGACCCCCGGAACCCCGATCCTCTCGGAATAATCGATTGCCTTTATATCTTCCGGGGTGTAAAGGCCCTTGATTTCCAAGTCGGAGAGGGTGGTGAAACGGGGCAGGCGCTCCGTGGTTTCAGAAAGAAGTTTTGAGAGATCCTCTTCCCACCGCTTCTTTTCGTCCTCGGTTTTTTTCAGTTTATCTTCCTTAAGCACCGAAAACCCCTGATTCTAATTTTAGATTGTGGGTTTCGAATTTCAGGTTCGTGAACTTTAGAATACGAACCCATGACGTAGAATGCATCTCCCGAAAACGCTTTGCTCTATGCGCTATGCTTTCTAAAGCTCGATCCCCTTACGGGCTGGAATTCCCCTCTTGTAATAATGTTTTCGCTCCACCATCTCCGTCACCAAATCCGCCTTCTCCAAAACCTTCGGGTGTGCGTTTCTTCCGGTCAGAATGAGTTCAACGGTCTCGGGCTTGGAATCAATGAGTTGAAGAAGATCGGGAAGAGGGAGCAGTCCGTAGTCGATGACCGTGTTGATTTCGTCGAGGATAATGATATCGTGTTCTCTGTTTTGGACGGCTCTTTGGGCGATGGAGAATCCATCTTGGGCCAGCTTGACATCCAGAGGATCGGGCTTTGCCTTCGAAACGAAGGCTTCCCTTCCGGCTCTGAAGATTGTGAGATTGGGAGCGTACCTTGCAGCAGCTTCCTGCTCGCCATAGCCCGTCTTTCCTTTCATAAATTGGATGATGAAGACTTTCATGCCATGGCCAATGGCCCGCAAGGCCAACCCTAAAGCAGCGGTCGTTTTACCTTTTCCATTTCCCGTATAAACCTGAACGAGACCTTTTACCATAAGAAAAAAGTCCAATGCTCAATGATCAATGGTCAATGCTCAACGGTTCTAAGATCTTTGTTTTCCAATCAGATAGGACGCAATCGTATTTTTCTGAATCTCTTTTGTCCCTTCATAAATTTCTGTGATCTTGGCATCCCGGTAGAATCGCTCAACCTCGTATTCGTTTAGATATCCATATCCTCCAAGGAGCTCAACAGCCTCCTCTGTGACCTCCACTGCCGTCCTTCCCGCATGCATCTTGGCCATAGAGGTGAGTTTGGGATCGATTCTATTCTGGTCGTAGTTCCATGCCGCCTTGTAAGTCAGGAGTCGGACCGTCTCAATCTTTGTTGCCATGTCCGCCAATTTGTGCTGGGTCGTCTGAAAATCGATCAGTCTCTTCCCGAACTGTTTACGGTTTTTGACGTAATCGAGGGCTCGATCGAACGCCCCTTGGCCGATGCCAAGGGCCTGGGCTGCTATCTCAATCCGGCTCTCGTCGAAGAATTCGAGGACCTGGTAAAAGCCCTTGTTCTCTTCGCCGATGAGATGGGTCGCCGGTACTCTGGCGTCGCTGAAAGACAGCTGAGCCGTGGAGGTCATGCGTATCCCCATCTTCGGCTTGATCTCTGTTGCGGTAAAGCCCGGGGTTCCCTTCTCAACGAGCAGGGTACATTGTCCACGGTAGGGAGGTTTGGCATCCGGATCGGTCTGACAGAGGACAATAAAAAAATCGGCAAGGGTGCCGTTGGTGATGAAGGTCTTGACCCCATTGATGACGAAGAAATCTCCGAGCTTGGTTGCGGTCGTGAACAGGAGCGTAATATCACTTCCGTGGTCGGGTTCGGTATAGGCTCCGGCAGAGATAAATTCCCCTTGGGCAACCGGGATGAGATATTTTTGCTTTTGTTCCGGATTTCCGAACCGAAGGACGACTTCTGATGAAAAGTCAGCCAGACTTAAGGCGATACCGATTCCGGAATCGCCCCGGCAGAGTTCCTCGACGATCAGGATATTTTCAGTAACCCCGTAGCCCCGGCCCCCATACTCCTTCGGGAAATGGATCCCGATCAGACCTGACTGGCAGGCCTTTTTCAATAGCTCGCGGGGAAAGGTATACGTTTCATCGAGCTCCAGGGCCTTTTCCTTGGAGAACTCACGAAGGACAAATTCCCGGGTCTTTTTTTGAATCTCTTTCTGTCGATGGGTTAGCTCAAAATCCATCCCATCACCCATTTCTCCATTCAGCCACTTTCAACTCTCCGCATTCCACTCTTCGTGTTTGGATGGAGGTCCAATCAATTTTGAAATTATTCCTTTAATGATTCTTTGCGTTTTAAAATTTCTCTTGCGATCACAATCCGTTGAATCTCAGACGTGCCCTCATACAAGGTCGTTCCGATAATGTCCCTGAGGTAGCGCTCCACAGGATAATCCTTCGTGTAGCCGTACCCTCCGAGCATCTGAACGGCCCGGGTAGCCACGTTTCTTGCAGTTTCTGTGGCGAAGAGTTTTGCCATGGAGGCTTCTTTCGTAAAGGGTTGCCCCATTTCTTTCAGGGAGGCAGCCCGGAGGACCAGGAGTTGAGCCGCATCGAGCTCTGTATAGGAATCAGCGATCATCCACTGGATGGCTTCGAAGCTGGAAAGAGACTTTCCAAAGGCTTCCCTCCCTTTTACGTACTGGGTCGCAAAATCGATGGCAGCGCACCCAACCCCTACTGCAAGGGACCCGACGCCAATCCTTCCTCCATCGAGTTCCATCATGGCAATCTTGAATCCTTCTCCTTCTTTGCCAAGGAGGCAATCGGGAGGAATGATACAGTTTTCGAAGATCAGTTCATTCGTTTGGGAGGCATGGTGTCCCATCTTCGCCTCATCCTTCCCAACGCTGAACCCAGGTGTGCCTTTCTCAACGACAAAGGCGCTCAGCCCCTTGCCCTTCCTGCTGCTTCGGTCTGTGACAGCCCAGACTACCGTGACACCCGCAGCCTCTCCACTGGTAATGAGGGATTTGGTCCCGTTCAGGATGTAATTTCCTTTCTCACGGATGGCTGTTGTTCGAATATTGGCCGCATCTGAACCGGCATGGGGTTCGGTGACAGCAAAGGCGCCGGCAGGATATTGGCCATTGCATAGCTTGGGGAGATGTTTCCTCTTGATCTCTTCCTGTCCGAACTCGCAGATAACCTCGGCCACCATATTGGTAACGGACAACGTGACGGCATGGGAGGCGCATCCTTTGGAAATTTCAGTGATAGCGATGCTGCTCGCAATCGCCCCCACTTCTGAGCCCCCATATTCAGCCGGGATGTTCATTCCCATCAGACCCAGCCCGGCCATCTTCTTGAGGTTCTGATAAGGAAATTGTTTCTCCTCATCGAATCGAGCGGCTACGGGTTTGATGCTTTTCTCTGTAAAATCTCGGGCCATCTCTCGGATCATCTCTTGCTCTGCCGTCAGCTTGAAATCCATAGCGGTTCCCTGTTTTGCCAAAAGGGTTCAAGGGTTCAAGCGAAATCGAAGATCAACATTTTAATGTGAGAGTTACATAAATTTGGAATGTTCATTTGCACTTCAATTTTGAATTCTATTTTAATGATCCACTGGAACCCTCGGCCCCTTGAATCCTTCAGTATGTATAGAACCCTTTCCCGGTTTTTTTTCCAAAGTGGCCGGCATCGACGTATTTTCGAAGAAGAGGGCAGGGGCGATATTTCGAATCCCCAAACCCTTTATAAAGGACCTCCATGATTGCCAGACAGGTATCCAGACCAATGAGGTCCGCAAGGGCAAGAGGGCCCATGGGATGATTCATTCCCAGTTTCATGACTGTGTCGATGGCTTCGGGTGTTCCCACGCCTTCAAAGAGGGCGCAGATGGCCTCATTGATCATGGGCATTAAGATCCGGTTGGATATGAATCCCGGAAAATCATTCGCTTCAACGGGCGTTTTGCCCAAGCGCTCAGCGAGAGACTTTACGGTATGAAATGCAACCGGGGAGGTTTGCAGTCCCTTGATGATTTCCACCAGTTGCATCACAGGCACGGGGTTCATGAAGTGCATCCCGATCACCTGAGACGGTCTTTGGGTGGCTGAAGCAATCTTCGTGATTGAAATTGAGGAGGTATTGCTTGAGAGGATGATTTCTTTACGGCAGATCTGATCCAGGTTTTTGAAAAGGGTCAATTTTAGAGGTTCGTTCTCTGTGGCCGCCTCAATCACAAAATCGGCCTCGACCATGACATCCATTTGAACCGTTCCCCTGATTCTTCCCAGAATCTCCTCTCTTCTCTGGGAGGAAATCTTTCTTTTTTCCAACATTCGGTCCAAATTTTTGGAAATGGTCGCGAGACCTTTTTGAATGAAAGGGTCTGCGATATCGTTCATGATCACGTGGAATTCGGAGGCTGCCGCAACCTGGGCAATGCCGTTTCCCATCTGGCCGGCCCCAATCACCCCAATCGTTTTGATATCCATAAACCCTCCTTTCCAATTCGCAATGAAAAATAAGCAATGATCAATCAATAATCAATTCTATTTAATGAACAATGGTCAATTACCAATAATCAATACCCAAGGGTCAACAAGAAGTAGTGTTCATCAATGGTTGTTGATAATTGAACATTGACCATTGGCAGCTTATCGTGGGCCATGTTTAATTGATCTTTTCAACAATGAGGCTTACTGCTTCCCCACCACCGAGGCAAAGGGAAGCCAATCCTCTTTTCGCGTTCCTTTCTTTCATGGCGAAAAGCAGCGTGGTAAGAATACGGGCGCCGCTGGCGCCAATGGGATGGCCAAGGGCAACTGCCCCGCCACGAACATTGACCCGGTGATGTTCAATCCCCAGCGTTTTCATGACAGCCAAAGTTGTAACGGCAAAGGCCTCATTAATTTCGACGAGGTCGATCTCCTTCAGGGAGAGATTGGCCTTTTTGAGCGCCTTTGGAATAGAATAGATCGGAGCCACAAGGACATCCTCCAGTTCAACGCCTGCTTCGGCCTGGGCCACGATTTTAACCAAGGGCTTTATTCCCCGGGCTTTTGCCCTTTCTTCTGACATTAAAACAAGGGCGCTTGCTCCATCGCTTATTTTCGATGAATTGGCTGCCGTGACCGTCCCGTCTTCTTTAAACGCGGGTTTCATTTTGACCATCTGCTGAGGGTCCGGGTCGCGAGGCCCCTCATCGGTGTCAAAAGAGACGGTCTCCCTTTTTTTTGAAAGAACCGAAATCGATACGATTTCCTCTTTGAACTTTCCTTCCCGGATGGCGGCCAGCGCCCTAACATTCGATTCATAAGCAAATTGATCTTGTTCCTCCCGGCTGATCTTAAACTTCTTAGCCTGGATTTCTGCCGTGAACCCCATGTGATAGTCGTTTACCAAATCCCAGAGGCCGTCATGGACCATTCCATCCACAAGCTTTCCGTCCCAGAGACGATAACCTGTTCTGGCATTTTCAAGGTAGTAAGGGGTGCGGCTCATGCTCTCCATGCCGCCTGCAACGATCACCTCTGCATCCCCTGCCATGATGGCCTGGGCACCTACCATCACTGCCTTCAGTCCAGACCCGCAGACCTTATTCACCGTGAAGGCCCCTCCTGACATGGGAACCCCGGCCTTGATCATCGCCTGCCGGGCCGGATTTTGACCAAGTCCAAATGGGAGCACATTGCCCATAATGACTTGATCGATATCCTCTTTCCGTATTCCAGCCCGCCTGATCGCCTCTTCAATAACGATTCCACCCAACTCCGTAGCGCTGAAGGAGCTTAGACCTCCAAGAAAGTTACCAATGGGAGTTCGGACGGCACTGCAGATCATCACTTCTTTCATGAGACACCTACCTTTTCTAAAGGATTCCCCTGATTTAACTTCTGAGAGATTTTTTCCTGATAGTTTTGAATCTCTTCCTTTAATCGATTCAGGTTGTTGATCCTTTCATCGATCTTTTTCACTTGATTACCTAATAATTCACACAGTCGGATTAAAACCTTTCGATTTGTCTTGTGAATCTCATAAATATCTGCCAATTCGTGCATTTCAGATAGGGTAAGGCCGAGGTGTTTAAGCCGTTTAATGAATTTCAGCCGTTGAATGTCACTCTCGGTAAATACCCTCTTGCCACCCTCGACCCGTCTGCCCGGTTGGAGAAGGCCAATCTCCTGGTAATAGCGAATCGTCCTGGGACTCATCTCGACCAGGTGAGCCAACTCGCCGATCTTGAAATGCTTCAATCCTTCCATTCTTAAAGGACTTCCCGGAAATAGCACTTTACGTAAACTGTAAACGAAGGATAAAAAAATAGTCTATTTAGGAGACCATTTGTTTATGGACAATACGTCATATCCTTTTTCTTTAAGCTCTTTCACAAGAGCGTCATAATCATGCGTTTGAATCCGGACAGCAGCAACCCTCTTACCGTTCACCTTAAACGTCGGGGAAACAATGCTGATAATATTGATATTATGACTTTTCATGATTGCCAGGACCCCGTGCATCTGTCCGGGCGCATCTTCGAGAGCGATCGTCAGACGGGTTCCCTTCAATTTGAGCCCAAACACATCGACCAAGAAGTCCAGGACATCCGTTTCTGTTATGATTCCCACCAGCTTATCTCCTTCGGTGATGGGAAGGCACCCGATCTTGTGGTCGCGCATCAACTGGACCGCTTCCTCGATGATGAGGTCAGGAGTAATTGTGATCAATTTATCTTTAGGCGTCATAAAGCCTGAGACCTTTAACTTTCCCAGCAGGTAGTGGAGTTCATGAACGCTCAGGCTTGTTGCATCGGAAGGGGCGGCTTCACGGATATCCCGGTCTGTGATGAGACCAACGAGATGGCCATTCTTGTCAACGACCGGAAGATGACGAATTCCCTTATCCCGGATAAGGGCACGGGCCTCGTAAAAGGATGCGCCCGAGCCAATCGTGAACGGGTTTCTCTGCATCTTTTCCTTAATATACCCTTCATAATCAACTCTCATAATCTGTCCTCCTTATCGATTTCTAATCCGGCTTTCTATTCATTATTACCATTTAATGGAAGGGGTGTCAAAACATTTTTTACTCATTCCCAGGTTCGCTGATCCTCAATTTTCTTTGCTCCATCCGGGATGGTTCCCTTTAGCAGAAACTGAGCATCCCCTCGTAATTTCATCACATCCCGGATAGACCTTTCAATCGCTTCCTTCAATTCCTTGAGTTGGGAAACTTCTTCTTTGAGTTCAACCCGGAAGGTCATCTCATCCTTGTGTTCTTTCCTCGTAACCAGGACCTGATACCTTCCAATGATCGGGTATCTGGATGCTATTTCATCGGCCTGTCCGGGGTGAATGAAGAGACCTCTGACCTTTGTCACTTGGTCGATTCTTCCTAAAATTTTTACAATCCGTGGAGAGGTGCGGCCGCAGGGGCAGGGGTTCCCTGTCCAGGAGGAGAGGTCTCCAGTCCCAAAGCGGATGAGGGGATAGGCCCTGTTGAAGGTCGTGGCAACAATCTCTCCCGCATGTCCGGGGCGGAGTTGTTTCCCTGTCTCGGGGTCGACGATTTCCACGATTTTGTCATCCGGTATGTGCATTCCATTCTTCTCCATGCACTCGTAACCCAGGCAGCCGATATCCGCTGTCCCATAACTTTGACGGACAGTCATGCCAAACTTCTCCTCCAATGTGGAACGTAACGATTCAGGTAACATCTCTGCGGCGACGAAACCGACCCGGAGATTGAAGTCCCTCTGCAGGTCAAATCCCATCTCTTCTGCTTTTTCCGCAATCGAGAGAAGAAAACTGGGGGTTCCGCAGAAGGCGTTGACTCTTAGATTCTTTAGGATATGAACCTGCTGTTCCGTATTTCCGACCCCTGTAGGAATCGTGATGCATCCGATCTTATGGAGGGTGTTATCGACCATATGAAGGGCAAAAGGGACCATATGATAGCTGAAGGAATTGATGGCAATATCGCCCGGTCTGAACCCCCCCGCGACCATAGCCTGGGCCCATGCGATCTCTTCATATTCGGGCTCCCCGGGTTCGTGGATGGGCCCAGGAGAGACATAGATCCTTCTTAATTTCTGGATGGGAATACCCTCCAACCCACCAAAGGGAGGATTTTTCTTCTGGAGTTCAACGAGATCACTCTTTTTCGTAATCGGAAGTTTTCCCAAGTCTTGGATTGTCTGGATATCTTTCGGCTTCAATCCAGCCGCATCCACCTTTTCTCTCATTGCTGAGGAACGTTTATAGGCATATTGGACAATTCCCCTCAATTTACGATTGAGGTGTTCCAGACGTTTTTCCCTGGGCATCGTCTCCAGATGTTTTTTGAAGAAGCCTGCGTCTCGGATGGTTATGGGCTCTTTAGGCATGACAATTCTCCCGGTCACCCAACGGTTTCTTGATTTCTTGGCTGCCACCTATCCCTTTCCCCATCGATGGGAAAGAAGAGGCCGTTCCCTCTCCCGCAAGAGGAGAGGGAAGAATTCTATGGGTCAGGAAGTCATATTACTTCTTTGGAAACTGTCCTTCAAAGGGGACGAAAATATCTCCCTTCTCGCTTGAGAAGACGGCCATGCCTTCTCCTACCTTAATTCCAAAAGCGAAGTCGCCGATCTTCGTATACCAGTTCTTGATCACCTCTGCCCGGTTTAATTTGAGCTCCTGGATCTTCATTGCATTAGCCACTGCCAGGCTCAAGTTGATCGTGAAAGAATCAAGGACATCAACCACCCGGTATTGGCTTACGGTTTTGGGCGGGAAATAGAGGGTTTCGTAAGTCGTGGGAGTGGTGATGGATAGATATTCACCAGGGGCTGCCTCGAAGAAGGTCGTGAATTTGAAGTTTTCGAGTTTGATATTGTGTCCACTCGGGTTTTCAATGTTGAAGACATAGCCCAGGGCCAACGGGGTACGGGCGGGAAGATCCACCCAGGGGAAATAACTCTGGATCTCAACCCGTTCCAACGTCACTTTTGGTTTCTCAGCTTCTTCCGCCAGAAGAAGGCCTGGTTTGCAAATAGCCATTCCCCAGATTGCCAGGGTCAAGATGATCACCAAACACGATATTCGGCGCATAATTTACCTCCTTTTAGCAATCAATTTGTCAACGCAAAATGATCAATAGACCATTAGCAATTCAAATCCAAAGACATTGGCTATTGATCATTGCCAACATTACATGGTGAGTTTAGGTAATCCACCTTTTTCTTCTCTTGTAGTGCTTTACCTGACGAAAGTTCTTTCGTTCACCGATGTCAGAGAGGCCGAGATAAAAATCTCGAATGTCTGGATTCTCTTTCAATTTCTCCGAAGTCCCATGCATGACAAGCCTTCCATTTTCTAAAACATAAGCGTAAGGTGCAACCGTAAGAGCCAATTTAACATTCTGCTCCACGAGGAGAATGGGAATCCCTTCATCTTTGTTCAAGCGGGTGATAATCTCGAAGATCTCTTTGATGAGAAGAGGGGCAAGACCCATGGAGGGTTCGTCGAGAAGCATCAACTTGGGTTGAGCCATCAAGGCCCTGCCGATGACGGTCATCTGCTGTTCTCCGCCACTCGTGAATCCTGCGAGGGTGTTCCGTTTCGTCACCAATCTCGGGAAGTATTGATAGACCAGCTCCAGCCTTTCCTTCATACCAAAGCCGTCTCTCCGGAGATGGGCGCCCACACGAAGATTCTGCTCTACCGTAAGATGGCCAAACACCCTTCTTCCTTCGATCACCTGGATGATACCCCTTTTGGCAATTTCTTCCGCAGGGAGATGGTGAATCCGCTCACCCATGAACTCAATGCTTCCATCGGTCACTTCACCGTCCTCGTGTTTGAGTAAACCTGAGATCGATTTCAGGGTTGTCGATTTTCCAGCTCCATTGGCTCCTAAAAGGGCAACAATCCCTCTTTTAGGGACTTCGATGGAGACCCCTTTGAGGACGAGAATCACTTCGTGGTACATGACCTCAATATTATTGAGCATCAGGATATGATCTGTCATCTGGATGCCGGTTTTTGTCTCCAATCGTTTTCTCCTTCTACGACATCACTACCAACCTAACCAGGAAGCCCATTTGTCCGGGAATTTAGCCCGCATGTCAACTTCGCCGACGGTTTGCGGCTTTCCTTGGACCACCCGGCCAACCCTGACAATCGAACTGTAACGATGATCGGTAGGGGTAATCGTCACCAGTTGCCCCCCAAATTCCTTCAATCCTTGCCAGTCTGTATAGGTTTCAAAGGCCTCTTTAATTCCAGGCCCATTCAGTTTTCCGGCCTTATCCGCTTTTCTCATGGCATCGACAGCTAAGGTGACCTTTACCCAACCCTGGACGGTCCGGATGAGTCGGTTTGCGGAAAGCCAGCCAGGGTTCAATTTTTTAGCATACTCAAGAACCTTCTTCTTTGCTGGATATTCATCGATGAAGAGGGCACAGGCAATCAAGCCCATTGCGCCCTCGGCAGTCGGCCCGGCGAGCTTTGGAAGGTTTTCATCGAATCCCCAGTTATTGATAATATGATCTGCGCCGAGGCCCAGGGCGTAGGCGTCTTTGAGGGCCGTAGATACAGACATGGTGGTATTCCCGTGCCAAACCAGATTGGCCCCAAAGCTTTTGGCCGCGATCACCTGGCTTTTAGTATCCAGGGCGGTCAAGGGTATATTCGCATCGGACCCGATTTCAAATCCTAAGAGGGTGGCCTGATCCTTTATGGCTTTAATCGGAGCAGTCGCGTAAGGAGAGGCTGTGTCCATAAAACAGACGAATTTAGGCTTGGCGCCTTTTTCTCTCAGCGCTTTCCATTTCGGGTCTTTCTTCCAGACCTCTTCAAACCAATAAGTAATCGCCCCCCGGGCGTTGGTCGAATAATCCGTGCCATAAACAAAGTTGTAAGGGGTCTTCTTAGGATCGCACAGGTTCCCGGAAAAAGAACTGGAGAGATAGGGCATTTTATCGGCATTGATTGTCGGGGAAAGACCTTCGGTATCCCCAGTTCCCCATCCTAAAACCATGACGACCTTATCGTAATCCCTGAATCGTTTGTAGGTAGTTATTGCTTCAGGAACTCGATATCCGTAATCATATTGGAACAAACGGATTTTTTTGCCGTTGATTCCTCCTGTATCATTGTAATATTGGGCGGCTTCACGAACGCCCATGGCTTCGTCTTTCCCGACATCCGAGGTCGCACCGGTCGTGTCTTGGAGGGCACCCAGCTTCACCTCCTGGGTAAAACCAAATGAAGGAATGAGAGATACGATGAATAATGCTGTAACGATTCCAACAAACTTCATTTTAGTTCCCATCGGTTACCTCCTGTGAAATTGAATAAGATTAAAAATCTGTCATCCCCCTGACTCATCTCCCACCATCCAACGACAGGGCATCACCTCCTTCTGAGTGACTGGTGAGTGGTGATTGGTGATTCGTAAATTGGCCTGATTTTGTCTTTTTACATGAACTTTTCTACACCATTCACCCATCACTATCCACGAGTCACCTTAATATGAAAATGGCCACAGATTGAAGTAATTCTTGATCTGCCACCAGCGATAGGAAAGACCATTCGGTTCGAAAATGAGAAAGATCACAATGGCCAGACCGAAAGCGGCTTCTTTAACAAAGAGAAATTTTTCGAGGAGTTGGGGCAGAAAGGGCATGATATTCACAAAGAACGGGTTCTGGGTCAGGATGAAGATGAGAAATTTGAGGCCCTCCGGGATCAGGGTCATAAACATGGCACCGAAGATAGTTCCGTGGATGCTTCCAACCCCTCCAATAAGGATGACTCCGACGAGCCAGAGCGACCAGCCGAACTGAAAATGCTCCGGGCTGACAGCCGCAAGGGATGTTACCCAGAAGGCCCCGGCAATCCCCGCAAAAAAGCCAGCCACAAAGAAGGCGAGGAGCTTATAGTAGATCGTGTTAATTCCAAGGGCCTCCGCAGCGATGTCATTGTCTCGAATGGCAATCCAGGCCCTCCCGATCTTCGAGCGGAGAAGGTTTGCCATGAGGAAGATACATAGAATCACTAAGACTGCCATCAGATAATAGACTTCAAGGTCGGACTGGATGGCCCAGGGGCCGATTTTGACCGTTCCGGGTGGAATGGAAAAAGCCATTCCTCTTCCCCCAATCTGGCTGACATACTGGGTGATGAAGAACTCAACGGTGATGAATTGGGCAGCCATGGTGGTCATGATCAGGTAAAATCCCTTCACCCGGGCAGAAGGAAGGCCAAAAAGGACAGACCATAGACCTCCTGTGAGCCCACCCAAAATCAGGGTGAGAGGGTAGGGAAGATGGAGTTGAAGCATCAGGAGGGTGCTTGTGTAGGCTCCAACCGCAATAAAAGCCGCATGCCCCAGGGTGACCTGGCCGCAATAACCAATCAGCAGTTGGACTCCCAGCGCAGAGAGAATGGTATATCCGATGACATTGGCCACGGAAATCAAATAAAGATTTAAGAAATGGGGGATGAAGTAAAAAATAATCAAGAAGAGAAGGATCATCTTCCCCCAGACGAACTTGGTCTGCCACCAGGCATGGTCCTGGCGGTAATATTGATGGTAAATGCCACAAGGTCGATAACCCATGTGAACCCCCAATCGTCAATTAATGATGGCCAATAGTCATTAAGCAATGGCAAATCACCATTGAACAATGATCATTCGTTTTTCTTCTTTTTGCTGTGCTTACATTGTATGTTCTCACATTTGACGAGCCGTTATTGGCAATTCAGTCTTAATTCGGTTTGCTCTTTCTTATTGATCATTGCCCACTGGTAATTATAATTGGTTTTTTACACGCGTTCGATTCTGATCCAGCCCCAGAGTCCATAGGGTTTAAAAAGCAGAATGATGACCATGACGGCAAACGGAAAGACCTCCTTGACTCCGCCCGGTGTGTAGCGGCTGAGATAACCATCGGCTAAATTCTGAAGCACCCCGATGACCAGTCCTCCCACAATGGCGCCTGGGACAGAATTGAGTCCTCCGAGAACAACGGCGGGGAGGACAAGCAAACCCAGATAGCCGACCGAGACATTTAACCCATTGATATTACCAAGAAGGGTCCCACCGACTCCTGCTGACATGAATGCAATGGCCCAGGCAAGGGCATAAACGATCTTTGCATTCACCCCTAATGAGAGCGCGGCCATTTCGTCGTCTGCCGTTGCCTGCATCGATAGGCCCCACTTGGTAAATTTAAAGAAGGAGACGAAGGCAAGGAGGAGGATGAGCGAGGCAACAAAGGCCCAGAGGTAGACCTGACCGACAACGATCTTTCCGATAAAAAGCGGTTCTAACGGAAAAACGGGGGGCTTGAAAACGACCGTATCCGTCCCCCAGACTAATTCGACCATTCCCTTGAAAAAGAAGGAGAGTCCAACGGTGACCATGATGACACTGAGGATCGGTTCGCCCACCATGGGCCGGAGAAAGAGGTGCTCGGTCAGGAGGCCCAAGGCGAACCCAACGGCGAGGGTAAAGATGAGTGCCGGAATGAAGGGGATTCCCCAGTTGTAGAAGGTTAGACAGACATAGGCCCCGATCAGCGTAAGTTCCCCCATGGCAAGGTTGAGGACGCCTGAGCATTTATAGATGAGTGTCCACCCCAAAGCCACGAGGGCGTAGATGCTTCCAACCAGAATTCCTGTAATGAAAAACTGCAAGAAGAGATCCATGGAACCTCCCAACAAAAGGGGTCGAGGATTCGAGGATTCAAGGGCTCAAGAAATTCGAATCTTTGGCTGGACTCCTTGGACCCTTGTCCCCTGGAACCCTCTATGATTTTATTGTGGCACTTCCATCACGCGAAGGTCGGTCTTGATATGGACCATTCTTCCATCCTCATAGGTGATCGTTGTATCCATGTGAACTTTCTCGGCATCGGAATAGAGACCGTTGACAATGTCTCTATACCGGTTCTCGACAAAGGCCCTTCTCAATTTTCGCGTTCGGGTCAATTCATCATCATCCGCATCAAATTCCTTATAGAGGTTGATAAATTTCTTAATTTTTGCGACTAAAGGGAGATCTCGATTCATCTTTGCAATCTCTTTTTGAATCAGTTCATAGATTTCGGGGATCTGAGAGAGCTCCGAATAACTGGTGTAAGCGATATTTCGATCTTCAGCCCATTTCCCTACCACCGCGTAATCGATGCAGACCACACCGGTTACATAGGGCTTACTGTCACCGATGGCCCAGACATCTCTAATATAAGGACTGAATTTAAGCCGTGTCTCAAGATACTGTGGAGCGAATTTTGTCCCGTCCTTTAACGTCATGATGTCCTTCGTCCGGTCAAAAACGACAAGATGCCCATCGGCGTCTATGAATCCCGTATCTCCGGAATGGAGCCATCCATCTTTTAAAGCCTGTTCGGTCTCCTCCGGCATTTTGTAATATCCTTTGAAAACAGATGGACTTTTTGAGATGATTTCTCCTTCAGGAGTGATCTCCACTTCTGTTTCCGGAATGGGCTTGCCTACGGTGTCAAACTTGATATCTCCGTCTCGATGGAGCACCGAAATCCCCGCAATCTCTGTCTGACCATAGATCTGTTTCAGGTTGACCCCGAGGGAGTGAAAGAAGCGAAAGTGGTCCGGCCCCATCGCCGCTCCTCCGGTGTAAGTGTATCGAATCCTTGAAAGGCCTAAGTGATCTTTCAGCTTTTTGTGAACACCAAGACAGGCTAAAAGGTTGAGGGCCTTCCAGTACCAGGGGATGGGCCTTTTCGAAAATTTCAAATCAGCATTGTGATAGCCGATCTCCATTGCGAGTTCGTAGACGGTTCTTTTTAACCAAGAGGAATCAAGGTATTTGACTTGAACGTTGCGAACCATCTGTTCGTAGATGCGGGGTGGCGCGAACATGATGTGGGGGCCAATCTCTCGGATATTCTCCTGAGCCGTTTCCGGCTCCTCTGGGAAATTTAGGGTGAAGCCTGCCTGGATCCCGCAGGAGATTGACATCATCTGCTCCCCGATCCAGGCAAAAGGAAGGTAAGAGACAAAGTCGTCTGTTTCATAATAGGGATCGACCCGCATCAGGTTTTGGCCCATGGTCAGCATATTGTAGTGGGTGAGAAGGGCTCCTTTCGGAAGGGCCGTTGTCCCTGAGGTATAAAAAAGGAGACAGATGTCATCTCCTTTTCCCTTCATCACGAGATCCTCGAAAAGCTCTGGTTCTCTCTTCTCTACCTCCTCGCCAATCTTCATTACTTCCTTGAGACTGATGAGAATCGGATCATCGTAAGTCCTCATCCCTTTGGGGTCGTCCCAGATCATTCTTTTGACCTTAGGGCATTTCTCTTTGATGCTGAGAAACTTGTCAACCTCTTCCTGACCCTCACCCACAATCAGTTTCGTGTCGCTGTGATTGAGAATATGCTTCACTTCTTCGATGAGGGAGTCCTGGAAGAGCCATATGCCAACGGCACCGATGCACATGGCGGCCATCTCTGCCCAGAGGGCTTCGGGCCGGTTGTCTCCGATCATCGCAACCTTATCCCCTCTTTCCAAGCCGAGAGAGACCATGCCCAGCCCAATTCGTTTCACATTTTCATAGTATTCCTTCCAGGTGATGGGGTTCCAGATCCCAAACTCCTTTTCGCGCATGGCCACCTTTTTATCCCAGTACTTTTTTGCCGACTGGAGAAAGAGTTTGGGGATGGTTAACTCTCTGGTAATCTCAATCTCTTTTCGACTAACGGCGCGTGGCATAGAGTTCCTCCGCCTCACCCAGATAAGCCTTGAGCACCTCAGGGTTTTGCTGTATCTCAGAGGGCAGTCCTTCGGCAATCTTCTCGCCGAAATTAAGGGCCATCACCCGGTGGGAGATGTCCATGACCACTCCCATATCGTGCTCTACCAAGATGCAGGTGGTCTGCCATCGCTCTTCTTCATTAATATCCAGAATAAACCGGGCCATATCCTCCACCTCTTCTAAATTGAGGCCCGCGAGTGGTTCGTCCAATAAGATGATCTTGGGGTTCAGGGCCAAGGCCCTTGCCAATTCGACTCGCTTCTGAAGTCCATAAGGAAGCATACTCACCACCTTATCCCGTATGTGTTCGATTTCAAGAAGATCGATGATTTCTCTCTCGATATAGTCTCTGTGTTCAGTCTCCTCGCGGGCAGCCTTTCCAAAATAGAGGGCGCCACTGATCAAGCCTGTCTTGAGGTGGATGTGACGACCCAGCCGGATATTATCGAGAACCGTTGTTCCCTTAAAGAGTTCAATCTTCTGGAAGGTCCGGGAAATGCCCAATTTGGCCCTCTGATGGGGTGTCTGCCTTGTGATGTCATTTCCTTCAAAGAAGATTTGGCCTTTCTGAAGATGGTACAGACCATTGATGCAATTGAGGAGGACCGTTTTCCCGGCACCGTTGGGACCAATGATGGAAAAGATCTCACCTCTTTTGACTTCGAGACTAACCTCCCATAGGGCTTGGACGCCTCCAAAAGCCATGCTGAGGTTACTTACCTTCAGTTGGACCTCCTGGGTGACAGCCACTCATCCCTCCTATTCCTCTCTCAGGCTAACGATGATCGATCGAAAAAATGTTCCCCAGCTCGACCCAAAATGGTCAACCAACCGAATTTTTTTGAAGGAATCCATCGATCACTGAAAGTGAAGGTGTTCTATGTTCTGTAGAAGATTCTCTTTTGCTGGAATCTATAAAATGATTTGAGAAGGTCTGAGGACAGGGATTCGCTCGTTCGCGGGAACAAACCATCATGTCGATTTTATCAATCTTTTTTATCTCTAAAATCCCAGACACTCAGTTCTTAAATCGTTGATGTTGGAAAGCGTGATCTGTCGGACAAAAAGGACAACCCCGCCAAGTTGATTAACAGAACTTAACCCGGTTGTCAAGCTTTTGTAATGTGAAAAAGTTTACAATCTCTGGCAGAATTTCTTTTTAAATCTGATAGGTTGGATTATGAACAAAAAAATTGACTTTGATTCTTTATTCATGGTATAAACCCAACACGCCACTTTTAAACACGTGGGGAAAGGAGGCAAAGCCTTATGGAGAAGACGAGACGCGATTTTTTAAAGACAGTGGGAGTGACTCTCATTGGATCAGGGGCGATGGTCTCAGGTTTGGGAAAGGCCCACGGCCAAGCTAAGCCCATCATCGTCGGATGTCCGGTTCCCCGGGCAAGTGCCTATGGTCAGAACGGAGAGAGAGGAATGATCCTGGCGGCAGAAGAAATCAATGCAGCCGGTGGAGTGAAAGTGGGTGGAACCCCACGTCCTCTCAAGCTTGAAATCATCGATACCCGTGATGAGGAGCCAGGCGTTCCTACCAATGAAGTGCTTCTGGCCATCGAAAAATTGATTTTACAGAAGAAGTCGGATGTGATCGTTGGCGGGCCCTGTATGTCCGAATGCGGCTTGGCAGCCATGGACCTTTACGCAAAGTATAAGGTCGTCGATATCGTTTCGATTGGTTCTTATACTCCTGCCTGGGATCAAAAACTATCGAAGGATCCAGCAAAATATAAATATTCTTTTAGAGAGAGCGGAAGTGTAAAATGGTACATCAAAGAAGGGGTTGACTTGCTTCATAGCATCAAAGAAAAATTCGGGTTTAAAAAGATGTTTATCTCTATCGACGATAGCGCGATGTGCCGGGCAGCCGCTGAGATCGTCAAGGATCTTGCGGTGAAGGATGGCTGGGAGATTGCAGGTTTTGACAAGCATCCCATTGCTGCCACGGATTACTCCGTTGCCTTGGGAGATTGTAAGAAGTCAGGCGCCCAGGTTCTATTTATCTGGGCCTATTCTCCCGAAACCTCGATTCATGTTGAGGCAGTGGGCGGACATGGAGGTTCCTGCTCTGCCTATCGGATTCATCGGAGCTGCCGAGGACCCAGGCTTTTGGGAGGCGACCAAAGGAAAAGGGGCCTATACGATTGTGACCCTTTCCGAAACGGGCTGTACCCCATCCAACGTGACTCCATGGACGATGAGATACTACAACGCCTTTCTTAAAAGATGGGGCGTGCCACCCCGGAGTACCGGATGCGTGAGCGCCTATGAGGGGGTCTATGTACTGAAGGATGCGATTGAACGGGCTGGGGCGACCGAACCCGATGCACTGATCGCAGCCCTTGAGAAAACAAACCTGCCTGCTGTCCGCGGGACGATTCGGTTTGATCAAAATCATCAGATCATTTATGGCTATGATCCAAAGACAAGTGTCCTGGGAAACTGGGTTCAATGGCAGGAGGGTCAGAGGGTGACGATCTATCCACAAGCCGCCGCCATGGGCGCGATCAAGATTCCGCCCTGGATGAAAAAGGCATGAGAGATCAATGATCAATTAGCAATATTCACTGGTCAATGATCAACGGCCAGTGGACGGCAGACAATCCTCAATGTTTAATAGGATCATTGAGAATGGACATTGATAATTGAGGCTCGGATAAAACGAATTGTCAGGAAGTCATCAATGATTCGGATGGCCGATTGCCAAATCAACACTCACGGCTAATTGGAAGTGAGAATTGCTCATTCGAAAATTGATTATTATCTTTTTATGGATATTCTTATCTATGGAACGGTGAATAGTGTCACATTTGCCCTCGTCGCCGTAGGCTTCACTTTAGTCTATGGTGTGAGTCGACTGCCCAATTTCGCTCACGGCGCATTGTATATTCTCGTGGGTTTTCTGACATGGAGTTTCGTGAACGATTTAAAAATCTTTTATCCTTTAGCTATTCTGATTTCGCTCGGGATCTGCTTCACTCCTGGGAGCGGTAATATATCGTCTCGTTCTCATTCGGTTAAGAGGGATTGCCCACCTCGGAGATCATTGCCTCCTTTGCCGTTGGGTTAATTATTCTGGAAGGATTACGGCTGCAGGGGATCGGTGGTTTCAAAGGATTTATCGGCCCTTTTTATGTTCTCCCTTCCTTTATTGATAGCAAGGTGAAGATAGCAGGGGTGCTCATCGATTATCAGCGACTGATTGTCATAGGAGGGGGATTGGCCGTTGTGGCCTTCTGTGGCTCTTCACCCATCATACGAAAATCGGGCTTTCCCTCCGGGCCATCGCCCAGGATGAACAGGCCGCCATGATGCTGGGGATCGATTCGGACCGAGCTGCGGTGATTTCCCTCTCCATCGGCTCTGCTCTGGCCGGGTTGGCGGCAGTCCTCATCCTTCCCCTGGGAAACGTGACTGCGGAGGCAGGGTATCGAGTTTTGATCTATGCCCTTGCCGTCTGTATCATCGGCGGCCTTGGGAGTTGGGCGGGGACGATCTTGGCCTCCTTTGTTCTCGGGTTTCGCGATCATTATCAGTACGGCCCTTTTCGGGGCCTTGTGGGAATCGGTCGTGCTCGTTGGAGCAATCATTCTTATTCTAATCTTCAGACCCTCGGGCCTTTTAGGGAAACAGAAGGAACTGGAGGAAAGAGTCTGATCGTAAATCTCAATGCAAAATGGCCAATGTCAAATGACCAATGAAAAACATTCGGTGATAAATTGAACACCAGGGAACGCCGTAAAGAACGATTGGATCGGGGGATCAAAGTCCGGACAGAAGGACTCTATGCACTCACTTCATGGCGAGAGATGGGATATCTTCTTTTGCCGAGAATCCTCTTCATTTTCGGGCCTTCTTGTCTCTCCCTTTCTGCTGGACATGTACTGGCAGAGGGTTTTGTGTCAAGCAGGCATTTATGCTCTCCTTGCTTTGGGTTTCGACTTCCTGGCAGAATATGTTGGCCTTGTTTGTCTTGGAGGGGCTTTTTTCATCGGGTCTGGAGCCTATATTTCAGGACTCCTGAATGCTAAAATGGGCTGGTCGCCGTTCCTGACAATTCCCATTGCCACTGTTGCCGGTGCGATCATCAGTACAGTCGTTCTTTTGCCCTGTCTTCGTTTGAGAGGGATCTATTTTGCCATCGTGAGCTTTATGTTTCCATTGTTGACCGTTTACATCATCATCGCTCTCAATATCTTCGGAGGAACTGAAGGTATCAGCGCTTTGGCTACCTTTCCCAATGTATGGGTGGACCAATATCTTCATCCTGGGAATGGTCATTCTCTCTCTTTTTGCACTGAGGAGGTTGTGAATGAAGACATTGGGTTGATCTTGTGGGCCATCAAGGACAATGACCAGGCAGTGAAAGCCTCGGGCATGAGCATCACCTCCTATAAGACCAAAGCCGTTTTCATTGCTGCGCTGATAGGTTGTTTTGGCGGGGCTTATCTTAGTCATCTCTACGGATGGGTAGGCATTTCCCAGTTTGCCATGGACTTTTCGATCCTTCCCATCGCCGGAGCAGTCATGGGAGGCATGGGCACACTGGTAGGTCCGGTCCTGGGAGCTTTCATCCTGACCCCCATGTCCGAGGCCTTGCGTGGATTCGGCCAGCTACGGGTGGTCCTTTACTGCCTCATCCTCATCGGCTTCATCGTCTATAAACCAGAAGGATTAATGAACTACCTTCAGCGAAAATATCATCAGTTCGAGCACTGGGAAAAGGTCTAGGGATGGAGGAGAGTAGTCTTCTTCGGGTCAGAAAAGTCACCAAATCCTATGGTGGAGTCATAGCCATCCGGGAGATGAGCTTTGAGTTGGCAAGAGGAGAGATCCTTGGGTTGATTGGCCCCAATGGTTCGGGGAAAACCACCCTTGTCAATTTAATGACGGGATTTGTCAAGCCCGATTCAGGAGAGGTCTTCTTCAAACAACGGAAGATCACAGGACTCCAACCTCATAAGATTGCCGACCTCGGAGTGACCCGCACTTTCCAGGTGATGAGACCCTATCACAGTTTACCTGCCTACAAGAATTTGATCGTCCCTTTGAATTCCCCGAGGATCCGGCGATCCAGGGGTGGCAAGCTTGGGGATAAGGATAGCGTTGCTATTGACCTCCTGGAGGAGATTGGTTTTGAACGGGATGCTTATGTTCCTTATAAGATGGCGTCTTCCCTTCCCCTCGGATATCTGAAACGTCTCGAGCTTGCCCGATGCCTTGCGCTCAAACCAGAGGTGATCATCTGTGATGAACTCTTTTCAGGACTGAGCATGGCCGAGATCTCGGCCATGATTCCTTTAATCGAGAAGCTTCAGATAGAAGGGATGACGATCATGATGATCGAGCACCGTTTGAGGGAGCTCTTCAAGCTGGTGAACCGGGTGATTGTGATGAATTTTGGAGAAAAGCTCGCCGAAGGGACTCCGGAAGAGGTGATGGCCAGATCCGAAGTGCGCGAGGCCTATCTTGGAACGGAGGAGCTGACATGTTAGAAATCAAGAACCTCATGGTCTTTTATGAAAATGCCATTGCTATCAACAACATTAATATGAAGTCTCAAAAGGGAAAGATCACGGGTGTTTTTGGTGCAAACAGCGCGGGGAAGTCCACCCTCATGTACACGATCTCTGGAATCATTTTGGATGTCAAAAAGAAGGAAGAGATGAAGGGCGGCGAGCGGATTACGGTGCTCGGCAGTATCCTTTATGAAGGGGTTGACATCACCCACCTCAAACCCAGCGAAAGGGCCAAAAGGGGGATTATTCTTTGTCCGGAAAGACGAAGAATTTTTCCTGAAAGCAGCACACTGGAGAATCTGAAAATCGGAGGCTATCTTGCTACTAAGAGTCAGGCAAGGGAAACCCTCGATTATATTTTCACCATATTCCCGCCCTTATTAAAATTGATAAAACGGGAAGGCGGTTTTCTCAGCGGGGGGGAGCAGCAGATGCTGGCTATTGGAAGAGCATTGATGGCCCAACCAAAGTTTCTTCTCCTTGACGAGCCCTTACTCGGGCTAAGCCCTTTGATGGAAGCCATGCTTGCCCGATCCGTACGGGATATCAATCTCCAAACAGGAATTACCATCCTTATCTCGGAACAATATGCCCGTCCGATTCTGCCGATCATCCATCATGGTTACATTCTTGAAAATGGAGGGGCTGTGTTGGAAGGGACCTCTCAGGAACTGATGGATAATCCGGATGTGAAGTCCGCCTATTTTGGATTGTAGCCTCAAAATAATTAAAGCAAACTACTGCTGATGGCAACAACGATCATTCACTCGATCAATGTGAACTCCATCCTTTTTTCTCTATGGCATCAGGCAGACCCAAAGGTTAGATCCTGATATTTAAATCCCCAGGATTTTTACCATTTTTATGCCCGCGCAATGAGGATTCTTCCGAAAACAAACATGATAGAGAGGAAGCCCATCCCCAAAACAAATGTTGCTGCCATCGCCCCAATTAATAGAATTTTCATTTTCTTCTCCTTACATGGATTCGACTTTTGACCAATTTCAAATAAAAAACCCGTGGTGAGTATAGGCCACGGGTTTGCAAAATTCCTCCCTGCCTGCCGGCAGGCAGGTTGCTTCGGCAACCCGGCTATCCCATGGGGACCCGTGGCTTTCCGTCCTCCGATT
Source organism: uncultured delta proteobacterium (assembly GCA_963806715.1). Lineage (GTDB taxonomy): Bacteria > Desulfobacterota > BSN033 > BSN033 > UBA1163 > CAWEAV01. Next base: position 42,501 of record CAWEAV010000066.1, read on the forward strand.
GCTCGGAGTTTGGCTTTATCGGCTGATCTGTTTTTGTTTTAACTTAATTAGAGCAAATTCAATGCCAAATGAGTTCTTTTCGTCAAACTCAGTGTCTTTAAAGGATTATTTAGAATTCAAAATATTTAGAAAAACCTAAATGTGCCCATTATTGTCTGAACGTAAGAATCATTAACTTCACCTTTCCCTCCAATGTGGGTGACGGCGAATTCCTCTGTTCTGCTCCTCACCTTCATCCTCTCCCAACGGGGAGAGGAGAATTGTCAGGGTTTTGCGCTATGCTCCATGCCCTATGCGCTATGCTATTTTCTACTGAATCGATCATGGAGATTCTTCGGCTAATGCCTCAGAGATGACATTGCAACACAGTCCAAAAAATTGGGGAGAGGAAAGGGTGAGGGGCAGGAAGAATAGGAAAGGAATGAGCCCGCAAGAGTGTCTAATCAGGTGAAGAATCGAGGTCAAAAGGGCCTACTTGATTTCAATCCGAGTGAAAAGCACCATAGAAGCAATGAATAGCAAACAAACATCCCAGAAACCAGATAATCATACCCAGACATCATCAGTAAATCCTTCATAGGGTCAATCCTGTTGCTATGTTCCTCTGAGCTAATCAAAATAAGCTTTGAGAGGAATAACGCAATTACCGTACCATTCCACGAAAAATGTTTTAACCTATTAAAATTTAAGAGCATATACCAAATTTTAGGATGGGCGATAGTTCTTTTTAAAGCCATAAATAGTCATTGAATGTAAAATTTTGTCATTTTCCGGCAGTACTTTTCAGCAAAATTCTAACCGAGTTATCGTTTTCCCACCTACTTCAATCTCTCTTCGTAATCCCCTTGCGTACGATAGACCTGAGCAGAATATTGGAGATTCGGATTTGTGGCATTCTCGCCGTTATTGTAATCCGTCAAGGCCTTTGCCAGCCTGATCTTATCATCCTGTATATGCGCGTATCGATCATAAAGATCTCTTGGAATCTGGCATCCCACCGTTATGTTCATAAACGGATCGGTCATCGCCCTCCTGTCTACTTTCAGATCAAGCTTCGCCACGTACTCATCCCATTTGAAAGGCATGATCTGCATCAGCCCTTGAGCCCCTTTGGAAGATCTGGCATTCGGATAAAATTCGGATTCTTCGTGGATCACCGCCATGATGAGGGCTAAAGGCAATCCCAGTTCTCTTGACTTCCTGATCGTCGCCTCCACGATGTCGAGCCCTTGCCCAAGACTATACCCTTTGGTTCTGAGAATCCTATAAAGCTTATCTTTGGTGCGGTACTCCTCTATGACCTGCTGTGCAGGAGAGAAAGAAGAATTTGATTTGTTTGTCACGGTAATTACCATCAACAAACCGGCAATGACAAGGAGATAGGCGAAATTCGTAAGAACAAAACGAAAAATCCACTTTCTTCGAACCTTCAGAAAAGTTTCCTTGAGAACAACGCCGGAAACGGATTTCTTTGTCATAAATGATCCCTCTTCCTTCACGATTGGTATCCCTGAGATCGTCCTCACGCTTAAGATTGAACTTCCTCTGATGTCGTCCCAACCTTCCTCATCTTTGCCCTCTCCCCGCCGGGGAGAGGGCGGGGGTGAGAGGAAATTTCAAATGCCTTTGGTTAGCTTTTGGACGAGAAGTGGGGCAGAATTTCTTCGCTTAAATAGAATAGAAGCGCAATCCATGTGCCAATTCATTGCGTTCTTATAACTGATCGACTTGACTTAAATTCCTGAGTATTTAGTGAAGAATCAGAGAGAAGACCTTTTCCAAAAAGTTCCAAATTGTTTCCCAAAAATTCCAATAAATTCTATCCAAGAGTATTTGAAATTTTTCGTTGTCCTTCCTATACTACCTCATGCAAATACGATTTCGTAGGGTTCAGCCCCAGTACCTACCGACTGGGACCACCTCTGATCGGCTCACAAGGCTTATAGCGGTGAATCAAGTTTTGAATCAATCCAGCGAATGGCTTACAGCCACCACTGACCTCTGCCGTTTGGTTCTGAAATTGAAATCGGACAGTTGACGCTGTGACGTTATGGTGTTATAGTAACATAGCTACACCCGGAGGGGACATCATGACTACCCAAGCCAAAAGAGCTACAGTATATTTGGACCCCGAGTTACATAAAGCATTACGGCTGAAGGCCGTGGAGACCTCCCGATCAGTATCAGAGCTTATCAACAATGCCGTCAGAGAAGCCCTTGCAGAAGATGCCGAGGATATTGCGGCGTTTGAAGAAAGGGCTGGAGAGCCATTGATTAGCTATGACGAAATGGTCAAAAGGCTAAAGAGAGATGGCCGCATATAAAGTCCATTTCAAAGCATCTGTTGAGAAAGACTTCGCCACAATACCTAAGAAGGATCTGAAGAAGATTCTCAAGCGCATTCATGCGCTCGCCAAACCCAAGGCCATGGGGTTGTGAAAAACTGACAGGTGAAGAAAGGTATCGGCTGCGTCAAGGATGGTATCGCATTGTCTACTCGATCCAAAACGATGAGTTTACAGTTTGGGTAGTAAAAGTAGGACATCGTAAAGACATTTATCGGTGAAGCGAACAACCGACTCCACCAGATCGCCTATGAATCCGGCTCTCGGTGAGCTTTTCGTTATGCAACAACTCCCGGCAGGTAATCACGCATGTCGATAGGTCATGACGAAGTCCATCACCTGATCGAACAGCTCCAGCCGGTCCGCGACCGTGCTGTCGACGACAAGACCGCGGTCGTCGCTCTCTATCCGTTCGCCACGTCAGAACACGATGCTCGGATTACAGCGTTCTCCAAACTGATAAACATTCTCAACTCGGTACAACTCGCATTCGCGTTCGTTTCAAAGCATCTGCTCCACACACCATGGTGGAACGTAATCGCCCGCACGCCGATTCGTGATTCCGACAAACAGGTGTATGCAAACGAATTCGCCAACTTCATCAAGGTCGGATTTGTCCACGCGATGTCCTCCTCAATTGAGAGTTCCCCTCAGAAAAGTTTTCTTTAGAACAACACCGGAAACGGATTTCTTTGCCATAAATATCCCACCTCCTTCACTATTGGTATCCCTGAGATCGTCCTCACGCTTAAGCTTGAACTTCCTCTGATGTCGTCCCAACCTTCCTCATCTTTGCCCTCTCCCCGCCGGGGAGAGGGCGGGGTGAGGGGAAATTTCAAATGCCTTTGGTTAGCTTTCGGACGAGAAGCGGGGCAGAATTTCTTCGCTTAAATAGAATAGAAACGCAATCCATGTGCCAATTCATTGCGTTCTTATAACTGATCGACTTGACTTAAATTCCTGAGTATTTCTTGAAGAAGCAGAGAGAAGACTTTTTCGAAAAAGTTCCAAATTGTTTCCCAAAAATTCCAATAGATTCTAACCAAAGGTATTTGACATTTTCCCATGCCCTTCCTATACTACCTCATGTAAATGCGATCTTCGTAGGGTCGGCCCAGTACCTACCGACTGGGACCACCTCTCATTGGCTCACAACACTTATGGCGGTGAATCAAGTTTTGAATGAATCACCTCACAAATTCGTTAATCCTCGACATTCTTATGGGTTAAGTCCCGACCAGATTTCCGACCAAAACATGTTATTCTTGGTCCCAAAGTGAGACTATTTGCATGAAGAGTACTTCCTCGAAACATCGATTTTCAAACTTAAGCCTGCGATGCAACATTTCATTCCGAAATCGATGAGGTATCGCCATTTGCTCCATGTCTCAACAACCGAATCCTGTGGTTGACGAATCCAATCGCATTTGATATAGTAACCTCAAGAAGCGGTTCAGGCGACAAAACTAAACCCTTCGTCTTTTCGGAATTAGCTGCCGTGACCTTTCCGGCGATCGGAGCAGATGTTCTTATGGGTGGATAGAGAGCAATTAAAAAGGGGGCAAAGTAGAGAGAATTTTTCGACCAAGGAGGAAAGAGTATGGAAAAAGCGAGATGGATCTTAGTGGTGACAGTCATGTTATTGGTTTTCTTTTCAACCTCTTTCAAGGGAGCGATGGGGCAGGAGAAACCCGTCATTATCGTTGGCTCAAAAGGGTTTACTGAACAGCTCATCTTGGGCAACATGATTGCATCCCTCATGGAGAACAATGGCTTTAAGGTGGATCGTAAAGTCGGCCTTGGGGGGACGGTCATCTGTCATGAGGCCATCGTCCGGGGAGATCTCAATGTCTATGTTGAGTATACGGGAACAGCCTTGATGGCTATTCTTAAAAGGCAACTAGTTAGAGACCCTGAGCAGTCATATCAAATTGTGAAAAAGGATTATGAGGAAAAGTTTAAGCTGACCTGGCTCAAACCTTTAGGGTTCAATAATACTTTCGTTATCGTGATGAGGAAAGAAGATGCCGACAGGTTGAAGATCACAAAAATTTCGGATCTAAAGCCGTATGCTAAGGATTTCGTGATTGGCGGATCGATAGAATTTTTTGCAAGAACCGATGCCTTCCTTGGCCTCGTGAAGGAGTATGACCTCAAATTTAAAGACCAGAAGCCAATGGATTTTGGATTGGTTTATAAGGCCATCGCAGAAAAGCAAGTGGACGTAACCATGGCCACATCAACGGATGGACGAATCCCTGCTTTCAACCTTGTTGTTTTGGAGGACGACCTCAGGTTCTTCCCTCCTTACTATGCTGCTCCGGTGGTTAGAATGGATGTTCTGGCAAAAGCTCCACAGGTGGCTGATATTTTGAACCGATTGGGAGGAAAGATCAGCGAGAGCACGATGGCTTCTTTAAACTATGCAGTGGACGGTAAGAAACAAGTTGCAGAGGATGTAGCCCAAGAGTTTCTAAAGAATAGAAACTTAATAAAATAGCAAGTGGTGACTTCTTCCTCTTACTAACAATTATGTTATAGAAGAATCAGAGATTGGAAAAGAGTGGACTGAAAGCGTGATTTCTTAAAATCCTCCTTCCATAGAACCTTTTAAGTGCTAATCGATAATTCTTGTTGACGCTTCCATTCAAAATTGGTATGAATCTATCGGATAGCCCAGGGAACGGAGAAGAGGATAGACGCACTCTTAGCAAGCGTAAATTGAGTAAACATTGTTTATATGAAAGGAGCTAACGTCGCCGCATTTAAAAGGAGGCCCGAAATGACCACGGATGAGCGTCTTGAAAGCCTGGAAAGGGAATTGACTCTTGTAAAGCGCCATAACCGTTGGCTGCTTGCCATTGCAGGGACGGTTGTTCTCACGCTGGTTCTGGCGAGGATCTTCTCAGGGAACGAAAACACCGCCCAGGCCCAGGGGAAGGGAAGCGAGGGGAAAGTGATCGTCGCTAATAAGTTCATCCTTGAAGACGAAAGGGGTAGAAAACGCGCTGTTCTGGCCACAGACAAAGGCAATGCCTTACTGGCCCTGTCCGACGAAAATGGCAAGCTACGTGCCTTGCTGGACGTATCCAATAACAAGCCGGGACTCGCCCTGTATGACGAGGAGAAAAACCCTCGCGCCGTATTGTGCTCGGACAAAGACAAGCCGAGCCTGACCCTTCATGGCAAGAGGGGCACAGGGGGTATTACGCTCTCCGTAATTGAGAACGGGCCGGGGCTGGTTCTACTTGATGAGAGGAGCAAGCCTCGCGTTGGGCTGGGCTTCGCCAAGGACGATGGGCCGTTGCTAAAGATGTTTGACGAGAAAGGGAAACCGTTCTGGTCTGCGCCGTGATAGGAAAGGGACGGAAACGGTAATCAACTATAACCAAGAGGCTCGCTGTCAGATACGATACCACCGTTGACTTATTTTGATGCTGTCCTTCAAACCGGCTCCCGGTGAGCCGCAGCGTTATGGCTACAACACCAAGACGACATAGGAGCAGCAAGTGATGTATGAGCAGTTGAAAAGACTAATACAAGCCTTCTCGGAACCGTACAGAGGGACCATCTATCATTACACCTCCGCCGACGGGGTATCTGGCATCATAGACAAGCACGAGATTTGGATGTCGAATACCGCCTTTATGAATGATACTACCGAGCTCAGAATGCTACAGAATGCTCAGACCATATTCAAAGACAGTGATTTTACGAATGACGCCGTTAGACGTGAGTGGCACGAGATGCTTGAACGGCAGAGGTTCAATGAAGATAGGCATATCCACTATTATATGGCATCATTCAGCAGGAAGAAGGATCTGCTTGAGCAGTGGCGGGCTTATGGCACTTTCTGCATAGGATTTGACGCAAAGCAGCTCGGTGTAAGAAAACGGGTATTCTTATATAGCTGCCTGTATACGGACAATGATATCCGGAGATGGATATTGAAGGAAGAGAATATAGATGAGTGGAAAGGCCTCACTGATAATGACGAAAACAGAAATGCAGCATACAACCTGCTTTATGTGGCTTCCATGAAGTATAAGAATAGACATTTCAAGAGCGAAAAAGAGGTAAGATTAATTGCCACGTCACATCACAACTGGTTTCATCAGAATAGTCCCGGAATGTATGAGGACGATCTTCCGATCCATTTCAGGCGCCACCCTGTGTATGGCTTCCCCATTCCATACGTTAAGTTCTTCATCGAGCAGGATAATATTGACAACGCAAAAAAGGTGAAAGAAACTGAAAAGCAGATGAAGGAAAGGAAATTGAAGGAGGAAGGCACAAAGGAAAGAAAGCTATTGCCGATTACGGAAGTCATTGTGGGTCCGATGGCGCACCAGAAAGAGGCGAAGGCTGCGTGCGAAATCCTTCTGGCCGAAAGTGGATACAAACACGTGAGAGTAAGCGTATCCAACATACCCTATCGAGGCATTTGACAAAGATGAGGATAACCTTTGACCAGAAAGAAACACCAAATGCCTATTACGGAAAGCCATAATCATGCCATGCACCGGATCGTCGCACTGCTCGCTTTCAAACCGTAAGTGCGCCACGAAGTTGCACAGGAGATGAGGGTAGACCCCTCGGAGCCGGTTTACAGGGACAGGCTCCAAACCCCCTTAAGCTGCTCTGGTCAAATGCCAGGGTAGTGAGCGTTAAGGAAAAGGCACGGTGAAAGGTGTCAGGTGAGGTTCAGGGAGGCGAGCGCAAGCGAACTACTGATGAGGTGTCGAAATGAAATTAGACGACGTCAAAACTGGTAGCTTACGGGATACCAGGATAAGTCCAGGAGAAACCTGTTTACTGCTTGGGCGGCGTCCGGCATAAAGGTAGCGCGAACCTGAATCAGGCTCATGTGTGGAACGTGGGAACCTGTCGTCCCGATGGTAAGGGAGAAACCCAAGTGGAGGACCCACGAGGGTGAGAGTACCGAGGCGGGACACAGGGGCGGAGTAATCCGTAGTAGCGATGAAGTCTCGTAATGGAGATGGAGCGAAGGGGTTACATTGTTCAGCCTTATTGATTGGTCAACCAGAGATGGGAGGAATCAGTGAATAAGGAGAAGCCGTTTAACATTTCTAAGAAGGTGGTGTGGGAGGCGTACCAACGTGTAAGAGCAAACAAAGGAGCTGCGGGAGTAGATGCGGAATCGATTGCGGATGTTGAGAAGGATCTAAAGGGGAATCTGTATAAGATTTGGAACCGGATGTCGTCAGGCAGTTATTTCCCTCCACCGGTACGGGAAGTAGTGATACCGAAGGACAAAGGAGGCCAGAGGGTATTGGGAGTTCCGACGGTTGCGGATCGGGTTGCCCAGATGGTTGTCAAGATCTACCTTGAGCCCAAAGTGGAGCCGATTTTTCATAGTGACTCGTATGGATACCGGCCAGGAAAGTCAGCGATTGAGGCGGTAGGCAGAGCGCGAGAAAGATGCTGGAGCTACGACTGGGTACTGGATTTGGATATCAAGGGGTTCTTTGACAACATCGACCACGAACTTCTCATGAAGGCGGTAAGAAAACATACGGACAGTAAGTGGATTTTACTGTACGTAGAGAGGTGGTTAAAGGCACCGGCCCAACAACCCGATGGTACCTTGGTTCAACGGGATAGAGGAACGCCCCAAGGAGGGGTAGTGAGTCCACTACTGGCCAATCTGTTTTTGCATTATGCCTTTGACGACTGGATGAGAAGGAGATACCCTGAGATCCCATTTGAGCGCTATGCTGATGATGTGATCGTGCACTGCAAGAAGGAAGCGGAAGCGAAGGAACTGAGAGCGGTGATTGGAGAGCGGTTAGGGCAGTGCAAGCTGGAGCTTCATGCGGAAAAGACAAAGATAGTTTACTGCAAGGATGACAAACGGCGTGGCACCTACTCAGATGAGATGTTTAATTTCTTGGGTTTTACTTTTCGTTCACGATGGGCAAAGAGTCGATGGGGCAAATACTTTATCGGCTTCAGTCCGGCGATCAGTAACGAAGCAACCAAATCAATACGGAGCACTGTCAGAAGCTGGAGGCTACACCGGAGAAGTGACAAATCTTTAGGAGATCTGGCCCGGATGTATAATCCCATCATTCGGGGATGGATTAACTACTACGGCAGCTACTATAAATCTGCTCTTTATCGAGTATTCTACCCACTCTCACGTGCTCTGATGCGATGGGCAATGCGGAAATACAAGAAGCTCAAGCCCCACGTACAGAGGGCGGCCTATTGGTTAGGGCGCATTGCAAAGAGGGAACCCAATCTATTTGCCCATTGGCAAATGGGGATGCGACCGACGGCTGGACAATAAGAGCCGGATGAATCGAGAGGTTCACGTCCGGTTCCGGGAGGGCGTGGGGGTGAGATTCCCCCGCGCTACTCGACTCCTCGCCCTCAAGGATCCTACTCGGAGCAACATTTGTAGGTGAAGCCGTCAAAGTAATATCTTCCTAACCAATTTCCTGTCGCCTTCTGCATAATAAGATGACATTTTCATTTTGTCCATTTAGGCAGTCATTCATTAGACCCTGATCTTCTTTTCTCCTCTGGTGATCCTTCTTCGTTCTTCTTCGCGGATTTCGCGCCGAAGAAGCTTTCCAACCTTCGATTTGGGTAGCATATCCCTGAATTCGATGTAACCCGGTACCTTATAAGGAGCCAATCGGTCCCGGCACCACTTCATCAACTCTGTTCCGCCCACTCCTCGCGCATCCGGTTTGAGCACGACGATGGCCTTGATGCGTTCTCCCACCTTGGGATCAGGAACACCCACCACGCATGCTCCGATGATGGCCGGATGGTCCTGCAGTACGGCTTCGATCTCCGAGCAAGAGATCCTGTAACCTTTATACTTGATGACGTCGGCGCTTCGATCGACATAGTAGAGCTGTCCATCCTGATCCATGCGTATAAAATCGTTCATCCGGTACCAGGTCTTGCCTTCGATCTCCACATAAGAGGCAGCGGTTTCTTCCGGCTTATTCCAGTAGCCTTTGTGGATATATTCTGAAGTGACCAGCAGTTCCCCCGGGCGTGTTCGGTGGCAAGGATTCCAAGGTCGCGGGGTCCACGATTTGATCTCCCTCGATGGGAGGGGTAAACCAACACTTCCGGGCAGGGGTTCTCGGTCGAGGGGGCTCATGGCAACGAAACCCACCTCCGTGGAACCGAAGACTTGATGGATCGGTACCCCGAACTTCTTCTTCCAGCGATGGAAGACCTCGAGAGGGAGGACATCTCCTCCGCTCCAGCAATATTTCAGGGATGACAAATCGTATAGGTTTAACCGGTCATTTTCTAAAATCATCCGGTAGAGGGTGGGGGCGCCGAGAAAGAGTGTCCCCTTATGTCGCTGAATGGCTTCCAGGATCGAATCGACCTGAGGGATGGGCATCAAGACAGCGGTATTCCCTTTACTGAGGACCATCCCCAGGATGACGCCCTGGGCCATCTGGTGGAAGAGGGGATTGACCATGATGAAGACCTCTCTTCCTTCCTGGATATAGCCTTCTCCCGCCTGACGGACTTCCTCGACAAAGGAGACCATCCCGGTATGGGTGGAAACACACCCTTTAGGAAATCCGGTCGTTCCCCCCGGTGTACAGAATGTAGCAGAGATGTTCCTTTGGATTGATATCTCATTTTGGGGGATCGGGCGGATACTGATGGATTAAATTCTTGAAGAGGTAAACATGTTGATCCTTTTTTACAGCACCATTGGGGACTTTATCGAAGAGGGCCCCCACGGCCCTCTTATACCAGGGAAGAAGGTCCACATAGTTTGTAACGATCGTCTCTCTTTAGAGAGGTTTCGGGCAACACTTCCTGGATATATCTGAGATTGGTGTCCTGGCATACAACGGTTTCAGCCCCGGAGTCATTGATGAGATATTTGATCTCATAAGGAGTATAGATGGGTGAGACGGGTACAGGGATTGCTCCAACCTGCTGAGCTCCGAAGTATCCGATGAGAAATTGAGGGCAATTCGGGATATAGAGCATCACTTTGTCATTGGCTCTCACTCCCAAGTCATGAGCGCTGTAGAAAACCGGTCGATTAACTCTTTCAGTTTTCTATAAGAGAACTTTCACCGAGATAGATAATGGCAGGATGGTTGGGATATTTCTCGCATGCCCGTTCCAATCCACGGATCAGAGGTTCATCATAGATGCCCATGTAATTCAAATTCCTATCACATCATAAGATGGCAAAGCGCATAGCGCATAGGGCATAGCGCAACTGCCAAGGACTCAAAACATTTTCATGGTTCGCGGGTGACACTCCGTCATGGAAATTACTAACAGAGTCGCAAAGCCTGTCTACCGCAGGCAGGCGCAAAGTGCGTGGCACATTGCGCAAGATAAACATCCTGCGTTTACCACGATTTGCTTTAACCGCACAATCTGAATCTCTCAATCCGAAATTTGTTGTTTATTTTTTCTCCTTGGATATTCTTCTTCGTTCTTCCTCCCTGATTTCACGCCTCAGGAGTTTTCCCACTTTAGATTTGGGCAGCATATCCCTGAATTCGATATACTGGGGAATCTTATACGGAGCAAGCCTTTCGCGGCACCATTTCGAGAGTTCCGATGCATCCACCCCCCGGGCATCCTCCTTCAAAACCACCATGGCCTTGATTCGCTCGCCCACTTTGGGGTCTGGAACACCGACGACACAGGCCCCGATGACTGTCGGGTGGTCTTGCAGCACGGCTTCGATCTCTGAGGCAGAAACCCGATAGCCTTTATACTTGATGATATCCGCAGACCTCTCCACATAACGGATCTCTCCATGTTCATCCTGCCGGACATAATCCCCCATCCGGTAATAGATCTCCCCGTCGATGTCGACATAAGCCCGACGTGTCTCCTCCGGTTTATTCCAATATCTCTTAATCGTATAGTCTGAGGTGACCAAGAGTTCACCCGATTTCTCCAGCGGGCACAGGCTCCAATGTATCCGGGTCTACAATTTTGCACTTTCTGGATCGAAGAGGGAGATCCAATGGACATGAGTTCCGGTTCTTTATCCAGACGATTATAGGTGACATGGCCGGCCTCCGTCGAACCATAGACCTGATAGATGGGTATTCCAAGAAACTCCTTCCATCGCTTAAGGACCTCAACGGGGAGGACATCGCCACCGCAAAAACAGTAACGAAGGGTCTTCAGGTCGTACTGGTCAAGCCGATCATTTTCGAGGATCATTCGATACAGCGTGGGGACGCCCAGAAACCATCTCACCTTATACTTCTGGATGGATAAGAGGATGGCATCCGTCTGGGGCACGGGCATGAGGATCGTCGTATTGCCAAAATTTAAACCGACGGCGAACAAAGAATCCAAGAGCCATGATGTGAAACAGAGGGTTGACAGCGATATAGGTATCCTTTCCTTCCTCATGTGCCCACCCACAACATCATTCATAATATCTTTGACGTAGGAGATCATCCCCAGGTGGTTTCCAGGTACGCCCTTGGGAAAGCCCGTCGTCCCTCCGGTATAAAGAATATACGCAAGATCCTATCATGGGATCGACCTGGCCATCGAACTTCCTCTCGGGGTTGCTGTCTTAATAAGTGTTTGAAGGAATAGACCGTCGCATCTCTTACCACCTTCCCATGGGGGACTCTTGTCAAAGAGCGTGCCTACGGCATATTTCCAGAGAGGAAGAAGATCGACCAGATTTGTGACGATAACCCTTTTCAGACAAGTCTTCGGGAAGATCTCTTTTACATAACAGAAGTTGGTATCGAGGCAGATAATGGTTTCTGTTCCCGAATCATTGATCATGTACTCGATTTCGAAAGAGGTATAGATGGGTGGGACAGGAACAGCAACAGCTCCGATTTTTAGGATGGCAAAGAACGAGATGACCCACTGAGGCGAATTGGAGAGATAGATCATCACCCTATCCCCCTTTTTCACGCCGAGTTGATTCAGGGCAGTCGCAAGGCGATGGATGAGATCTCGCAGTTTGTCATAAGAAAAAGGCTCTCCCAAAAAAATGATGGCTGGCCGTTCCGGATATTTTTCACAGATCTCGTCGAATCTTGTAAAAATGTATTCTTCTGTCATCATCTTTTGAAAAGGGTTCGAGGATTCAAGGGTTCATGGGTTCAAGCGGTTCTTTTTCTGAGAAATCATTCTCCACTTATGATGGTCTCGTAAAAAGTCGTCACTCCGGTGGAAACCGGAGTCCAGAGAATTTGCAACTATTCTAAAAAACTGGATTCCGGCTGGAGTTTATCCCGGTGCAAACCGGGGCCGGAATGACAGGATAACGTATTTTTGGACTTTTTACGATTCCATCACTTATTGATTTTATGATATTTTCAGGTAGTTGACTTGAACCCTTGAATCCTGGACTCCTTGAACCCTAAGTGTAATTTAGATATAGTCCAACACCTTTTCCGAGCCAAGATAGGCTTGCTTTACACGCTCATCCTCCATCACCTCTTCGGGAAGGCCTTCAATCAGTTTTTCTCCAAAGCTTAGCACCATGACCCGATTGGCGACCCGGAAGAGCTCCCTTAATCGGTGCTCAATCATCACCAGGGTGATCCCACCCATCTGTAATTTCTCGATAAGGGGAACCATGCTTGCAATCTCACTCATGCTGAGTCCTGAAAAGACCTCGTCGCAGAGGATGATTTCCGGCCTCAGGGCAAGACATCTCGCTAACTCGAGCCTTTTCAGGTAGCCCGTGGGAAGACTTGAAGCAAGCTTGTAGGGGACGAAGGAATCCCTTTCGAAGCCGATTTCCTCAAGGATGTCGATGCCCACGGCATCCCTGTCCCCCAGTTTTCCACCTCCCCGCCACCCACCGGTCCGTCTGGCCCGTGGAGAGAAAAGGGGGATAACAAGGTTCTTGTAGACCGGAAGGGTATAGTAGGGCCTCATAATCTGGAAGGTCCTCGTGACCCCGAGATCAGCAATTTTGTGAGGGGCGCGATTCGTGATCTCTTTCCCCTTATATAAAACCTTTCCGGAATCGACCTTAACGAAGCCTGTGATGCAGTTGACGAGAGTCGTCTTTCCCGATCCATTCGGACCAATGATGCCGAGAACCTCGCCCACTTTCACATCAAAGCGCACGTCCTTCAACGCCTGGATGCCACCAAAGGCTTTTGACAGGTTGATGATCTGAAGAAGGTTTTCTCCGCTCACACCTTGACCCACCTCTCAAATTGATGGTATTTTCGCTGGGCATACACCACTATTCCTTCACTTCTGAACATGATGAATATCATCAAGATAAGCGCGTAAATGACAATCCGCAGGGTCCCAAAGGATCGTAACAATTCCGAGATAGGGATCAGGATGAAGCATCCGATTAATGGACCGATCAGAGTGCCACTTCCACCGATTACCGTTGCGGCAATAGGAAGGATGGAGAAATCCAGGGCGAATTGGGATATCCCGGACCACATATAGATGTGAGCGAGATAGGCCCCTCCAAGGGCACCACAGGCTGCTGTGATGAAGACGGCGATTGCTTTGTAAAAGGTGATGTTTAGTCCCGAGGCTCGAATGGCTTGATCATTATCTTTTATGCCGCGAAAAACCAGGCCAATATCTTCATTCACTAATCGCCTTAGCCCGAAAAGGCAAATGATGACGATAGAGATGATGAAGTACTGTTCGAACCATCGGTTCGAAAATCCGGCGACGCCCAGAATCCCGTCGGTTCCCCCCAAAATATTTAACGCCTCAATGACCCGGGCGATAGCCAAGGGATACATGAGCGTAACAATTGCGAAATAGACGCCCCTCAAAGGAAGGCAAGGCAAAAGTAGGATTGTACAGATGAGACCTCCTCGCAAAGGTGGCAATGGGAAGAGTCAGGAGGATAGGCAATTTAAATGAAGTATTCAGGATCGCGGCAATATATCCTCCCGTTCCAACAAAAAAGGCGCCTCCCAGGGAGACCAGCCCTACAAAATGGGCCAGAAAATCGAATCCAAGGGCGAGCAAGACATAGATATTTATAATGGATACAACCCTTTTCCAATAAAGAGAGGGCATGACGAGGGGAAGGAGAAGAAGGCCCACAATTAAGATCAACCGGGGAAGGAGAAGGTAACTTGCCTCCTGCCATGAAGAGATCGCATAGATCCCTTCTGTCCGCACTTTAATCGCCCGGTCGATTCTTTCCTTTCGTCGCTCTCCTGTGTCCAATTCACATCTCCATTAAATTGTCGTATGAAACCCCACTTCCAAATCTTATGTGATGAGCTTATCACCCACGAACGCTGAAAATAGAACCGATCCCCTCCCTTTACGCAGACTGTTCTGTAATTCTTCATTGTCACCCTGAATTTATTTCAGGGTCCCATAATATATTGATTTTATTGGATGCTGAAACAAGTTCAGCATGACGTTTTTCGCCATTTCTCCTGTTACAACACAGCCTCACAATGAGGGTGGAATTTAGACTCTTTCCTCCAGTTGTTTCTGTCTGCCAAAGAGCCCCGAAGGTTTAAAGATCAGCGTGACGATAATGGCTAAGAGAGCGACGACCATGTGGAAATGGGATTGGATATAGGCCACGGTGATGATCTGGGCAAACCCGATCATGAACGCTGCGAGCACAGCACCGCCCCAGCTCCCCAGCCCTCCCACGATACATACCGCAATCGATAGGATCAGGACATTATAACCCGCTTCAACAACAATATTTCCAAGGGGGAGAAGGACCATGGCCGACAATCCAGCCAGGATGGATCCAAGAGACATGGCGATGACTGCCATCCAGTCTGAATCGATTCCCAGCATCATGGCGGCATGTTCATCCTGGGCCATTCCTCTTAACGCCAAGCCAACCTTGTTATAGTGGGTAAAGAGCCATAAAAAGGTGATGACCACCAATCCCACCCCTATTACAATGATTCGTTGAAAGTCAACAGGAATACCGCCGATATCAATGCTTCCCTCAATGAAAACAGGAAGGGTATAGGTCATCCCTTTAAACCCGCCCCAGCGAAGTCCTTCCAGAATGGCGAGCCCCAGGGCATAGGTAACGATGATCTCAGAAGTGGCCATCCCTCTGACCCGGATAAGGACAAATCGGTAAATCAACGCACCGAATATTCCCATGAGAACAAGTCCGAGGAGAATCGAAATCACATAGTTCAGTTTTAAGAGGTTTAAAAAACTCCAGACGAGAAATCCCGTAACCGACATACAAGGCCCCATGGGCAAAATTGGGGAGCCGGCTGATCCCATAGACCAACGTAAACCCAATGGCCATTAACGCAAGGGAAAAACTATTGATGATCACCATAGACCAAAATATCCATAAAACCTCATTGCTCAATGATCAATTACCCATTACCAGTTATCAATTGTCAATTCTGAATTGGACTCATCATTAGCTTATTGGTCATTGACCATTGAGTATTACTCATTGCCCAATGATCATTGGTTATTATCTACTTCTTCATCCAGGGAGGAAGTTTGATCTCGCCCATGGCAATTTTGGGTGGAAAAACAACGATTCTTTTTCCTGCCTGCCACTGGAAGATCGTCCCCACTGCCCCTTCATTCGGATCAACGCTCGGGATGACCTGGTGGTTTTTGGGATTGAACTTTATTCTCCCATAGACGCCCATCATGTCGGTCTTCTCAAGAGCGGCGACGACCGCATCGGAATTCAGGGAGCCTGCACGCTCAATGGCATCTTTCAGAGCATAAACCGCCATGTAGCTCGATGAAGTCCCGTAACCTTCGGGTTCCAATCCATATTTTTTCTGGTAGGCTTCAACAAACTTCATCGTCCATGGGAGTCGCTTTCGATGGGGCATTGCCTGCATTGACCACACTGGCAAGGCAGATACTCACCTTTGCCTTCTGTGGCCTTGTAAAATCCAGGCTGCTCAGCAGCAGCAATGATCGTCCCAAAAGGAAGGCAGGAATTTTCATATCGTACCACTGCTTGAGAAGGATGGAGCTTTCCGGCATATCCATGACGATGAGAAGGACCTGGGCATTGTCCTTTCTGGCTTTGAGCAAACCCACGGAGAAATCGGTGGTTCCTGTTGGATAGACTCTCTTTGCCCACAATCTCCCAGCCTTTCTCGGAGGCCATTTTTCCCGTGGCATCCCCCGCCGCACGGGCATGGGCAACATCCTGGACCATAATGAAGAGTTTATTGAGGCCATATTTCGCTTTGATATCCATGAGACAAGGGATGAATTCTCCTGCCACCATCCAGCCCGACTTCCCCGGAGATTCTGAAGCAATATTTGAATTTGTCGTATTCCTCTCCTATCCGTTTTTGATAGGCTGGAGTCAAGGCCCCGGTCGTTAAGATCGATACCTTCTTGTACTTTGAGAGCAAGTCCATGGCGGCAAGAGCGGCTTCAGACCGGACGGGCCCGCCAATCGATGAAGTCGGCATTCTTTTCAAGGATCAGTTTCTCTACCACCAACAGGGCATCACTGACTGGCACTCCAGGTTCAAGGTCCCGAGTATCCATCACTTCTACCTTGAACGGTCTCTTTTCTTTACCGACCGCTTACTCCTCCCTTTGCATTGATCTCCTCAACCGCCAGCTTAATCGCCTTTTCCGCATCCCAGCCGTAGAGAAAAGCGGTGGCAAGGGGAGCGCCAAGAACGATCGGCTTTTCTGCCGCGACTGAATGAGTCCCCGTAAACGTTGAGGTGAATAACCCAAGAAGCAAACAGAAGATTCCAACCCACCATAAAGTTCTTGATTTCATAGTCCACCTCCTTTAGATAGGATTTAACCTCACCGATTGGATGACTGAATTTTTATTGATTAGTGTGTTGGATTTTGTATTCTTTACCAGATTTCCTCTGTTTCATTGTCAAGAAAAAATGGATGCCCTTTCATCTTCCAAGAGAGATGAAACTTGTGTATCTTGAAATCTTTCCTTCTCTGACAGTGAAGATTCTTGATTCGACGCTGGCCCGGTGATCAGTGGGAGTGATCGTGATCGGTGGAAGGAGTCCTCCTGACACAAAGTTTTTAAAGCTTTCGAGGGAACCCCTCACCCTTTCACGAGAAAATCTCTGTTCAGGCAGAGATCTTCCCAGGACCTCGGCAATGACTTGAGAAGTGGCCCACCCCTCCACATAGGAAAGGGTATGGGAATCGAAGGGATGCCATTTTTGATGGGCCTCTTTGATCACCATCATGCCCGGAACATCTTCTCCATAGGGAGCAACCGGTTGAACTCCAAGAGATCCATCAAACGGAGACAGCGTTTCATCGAAGGCCTTTCGATCCCCGATCCATTTTGTCTTTAGGCCGATCCGTTTTGCTTCCTGAAGTACGTGGAAAGATTCTCGAGAGGTCAGGCTCAGATAGGCAAAGTCGGGCTCATAGGAAGTGATTGTTGAAAAGGCAGATGAAAGGCTTTGCATCGATTTCTCTCCAGAGGCCGATTCTCCATATGGGAGAGGGTCGGAGATCCAAACATCCGGTCCGATATCGATTCCCAATCCTTTCGCATAATTCTTAGCTTCATCCAAGAAATGCCGATCAAGAGAGGTTTGCGATCCGACAAAAACTATTTTGGGCTTGCGTGCTTTAATTCCGGGTTTATCCGAGACAAAGTTTATTGCGATCTTTGCGGTATCGAGAATGGTTGGGGTTACGGTAAAAACAAAAGGAGATTTGGATGGATTGCCCAAATCGGAAGGTAAAAAACTGACAAGAGTAGGTATTCGATTAAATGAATGTGTGGATGGAGAGCGAGAGTTGTCTCTGTAGAGTAAAGATAGAGGAGAGAGCACATGATCCGCTTCGTTCAGTTTCCGGAAGGCTGCAATCGTCTCCGCAGGCTGTGGAGTATCTTCCACGAGAAGGATCTCCATTTTCCTTCCGAAGATTCCGCCCCTCTGATTAATCCATCTCCCCGCATCGAGTAATCCCTTCGCACATTCTCTACCCGAATCTCCCCATCGGCCCATGAAGCGGAACGAGCGCTCCAACTTTCAGGGAGGGTTGACTATAACCCGAAATCGAAGAGTATAAGGATGAAGAAGATAGGCGATAAGAGATGTGAATGATTTTTTCATTCTGTAACTCGATTCCTCACCCTTCTCGTTCGGCAGAGCTCACGACAAAGCCCTGCTCCCCAGGGATGGGGTGAAGGGGCTTGTCAGGGATTCATGGTATAGAGCACCGCTAAAATCTTGGTGATCTCTTTCCTGGTGGCACTGGACCCGGTGCGGGACCGTTGAATCGTAATAGATCGAATCTCCAGGATAAAGGATATCCCTGTGATTCCCTAAGATCACTTCCATCTCTCCTTCGAGGACGTAAATGAATTCTTCGCCCTCATGGGTCGATGTTTTGGAAGTTTTGATGGTGGCCGGCTCGAGGGTGACGATAAAAGGCTCCATATGACGATTCTTCATATCAAACCCTAAAGATCCGTAGGAATAGCCATATTTCACCCCTTCCTTCGATGCGAACCGGGAGACCGTTTTTCGTTCATCTTTCCTGACGATGGTATAAGGGTCTTCATGGGCTTTCTCCAAAAAAGTCACCCACTTTGACATCGAGTGCTTTTGCCAATTTGATGAGGGTCCCGAGAGAAGGAGAGACGAGGTGGTTTTCCATCTGGGAGATCAGAGCGGTCGAAAACCCTGCTCGATCGGCCACGTCCTTTAAAGAGAGTCCTTTTTTTTCCCTCAGGATCTTGATTTTTTCTCCGACGGGAATCTCTTTGATTTCCTTATTTTCTTCCATGATTTGCCCCTGTTTCTCATGCGTCCGAACTGCTCGAGGCCGCAACGTTCCTTTTGGGAGAGGAAGATCGACTGAGAGGGATTCGAACGAATTGAGTTCCTTTTTCAATCGCCTTGATATTATAGGGGATCAACGAATGGTAACGTTCATCCAACACCTTTTCGAGAGAATCGAAGAGAGAGGTCATCTGAACCAGTTTCGTCTTTTCGACGAAGGCGCCCAGAGCCACCATATTGGCAAGCTTCGGGTTTCCGTTTTCAATGGCAATATCGTTGACAGGGATCGGAAGAAGTTCGATATCCTGACGGTTGGTCTCTTTTGGATCAATCAGAGAGGAATTGTAAAGCATCAGTCCTCTGGGCAATAACCCGGGGCTGATATTTTGTCAGGGAAGGCAAATTCATGACGATGGCTGCATGAGGTTTTTCCACGACGGGAGATCCAATCTCTTTGGAAGAAACGACGACCGTACAGTTGGCCGTTCCTCCTCTCATCTCAACCCCATAAATGGGGAGAAAGGTGACATGTCTTTCCTTCCCTCATGGCAGCATAGGCGAGAGGTTCCAATAATCAAACTCCCTGTCCTCCAAACCCTGAGATGACAAGGTCATAATAAAAGTTTGCTCATTTCCATTCATCCGCAGCTCAATTTCCAATTACCAAATTCCGCTCCAAATGATCAGACAATGGTCCAATAACCAGACTAATCAATCTGTTATGAATTCGTCTGTCTGGTTCCAGGGTAAAGCGTAAATTGCATAAAGAGTCGGCCATTTTCCGTTCTTTGAAAATCCCCAAGGGGAAATAGGGGATCATCTCCTCTTCAACCCGGCGATTGGCCTCCAATGCATTCATTCCCCAATTGGTGGGACAGGCAAGCAGAATCTCCACAAACGAGAAGCCCATCTCTTCGACCTGCATCTGAAAGGCCTTTCGGACCGCTTTTTTTGCCTTCATCAGGTTGGCCGGATTGTTCACCGCAACTCTTGCCACAAAGGCGCATCCCTCCAGGGTTGCCAGCATTTCAGCCATCCGAATGGGATAGCCATCATAGGTGAAATCTCTTCCGTAGGGGCTTGTCGTTGTTTTCTGTCCGAGAAGGGTGGTGGGAGCCATCTGTCCTCCGGTCATCCCGTAAACCGTATTGTTCGCAAAAAAGATGGTGATATTTTCACCCCGGTTGGCTGTGTGAATCACCTCTGCAATCCCGATCGAGGCCAGATCCCCATCGCCCTGGTAAGTAAAGACGACCCTGTCCTTCCTTGCCCTCTTGACCCCGGACTGCCACCGCAGAGGCCCTTCCATGAGGAGCCTCCAGGACATCGACGTTGAAGTAGTCATAGAGAAAGACGGAACAGCCCACGGAGGCCACCCCAATCGTTTTTTCCCTGATCTTAAAAAAGTCAATGGCCTCTGCCACCAGGCGATGAGCAATCCCGTGATGACATCCAGGACAGAAATGGAAAGGAATGTCAATCAGACTTTCAGGGCGTTTGAAGACTTGATCCATCTCTCGATTCTCCTAAAATCCGAAATTCGAATATCGAAATCCGAAGAAGTTCAAGTATCAAAACAAGCCCAAATCCTTAAAATGCAAATATTCTAAATACCTAAAGCTCAGATTCTTATGTTTGGTTCCGAAAATTCAATCTAAAGAACCTATTTTGTCATGCTGAACTTCGTTCAGGTGACACTTTAAAGGTTTGCGCTTCGAATCACTTGTAATATTTTTTAATTTCTTCCAGGATATCTTCCGGCGTGGGGAGCGATCCCGGCGGTCTTCCATAGAACGAAACATCTGGGCATCCCGGTCCACGGAGAGCCTTACATCCTCCACCATCTGGCCTGTGTTGAGCTCAACGGTCAAGAAGCGTTTAACGTTTCTTGAAAGTTGATGAAAGACCTGCTTCCGGAAACGGAAAGAGGGTGATGGGTCGGAGAAGACCAACCTTCATCCCTTCTTCCCTGGCCAGTTCCACAGAGGTTTTCGAAATTCTGGCAATACTTCCAAAGGCGGCAATGATCAGCTGGGCATCTTCCGCCTGAAAGGTCTCAAAGCGGACCTCTTCCTTCTTCATCTTTTCATATTTCTGAAAGAGCTTCCAGTTATGTTCTGAAAGGGCGCCATCCTGAAGGTAGAGGGA
Source organism: uncultured delta proteobacterium (assembly GCA_963806715.1). Classification (GTDB taxonomy): domain Bacteria; phylum Desulfobacterota; class BSN033; order BSN033; family UBA1163; genus CAWEAV01. The sequence continues at coordinate 63,718 of CAWEAV010000066.1, forward strand.
CTTGAGCAGATTGGGTTTTCTTCCCTCGGCTCCCGTAAGAGCCCAGGTCTTCGGCGGAAGATTCATCCTCTCGGGCATTTTCCGGAGAAGGGGTTCTTTCATCTGACCGATCAGGGCATCTCCCAGGATCATGGCCGGATTTCGGTATTTTTCTGCCAGGTCAAAGGCAAGGAAGGTGAGGTCATACATTTCCTGAACGGTCGAGGGAGCGAGAACGATCATTCGGTAATCTCCGTGCCCCCCCCGCGGGTGGCCTGAAAGTAGTCTCCCTGAGAAGGAGAGATTCCGCCCAGGCCCGGTCCGCTTCTCGAGATATTAATAATGACGGCTGGAAGCTCACTTCCTGCCATATAAGAAATCCCTTCCTGCATCAGAGAAATCCCGGGGCTGGATGAGGAAGTCATGGCCCTTGCCCCGGTCGCAGAGGCTCCCAAGAGCAGATTGATGGAGGCGATTTCACTCTCTGCCTGGATGAACTGCCCTCCGAGGGCAGGAAGATGTTTTGAAAGGTATTCGGGAATGTCATTCTGAGGGGTGATGGGATAGCCAAAATAGAGAAGGCATCCGGCATCGATCGCCGCCATGGCAATGGCCTCATTCCCCTTGGCCAAAATCTTTTCAGGTTCCGTCTTTGCTGATTCTATTTCCATATCATGATGGCAATATCCGGGCAGATCTCCCCACAGAGGGCACATCCGGTGCAGGTTTCTTCACCCTCCCAGAGGGCATAAAAATATCCCTGCCGGTTAATCTCTTTTCCAATTCGGATCAGTTTCTTTGGGCAAGAGATCGTGCATAGACCACACCCCTTACATCTCTCCGGGTTAATTTCAATCTTGGCCATGACCCTGTTTATTCGAGGAAGGATCGTAATTAAGAAAAGTTATAAAATTAATAACATAATTGTTTTAGAGATGGCAAATACCTCTTGACGGGAGATTTCAAGAATGATATTCATGGAATGGACAATTTCGATGATTGGAGGGATCTTATGAAAGTGCCTCTTTGGACACCGTCAATGAACGGATGAAGAACGCAAATATGACCAGATTTATGGCCTTGTGAATCAAAAGTATGGGAAGGCTTTTAAATCGTATGAGGACCTCTATCAATGGTCCATCGATCGTATCCCCGATTTCTGGGCTGCCATGTGGGAGTTCGCGGAAATCAGGGCTCTCAAAGAGGTATGATCGGGTGGTCGAGGATCTGACCAAGTTTCCAGGGAGCGAGATGGTTTCCCGGGGCAAGGCTGAATTTTGCCGAGAATCTTCTCCGCTACCGGGACGACCGGGTCGCCTTTATCTTCAGAGGAGAAACACAGAAATCTGCCAGGATGACCTATGCGGAGCTTTATGCGACAGTAGCCCGGCTGGCAAAATCGTTGCGCGAAATCGGGGTTGGTCCGGGAGACCGGGTCGCAGGCTATATGCCAAACCTGATCGAAACCGCTGTTGCTATGCTGGCGGCGACCAGTATCGGTGCTGTCTGGTCTTCCTGCGCCACAGACATCGGACCCCTGGCTGCGCTGGATCGACTCGGGTCAGATAGAACCCAAAGTCCTGTTTTCAGTGGACGGTTATTTTTATAAGGGAAAAGCCTTTAGCTCTCTGGGGAATGCAGCAGAGGTCGCCAAAGCCATTCCCTACTCTGAAGAAAGTCGTGATTGTCTCCTATGCGGACGGGAAGTCCGATCTTACCAATATTCCCCGTGCTATCCATTACAGAGATTTCCTGGCGGAGGAAAAGGAGCCTGCCCTTCAGTTTGAACAGTTACCCTTTGACCATCCGGTCTTCATCATGTTTTCCTCCGGGACGACGGGCAAGCCCAAGTGCATGGTGCAGGGGGCAGGGGGTATTCTTGATCAATCACTTGAAAGAGCTTATCTTGCATTCAGACCTTAAACGGGAGGATAAGATCTTTTACATCACCACCTGTAGTTGGATGATGTGGAACTGGTTGCTCAGCTCCCTGGGCGCGGGGGCGACGATCGTTTTGTACGACGGCAACCCGAACTACCCCGATGCAGGGGCGATGTGGAAAATGGCGCAGGATGAAAAGATCAGTATTTTCGGCCTCAGTGCGAGTTATGTCAATTATCTCAGAAGCGAAGGGATCCGGCCCGGAAAGGATTACGACCTCTCTTCTCTCAAGGAGATCTCCCAGACAGGCTCCCCTCTCTCGGCAGAAGGATTCGAATATATCTACAGGGAGATCAAGCAGGACCTCCACTTCAATTCCATCTCCGGTGGCACGGATATCAACGGTTGCTTTGCCATCGGCAGTCCCATCAAGCCCGTCCATGCGGGAGAGCTTCAGAGCCCGGGCCTGGCCATGAAGGTGAAGGCCTATGATGAGAAGGGAAAACCCATATGGGATCAGCAGGGAGAACTGGTCTGTGAGGCTCCGGCCCCGCCCATGCCCCTCTATTTCTGGAACGATCCCAATGGGGAGAAGTATAAAAGCGCTTATTTCGATTATTACCCCAATGTCTGGCGTCACGGCGATTACATTGTGATGCATAGCGATACAGGAGGTATCACGTTCTATGGCCGTTCGGACGCTGTCCTGAAACCCTCGGGAGTCCGGATTGGCACCGCTGAGATCTATAATGTCGTGGAGAAGATCGAAGGCATTGCTGACAGCCTTGCCATCGGGCAGAATTGGGAGGGCGACCAGCGCGTCATCCTCTTTGTGAAATTGAACCCCGGGGTTCAATTGACTGAAGAGTTGAAAAACAAGGTCAGAAAGACCCTTCGTGAAAAGGCCTCCCCTCGCCATGTCCCGGCCATCATCCTGGAGATGCCAAGCGCCCCCTATACCCTGAACATGAAGAAGGTGGAGAGTGCCGTAACCAATATCATCCACGGAAGACCGGTTCTGAACAGGGACGCCTTATCGAATCCCGAGGTTCTCGATTATTTCGAGAAGATCGTCCCAGAACTCCAGAAATAGAAAAAGGGGTCGAGGAGTCCAGGGTTCAAGGGTTCCAGTGGTGATTCTGGATACAACTTGAATACACCTACGTATCCTTGAACCCTCGACTCCTTGACCCCTCGAACCCTCAAAATGAAACTGACCCGAAAAGAATTTGAGGAAGCGGTGGTTTCGGCATTGAGATGGACTTCCCAAATTTTTAAGGAGAAAGATGGAGAATGTGGACGTGGTCATTGAAGACCGGGCCTCGGAGGAGATTCTTTCAGAGATGGAACTCCGATCTCCCTACCAGTTATTAGGCCTCTATCAGGGGGTGCCTTATCAGCGAAGAGGCTTTTATTATGGTAACGTTCTTCCGGATAAGATCACCCTTTTTCAGATTCCCATTGAATCGATCTGTAGAAACGAGGGAAGAGATTGAATAGAAGGTTAGGGAGGTCGTCATCCACGAGGTGGGCCACTATTTCGGGCTCGATGATGAGAGGTTAAGAGAATTAGAGAATGAATAAATCCTGCTAAAGGAGGTTTCGTGATGGAAAAAGTCGATAAGAAAGAATTCAATCCAAATCCACGAATATTAATGGGACCCGGGCCAGGAAACGTCCATTATCGCGTCTATCAGGCCATGGTCACTCCTGTGATCGGATATCTCGATCCTCTCCTTTTGGCGGCCATGGACGAAATCAGCGTGATGCTCAGGGAGATCTTTCAAACCAAAAATCGGTTTACCATTGCCCTTCCCGGGACGGGAAGCTCCGGGATGGAGGCCTCTTTCGTCAATTTTGTAGAACCGGGCGATACGGTCATCATCGGGGTCAAGGGATATTTCGGAGAAAGAATGACGGAGATAGCCGCCCGATTCGGGGCAAAGGTCATCCGGCTCGACCAGGAATGGGGAAAGGCATTTGAACCCGAGAGAATGATTAAGGCCATGAAAGAGCATCCCGAGGCCAAGATCTGTGCCATTGTTCACGCAGAGACATCGACAGGAGTTCGGCAGCCCCTCGAGGAGATCGGCGCCTATTGCAAAAAGACCGATACCCTCTTTCTGGTTGATACCGTGACTTCCTTAGGGGGGTGCGAGGTCAAGACTGATGAATGGGGGATTGATATCTCTTACAGTTGCAGCCAGAAAGGAATCGGCGTTCCTCCGGGTCTTTCCCCCTTTACGGCAAGCGCCAAGGCCATGGATGTCCGCCGCGCCAGAAAGACGAAGATCCAGGGATGGTATCTCGACCTGCTTATTGCTTGAGAAGTACTGGGGAGAGGAGAGGGTCTATCATCATACGGCCCCGGCGTCGATGCTCTATGCCCTGAGAGAAGGGTTGAGGATAATCTTTGAAGAGGGGCTTGAGGCAAGATTTAAGCGCCATGAAGCGATAGGGGATTTTTTGAAGATGGAACTGGAGAGGCTCGGCTTTAAGCTCTTTGCCCAGGAGGGGTATCGGTTGCCCATGTTGACTTCTGCCTACCTTCCGGCAGGTGTCGAAGACGTTCCGGTGCGAAAAAGGCTTCTTAATGATTACAATATTGAGGTGGGAGGAGGTCTTGGCCAGGTGAAAGGCAAGATCTGGAGAGTGGGTCTCATGGGCGACTCCTGCCAGATTCAATATGTGCATTGCCTCATTTCAGCGCTGAAAGAGATGCTGGGTAAATAGACTGGAAAAAAGGGCTCGCCGGAGCCCTTTTTTATTCAACCTGCCCCGAAAGGGAGTTATAATTAAGTCGAGTAATGAAAGGGCAGGGAAGGGGAAAAAGAGAAGAGAATGAAGAAGGCAGACTAAAAGGAGGATCCATGGACTGCGAAAGACTGATTCAATCCTTGGGCCAGATCGTGGGTGAAGAGAATGTCCTTCATTCCGAGATCGATCTTACTGTCTATGGTTATGATGCCTCTCTTTTCAGCGCCAAGCCTGAGGTGATTGTCTTGCCCAGGTCCACGGAGGATGTTTCGGCGATCCTCCGGATGGCCCACCATGAGAAGGTACCTGTGGTGGCACGCGGATCAGGGACCAATCTCAGCGGAGGGTCCATTCCGGCTCGGGGCGGGATCGTCCTCCATTTTTCGAGGATGAACAGGATCGTTGAAATCGACCTCGAGAATCAGAGGGCTGTAGTTGAGCCCGGGGTATTCAACCTCGATCTTCAGAATGAACTGGCCCAATACGGCTACTACTATGCACCGGATCCCGCCAGTCAGAAGGTGTCAACAATGGGCGGGAATCTGGGAGAGAACTCAGGTGGTCCTCACTGCCTTAAGTACGGCGTGACAACAAACCATATCCTGGGCGCGGAGGTGGTGCTTCCGAGTGGCGACGTTATCTGGACAGGAGGCAAGGCTTACGACAACCCGGGTTACGATCTGATCGGTGTTCTGGTGGGGTCCGAGGGGACCTTCGGGATTGCCACCCAAATGGTCTTGAGAATCATGAGAAAGCCGGAGGCGGTCCAGACCTTTTTGGCTATATACGATTCTCTGGAGGATGCGGGAAATACTGTTTCATCCATCATTGGCGCCGGCATCATTCCGGCAACCCTGGAGATGATGGATCGTATGGTGATGAACGCGGTCGAAGATTCCATCCATGCAGGGTATCCGCTGGATGCAGAGGCGGTTCTCATCATTGAACTGGATGGGATTAGTGATGGGATGGATCGGATCGCTGAAAAAATCATTGATATCTGTAAAGAGAATCGTGTTCGAGAGGTGAAGAGGGCGACCTCTGAGGCTGAACGGATGAGGCTTTGGGCTGGCCGAAAAGGGGCCTTTGGAGCGGTGGCCAGACTACGGCCCAGTTACCTTGTTTGCGATGGAACCGTCCCTCGGACGAAGCTGCCCGCGGTGTTAAAGAAGGTGGTGGAAGTTGGAAAAAAGTATAGCCTCGCGATTGGAAATGTATTCCATGCAGGCGACGGGAATCTTCACCCCCTCATCCTGTTTGATGCGAGAAATGAAGATGAGCTCAAAAGGGTTCACCTTGCTGGCGCAGAGATCCTCCGGGCCTGTGCCGACGTAGGCGGGACAATCAGTGGGGAGCATGGTGTGGGAACAGAGAAGATTCGCGAGATGTCGTTCATCTTTTCTCCGGAGGATCTAAGAGCCATGAAAAAGCTGAAGATGGCCTTTGACCCGGATGAGATCTGCAATCCCGGGAAAGTCCTTCCCGAAAGAATCGAAGGAGAAGCCTCATGAAGGGCAGGGAAGAAATTTTAAGCAAATTGACCGAAATCACGGATTCTTCAAGCCTGCTTAGCAATGGTTCAGGTATAGAGGCCTTTGATATGGATGGCCTTTCTCCAAAATGGGCGATCTTCCCTAAGACAAGAGAAGAGGTCAGGAAAATCGTGGGCCTCTGCCAGGCCGAATCTCTCTCCATCATCCCGAGGGGAAACGGAACCAAGATAGGTATTGGAAATATTCCGCGACGCGCTGATCTGGTCATCTCGACCAGACATCTGGACCGGGTGGTTGATCAAGACTGTGAGAATCTGACGATTACTCTCGAATCGGGGGTCCTCCTTTCGGATATCCAGGAACGACTGCGCTCGGAGGGAATCGGTTATTTCATTCCCCTCGATCCTCCCTTTACGGATGCAGCTACACTCGGAGGGATCCTCGCCACCCATTCGAGCGGGCCGAAACGTCTCCTTTACGGAACAGCACGGGATCTCGTCCTGGGAATGAAGGTCGTTTTGGCTGACGGGGGGGTGATTTCGTGCGGTGGAAAGACGGTCAAAAATGTCTCGGGTTACGATATGGCAAAGCTCTTCATTGGATCCTTCGGAACGCTGGGGATCATCATCGAAGCCACCCTGAGACTTCTTCCGCTTCCTGAAAAAGAACATACGTTTGTGGCTGCCTTCCAAAAGGCAGAGAGCGCCTTTGAAGTTATAAAGGAGATCCTGAAATCTCAACTCATTCCTTCTTCGATCGAAATTCTGAATTTCACAGTCATAAGGGAGACGGGCGCCAACCTGCCTTATTCAGAGGGAGATTATTTCCTGGCCGGCGCGATTGAAGGGGCAAAAGAGGCTGTCCAGAGACAGATCAAGGAAATTCATGAAATCACGAGGCGATATCTTCCTCGAAAAACGGAACTGTTAGAAGGGCATGACCAAAGCAACCTCTGGAAAACAGTCCGGGACAGCAGTTTGAGATTACGGACTCGATGGCCAGAATCAGCCCTTTTGAAGATGAGTGTCCCCATCTCAAAGACCGCTGTGGCCTTCGCTGCCTCGGAGGCAATCGCAGCCCAGGAAGGATTTCCCTGTGCCCTTTGGGGTCACGCAGGGTCGGGTATCCTGTATGTGGGTCTTCCCTTCGGTGAGAGGACGGCGGAATCGAATCGCGTGATTCATGCGATCCACCAACTCACAGGAAAGGCTGTAGCGTTGGGTGGGAATCTTGTCATCGAAGCGGCCCCTGTATGGATCAAGAAGCAAATCAATGTGTGGGGAAAAGAGGGTTCTGATCTCCCCGTCTTTCGACAGCTCAAATCTCAATTGGATCCCTCCTGTCTCTTCAACCCAGGTAAATTCGTGGGAGGAATTTGATGGAAGCAAAGGAATTGAGCAATCAAGTTTATGAGGAAGTCTCAAAATGCAACAAATGCGGATTCTGCCTGCCTTCCTGTCCCGTCTTTCTGGCGACCGGAATAGAAACCTATGCGCCTCGGGGCAGAAATGCCATTACCCGGTTGATCATCGAAGGAAAGCTGAACGTCAGCGGCCAGGTGGAGAAGTCAATCTATCAGTGCATCGGCTGCGGGGCTTGTGTGGAGGCCTGCTTCCCTGCTGTTCGGACCAGTGATGTGGTCGTTACCTTTCGAAAGAGGCTGGCAACCCTGGGATCGATGCCGGAAGTTCACAGGCTCTTGATGGAGAATATTAAACGCTTCGGAAACCCATTAGGGGAGGCCAGGGAGAAACGGACAGAGATTTACCCGAGATCGTATGAAGATAAACAGAGTGACGTTCTTCTCTTTCTTGGATGTGTTCCCTCCTACCAGGACCTCCATATCGTTCCAAGCACGATGGAAATCCTAAAACAGGCCTCTGTCCCTTTTTCGGCCCAGGGGACGGAGGAACAATGTTGTGGTTACCTGGCTTATCTGGTCGGTTCCGATCACTTTGAGGAGATTGCCAAACAGAACATTGAAAAGATTAAGAAGCGTAAGCCCAAACTGATGGTTACCCCCTGCGCAGGCTGCACCAAGGCCTTCCGGGAACTCTATCCTAAGATCGCATCCTTCGAAATTCCTGTTTATCATACCACGGAGTACCTTCAGAAATTGATCGAAGAGGGCAAACTTCACTTCAAAAAACTTATCGGTAAGAAGGTGGCTTACCATGATCCCTGTGATCTGGGAAGGCACCTCAAGGTCTATGACCCGCCGCGGGCGGTTCTGAAGGCTCTTCCCGGGGTGGAACTCTTAGAGTTTCCAACCAATCGAAACCTTGCCAGATGCTGTGGCGGAGGGGGTGGCTTGAAAGCCTTCGATATCAATCTCAGCGGAGAGGTGGCTCGAGAGCGGATCCTCGAAGCCCGCCGGATCGGTGCAGACCTTGTGGTCTCCGGATGCCCTTCCTGCAAAAGCAATCTTCAGGTTGCTGCCGCGAAGCTGCGAAAAGAAGGAAAGGCCAAGATCAAGGTGATGGACATCACGGAGCTCGTACTCGAATCCCTTCAAGAAGGATAGACCCAGATAGTGGGTTTTGACATTCATTTGTTGGATTTTGAGATTTTGATATTTTATTATTGATCTATGAAATATCTCGTCATTGCCTGCAATATCATGAAGAATGAACTGCTCCAATTTGAGAGTAACGGAAATTCTTTTGTCTTCTTAGAACAATCCCTTCACCGGACCCCTCAAAAGATGAGCCCGATCATTCAAGCAGAGGTTGACAAGGCTGCAGAGCAGGATTGGGACTACATTATTCTGAGTTACGGGCTTTGCAGTAACGGGATCGTAGGGATTAAGGTGAAACGTCAGCCTATTGTCATCCCGCGGGTCCATGACTGCATCGCTCTGTTTTTGGGTTCCCATGAGAGGTATATGGAGGAACAGGCGAAAGAACCGGGAACCTATTATTTGACCAAAGGCTGGATCGAAGAGGCAAAGTCTCCCCTTGGCACCTATTATGAATATTCTGAACGTTACGGGAAGGAAACTGCCGAATGGGCGATTCGGGAGGAATTAAAGAATTATACGAGAATTGCGTTGGTTGATGTCGGCTTGCAATTAACGGAAGCCCATCGGGAGCATGCGCGCGAAAATGCCCGGTTTCTCAATTTGAGATATGAAGAGATCAAAGGGTCCCTCGAATTATTTGAGAAGATGCTCCAGGGGGCATGGGGTAAAGAATTCCTCATCCTGAACCCCGGCGAAGAGGTAACCCAGGACTTATTCCTTTAAACCCCAATCACCAAATTCCAGATAAATTTCCATTACCGATACCCAATTGGGGAAAACTATTTCCTCCTAATGGTTACAGAGGGATCGATAAGGTTTGCTTTTACCCACCATTAATGGCCATAGGCAAACCGCTCTTCAAGGCTCCGGACGGCGGTTATTATGAAATAGTATGGGTAACGGAGGATAGCACCCAGAGTGGACTCCAGCAAGGGCATGAAACCTCCGTGCTCGTTGAACAAAACGTTCGCCCCGAAGCCTTTCCGAGTGGCCTGCCCATGTCCGTATGGTCGAAAATTTATGCAATATCTGGGTTTATCTTATCCTTCAATCCCTTTAAGGCGATTCATTTGGCGGGTCAGTTCCTCTCTCACTTCCGATCCAGGTTTCTTCAGGGGGGGTCTTGGGTCTCCTCCAAAATAGCCTGCCACATCCATCGCAATTTTTAGACCCCCAATTCCATACTTCGTTGTGACATCTTTAGCCAGGGGAGTCAAACGATACTGCAATTCTCCGGCTTCATCGAATTTCTTTTCCTTAAACAGATTGAAGATCTGAACGCACTCGTTGGGGACCACGTTAGCCACAGCCAGGATTCCGCCTACGGCTCCAACACAAAGGGCAGGAAAGAAGACAGGAGCAGAGCCGACGAAGACGGAAAATCCCTTCTTAGAGAGGTGGATGATTTCGCTGAGCTGGCCGATGTTTCCCGAACTGTCCTTAATCCCGATAATATTGGGGTGCTCCGAGAGCTTGGCGACGAGTTCCGGTTCCATGTTGATCCCTGTAAATTGGGGAACATTGTAGAGAAGGATCCCTATCTGGGAAGATTCAGCCACAGCGATAAAATGGTCATGAAGGACCTGGGGTTTCATCGATCCCTTGAAATAATAAGGGGTAACGACCAGGGCCCAATCAGCCCCGCTCTTGGCAGCCTGATTTGTAAATTGGATCGTTTCTCGGGTCGATTCCATTCCTGTTCCGACCATCATGATCTTCGAGACCGGAATCGATTCACGAGAGACCTCGATCACCTTCATTTTTTCCTTTTCGTTCAGATAGACCGTTTCTCCATTTGACCCGAGGATAAGGTAACCGGAGAGCCCTGTCTGGTTCCATTTCTGAAAGTTTTCCTTCAATCGATCCAGGGCCACTTCTCCCTTCTGAAAAGGGGTCGTAATCGGAGGCATTACACCGCTGAGTTTCATCACACTTGCTCCTTCAAGAAATTAGGGTTCGACGCCCCGAACCCTCCAAGAAGTTAACACGAAGGTAAACCGCCGGTCAAATGATGTTTTCTCTTGACAATTCCTGTAAATTCTTTAATGTAATGGAAATGAGCTTTATATTTAAAGTGTTAGGAGAAAGACATTGGTTGAGGAACGCATCAAGGATGCCACAAAGATTTTAAATCTTCTAAGATCCATGTCGGATTATAAGCCCCACTTTGAAATCCATGGGAATTATCGCCTTATCGATGACGGGATCCGGCCGGAAGCGACCATCCTGCTCCGGGCCGATGGCATAGAGATGCACGAGGCGGATACCGGAACCGGGCCTGTGGATGCTCTTGCAAAGGTCCTGAAGAAGTCTTTGAAATCAATCTTTCCTGAGGTGGATGAGATCAAATTAATCGATTTCAGCTCCCGCATCTTCGATCCGGGGGCGGGGACAGCAGCCAGCGTTGAGGTGGAGATTCTCTTCAGCAACGGGAAGGATGCCTGGAGGGTGAGGGCTTTTTCAGAGAATATCAACAAGGCCTCCTTCCTGGCCCTGGTCAACGGATTCGAGTATGGGATTCTCATTTCCAAGGAGAAAAGAGGAGGATGAAATGTTACACCGTAAGCAATTAGTACTACTACGTTAAGTATTACGAGTCATCAAAGATGACATTACTGCAAACCGGACATACGCCTCTGTATAGCATCAAGCATTTCTGGATCAATCGGCGGACAGCTGGCAAGGTCAATCCAGAAGTTTTTTTTGGTGCCCATTCTTTCCAGCATCAGGAAGGCATAGGCCAACGTTACCAACGTGACATGATGATGCAACCCTTGCCACGAACGGCCTTCAAAATGATCCAACCCCACTTCCCCCTTCATCTCCTCGTAATCTTGCTCAATACGGAAACGTCCTTTCGCCTTTCGCACCAACCTTCTAAAAGAAGTCCGATGAGGAGGCAAACTGGAAAGCCAATACTTCCAAGGTTCTTTGTCTCTTTCCGGCCATTCGATCAACAACTCTTGCGGTGGCTCCTTCATCGTCTTCCCTTGCACCAATCCATTAGCCATCCAGACGATCACACGAGCAAACCGAGAAGAGAGAGGTCCCTTGGTCCCTTCTCTCCACGTGATGGTCTTCCAACTTCCGGAGGGCAAGCCTTTGGCAATCTGGCAGAGACTTCGAGCGGAGGGAAAGTCTTTCGCGTAAAAGCGTTTTCGAGGGATTTTCCCTCCCCGTTTCATCGGAGGCTCTGCAGGATGGGGATCTTCCGTCCATGCCGTCAGTTCCCCACTTACTTGAACGACGTAATCCAACGTCCGATCTCTCAATCCCTGACGGAATTCATACGCATCTCCATAAGCCGAATCCGCCAATACCAGTCGATCTTGCAATCCCCACCCTCGGACTTCATCAATCAGATCCAAAGCCAACTCCGTCTTTGTCTTAAAAACAATCTCCTCGGGAATGCCTGCCTCCTTCCTCCGAACAGGATCCTCAATCCATTCCTCCGGAAGATACAGGGCCCAGTCCAAGGGGGTACTCGACTCCTCCGTCCCCAGATCCAACGTCACTGCCACCTGACAGTTGGCCGTCTTTCCCAAAGCGCCACAGTATTGACGAGCTACTCCCACCGAGTGCTTACCCTGCTTTGGAAACGATACCTCATCCATGAGCCAGTAAGCTTCGGGAACAAATTCTCTCTCCACTTTTCTGGCCAGAGACGCTCGAACCTTCTCAGAAGACCACGGACTCTGATTCGCAAACTGCTGCAGAGCCTGAACGTCTCCATCAGGAAGACGATTTGCCATTGGCTCGATGGATTTACGTTCTCCATCCATCAGGAGACCTCGAATGTATTCCTCGGCATGCTGTCCCCGCTCTTTGCGACCCATGGGCAAAACGACATCAGCCAAGAAGGCCTCCAGCTTCAACCGGAATCGTTCTATCTCTCGGGGTTTCATACCCCAGAGGATATACCAAAGTATTATCAAATGTCAAGATAAACTTAACGTAGTAGT
>CAWEAV010000067.1:0-24510 GCA_963806715.1 uncultured delta proteobacterium
TGACTGTCCAATTAATGGATGAATAATTCCAACTGGTTGTCGTACATCTCCTCCGGGATTGTGTAGGATTGATGCGAGAGAGCCTGTAGAATGGGCCTTTTCTCGAACAGCGATACGCTCAAAATCTGTAGAATTGTGTAGAGCGAGGTATCTTCCAGGTGCAGGCGTTTCTTGACGATGGCGACCAGAACGTAGACGCTCACCGCTATGAAGATCTGCGTCTTGACCGCGTTTTCGCTCGTTCCGAAGAAGGATTTGATCCGCAGGTGCTGCTTTATCCAGCGAAAGAACAGTTCGACCTGCCAGCGGCAACGGTAGAGTTGTGCTATGGTGAGAGCTGGGACCACATGGTTGTTGGTCAAGAAACGCAGTCGTTTTCCCGTATCGGGATCGACAAAATGAACCAGGCGCAGTTTGTCGGGGTAATCCCTGAGGGAGTAGAAGCCTGAAAGGACGATGGTCTGGTCGCAGCGCAGTCCAGTGCTTTTGTTCACCGGCCAGGAATAGAGGCGGCGGTAGCGAGTATTGCTCTTGATGCGTGTGACGAAAAATGCCGCATGCCTTGTCATCACATACAGTCGGGCAAAATCCAGATAGCCCCGATCCAGAATATAGAACGATCCCGCCTCGACAGGCAGGAGGTCCAAGGCATTGACGTCGTGGACGGAGGCGGAGGTCACGTGAACCCAGCAGGGGACATTGCCTCTTAGGTCTAATAGTGTGTGGGCCTTCACGGCCGCCTTGGTCTTGCGGAACGAGGCCCAGGGGAAAAGTGATAGGCACAGGTCGATGGTCGTAGAGTCGAAGGCGTACGCGGTATGCGAAAGCTCCACGCCAAGCTCGTCGTTGTGGTATAGTTCTCGTGCCGCACCGATCAAGACTTGCGCTAAGTCGGCCCAGATGCGCCAGTCGCGGCGCTCGTTGGCGTGGGCAAGTGTGCTCTTGGACACCTTGCCACGAATGCCCATGTGATAAAGCTTGGCCGGATGAGCCCGGAGGCAACACTCGATATCTCGCAGACTCTCGCGGTATGCAAGTTGAGCAAATGCCATGCAGAGGAATTGATCCATGCACGAAAATGATTTGACGTATCGCTCTCCGACATATCGAGCCACACAGGCCGAAAATTCCTTGTGGGGCAAGAACTTCATCACTTGCGAGAAGATCGTCCGTCCTCGGTTCATGTGCCGCCTCCCGGTGGTTTCCGGGATTATGGCTCATTCCGAGGTTGAAATCGTTCCCGTTCTCGATGTCGGAATAGTCACTCATTCTCAATCACTTATCCCGTTTGCGGGAATCTTTCCTTGGACGGCCGTGATATTAGGTGTTATTTTGCAAGAAAAAAATATAAAGGGTCAGAATTTTTCACTATTTTGCCCACCACCCGGTCGTGCACCTCCCTCTAATCCTCCCTCCCCAGGGTCTCACGTCTTATGTCTGAATTGAACTCGAATTGTTCGTAATGCCTCCGTTACGATTTGAGATCCTACTCTCAGGGTCGGGGTGGTCTCTCAGGATATAACTTGAAGCGGCACCTTCGAGAGATGGGCAGCTCGCCGCCTACCCCTCTAAAACGTCCCCTGAGCACGACCTGCAGATGATCCTCCCTCTGATGATCCACTTTCCAAGATTTCGGAGAGGAAACCATCCCGATCCGATCGCACCCGAGACTCGGGGTTACAATGGTTCTCCCATCTGAATCCTTGAAGAGGTTGGCTCTTCACAGACCCTATGACAGGAATTCATACAATAGTTTCACCCCCCGCCTTTTTGTGTTAGATTAAAGAAATGACGGCAGGAAATCCGAAAGTGTTGATCAGCCGAGAAGGGATATTCGAATCCCTCACAAGGTTCCGGAAAGGGGTCCTTCAAATTTTGATCCTTTTTGTCCTTCTGGGAACGATCATTTATCTCTTCTTTTCAAAACCCTTGATGCGTCACCTTCGGGATACCTCCCTTCACATAGATCTGGTAGCCTTTTCCATACCCGAATCCCTCCTCGCCTTTCTGAAGTTAGCGATCTATGGAAGCTTGTTTTTTTCCATCCCCTTAATCTTCTATCATTTCTGGAAAGCGCTGGCCCCTCTCTTCCGCCAAAAAGGCCTCAGATCCCCTCGCTCCATTCTCCTGACGGCCATCTTCCTTTTTTATCTCGGTGCCTTTTTCTGTTACTTCATTACCCTTCCCTTCGGCGTCCAGTTCCTATTGGGGTATCAATCGGCCAATATCAAACCCATGATCTCCGTGGGAAAATATATTTCCTTCTGCACCTTTTTCATCTTCGGCTTCGGTCTGACCTTTGAGCTTCCACTCATTCTCGCCCTCTTAAGCTATCTCCGGTTGATCCGTGCTTCCTTTTTGACCCGAAACCGCAGGTATGCGATTCTCCTTATTGCGATTGTCGCTGCCGTGGTTACGCCTACACCCGACGTTTTTAACATGACCCTCATGGGAGGCCCGCTCTATATTCTATTTGAGGTTGGAGTCATTCTTGTCAAAGTCATCGAACGGAAAAGGGCGCATCGACGGGGGGGACTCGATTCACGGTTAAAGGGGACGCTTGAGAAACTTGGTTCGCGATGAAATTGGATAGGTCATTCTTCAGCACAATCCTCTCCTTGCCCATGCGGTGGGGGCACCCCATGATCGAGCGGGGACTGAATAAAAAATTCTCCGGACTTAAGACCAAGATTACCTTCTTTATTATCTTGAATGTGGCCAGCGTGCTCTTCCTCTTCAGCTACTTGGACTATCGTCTCTCCAAGAAGGATAAGATCGACTTCTATTTCGATCGAAATCTCTACATTGGCAAGCAAATCGATATCGGAATGCCCGATCCTCGAAATGCCAACAATCTCCCCCGGATCCCAGACGAGTTGAAGAGTGGTTGTTGAGTCGGCCCATCTCATGGAAATCGACCTCTTCTTCTTTTCTAGAAGGGGCTCGGACCTCTCATCACCACTTCAAAGTTGAGCAGTCCTCGAACAAAATTAACGCTTAAGGAAGATCAGGTCAGACGGCTGAGAAAAGATGTCCCTCCTCTCTTCGCTCCGGGAAGTCGGAGAGGAAAAAATGTTGGAAGTCTTGGTACCCCTTCATTTCGGAAAGAAAGTGATCGGGAGCATCCGCGTGGCCAGTTCTTATGATGAACCCCAGCGCTACCTCAGCAGGAGAAGGGACCGGGCCATGATCCTAACCTTCTGCAGCATCCTGATCATCCTCGTCACCCTCACCCTCCTCTTCCGGAAACTGGTTGGAAATCCCATCCAGGAACTGGTGGGGGCCATGGCTCAAGCCGAAAAAGGGGATCTCGATGCAGAGGCTCACATCCGCACCCAAGATGAGTTAGGAGAACTCGGAAGAAACTTCAACCAGATGTTACGGACGATACGAGAGACCCACGACCAAAATATCCAACTCCTTTCCCAGGTCAATCAATTCAACGAAGAGCTCACCCATAAGATTGAAGCAGCAACCTCTGAATTGGCGAAACGGAATGAGGAGCTAAGACTGCTCAACGAGGCCCTGTTTGAATCCCAGAGGCAGCTCGGTCAATCCGAAAAACTGGCTGCCCTCGGGCAGGTCACAGCAACCATGGCTCATCAGATGGGAACACCCCTGAACTCCATCTCTGGTTACATCCAGCTCATGCTAAGGGAAGGAACCCTCCAGCCCAAAGAACGAGAACGCCTCAAGATCATCGAATCGCAACTGGACCGATTGGCCGATTCCGTTAAAAACTTGCTCTCCTTTACCCGTCAACCCAAACCCCAATTGAGACGGTTGGAGGTGAATGAAGTTCTTGAAGAATTGGTCCGCCTAAGTGAACCCTGGTTTCATGCTCGCAGCATAAAACTCTCTACCCTTCTGTCAACCAAACTCCCCTCGGTTTTAGGGGATTCCACGCACCTCCAAACCCTTTTCCTCAACCTCATCACCAATGCCCTTGATGCCATGCCTCAAGGAGGAACCCTGACAATCAAGACTCGGCAAATACCAGGCCTGTCTCCCTCAGAAAAAAAGGGATGGGTCGAAATTGTCCTCACCGATACAGGGATTGGCATCACCGAGGAGTCGAAGAAGAAAATTTTCGAACCTTTCTATACAACGAAAAAATTAGGCGAAGGAACAGGATTGGGACTGGCGATCTGTCATCAGATTATCAAGGAACATTCAGGAAGGATCGATGTCAAAAGTGAAGTCGGAAAGGGAAGCACCTTTCTGGTCTCCATTCCCATCCCTACAGGAACGGAACCGCATGGATCAGATGACAACCCATCTCTTGGTCGTGGATGACGACCCGGTCACCCTCGATCTTCTGAAGGAAGTCCTTACCCAAGAGGGGTACGAAGTCACGGTGGCCCTTGGCGGGGAAGAAGCCATCGTGAAGGCGATGGACAACCCTTTTGACATTGTGATTACCGATGTCAGGATGGAGGACGGGATGGGATGGAGGTTCTCCGAACCTTCAAAAAACAGTCTCCTGAAACGACGGTAATCATGATCACGGCCTTTGGATCGATCGAGACTGCGATCGAGGCGATTCGGGAGGGGGCCTTCGATTATATCAGCAAGCCCTTCAAACTGGACGAGATCACCCTTACCGTGCGGAGAGCCCTGGAACAGAGGAGACTCCTCCAGGAAAATAAATTCTACCGCCAGGAACTGCTCACCAAATATCAATTCAAGAATGTCATCGGTCAGACACCTGGCATGGTCCAGGTTTATAAGACGATTGCCAAGGTGGCGGATACGAAATCGACGGTTCTCCTTTACGGGGAGAGCGGCACCGGGAAAGAACTTGTGGCCCGTTCGATTCATTACAACAGTTCCAGGAATCCCCGTCCCTTTATCCCGGTCGATTGCGCTTCCCTTGTCGAAAATCTGTTGGAGACCGAACTCTTTGGCCACGTCCGAGGGGCCTTCACCGGCGCGGTCAGCGCAAAGAAAGGACTGTTTGAAGAAGCGGAGGGCGGAACGATCTTTCTCGACGAATTGACCAACATCAGCCTTTCAATGCAGACCAAGCTTTTGAGGTTTCTTCAGGATCATGAAATCAAAAGGGTGGGGGGAACGGAAAGCATCAGGGTCGATGTGAGAATTATTGGTGCAACCAACCAACCCTTAGAGCTTCTTGTTAAAGATGGAACTTTCAGGGAAGACCTCTTCTATCGATTGAATGTCGTCACCATTACTCTCCCCCCCTTAAGGGAGAGAAAAGAGGATATCCCCCTTCTCGCCAATCATTTTTTGCAGAAGTTCTCTGAAGAATATCAGAAGTCTATCTCCTACATCTCTCCAGAAGCGCTCGAGGTTTTGAATCAATATTCGTGGCCCGGTAATGTCCGGGAAATCGAGAATACAGTCGAAAGGGCTGTCGTCCTTACCGTCCATCCAATCATCCTTCCTGAAGACTTGCCACAGAAACTGCTCGATACTATTCCGGAAAAGAACCTCGATGATCTCAAAAGGAAGTATCCAGTGATATCGGAGAAACTTCTATCTCTCAAGGATGTTGAGAAAAATTACATCTTAAAAGTTCTTCAGGAGACAAAGGGAAATAAAAAGAAGGCCGCAGAGATTTTAGGGATCGATCGAACAACGCTCTACCGGATTTTGGAAAAAGAATGAGTGTTTCATATTGAAGTATCGGGGTTGGAGATGCAGACCCGATTTCTTCCTCCCCGCTTTGCCTCATAGAGGGCTTGGTCTGCCATCTTCACCAATTCTTCTTTCGTTCTTGCCCGATCGTTTGGAAAATTAGAAATTCCCAGACTGACCGTAAGATGGATTTGCGCATGACCTACTTCAAAGGGACTCTTTTCCACTAAGCGTCGAATACGCTCGGCAATCATCGAAGACTCTTCGACATTCGCCTCTGGCAAAATGAGGATAAATTCCTCACCCCCATAACGCGCGACCGTGTCTTTCTTTCGAACAGAGCTCTTGAATAAAGAAGAAATCTCCCGCAACACCTTGTCGCCCTCGGTATGGCCAAAGGTATCATTGATTCTCTTAAAGTGGTCGATATCAATCATGACCAGAGAAAGCGTGGCTCCTCCATAGAACGCTTTCTGCGCCTCCAGCCCCAGTCTCTCTTCAAAATATCTGCGATTGTAAAGGCTTGTCAACGTATCATAGATAGCCATCGTTTTGACGGTGGCGAAGCGCTGGAAGTGTTTCAAGGTCGTAGCCATCTGGGACCCGATGACCGAGAAGAATTGAAGATCCTGGGCGTCAAAGGCATTGGGTTGTTCGCTATTGAGGGAAATACACCCAAGGATCTCTCCCTCGATCGCCAGGGGTAACGTAAGATGGGATTTCAGGGTGGCCTGTGGATCCATGGTCAACTGTTTCGCTTTCAGCTTTCGCTTTTCGATCTGAGAATCAATCCGGTCCTCTTCGATTTGCTCTTCCCCGAGGATCGACCAGACCCGTGCGATATTCTTCATAACCTCTTGGGTAAAGGGAGTAG
This sequence comes from uncultured delta proteobacterium, assembly GCA_963806715.1. GTDB lineage: Bacteria > Desulfobacterota > BSN033 > BSN033 > UBA1163 > CAWEAV01. The sequence goes on from CAWEAV010000067.1 coordinate 6,476, forward strand.
GGCAGGATTCCTCCTGATAGAGGTAGAGGGTAGGTCCTTCTTTCCAGAAAAGGGCAAAGGACGAAAAATCAAAGAGATTGGGCAGATTGGCCCCGGCAGATTCGACAATCTCTTTGATCTCAAAGCTCATGTTAATGGCATTGATGGTAGAGCGTAGGATATTCAGATTCTTAAAGATGAGTCGCACGGAGATCTCCTATTTGGGGAAAAGGATCCGTTCTGCCTCTTTCACTTTCGGGAAAACCTTTGGGAAGAGTTCCCGGCTGATCACTCCTTCAGCCAAGGCTGTAAAGAGATGGAAGAGGTGATTGATCAGACTCTGAAGTCCCCGATGGGCTTCGATGGGGGAGAGGGTCCGGCAATCCTCTCTTATCTTATTCCATAAAATGCCTTCCTCAGTGACCTTCATCGAGGCCAGAAAAGGATACTTGTCTCTCAGCTTTCGAATGGCCAGGTTCAGGAGAAGCGATAGCGTCGCCTCCCCAATCAGGGAAGAGACGATCTCCCAAATCTCCATTAAGACGCTGGCGTACAGATCCAGGACAAGTTCAATGGACAATTTTCCTTTTCTGTCCTCTTTTGTTCCCGAAACCACTTTCCCCCTCCCAGCTATTTCCGTATCTTCTTCAGTTTTTTGATCTGCCCGTGGATTTCGTCATGATAGATATAGAATACCAGCAGCACAAGCGTCGACACTCCAAGAAGGATCAAGAAGCTCTTGTATTGTTCATCGAAGGCCTTGGCACCCTGGAGGGTGGCGATCAACGTCCCTGGAATTCTTCCAACGGTAGAGATGACCAGAAAGATGCCCGCATGCATGGGAGTCAGTCCTAAAATATAACATAGAGCATCCTTGGGAAAGCCCGGGATCAGAAAGAGAAGGAAACTGATAATCACTCCTTCATGGCCGATCAGGTAGTCGAATTTCTTCCTCGTCTGGGCCGAGACAAACTTTTCCACGGCCCACTTCTCAAAAATTCTCGCAAGTCCAAAGGCCAGCCAGGAGCCGAAAAGGAGACCGATCATCGAGTAAATAAATCCGGCTTTTGTGCCAAAGATATAGCCTCCCAGGAATTCGATCGCACCTCCTGGAATCGGCGCAACAACCACTTGAATCACTTGAAGAATGATGAAAGCCAGAGGAGAATAGGCTCCAAAGGAGGTGATGAACTTTTTCAGCGCACGTCGACTTCCAAAAAGGTGGTAATACTTAACTTCATGAACCCATAGTTGCGAATGATACCGGTAGATGAGAAAGGCGATTATGACAACAAGCAGACTCACGATCCAGATCCATTTCGATTTTGAAAATTTCATAGGTGGAATGGCATCGGGAAAAAGGATTTATGGTTCAATAACATAAAACAGGAATAGAGTAAAGGGAGAGATGGACGAGTGCTGGAAGGCGCGGAAAATAACCCATTAAAAAGCCTTGTTGACAATTTTTTGGCGGGTCATTGATCCGAAATTCATAATATGGCATACATTATACAAAATTATGGAAATAGGAATCGAGAAATTGATTGAATCACCGAATCTTCGTGACAGGGTTTACGAAATCCTCAAGAAGTCGATCATCTTTCAGGAAATCTCCCCTGGCGAAAAGATCGATGAAGAGGCGATTGCCAAACAGTTGGGTGTTAGCCGGACTCCGATTCGAGAGACGCTGTGCCGTCTGGAAAATGAAGGGATGGTTAAGATCGTACCCAGGCGGGGCGCCTTCGTAGTTAAACATTCCAGGGAAAAGATAGCTGAAATTCTGACGGTCAGGGAAGTCCTTGAAGGATTTGCAGCAAGACTCGCTGTGGACCATGTCAATGAGAAGACGATTGAGCGGATGAGGTCCCTTTTTAACGGTTTTTCTGAATTGAATATCCGGGACCGTTCAAGAGATTATACCCAGGCCGACCTTGAATTTCATAACCTCATCATCAAGACGAGTAGAAACAACCTTCTTATCAGTCTCATGGATACCCTCAATAACCACATCCAGATGCTTCGCCTCCAGACGTTTTCGCTCGATGGAAGGCCGGAACACTCCATGGTTGAGCATGCTCATATCATCGAATCTCTTGAGAAGAAAGACCCCTCATCGGCAGAATCGCTCATGCGAAAACATATTCGAAATGTAAGAGAGTCGGCTTTAAAACATTTTGAGGGAGCCTAAAGAAGTACGCTTTCATTCGAACCGCAGGGGCCTCGTCCCGATGTTTCAACGAGCTGTATAAATCGCCCAAGCTCGGATTGGGATTCTCTCGAACAATGAGAAACGGATGACTGAACCCCGCTACTTCGAGCGGCCGGTGTTGGAATCCCTGCTCACCGATATTCACTCCATCGAACCTATCCCCTATGGCGAAGATCTGGATGCCTATTTTATTTTTATAGATAATCCTCATGTTGAGCCTCAAGTCAAAGTCACAGAGAAGATCCTCTTTGCCACCGGAGATTTCACCCGCTATTAAAACGAATGCTCCGATCACCGTTATTCTCTCTTTGGAAACCTAGGGCTTTTTTTCAAATACCTTCTGGTTACGTTGGAGCGCCATCATCATGGAAAATAATAGGGACCCTAAGAGGAGGCAAAAGGAGATGCCGAAGGTTATATTGGGTGGAATTGAAATCGAGCTGGATGAGGATGGTTTCATGCAGGAACCGGATAAGTGGAGCAGGGCTTTGGCCGAGGAACTGGCAAAGAGTGAAAATGCCTACCCCATGGATGAAAATCACTGGAAGATTGTTGATTACATCAGGGCCTACTATCTGAAGTTCGGCGTTGCCCCGCCGATCCGGATGGTCGTCAAAAAGACCGGGATTGAGATGAAACAGATCTATCAACTCTTCCCGAGTGGCCCGGCGAGGGGGGCCTGCAAGGTAGCTGGTCTTCCCAAGCCCACGGGTTGCATCTGAAGATCACGGTGGGTTGAACGAAGCGATCGTCCATGCGGTGGTGGATCTCCCAAAACCCTTGGTCGAAATCAAGAGACCTGATTCCTTCATTGATTCTCTTCCGCAATAGATTTAAGACCCGCCTTTAAGGTGATCCTATCAGGATCGGATGCCCAGGGCCAAAGGGCAGCGTATAAGACGTGGCTATCATCCCCCAGCCTATAAAAGAAAGACTGCTCCGTTCGCAGGCCGCCTATGGAATCGATCAATCCCTGGATTTCTTTCGGAAAGGTCCTCTTTGTTCCGGGTTCCTTGGCCGCCGGTCCGAAATGTCTTGTCAATAAAGACCTGAGCAATTCAAAATCATTCCTCGTGATGACGGCCTCAAGATACTTAGGCGGCTCCGAGTTCGATCTGATTTCCATCCGAAGGGTCTCTCGCAACTCTTCAATCAGATTCATGGCTCACCCCGGTACCCGTCGAAAACTCATCCACAAGAGTCACCGAACGCGAAAGAGGAACCGACGAAACGTCCCGACCATCCCCAAAAAAACTCCTCAGAGCTTCCCTTGATGCTGAATCGTTAATGGGTGTGCCTCCCAACCTATCCGGTCTTCACTGGTCTTTCAGCTCTGTTCTGCATTTAGGACAAAGATCGATAAAACCTTCGTCTGCATCCGTCAGATAATCATCCTCTTCCTCATTGTAACGGCACCGAACTTGAATCACCCGAATAACCTCATCCAATAATTGATTGCATTGAGGACACATAATTTTTGACATTCACCCTTCTCCCGTGCTGCTGTATTCGTTCGCTTCGAAAAATATTTTTATATTTTACAAGGAATTCGGAAAAGGTTCAATACAGATCGAACGGTTCCCGTAATCCCATTCTCTTTCTCAGTAAAATCTCGGAATCTCTCAATTCGCCAATGACCTCGTATCCGAGTCGTTTGTACAATCTCAAGCCATCTCTGTTTAAGGACGAAACGCATAGGAAGGCATCGGGGGTTTCGCGGAAAATCCTCTCTTCAGCAAACCTCAATAATTGGCTTCCAATGCCTCTGTTCCTCCACTCCAACGCGACACAAACCGCCTGAATATAGGCGTTAAAGACGCCATGCATGTGGAGAATAACAAACCCCGCTACTTCACCGTCCACCCATGCCAGATAATTTTCCCTTGAAGGGTCAATCACTATTTCCAGAGAAACGTCGTAGGCCTGGCGTAACGTCTTCCACGGCTCTGAATCGGTCATCATCCGGGCACATCGTTCTGCCTCCCGTAAGGTTTGTAACTTTCTTATCTCACTCTGTTGCCTGATCTCTCGACCCATCGTTTCGGCTTTGAAGCACTGCCTCCTGTTCTATCCAGGCTCAATATTTGGCCGTGGACCGGTCCATATCAATCTCTGAAGCAAAAGAAAAGATTGTAGATTTTGCCTGGCGCGGACGTATGGTCACGATCCTTCCAGGACGGCTTCGTAATAGACGGAACCCTGAAAAGAACGGATTCGGATCTTTCCCTCTTCCACGAGCGGCTTTAAGAACATCTCCAGTTCATCCTGGGATAGCCCCATGTTCTTGGAAAGATCGAGAAGAGAGAGGGGCCTCCGCCTGAGAATGCCCAGAATCTTTTCTGTCACCTCTACCTCAGTCGGCGGCTGGATGTGGCGATCGAACTCCGAGATAATGGATGCCCTTCCCCCAAAGAAGGCACGAATCTTCTCCATCTCCTCCTGCATCAATGGAACAACCCATCTTTCCGAAGGAGGCCGAACGACGGTGTTCAGGTGGATCAGATCAGGGTGGATCTGCCGGATCACCTCTTTCATCCGGAGAAGTTCGCTCTCGGTATCATTCACGCCCTTGCAGAATAGGATCTCGAGCCAGATCTGTCCCTTGTAAATCTTCCGAAATGCAACCAATCCTTCAATGATTCTCTCGATTGAAAGGGTTGGATCGGGACGGTTGATCTTCTCAAAGACCTCCTGTGAAACAGCATCTAAAGAAGGGAGGACGACATTCGGCCCGAAGAAGGTCCTCCCTCACTTCCCGCTCGTAAAACAGAGATCCATTGGTGATCACGCTTACAGGAAGATCCGTCATCCCTTGGATCCCCTCGATGATGGATCGAATCTTCGAATGGAGGGTTGGCTCTCCCGACCCGCCCAGGGAAAGATAGTCTGCCAGAGCAGATCCCTCCCGGAGAAAGACCCTCACCTCTTCCAGAACCTCATCGGCAGGAACATACTCCTTTCTCAAGAGGGTCTTCTCTGTTGTCTTTCCGATTTGGCAATAGATGCAGTTGTAAGTGCAGATTTTATGGGGAACAAGGTCTATTCCAAGGGATCGACCCAGTCTCCTCGATGGCACGGGTCCGTAGAGATGGTGAAATTTTTTCATGCGCCAAACTTTTTCAATTTAAGACCATTGGCAAGCATCAAGGTCAGGACATGGATCGCGTGAAACCGGCTTAATTGTCCCTTCTGGCACTGCCGTTCCGTAAATCGGCGGATTCCATCGGGCCTGATATACCTGGAATAGAGGAGGATGGGATTGGGATGCCAGCTGTGAGACTTCAAAAGAGCTGGAGTTGAATGGTCTCCGGTGATCACCAACACATCCGGTTTTGATTGAAGGATGGATGGAATCACCCGGTCGATCTCCTCCAGGGCCTTCACCTTAGCCCTAAAATTGCCGTCTTCACCCATTGAATCGGTCTTCTTAAAGTGGATATAAAAGAAGTCATATTGGCCAAAATGGGTTTTCAGGGCCTCCACTTCATCGCGGTAACTTTCTCCCGAGTCAAGAATCTCCATCCCGACCAGCCGCGCCAGCCCCCGATACATCGGATACGTCGCAATAGCTGCAGGGAGGAGCTTGAATCGATCTGTCATCGACGGAATGTCCGGAACCTTCGAAAATCCACGAAGCAGAATCGTATTGGCAGGGGGGTGCCCCCTCAGGACCTCTGTTGCCTTTCGGATATACCCATTCACAATCTCGGCTGTTTTCCTAGCCTCTGGGGAAAGGCCTTCAGTTCCCTTCGCTGCAAGGCCGTCCTTTTGCGGATCCGCATCGGTGAGATCATCGCGAAGTCCCTCTCCCCGGAAGACAATGACAAATCGATGCTCTTTGCCGGGATAGACTGAAACCTGAATACCCTGAATTTCTTTGATTTCCTTCTGGAGAAACTTGCAGATCTCTTCATTCTTTTCCGTAGAAATCCTTCCGGCGCGACGATCCACAATTCTTCCATCCCCATCGATGGTTGCAAAATTGCCCCGGGCGGTTAGATCCTCTTGGGTCGGTTTCAAACCAATCCCCAGGGCTTCCATCACTCCTCTTCCGATCTCGTATTGAAACGGATCATAGCCAAAGAGGGCCAAATGGGAGGGCCCGCTCCCGGGCGTGATGCCATCAGCAATTGGATCGATCAGTCCGCAGCTTGAGAGGTTAGCCAACCGGTCAAGGTTTGGAATCTTGGCTGCCTCCAGTTCTGTTTTACCCCTGACAGGCAAGCCGCCAAGCCCGTCAATGACAACCATCAGGAGCTTCGAATCTGTTTGGATTGCAAGAGAACGGAGAACCTCTTCTGGTATCATTGTTTTTCCCTCCCCAGGTGAATCAAAGAGCGGCATCCGAATGATCTTTGCGTTTCACGTTGGAATAAGTTTGAACAGCTCTAATTAAATGCGGAATGATTCTTCTAAAATCACCGACTAAACCGAGGTCGCAAAACTCAAAAATGGTGGCTTGAGGATCGAGATTGATGGCTACCATCCATTCTGCCCCTTTAATCCCCACCATGTGGTGCATCTGACCGGAGATGGCAACTCCGATATACAATTTAGGGTGAACGGTTCGACCGCTCTGGCCGATCATCTGGCCCTCTCCTGCCCAGCCTTCGTCTACAGGGGGTCGCGTTGCTCCAACGGCCCCATTCAATGCAGAGGCCAACTCTTCCAGCGACTGCCAATCCTCTGCGCTGCCAATCCCCCACCCGCCGGCAATGACTACCTCCGCCCTATCCAGAGAAGATCTCTGGACTCCTTCTTTTTCCACCTTTAGAATTTCATAAGAGATATCCCCGGGTGTGACTCGAACTTCAAGAGGGATCAGCTCCCCCGTGGCCTCTCTCTCTTTAGGCATGTCAAAGACGCCTGGCATCACCGTAGCCATCTGGGGTCTTACGTGCGGACAACGGATCGTTGCCAGAACATTTCCTCCCCACCCTGGAACCACAGCCTGGAGCTCCCCTTCAGGGGAAAGTCCAAAATCGATGCAATGAGCAGAAAGCCCGGTTCTTAATCTGGCTGCCAGCCGGGCACCCAGATCCGTCCCCAAAACCGTGGCCCCGAGAAGAAGGGTCTCCGGTTGATATTGCCGGATGGCATCCTCCAGGACCTTGGCATACGCTTGATTGCAGTAAGCGTTCAAAAGAGGATGGTCAGCAACTAAAATTTCATCGGCGCCGAATTTAAACAGTGTCTCACAGAGCTCTTTCAATTGGTGGCCGATCAGGACTGCAGCCACTCGCCTGCCTATCGGGTAGGCTAACTCGATCGCTTTCCCCAGAAGCTCCAATCCAACCTCAGACAATTGCCCCTGGCGCTGTTCACAAAAAATCCATATCTTACTTCGAGTCATCTCGTCGCCATCCTCTTTCTAACAATACCCCAAACGGTGGAGCTGGTCGGCCAGTGTTTCTGCCATTTCCACCGGCTCCCCCTGCAGCAGTTCTCCTCTCCGTTTTGTCCCCGGAATCAATAGGTCGGCCATCTGGCTGGGGGAGCCCTGTAATCCCACCCATGGTTCATTCAAGGCAAGGTCCTTCGATGACCAGATCTCAATCCCCTTTTTCTCACCCTCCAGAATATTCATCAGAGTGATATATCGGGGCTCATTGATCTCTTTGGCTACGGAGAAAACGGCGGGGGATTTTGCCCGGACCCACATATGGCCGTGTTCAATCTGGCACCGAACGCGGAAGACCCCTTCTTGAACCGTTTCAATGAAGCCCACACGCATCAGGTTAGGGACATCCAGAAACTCAGCCATCTGGGGGCTCACCTGTCCTGTCCCGCCATCGAGCGTCTCGTCGCCACAGAGGATCAGATCCCACGGGCCTATTCTCCTTATGGCCACGGCCATGATGTAAGAAGTGGCCAGGGTATCTGACCCCGCGAAGGCGACATCGGATAATAAGATTGAATGATCAGCCCCCATCGCCAGGGCTTCCCGCAAAACAGGAGTGGTATAAGGGGGAGCCATACTCAAGGTAAAGACTTCTCCCCCTTCTTTTTCTCTCAGTTGCAGTGCGGATTCAAGGGCCTTCCTGTCCAAGGGGTTAATGATGTTTGGGATCCCTTCCCGGATGAGAGTTTTTGTCTCCGGGTCCAACCGTAGACGGTTCCAATGCTTTGGATCTGGAACGGGTTTTAGACAGACAATAATGCGCACTCTCTCACCGGTCACTGATCAGGGATCGACTGTATTATTGTTTAAACAGGCTCAAGGCATGGCGGGCCATGACCAGCTTCGCAATTTCTCCGGTCCCCCCTGCTGGTATGGTCACCAGAGCATCCCGGAGCAATCGTTGAACGGGATACTCCTTCATAATGCCGTAAGAACCATGAATCTCGATTGCCTTGCGGGCGGATCGCGCGGCTGCCTCACAGGCAAACTGCTTCGCCAGGGCCGACTCAGTATCACATCGAATGTTATTGTCTCGCATCCAGCCCACGCGGTAGACCAGGAGGCGCGAAATCTCAAGATCGGCGTAGATATCGGCAATGTGCCATTGAATCGCCTGTAAGGTACTGATCGGCTTTCCATAAAGGGCCCGTTCGTTGGCGAACTTAACCGCCTGCTCCAAAACGGCATTTAGAATCCCCAGGGCAACGCTCGCCATTCCTGGTCGCCCTGTTTCTACGATATTCTGGATGGCAAGGTTCATCCCCTCCCCTTCGTGCCCCAAAAGATTCGCTTTCGGAACCGGACAGTTTTGCAAAACGATCTCGCCGGTGTTGGCCCCGCGAAGCCCAACCTTATTCTCTTTTCTCCCTGGCTTCGCCCCCGGGAAATTCTTTTCCACAATAAAAGCGGATAACCCCCTGCCCCCTTCCCCGGTTCGTGCGATGACCACCCAAAAATCTGAGACATGGGCATTGGTAATGAAACACTTTCGACCATTCAGAATGTAGTGGTCACCATCCAATTTGGCCGATGTCTTTATGCCGGCAACATCCGAACCTCCAGAAGGATCGGTCACTGCCACGACTCCCATGGTTTCCCCTTTCGCCAAAGGTGGCAGGTATCTTTTCTTCTGTTCCTCATTCCCGAATTTACTCAAGGCATGGGTAGCCATGTGATGGACTTGCAAGGCCATGGGGATGGCCGGGCAGACCCGTCCCATCTCTTCTAAGATGATAATTCGAGCGAGATTGCCCATTCCGGTTCCACCATATTCCGGGGGAGTAATGACGCCAAGAATGCCCATGTCCCCCATCTTCCTCAAAAGATCGACAGGAAACTCCCCTGTCTCTTCCATCGCCTCCATGCGCGGAGGGATCTCCTTCTCCGCAAATTCGCGCATGCTTTTTCGAAGCAACTCTTCCCTTTCTGATAATCTGAAATCCATGTGAACCTCCTTTCGTACACGCTTCGATGGTAGTTGATTTCTTAAGGTCTTAAACTATCGAGATAACTGATCAAGGCATTGATGCATCGGTTGAGGCTGGCAGAGGACTTCTCTGTGCCGTAGATGACGGATGCCCCGAGCATCCCGGAGAAGATCATTTCCGTGACCGCTTCGGTATTCACTCCGGGTCTCAATTCACCGGATTTCTTTCCTTGATCTAAGAGTCTCTTGATCATCGCTTTGAGTCGAACGAATCCTTCGTTGAGTTCTCGAGAAAAAACGGATCGCTGGTCATCCAATTCCACGGACAGCGTCACAAAGACGCAGCCCCCCGGGAAGGTCTTCCTATCTTTCAGGTACCGGTCCCTGTAATTCTCCAAGAGTTTTTTGACCTTGGCAACGGGTTTCTCAAGCTGATCCAATCCTGCAAGGCTCTTTTCTCGCCAGATCTTTCTCGCCTCACTCAGCACGGCATGAAAGATCTCATCTTTACTCTTAAAATGATTGTACAGGCCGCCTTTCGACGTCTTCGCTCCCTCCATAATGTCCTGGATAGAGGTGCTCAAAAAACCTTTCAAAGAAAACAATTTCAAGGACTCCTGGATGATCTTATCTTTTAAAACCACCGCATTTTGCATTCTTAGTCACCTTTAGATGACAAAGTCCGACCGGTTGGTCTTTCTGTATCACACCCTCTCTCCGCTGTCAAGACAATTTTCATAGACCGGCCTGCCCAAAGATCTCGACGAATTTTGCCGCACAGACAGAGGTTCCGCTGGAAGGCTTGAAGACAATTTAGTTTGCTTTCTTATGAGACTCGTCTATGATTGAACTATGGACCAAAGAAAATTCCGGATAGAAAGGAGAATCAACATGGAAAGCGGTCTCTTGGAGGCACTGGAGGTTTCTGACCCGGCCGGGGCGTCACAGTCCCTGAGTGAAGCGCTTAAGAAAGGAACCGACCCATGGGAGGTTCACCTGACCCTATATCCCCTGGTACAGCGGGTATTGAACCCGCCTTTCATCAACCCCCATCTGCCAAAGATGTACCGAATCTGCCGTGAGTTTGTCCCCTTCCTGAATGAAGATGAGATTCGAAAGCTCCTGTCTCTCGAAGTAAACGAATATGCCAAGAGGCCCAAGCTGGAGAAACTTCCCGGAGCAAATCTTCTACCCTCTCCTGTCTCCTTCAATGATGTGGAAAGAGCCATCCGCGAAAGGAATTGGGAGAAAACCACCGTTTTCATGGCCACCTTCCAGGCACAACAGGGAGGGGCAGAGCTTGCGCGTCAGCTGTTGCTGTTGGGAAGTGGTTACCTGGACGAGTCCCTCGGTCATTCGGTCTCCTGCACGGCCTTCATCCTCCTGGAGATGTTGGAGCGGCCAAAAGACAATCCGTGGCCGGCCCTGGCCACTCTATCGGACTATTTCTGCAAAGGTGAATTCGATACGAGTCCTGGCTTGAGTAAGTTCGAGTTACCATCCGGGGAGGCCTTGAATCGTCTTATGTTACGGGCAACGTGCGGTCAAGGGATCGTCAACCTTCACCATACCATCACCCGTTACGCATTGGACCGTGTGAGACGCCTATTCACTCCGGTAGAGTTTAATCACATGCTGACCGCCTGGAACGAATTCATGGGCAAGAAGAGGGTTGCGGAAGTGGTTCTGGACACTGTAGATGGGGAACAGGCGGACGGTTACCCGGTTTTCTATGAAATATTTTCAAGGCTGGATCCGAAGTCCACAACAGCCTCCTTGAGGAAAGGATTGCTCGCACCGCAAGGCCGCCAGCAACTGGGCCATTTTCTCATCAAGGGTGTCTGCGATCTCTATCAGAACAATTACAATCCTCACTATCTCACAGGTCTCGGTTCAGCCCTATGGGTAGCAGCCAGATATTGGAACGAGGTACCTATTGCTACAAATGCCCTATTCCAGTATGTGGATTTTTTCTTCAGTGGCTTAAAATCCGACGATTAAAGAGAGTAACGGGTCTGTGCGAAAACGGAGTAAGAAATCTTTGAAGAGGTCAGATGCCATGCCAGAACGGTAACCAAATGAGTGATATCCCGAAAGAGCTTTATCATAAAGCCCGTTCTGCAATTTGCGATGTCCCTTTCTGCCACAGGTGAGACAGATTTGTCAACCTCTTCTCTGCAAACCCATTAATGGAGATCACGGGCTTGCCCGTGGGGCTCCATTTGACCGGGTTGCGCTTGTAACCTATGACTTGGCAGCAGACTGTACGCTATCAGCTTAATTGCCATAAGCTATTACGGGATCAACCTTTTTCTCTCATCTTCTCAAGAGATGAAAGCCTCTCGAAAGTACTTCTATATGGATGCATCTTTGAACTCAATTCCGTTGCTGGCTGGTAGTAGACCACCTTTCTTCTCTCCACAGGAAATCGAAGGGAGATGGTAGTCTTTGCCTTCTTTTCATCCACCTCAAATGTCATCGTTCCCCGGTTTCTCTTAACGATCTCGTCAATCAGCCGCAGCGTAAGACCCAATATCCCTTCTTCCTGACGGGTCCGGATACCGAATGCCGCCCCGGATGATTTCAACTGCTCCTTATCAACCATATAGACCATTAGAATCTCGATATACTTTTCCCCCCTGCCCGATGCCTGACCCTCACCCATCTCTTTCTGAAGAACAAGGGATCGGGTAAATAACCCTATTCCTCCGTTAAAAGGGATTATAGTCATTACATATTGGAGAAGACAGCTTAATAGGTACCTCAACTGGTCATCGGGAACGGCGGCTTCGGGGAGACCCTTTTCAAGTGTTTCAAAGAGCTTGATTTTCTTTTCTTCCAATTCAACCCGATATTTTTTTAGTTCCTCTTCAAGGACGATGTTGACTGTATCTTTTCTGATGATCGGGTTGTCAATCCTGATGTAATCGAGAAGACTTTTCTGAGAGCTCCACCTTCGCGATATCTTCCGTGATGATCCGATTAAGATAAACACCCAATTCCTTACCGCTCATTTTTTCTTGAAATCTTCGTGTGTGATTCCCGAGCGTTTTCAGAGTATCGATGAACTGGCCGATCATTTCAATAAAGAAGGGAAACAGGAGGAAGGCCACCCGTTCATTCGGGAGGATATTCTTTTTCGATTCGGGTGATACGACCTCCCCCATTCCCGAAGAGCCGGCCGGTGGACGATGCTCATTTTCAGCATCTGAAAAAAAGTCCTCAGCCATGCTCTCCCATATATCTTTAGATTCAGGCATACCCATTAGAAAGCAATTTCAATGCCAACCGTCAATATCCCCGTAATTGCTAATGAATGCTAAGCGTTGCAGTAACTCGAAATTTCAAAATCACAAACATGGGAAAATATTTTCTCAAATGTCCAAAAACATTACACACAGAAGAGATAACGACTTACCGCATCAATTCTATGGCCCATGAACGATTCGTCTGCTCCTCACGCATCCATCCACGAGTAAAACCCGTGCCTGCACGCCGAAGTGCGTTTCGCCTGCCTGCGCGAAGCCGCTTCGGCAAAGGCAGGGCACGCAGGCGTGGTCTTCTGCGTAGGTGGATCACATTTCCTTTTGAGCCACTTCCCGACAAGAACCGCCAAAGGAAAAGATGAAGATATCCATAGGAGCAGAACGAACTCTATGTTGAACTCGCCTATCACTCAACCCAGATATTGCTTAAATTTTTACTATACGGACGTGGGCAAGCCGTTCGGAAAGGCTTCAGGGCGAACCTTTCGTGAAAGGAATACTTACGTCCCAGACCCCTGCCGGAGTTCACGTTAAGTGGAGTCCTCCCCTTCCCTTAAAATGTCAAATCGACCGCCGTCTGAAGCCTTGAAGAGCGGTTTGCCCATGGCCGATTCTGCAACTGGCGGGTCAACCCTCCCTTCTGAAGTAACTCTCGGTCACTTTCAATGATGATGTTAAGAAGAGCCATCAGGAATGTAAATGGGGGCCAGTTGGTATTTTCAATGGTTTTATACTGTATTTTCGGTACTTCCCTGATGTTCTTTATTCCTATGATGCAGGAAGTATAACCAGGTCTAAGGTTGACTCAGTTCACTTTTCAGGTGAAAATACTTCAAACCAAAGGCACTTAGATAATGACATGACCTTCCAACGGAAATTCATTAAGTATTGGATTCCGGTAATTCTTTGGATGTCTATTATCATGTGGATGTCCACCGAAACGTTTTCCTCAGAAAACACAGCTTCCGTCATCGGATCCCTCTTGCGTCTCTTAGTTCCTCGGATTTCGCCTCAGGAAATAGACTTAATACATGCCTTGATGAGGAAGCTGTCACATGTGGCAGAGTATTTCGTTTTGAGTCTCCTATTGTTTCGTGCCTTTCGGGGTGATTCCGCTGCATCATGGTACTGGCGCTGGTCTTTTTTTGCGCTGGTGGTAGTGATTCTTTGGGCTTCCCTCGATGAATTCCACCAATCCCTTGTCCCGACACGAACAGCTTCGATGACGGATGTGGGTATAGACACGGCCGGTGGGGGCATTGCCCAGTTACTGACTATTTTATGGCGTCACTATGGAAAGAGATAAAGTGCCTGAAGAAGATGGGAAGGTGAAATGATATTTAAGATCGACGAGTATCATTCTGTTCCTGTTCCTCGTGTTGGGGAACCCGCGTCCCCATCTTTCTATTACTGAGCTATTATCTGTGGTCTGAATTGCTATGAGTCAAGCTGCTATTAGCCAAATTGCCATGAGCTGTCGTCTGCGGACTAAATTGCTATTCGCAAAGTTGCTATCAGCTAAATTGCCTTGAGCCATTCTCTGTGGACTGATCGCCGTGGACGAAGTGTTTAGTAAGTTGTGATTTCTGGACTGGGTGACCCCCCTTGTGGTTGAGAATTTACAAGACATCAAACCTGAAAAGTGATAAAATGGGTTTTACGTAGCAGAAAACAAGTTTCGGTAACTGATTCAGACCAACAGGCAGGGAGGACAAAATGCAGGTAGACTGGAAGAATCATGTAGTCAGCACACCTGATGTACTTCGGGGTAAACCAAGAATCAAAGGGACCAGGATCCCCGTTAGCCTTATCTTAGGATACCTGGCTATGGGTAACACTTCCGAAGAAATCATCAGGGAGTTCCCGGACCTTACGAAAGAACAAATCGCTGCCTGCTTGGATTATGCTCGTGATTTGTCAGAATTTGAGGTGGCCGTTTAATGGGTCTAAGATTCTTTGCAGACCACTGTATTTCAAATTCTGTGATTCAGGGTCTTCGCGAATCTGGCCATGAAGTTTTTCAACTCAAAGATCATATCCCCATAGAATCTCCGGATCAGGTGGTCCTATCAACTGCCCAGAAACTTGATTCAATCCTCCTCTCCCTGAACGGGGATTTTGCAAATAAACTCAACTATCCTCCAGCAAATTCTAAAGGGATTATCGCACTCCAAGTTAAGAATCATCCGGAAATTATTCCGCAATTAATGACGAGATTAAAAGGTTTTCTATCTCTCCATCCGGACATGGATTCCTATAAAGGGAAGCTCATTCTGGTGGAAATTCATCGGATCAGAATACGACAATGACTTATAGAACCTTTCTCAACATCCGACAGAGCGCACCTCTTTTAAAAAATAGAACCATCTCCTTTTTCCTTTTTTGACTTTTCTGCCAGATTTGCTGCAATAATCTTGCAGTAAGAATAGGAACAGCAGCCGACGAACACGAATATTTTTAATGGCCTGCAAGGAGATATGACAACCTCTGAAAGGAGAAAATATGACGAAAGGTCGAAGTAGCTTATCCAAAGCCAAATCTTACACAGAGATTGGAGATTTTTGGGATAGCCATGATTTATCCGCTTTTTGGGATCAAACCAAGGAGGTTGAGTTTGAGGTGGATATCCAATCTGAAATCACCTACTATTCCCTGGATAAAAAGCTTGCCGAAAAAGTTCAGTTGATTGCACAGAGACGAGGTGTATCCGCTGATACGATTATTAATTTGTGGGTGCAGGAGAAACTTCAAGAACAGAACAGATAAGTCGATTCTTAAATTCACCTAAAGGAGCCTCCTCGCCTTTTATCTGATAATCCCAACCCCAATCTGCGATGTTTTTGCTTAAGTAAGGTCTATCTTTTTTCCTCTAACCCCAGACTTGCGGTGAATTGCCGTCTACTCTACCCATCCAGTTGACCTTTGGGATTTGTTGCGCCTGTAGCCTGTGACCTGCGACTTGAAACCTATTCTCTGTGGACTGTAGCCCGATTACCATTGACTGATTTTCAACTTTCGGCTGTGGTCTGTGGACTGACTACTGTGGACGATGTTTTTCAATATCTGTCGCCCGCGGACTAAATTGCCATTAAAAACATGTGGCCAATTTTTTGAATACCATGTATATTATGTCATAGAAATTCCGGGTTGATGTTTCCCAAACAAATAAAATGTATAGCAATGTCAATATGATACATATGGTAATGGCCTCAACAATCCTCGCATATATTTTGCTACAACACCTTTTATGCTTATCCTCTTTGGCCTAAAACAGTTTGTAAACTGTAGATTTCCCGGCCTGCTCACCTTGAGCACCATATTTCTTCTTTTATTTATCCTCACCTCCTCAATAGCCTCGTCAGCAACCTACTACGCCGACGCCACAAACGGCAACGATGTTAACACTGGCATCTCCGAATCTACCCCTTGGAAAACCATCGCAAAAGTGAATGCTTCAAAATTTAACCCCGGAGTCAGGAGGTAAACGAATAGAACCGTGCCCTTTTCCGTTTAGAAGAAGGCTTTCCCCGGAACACTTGCTACTCCCAGGATGGGTATTCCCACTTGACATATTCCCCACTTTTACCTTAGAGTAATACAGAAGGAGGATATCATGAAAGCGATCAACTTATCAGTAGATTCAAGAAAGCGTATTTCCCTAACAAAACTCCTTCCGGCTGGAACCATCAGTTCTGTCAAGGCTTACGTGGAAGAAGACAAGATCATCCTTGAGCCCATGGTTGAAATTCCAGCGCGGGAGGCCTGGCTCTACCAAAATAAATCCGCTTTAAAGAAAGTTCGAACCGGGCTTTCCCAGAAAGGAACCATGAAACGCGGATCATTTACAAAGTATGCGAAGGGATAAGCCATGGATGGACTGATCTTTACACCTCAGGCCGACGCGGATCTTCGGGAGATCGAAACTAACCCGGCCAAGAGGAAAATATTAAAAGCCGTCCGGAAGACACTGGGTTTGTTGGAAACCAACCTAAGACATCCGTCTCTGCAGACACATGAATTTACTTCCCTGAAAGGTCCCAGCGCGGAGAAGATATTTGAAGCCTATGTTCAGCAGAAAACGTCTGGTGCGTATCGAGTCTTTTGGTATTACGGTCCTGAAAGAAATCAAATAACCATTGTTTCCATTACCCCTCATCCTTGAACAGCGAAATTCGGAGGTTTGAGTATTTCCAGGGCAGCGGCAGCCAATTTGTCAAGTTTATCCATCAGCATCAATCCGAGTCTCGCCTGGACCTCACCAATCCTATGATTTGGAAACCCGTGTATTGGAAATACGAAGGGGTTAAGGTGAGATCTAATCAATACCGACCTTCCAGAGATGAAAAGCATCTTCGGCCACAAAATGTAGCTATCCGGCTCCATGTATTCATTGACTTTATTTGTCGCACCCAGTAATATGCTGTTTAGGAGGGGCCCTATGTCTAAGATCATTGAAGCTGTCTTTGAAAATGGGATATTCAGACCTTTAAGCGAACCCCATCTTAAGAACCATCAGCGAGTCAAAATAGAGATTCTCTCAGAAGATGATGAATTCACGGTCGAAGGTCAAAAGAAGATTCTCTTGGAATTCGCGGGACTTGGGGAGAGTAGTTTAACTGATGTAGCCAGAAATCATGACCGATATCTGTATCCAAAGGATTAACTCAATGTTCACGAACAGGATCTTCATAGATACGAGTGCCTGGCATGAAATTATCGATGGAGCCTCGCGGGCAAAGCCCGTGGTACCTCCATGAAATACCCTCCTACGCCCCTGGGCACTGAAGCGCTTCGGCGCGCAAGCGCCAAGGCTTCGGAGGGTTATCCACCAGTGGCGGAATCCACCGAAGCATCAATTCTATGGCCCATGAATGACTCGACTGCTCTCCACGCATTCATCCACGGGTATAACCCGTGCCTGCACGCCGAAGTACGTTTCGGCACGCAGGCACGGTCTTCTGCGTAGGTGGATAAAAGTACTTTCAAGATTGGCAAACTTGAAGTATCTTCTTGTCCTTTTGAGCTTAATACTGATCATCCCATTTACACTGCTTCCGATAATCTCATCCTCCCATTTTCCCATTATCTCTGAGGTTTGAGCCGCCACCTATTATGTCAACGCCACAAACGGCAATGATTCTAATAATGGCCTTTCAGAAGCGGCGCCCTGGAAAACCATTGCCAAAGTCAATGGATCAAAATTTAACCCCGGAGTCAGGGGGTAAAAAAAGAGAACCGTCCCCTTTTTCAATG
>CAWEAV010000068.1:0-51625 GCA_963806715.1 uncultured delta proteobacterium
TAGCAATGGCACTTGACCACAATAAATAGGTAATTCGGAACATACAATCATAGAGAAGAACATCAACTACGACATCAAATACCGCATGGGGGGCGAGCGACACTGAGGATGATGATGGGGCTTGAAGAACTGCGAAGACTTGTGATTCATCCGAAGGGCGGGGCGGGCTGGACTCCGGTTTTCACCGGAGTGACGATTCTTGAGTGCGAATTCAGTCGGAAGGGGTCTGCCTGACCAAACTCAATAAAACAAGAAAAACCCCACGCAATGACTTACCGACCGGAAGACAAGCGTGAGAATTGACGATGCCCTGAGGAAAGAATATACTTTTAAAAGAGCAACAGAAAAATAGAGGAGGAATGCAATGGATATCAGCGTCTTAAAGGAATTAAAGGAGAAAGCAAAAGGGCTTACTCCGGAGGAGAATCTTGATCTTATTGCCCATCTAATAATCAGAGTCCGCGCTGCCGGTATAGCGTCCGTAGGTAGGAGAAAATGGGGCGAAATCTGTGGAAAAGCGCCTTACCCCCTCATTGGTGAGGATGCTCAAACTTGGGTGACAAAGAGCAGAAAGGAATCGGATGAGAGGCGTCAAAAGAGGTACCGGTAAGAACAAAGGTATAGGTGCTTTTCTTCAGGGTGTGAACCGTCTATTTCTTGATACGGCTCCGCTTATCTATTATGTTGAGAAACATCCTCAATACATGAAGATTCTTAAGACTGTTTTTCAACGCATCGACAAGGGGCTTATTACCGCTGTTACTTCACCCGTTACCCTTGCCGAATGCCTTATCCACCCCTATCGACGGGGCTCATTGATCTGCAGAAAGACTTCACCGACCTTATCGTCAATGGAAAAAACACCATTTTTATGCCGATAGAACATACCATTTCAGAAAAAGCTGCTCAGCTAAGGGCTTCCTACAAGTTGACGTTGGCGGATGCCTTCCAGGTCGCTACGGCCATTTCCGCAGGTTGCGACACATTTCTTACCAATGACCTGGACATGAAACAGGTTACGGAAATAGAGGTTCTCGTTCTCACGGGCATGAGGAAAAAGTGATTGTGGACCAGGACCTTTCTCGATAAAAAATATACGCAGAAATTCCAGACAGCTCGAAAATAGTGTGAATTGAGGAAGAAATTCACAAAATAAGTGTCGATAAGAGTGAAATTAAAAAGGAACTTGAAAGCCCCTATGAATACGGTAATGTCTAATTCGGTTTGAGTTGTGGATTCTTGTTGCTTCCAAGGAATGCTGCTTAGCATTGTCATGTGAGGATTTATCCAGAATTTTCCCGGAATTATTCTGGATAAAAGTCTGGATATCATCGGACCTCTCTAAAATTATTAGACGTTTTCAAGTGGCAAGTCGTATCTGATATAATTGGAAGATGAAGTTTGGCAGAAGAAATCGGCTACGGATGGGTTGAGATTCGTACGCCGAGGGAGGTGTTGTCCAATGAAGAAAACCTTTAATGCCGTTGCCTGGATGCGCAAAAGACGGACAGAAATTGACGAGGAGGATCAGAGACTTTCGTGGGAAGAGAAACGGAAGAAGACGCGAAGGATTCTTGAAAAGGACCCCTTGTGGCTTAAGCTGAAGCCCAGATCCCAAGGGACTAAAGCGCCCCAAAAGGAAGGAACCAAATAGAAAACGTGACCTTCGCAGACATTCGCAGGCAGGAAACGGAGAAAGATGAAAGCGAGAACTCCCCCCAAACACGCGCACAACAGGTTCCCGTGAAAAATTGGATTTACTCAGAACATAGGCGGATGCCCTCGGATAGCAAAACAAGCTCCTTCTGAAAGTGGTTTTCCGGAATCTGATCCTTCCCGGTCGGCATTTACGGTGGGGTAGGGGACACACACATTATTATTTTTGACTTTATTGCCAGTTTTTGTTAAATTGCGTGAAAGCCCGTGAAGAGAATATCAAACCAATTTTTCATGACGGGTTCGTAACCCACGAACCATGAAAATCGTTGATCTACTCTCCTCCCCCTTCGACGGGGGAGGATTGAGGTGGGGGTGGACATTGGGGTTCCCCCTCACCCTTCCCTCTCCCACCAAGGGAGAGGGTAATTAAGGTTATTTTCTAAGTAATGAAACGGGTTTTTGAGAAGTAACTTTTAAATATCGGTGAAACTGATATAAATTCAATAGGTTGGCGGTGTTTTGCGAGTGGCCTTTTTCAGTATCTCCGTAACCAAAGGCCGTGGGTTCAACTCCCGCATCGCCCACTACTGGTCATTCTAATGCTTGCTTCTTCTGATCAGGTTCGGAAAAGCTCATGAAGAAATGGATCGTTCCTTTTTTATCTTTCTCTCTCGTCCTGGTACTGGTTTATCTTTCGGGCCCGTTTCATTTCTTTAAGATCACGGTGCCCAAAGAGGACCATCGAGAGAGTGGTCAGAGGGTGTTGGCCCAGAGTGCCGATCAGGAAGAAAAGAAAGAGGAAACAGATCTTCTTTGGATTCAGATCCTCCTCCAGGTCCAGGAGAAACTGGATGCCTGGTTGAAATCGATTAACGAGCGAATTGAAAGCCAGGATGTCAGCCGTATCGAGGTACGATTTTTGGAGATCTTGAGGAACGTCTTGGAATGGATCAAAGGACAAGTTGACGCAAAGATTGAGTCTTCGAGAGGGAAAAGCCCGCCCAAGAAAGGAGGCCTATTACAGGAGACGAAAAGCAGGGATTTTTCCCTTGTGATGAAAGGATGAAAGAAGAAAAGATCTTTTTCACATCATCGGGGGTCAAACTGGAGGGCCTTGTCAACATGGATGAGGCCCTTTCTGCAAAAGGAGGTGTTGTTCTCTGCCACCCTCACCCCCAATATGGGGGAGATATGCATAACCCTGTCATCCTCGCCGGGGCCCATGCAGCATGGGAAGCAGGACTTTCCACATTTCGCTTTAACTTCAGGGGGGTGGGGGAGAGCGGGGGAGTTTACTCCGATGGTATTGGAGAAACGGAAGACGTTCAGACAGCCGTTGAGTATTTGAATAAAACCTTCGGAGAGCGAGATCATTTCTTGATCCTTCTCGGATATTCCTTTGGAGCGTGGGCGGGACTGCCCGTTGCCATTCGAGATGGACGAATCGATGGGATGGTGGCGGTTGCACCGCCTCTTGAGATGTTCGACTTTGGATTCTTAAAAGAATGTAAGAAGAAAAAATTGATTATCGCAGGAAGTCAGGATTTATTCTGTCCCCTCCCCCGCCTTGAGGAATGGTATCATCAGATTGATGAGCCCAAGTCCTTGACCATCATTCAAGGAGCAGACCATTTCTTTTTCTCGCATCATCGATCCCTCATTCCGCCCCTCAAGGAGTTCTTCAGGGGATTTTGATCTTGATGATTTTCGGATTCCGTTAGCTCTTTTTACTACGAACTCCGGACTTATCACTCAAAACTTCATTCAGCTTCCAGAGGCATCGATGAAATAAAAGGCGGATCGAGTAAGTTTGAAGCTCTTTCGCAAGGGCAATCGTTATTTCAGGGTCACCCTCTGAGTAGGCCGAAAAGAACCGCCAGCGGTCTGTCTTTGTCAGTGGAAGTCCAAGGCGTTTCCACTTCTCAACCGACCGGTTAAGGCGAAGGAGGTCATTGATCTTTTCTTCTAACGTTAGAATCCTCTTCCGGTAGGAGCGATCGAAGTCGATCAGATAGGGCTGCCCTTCTTCGATCAGGATGTTTTTCAATTGAAGGTCCCGGTGGAAAAAACCTGCTCCATGAAATTGTTGAAGTAGAAGCCCCGCTGAGCGGATCATTCTTCTTTTTTCCATCAGATCGTTCAGAGAAAGATGGGAACAGGTCCTCAAAAGATAGCGGGTCGAGTCCTCAGCATCTGGGATTTCGACAGACAGAAGATAGGCTCTGTAAAAAAGGCGGAAGATCGAAACATGGACGGCGCCTATGGATTCAATAGTGGAAATCCCCGATGATCGGATTTCCTCTGTCAGGCAGAGTTCCTGAAAGGATCTCGATCCGCAGAGATAGAGATCGCTCGTAAAGAATCGGAACCATCCCCCATGAGAGTAGCGGCGAATAACCATCTTTCTACCATCCTTAAGGGGTATCGAGAATAGATAGGTTCTTCCTCTTAAATGGAGAGCGATTTGTCCATATTTCTTAAGAAAAGTTTCGAAATCTTCAATTCCCTGCTGAAGAAGGAGATCTTTATATCTCTCTTTCAAGAGGAGGGAGACCCTGCCTTTTTTAATCAAGGCAAAGGAGGGAGGAACTAGGATGTGATTTAACATTTTGGGTCTAACGTAATGGAATTCCTTCCGTTTGTCAACCCAGAGGGAGCCGTAAATTAGGAAAGGGATCAGAAATCTTTCGTTCGAATGCTCTCGGTTCCAAGATTTGACAACGCCTTGGATTTATAATATTTTTAGAGGCGAAAACGATCCTGAGATGGGAGATGTTTATGGAATATGAACCAGTTATTGGGTTAGAAGTTCACGCCCAGCTTTTGACGAGGTCGAAGATTTTCTGTGGATGTTCCACGGCTTTTGGTGAAGAGCCTAATACCCTGACCTGCCCCATCTGTACTGGACAGCCAGGGTCCCTGCCCGTGCTGAATAAGAAGGCGGTCGAGTTTGCGATTCGATTAGGTCTTGCGACCTCATGCCAGATTGCACCTCACAGCCTCTTTGCGCGCAAGAATTACTTTTATCCTGACCTTCCCAAGGGATATCAGATTTCCATGTATGAGTATCCCCTTGCCGAACATGGCTTCATCGATATTACGGTCGATGGCTGGAGGAAGCGAATTAAACTGATCCGGATCCATCTTGAGGAGGATGCAGGAAAATTGAAACATGGGGAGACCCCGGAAGCCGCCGCGTTCAGCTTTGTCGATTTCAATCGCACCGGCGTTCCTCTGGCTGAAATTGTGAGCGGACCGGATATCCGTTCCCCTCAGGAAGCGGGGGACTATCTGAGGAAACTTCGCTCTCTGCTTCAATATTTAGAGGTCTCTACGGGAAACATGGAAGAGGGGAGTTTTCGGTGTGATGCCAACGTCTCGGTTCGGCCCAAAGGTCAGACGGAATTTGGGACCCGAACCGAACTCAAGAACATGAACTCCTTCCGGTTTGTCGAGAAGGCATTGGAATATGAGATTAAGCGCCAGATTGATACCCTGGAGGAAAGCGGCGAGGTCGTTCAGGAAACGCGGCTCTGGGATGTCGAGCGGGGGATCACGGTTTCCATGCGAGGGAAGGAAGAGGCCCATGATTATCGTTACTTTCCTGATCCGGACCTCGTTCCCATCCGAATTGAAGAATCGTGGATCGAAGAGGTCCGGAAGAGCCTTCCCGAACTCCCCGATGCGAAGAAGGAGAGATTCGTCAGAGATTATGGAATTCCAGAGTACGATGCAGAGATCTTAACCTCCACGAAGGCGTTGGCCAGTTATTATGAGGAAAGTGTGCGCCTCTTCCCTGAGCCAAAGACCGTGAGTAACTGGATGATGGGAGATCTTCTCAGGGAATTGAAACACGACGAGAAAGAGATCGATCAGTGCCCAGTCACCCCTGGACATCTGGTCGAGATGCTTTCGATGATCAAACAGGGGACGATCAGCGGAAAGATTGCCAAGGATGTCTTTGAAGAGATGTATCAGACCGGAGAAAAACCGGGAAAGATTGTCCAGGACAAGGGCTGGATTCAGATCCTTGATAAGGGCGAAATCGAAAAGGCAATCGAGAAAGCCATGGTGGGCAATCCGAAACAGGTCGAGGACTACCGGAAGGGGAAGGAGAAACTCTTTGGCTTCTTTGTGGGTGAGGTGATGAAACAGACCAAAGGAAAAGCCAATCCCCAACTGGTGAATGAATTACTCAAAGAGAAACTCAAAGGGAAATAATATTGTTCTTTTAACCTCAATCGTGGGTAAGCCTTGATGAGATTCAAAACCATTGAGTGGAAAAAAGACAGGGTAAGAATCCTTGATCAGAGGAGGCTGCCCCAGGAGGTCCGTTATATCGATTGTAAGGACGCTCCCTCGGTAGCAGCGGCCATTCGAAGCCTGGCGATCCGGGGTGCACCCGCGATCGGAGTAGCAGCTGCCATGGGCGTTGCCCTTGCGGCTGGAAAAAACCGTTCTCATCGTCCCGAGGTTTTTCGTAAGAATCTGAATGAGGTGTTTCAGCAAATAGGGCAGGCCAGGCCGACGGCGGTCAATCTCTTCTGGGCACTGGACAGGATGAAGAGGATATTGGATCAGAATCCTGCGCTGAGCGTGGAAGATTTGAAGAACCGTCTTGAGGCAGAAGCCATCGAGATCTTCGATGAGGATGTGAAGGTCAATCAGATGATCGGGAAGCACGGAAAGAGCCTCATCCAGGATGGAGACCGAATCCTGACCCACTGCAATGCTGGAGGGTTGGCAACGGCTGGGTATGGGACAGCGCTTGGAGTTCTCTATGCTGCCTGGTCCGAGGGGAAACGATTTCAGGTGTTTGTCGATGAGACGAGGCCGCTGCTTCAGGGAGCGAGATTGACGGCATGGGAATTGATGCAGGAGAAAATCCCCGCAACCCTCATCACCGATAACATGGCCTCATGGGTGATGAAGAAAGCGGGGATCAACCTTGTTCTGGTGGGTGCGGACCGGATTGCCCGCAACGGAGATACTGCCAACAAGATCGGGACCTATGGCCTTGCCATCTCCTCCAAATGGCACGGTATTCCCTTTTATGTGGCTGCCCCAACTTCAACCGTTGATCTTGATCTTGCAAATGGTCTCGGAATCCCGGTCGAAGAGAGAGATCCTGCCGAGGTGACACACATTCAAGGGAAACAGGTCGCCCCCAGGGGAATGAGAGCCTTTAATCCGGCCTTCGATATTACTCCCCAATTCTTTATCAAGGCGATCATTACGGAGAAGGGTATCATTAGAAAGCCTTTTTTGCGGCATCTGAAAAGGATTAAGGCAGGGCATGGAGGAAGCGAGTCCTGCATACGATGGTAGCAGGTGATGGGGGCCTCCGAAAAGACCAGCGACCCTGAGCATCCTGGATCTCCGAGTCCTAACCGAAAGCCATTACGGATGAGAAATCGAATCATTACCCTGCTCTCTGATTTCGGCACCAAAGACCATTATGTGGCGTCGATGAAGGGAGTCATCTTAGGGATCAATCCCCGATCGACCCTTATCGATATTAGCCATCAAATCAGCCCGCAGGATATTCAGGAAGGCGCTTTCCTTCTGGCAAGTGCCTTTTCCTCTTTTCCGATAGGAACGATTCACCTTTCTGTCGTGGATCCAGGTGTCGGTGGACCGAGAAAACCCATTCTCATCGTTACATCCCGTTACTATTTCATAGGACCTGATAACGGTATCTTTACCCTTGCCTTGCATCGGGAAGAGGTAAAGCAGACCGTAGTCCTGGCCAATCAAAAATATTTTCTTCCACGGATAAGCTCCACGTTCCATGGAAGAGACGTTTTTGCTCCTGTCGCGGCCCATCTTTCCTTGGGAGTCAGGCCAGAATCTTTCGGGGAAGCGATCGATTCCTGGGAATCCTTACGTGTCGCAAGACTGAAGCGGAAGGGAAGAGAGCTTCAAGGAGAGATTCTTCATATCGATGCCTTCGGAAATCTCATCAGTAATATCGATGAGAAGACCCTCTTTAACTTTGCTCGGTCCCATGATTTTTTTATTCAGATGGGCAGGCGAATGATTCATGGTCTAAAAAAGGGGTACTGGGAAGGGAAACAGGGCGAAGTCATGGCCCTCATCGGAAGTGACGGTTTTTTAGAGATATCGATCCGGGAAAGAAGTGCCCAGAAGTTATTGCATATGAAGAGGGGAGACAAGATAAAGGTGCGAATCGTTGACAAAGTGAAATAACCCGTCTCAGAATAGGCGGAATATGCAATTTGGGATTTATGGGGATCAAGTATGATCTCGAAAAAGGCACAAGAGATTCCCTCATTCATTGTGATGGATGTCTTAGAGAAAGCCCAGGAACTCGAGAGGGCTGGAGAAAAGGTCATTCACCTCGAAGTGGGTGAACCCGATTTTGAGACCCCAGAGTGTATCAGAGAGGCGGCCCTCCGTGCCATTTGCGATGGGAAGACCCATTATACCCATAGTCTGGGATTGATCGAGTTGAGAGTGGCTATCAGTGAGGACTATTGGAAACGATACAGGGTGAAGATTTCTCCGGATCAAATCCTCATTGCCTCGGGGACCTCCCCTGCCTTGCTCCTTCTCTTCTCCGCCCTGATCGACCCGGGAGACGAAATTATTCTTTCGAATCCTTATTATCCTTGCTACCCCAATATCATCCGGTATGTAGGCGGCACTCCGGTTTTTATCGAGGTGACGGAAGAGGAGGGTTTCCAGTATCTTCCGGAGATGATCGAACAGAAGCTGGGTCCCGGAGTGAAAGGGATTATGATCAATTCTCCTTCCAACCCAACGGGGAACGTGATGTCGAAGGAGAGAATGGAGCGGATTGCCCAATTCTCTCCTTTCATCATCTCCGATGAGATTTATCACGGTCTCGTATATGAAGGAGAGGCCCATTCGGTCCTTGAGTTTACAGACCGGGCCTTCGTGATCAACGGTTTTTCAAAGCTCTATGCCATGACCGGATGGAGGCTGGGCTATGTGATCGCCCCCAGAGAGTTTATGCGACCTATGCAAAAGCTCCAGCAGAACCTTTTCATCTCTGCCAGTTCTTTTGCCCAGTGGGCCGCTTTGACCGGACTCCAAGAGGCAGATAGAGATATTCAGAAGATGATCGAGACCTATGACCAGCGGCGACGTTATTTGATTCCAAGGCTGAGAGCATTGGGATTTGGGATCACCGTGGAGCCCACAGGAGCTTTCTATATCTTGGCCAATGCAAAACGATTTTCACGAAATTCCTATGAATTGGCCTTTGACATCCTGAAAGAGGCCAAGGTTGGAGTGACACCTGGCATTGATTTCGGAACGAATGCGGAAGGATATCTTCGGTTTTCTTACGCCAATTCCATGGAAAATATCGTGGAAGGGATGAACCGTCTGGAACGGTACTTGAAACGGTATAAGTAAAGCCTCGTCAAATCCTAAATACAAAATCCAAAACTCAAGCCAAAAATTTCCCCTTACCGTTCCCCTCTCCTTGAGGAAGAAGGGGAGGCCCCTTCAGGAAAATCCGTGTCATCTGGTGCGCCCTGCGAAGGGGTTCAGGTATACGAAAATTCTGGCAGGTGGCAAGGATAATTTGGATACTCGTTGGAAGATCCATTCGATGTCCCGGAGAGATAAAGACGGGCTTTACCCCCTCTCTTGTTCTTAGCGCAACCCCCACGTTTTCCCCGTCCTTTTGAATCCATGCAACACTTCCTTTTGAGGTTCCGGGAGATACAAAATCATTGATAAGAGGCGTTTTGGTGCAACCGATCGACGGGAGGTCGAGCCACAGCCCCAGGTGTGAAGCCAGGCCAAAGCCTCTGGGATGAGCTATCCCTTGACCTTCAAAGATCATTACATCCGGTCTTACCTTTAACTTTTTGAAGGTTTTGATGAGGATGGGACCTTCCCGAAAGCTTAAGAGCCCAGGAATATATGGGAATGGAACCTTTCCATAGACAATGGCAAAATCGAGTCTTTCCATTTCCGGAAAGGAGAGCACCACGATGGCACCGAAGAGGAGACTCCCATTTTCAGAATAACCAACATCTCCTCCTCCAATGGATCTCAATTCTGAAAATGTTTTTTCTATGACGATTCGTTCCCGAAGGGTCTCTTGAATCCTGATGGCCTTATCCAAACTCACCTTCCAAGAATGGAGAGGTTTCATCAGGGTTCTGTCTGCATGATTTGCCCATTCTTGACTGTCAGAATGGAAAGGCTACGTATCGCTTTTCCACTTTCTCCAAAGCCTTTCAGACCGGAGACGCCCTGAAAATTTTCTACCCTGGAGATCTCTTCTCTTAATTGGAGGGGCGAAGAGATTGATCTTGACTGAAGGATGTCCTTCAGGAATTTGGCACCGTCGTAACCGATGGCTTCGAGGGTCTCCGGTTCCCGTTGATAGGCCTTTCGGAATTCTTCCACAAACTGGGTGATGATCGGGGAAGAACTTCTTCCCATAAAACAATCGACGAAAACGGCTCCTTCAACGGCTGTGCCGCCCGCTGAAATGAGCCGTGGATCATTCCAGGCATTCGTCCCTAAAAAGGTTGACCCGTTGATATCAAAATAGGCCATCTGAGAGAGGAGAAGACCCACCCGGTCATAGGTGTCTGGAATGAAAAGTGCATCAACGGTAAGGCCTGCCTTGAATTCCTCTCCTTTCTTTTTTCGGCTGTCATAATCCTGAGTTGTTTTGATTCTAAAAAATCCCTTGATCTCCTGGGTGAAATCGGTTTGCTCTTCATGATAGGCGACAGAGCCCAATATCCTTCCGCCTCTCCGGACAACTTCTTGGTTGAAAAGGTGTTTATAGTGGAGGCCGTAGGGTGAATTCGGAAAGAAACTGGCAAAGGTGCGAAATTCCCTGTCCTTCATGGCATAGGCCGCAAGTGCCTGGGTCTGGGCAACAGGGGTCATGGAATTCTGAAAGACAAACTCCCCTTTTCCGTAAGCCGGTTCCTTCTGGGAGAGTGTTATCAGAGGAACTTTCAGTTGTTGTGCCTTCTTTGCCGCCTGATCAACGGTCGAACTGAGAAGGGGCCCGATGATGGCAATCACCTTTTCTTTTGTTACCAGCTCTTCAATGGCTCTTTCAACCTCTTTCGTATTTCCCTTCGAATCACGAATGGCCAAGGAGAGGAGTGGTGTTTTTCCGTGAGGATCTGTCCCCCTCACTGCCAATTGAATCGCCTGAAGAACCTTTGTTCCGAAAGGCTGATAGACCCCGCTCAGGGGAAGAATGACACCAAGCGTGTATTTCGGCTTCTCGGAGACGATCTGGAGCGGTCCCAGAAGCTCCCTGGCCTGGGCGAGATAGTCCATCTCCGGGTACTCCTTTTCCAATTCTGAAATAATCTTCTTCAGAAGAGGGGCATCGCCGCGGCGTTTCACCACCCGAGCTAA
Organism: uncultured delta proteobacterium; assembly: GCA_963806715.1. GTDB lineage: Bacteria > Desulfobacterota > BSN033 > BSN033 > UBA1163 > CAWEAV01. The sequence goes on from CAWEAV010000068.1 coordinate 11,053, forward strand.
ACTGAATTTGGCATACCCTCCCGCATAGGCCCCCCGGTAGAGGGTTTCGACCCTGCCCAGGGTCTCTTCCGTGTCAAATGCATCGACAATAGATCTGACCTTTCCTTTTAGTTCATCTTTCTGTTGTCCCTGAACAAGGAGTCCTTTTCCATACCATAAGAGGGCATTGAATGGGTCCTTCAATTCGAGGTAGTTGTCTCCCATGAGCGTAAAGACCTGGATCATTCTGGCCGGGGCAAGAAAACTGGAAAGGAGTTCGTTCAAAACACGGATGCCGTCCTTGGGCCTCTTCAGTTGGGTATAGCAGATACCCATTCTAAATTTGGCTTCGTTCAGGAGAGGGCTGTTGGGATAATCGGTGATCAGCCTTTTGAAACGCCAGAGGGCCTTTTCCGTCTCCCCTTTTGACACGAGAATCTCACCCTCTCTGAAAAGGAGGGAGTCTTCGGGCTGATAAGGAGGTTTTGTTTGGGCGAGGACGAGGCCGTAGACGGCGAGCAGGAGCAAGAAAAGGAGGAAGAAGCCGAGCTTCAGTCCTCTACTATTTTGAGGGGTGGAGGGGTGTAACATAATAAATTTCAGGAAGGTTCCGATAGGCCTCATTGAGATCGATGCCATAGCCAACGATGAAGACGTCCTCGATCTCCTTGCCAATATAGTCACCCTCGATCTCTACTTCTCTCCGGGTCTTCTTATCCAAAAGCGCACAGATTCGCACGGACCGGGGGTTAGCCAGGCTGAGCCGTTCTTTCAGGAACAGGAGCGTCCGGCCGCTATCGATGATATCTTCGATGATGAGGACGTCCTTCCCTTCCAGAGGTGTCTCGACATCCTTGGTGATCTCAATTCTTCCCGAAGATTTCATGGCTGTTCCATAACTCGCCAAGCGGACAAAGTCGATCCGGAGAGGTATACGAAGATGACGGACCAGATCCGAAAGGAACATGAAAGCCCCTTTAAGGATACAGACTAACACCACCTCTCTCTGATCGTATTCCTTTGAGATGCGGTCGGCCAGGACTTTGACGATGGATTCAATCTCCTCCCGGGAAAGGAGTAGATCGAGGCGATACGCTTCCATGGACTTTAGAGGGCGTGGATTAAGACCACAATCTCCATCTGCTGCGGGAGCGTGGCTTTCTCAAAGGTTACCTCACTGGTCCCCGGTCGTTTGACCCTTGCCTTTCCTTTTAAGAAGTCCTCTACCGGTGCGATAGGAAACCCGCATTTTTCTGTCTTGAAGTGCATGGGGATGAGGACTTTGGGCCTCATCGTCTCTGCGATTTGAGTGGCCTCTTTCGCATCAATGGTATAGAAGCCCCCCACAGGGATGATGAGGAGGTCGACCGGACCGATCTCCGATAGTTCTTTCTGACCCAGGATGTGTCCCAGATCGCCCAAGTGGCAGACCTGAATCCCGTCAACCGTAAACGTAAAGACGGTATTGGCCCCCCGTTCACTCCCCTTGGAGGGGTCATGGAAACTAGCAACCCCTTTAACGTGGATTCCCATGCTTGTTTTTGCCCCCCTGCCCTTGATGACCTCGGGGGAACCCGGAAGGTCTTTTGTATAGTTGTGATCCGCGTGATCGTGGCTGGTTAAGACGATGTCGGACTGGTCCGTGATTTTTCCATAGGAGAGCTGTCCGCCAAAGGCGCCAGGTTCATAGGGGTCAGTGATAATTTTCACTCCTTGGTCGGAGGTGATAAGGAAAGCCGCATGGCCATACCATTTGATCTTCATAGGACCTCCTTTGTCTTCAATGTAATTTTAGTATAACGGCGATAAGAGAAAAGTCAATCCCTTTTTAAAAGGTTAAATTTATTCTTTTCTATTTACTCCGATGCGATCATCCATAATTGTATTATAGCTACCCTTTTCATTCGATTATTAACGATCCATTCGAAATACAAAAAGAGTTCCTTTTTTTTTCAATTATGGTATATTGAATTGTCTATGAAACCACCCAAGATGTCTCCGCGCTTATTGCTTTTTGGTTCGGGGTTCTTTCCTTTGTTTCGCCCTGTGTTCTTCCACTCGTCCCTTCTTATATCACTTACATCACCGGTGTTTCCTTTAAAGACCTATCCGAAGGCAGGTCGAAGAGGAAGTTGAGATGGTTAACCGTTTCCCACTCGTTGCTCTTCATTTCCGGGTTTTCACTCATCTTCATCCTGATGGGTGCTTCGGCCTCCTTCCTTGGCCAGGTGCTGGTTCAATACCAGTCCTGGATCATGAAGGCAGGAGGCATCCTGATCATACTTCTGGGAATCCATTTTACCGGATTGATCACCATCCCATTTCTGCAGATGGAGAAACGGTTCGAAATGAAGAAGAAACCCCTGGGTTATGTGGGTTCCTTCCTGGTGGGTGTCGTCTTTGCGGCTGGCTGGACTCCCTGTGTAGGCCCGATCCTTTCCACAATCCTTCTCTATGCGAGCACGGCAAGGAGTCTTACAAAAGGCATCGTGCTCTTAGCCTTTTATTCGATGGGATTGGGGCTTCCCTTCTTTTTCGCCTCCCTCGCCTTCAATTCCTTTCTCTCCGCCTTTGAAAAGATTAAACGCCACATGAGAGCGATCACGATTGTGAGCGGTCTCTTTATGATCATCATTGGTGTCCTCTTGCTGACCGATCTCTTCACCACCCTTAATAATTATGTGAACATTCTTGCCAACCCCTAAGAATGATGAGGGTTCAAGGGTCCAGGGTTAAGTGCAAAATAGGAGCCTAATGGACAACCTGTAGAAGAGGCATCTTTTAGTTAGAGATTTTAATCTTTTTATCAATTTTTTTAACGCTGAAACCTGGAATCCTTGAATCCTCGACCTCTAATTTCTTATTGCTCTATGCTCATCAGGGTGAAAATGCCTGCGAGTCCGAAGAGGAGTGCGGGAGTCCAGGCAGAGAGAAGGGGGGGCAGAATGCCGGTTTTCCCAATGGAAAGGAAGAAGTAGTAAATGACACCAAAGACAAAACCAATCATCACACTGATCCCAACGCTTAGGGCTGCGCCTCCAGAGCGGCTTGTCCTCAGGGCAAAGGGAATGCCAATAAAGACCATGATGAGATTAAGCAGGGGAAGAGAAAGTTTCGAGTAGAGGCCTACCAGATACCGGGTCGCGTCGTAACCCGAGGCCTGGATCCTGTGAATGTAGGTTTTAAGATCGGTATAACTCATCTCCTCCGAGTCCCGTTCGATCTTCTGGAAAGATTCCCATTTCTCCTCCAGAGGGAAATTCATCTCCTTGAAGGGGGTCGTCCGAAGGGAGCCATCTTCTCCAAAGTTTCTCAGCGCCCCTGATAGAATTGCCATTTCCCGTCCACCCATTTCACCTCCCGGGCATCGATGCGCTGGACACACCGAAATTGATCATCGAATTGATAGAGCGTAAAACCGCTTAAAACCCTATTCTGGGGGTCGAGAAGCTGAATATTATAGACCCGGTGATCGCTACGGTACCAGATCTTGTAATTCTTAAAGAAACTGGAGGGTTTCTCTTTTTTGATCTTAACATCCCAGACATACCGGGACTTTTGATAGGTGTAGGGAACGAGATATTCATTTCCGAGAAAATTGGCCACGCTGATCAGAAAGACAATAAAAAAAAGGGGGAGAGTAATTCGATAGAGACTGATCCCTCCTGCCTTCAGGGCGGTGATCTCACTGTGTCTCGAAAGAGCGCCCAAGGAGAGCAGGATTGAGAGGAGGACCGCATAGGGGAGAGTCCATTGAAAGGTGACTTCAGGGAGTTTATAAAGCAAATATTCAAAAACCAGGTAAAAAGGAGCCTGGTACCTATCAAGAGAGGTCATCTTCTGAAGAAACAGAACGACAACATAGATCAAGATGAGGCTGCTCAGGCTTAAGCCAAGGATCTTCAGGAACTCCCGGGTCACGTACCGATAGAGAGTCCTGTGCCTACTAAACATCATCGGAGACCTTCCTCCATTGCCTTTGAATGAAGTCGAGCCCATCCAGCAGCCAGACGGCAGGCTTGAATGGTGATTCTTTTGTGGCCTTGATCAATAGATAGATACCCAAACCTCCAAAGATGAAATTAGGAGCCCATCCCCCTAAAAAGGCAGGCACTGTTTTCCGCGCTGCAAGACCCTCGAAGAAAATCAAGGAGATATAATAAGACAATAAGATCAGGATACTGAAGACAAATCCGTAGGATTTCCCTGAACGGCGAGGTTGGATGCCCAAAGGAACTCCGATCAGGCCGAAGACGATACAGGCAAATGGAATGGCATAGCGTTTATGGAGTTCAACTTTCTGATGAGTTGCGTCTTCCCCTGTTTTCTCCAGGGTTGCTATTTTTCCCTTCAGTTCATCGATCGACAGTTCATAGTCTCTCAGTTTATTCCAGATGAGAGCAAAGGCCTTGGCTAACTCAAGCTTCAGATCGTAAGAATCAAATTGGACTTTTTGAAAGAGATCGGTTTTTGGATCATATCGATGGATATCTCCTTTCCGGAGGGTCAGGATGACTTCTTGGGTCTTCGGGTTGTTGATGATAAACCCTTCTCTAGCGAAGATGGTGTTGAGCTTGCTCTTATCTCTTTCATCATAGATGAGAATTCCTTCCATCCGCTTTCCCTGAATTGGGACCCTATCCACATAGACGACCAGACCATCGAAGATGTCATTAAAGACACGCTCTTTGATCTCAATGTCTGCTTTTGCAGTGGCGAGGAGGTAGAGGGTAGCTTTGAAACCCCGGTTTCCCCAGGGGAGACCGTAATAGACTAAAAAGCTTGTCAGAAGACAGGCGAGAATGGAGAAGATGGAGATGGGGAGAAAGAGTTGATAAAGACTCGTCCCAGAAGCCTTGAAAGCAGTAATTTCACTGTCTCCGGAAAGCCTTCCGAAAGTGATCAGGGTTCCCAGAAGAACCGCCGTTGGAATGGTAAAGATGAGGAACGAGGGGGAGATGAAAGCTGATCAACATGAAGACATTCTTGATACTGCCGCCACGGGTCACAATCAGCTCAATCAGCTTCAGGATCTTATCCATCAGGAGGATGATGGTAAAAACCATGAGGCCAATAAAGAAAACAGGAAAGGTTTCTTTCAGGACGTAGAGATAGGTGGTTCTTCGCATCGTTGAATTATTCTAAAGGGAGCAAGAGGGGATGTCAATCCTGAGCGCGCCTTATACCTTTTCTGAAGACAGGGCATGGACGCAGTCGAAGGGTCAATGACTAAGGCAAGGCCTCAAAAAACTTGACAAAATTTGGCCGATAAATTAGTATAAATATTGATCGCGGGGTGGAGCAGTCCGGTAGCTCGTCGGGCTCATAACCCGAAGGCCGTCAGTTCAAATCTGACCCCCGCTACCAAATAAACCAAGGGGTTACGGCACATGCTGTAGCCTCTTTTTCTTTGGTGTCCATATTGCCGGTAATTTTATCTTTAATACCGCCTTCCCGGGTCCATTCCGCCTTTCTTTTCAAGTCAATTGCTTGGTCTTGCAGGACTGAGGAGGAGGTTAAAGAAGTAATCAAATATTCAATTTTCAATGAGCAAAAGCAGGGTCAGAAAATAGCCCTGCTTCTATTTTTGGAATGGTAATTCACGCCTATTTTTTGGCCGTAATCTTTAACACTGAGGATCATCCTGGAGTGTAGACTTGTCTTACCTCCTCCCTCCTGATATACTTTCAGGCGAGAAGTCTTGATTCAGCTCCAGCGGATTCAATAAAGATTGGGCGTGGACTCCTTGAGAATTGTCGGTACCTTCTGCGATAGCGTAGCGTCCGTAGTGGCGTAAACATGGAGATGAAGAAATGAAAAAGCGAGGGCGTAAACCGAATGAAGGCAAATTAACCTCAAGGGCTTCCGAGGTTGCGGCAGATTTAAAGAAGCCGATTCCACTAACTGGGCTGGCCCAAAAATATGGCGTTACAAAACAAGCATTGAATCAATTCGTTAAGGCGCACAAGATCAAGAGGCCTTTTATCCCTAAGCCCGATCATGTAACAAACTGCCCGTTGTGCCGACTGATTACTAAGGGGGCCCAAAAGCCGAGGTCAGAATTTTTGGCATTGCCCACGGTTATGAAACAGGCTGGTCTCATATTCTCCAGGGCAAAAGATCGCACACAATTTCGTTATCATCTTAGACGTTTGAAACGTGCAAAAATCGTCAGCCCTCTGTATGGGCGGATAATAGAAGAACACTATGAAGCGGCTTTTCAAGATTATTTCACACTCAGAATCCCCGTGACACAAATTGGCCGGAAACGCGGCATCGCCAACTTGCTTAGCGTCATGGAGCGCTATAGAAGAAGGGGATTTAAGTTTCCTCCCCCATTATTCAAATATGATGGGGACGCAAGGAGAGCAAGACTGAGAGGAAGAATGGACACGAAGAGGAGGGTTACTCGCTTTTCTTAACGGTTGCTCTTAGAGAGAGGGAAGCAAAAAAGGAGGTTTATCCACCTACGCAGCAGACCATGGGTTTTACCTGTGGATGAATGGTGAAGAGCAGTCGAATCATTTATGTGCCATAGAATTGATGCTTCGGTGGATTCCGCTACTGGTGGATAACCCTCCGAAACCTTGGCGTGGGAGGGTATTTCAAGGAGGGACCATGGGCTTGCCCGTGGGGCTCCATTGTCCAGTCGTTGGTCGCATTCCCATTTCCCACCGGGCGAACAGATGATTTCGTGGAGAATAATCCTGCGGCGAATCGTACAGTTTCTCCTTTAAGAAGACCTCAACAATAGCAGGATCGAATTGCTTTCCTACACCCTCTTTCATTTCTTTTAGAGCCATGTCAAGAGTCATACTTGCCCGATGGGGCCTTAAACTCGTCATTGCGTCGAACGCGTCTGAAATTGCAATGATTCTCGCCTCGATAGGAATTTCCTCTCCAACCAATCTGTCTGGATAGCCGCCTCCGTCAAAGTGTTCGTGGTGGTGTCGAATCATGAAGACCTTATCCTTAAAAAAATCAAAGGATTCCAGAATCTTAACTCCGATCAATGGATGTTCCTGAACATGACGATACTCCTCGGGACTGAGTCGCCCCTGCTTCTGAAGCACCTCATCTTTGATCCCGATTTTGCCGATGTCGTGCAGCAGTGCCCCAAAGACCAGATCCTCCAATCGCTTGCCATTCAAACCTAATTTCATACCAATCCTTATGCTAAGGCTCCTCACCCTGTCAGAGTGTCCCCGCACACTCCTAATTGCATCGTTTCCCTGGCCATCGTAATCTCTGGATAGGTGGTAACGATGATCACCATTGTATTTGGGTTCAGACGCTTCACCTGTTTCAAAAGCTCGATGCCATTCATTCCTGGCATATGAATATCGGAAATAATCATTGAAAATTTGTCTCTGTAGCAGGTGAACGAAACCGCTTTGCGGTAGTTGAAACAGATTGTTCTTTGACAACCGAATAGGTTGTGGCGAAGGACTGTTTTTCAGGGGGATGCTCCATCTCCTTGATGGGTTTTAGTAGTTCCAGGCGGCCTTCCTTTTTGGTCAAACGTGGAGGTTACTAAATCCACTGATGAACGAAAGGAGAGCGGTCATGGGAAGATTGCACGATCAGATGAAGAGGGATTTGGAACTAAGGAATTTTAGTCCTCACCCAAGGTCCATGGGGCATAATTTTACCCACTCGATTCCACGAAGACCCGGATTATTAAACAGGACCAGGGGTTGCTCCAGTGACATAAGGAACTGCGCTGTTTGAAACGTAATTGGGGCCCTGATATCCGGCTAATCCAGAATCAACCTCTGGGGATCAACCTCCTCTCGTAGGATCTTAAGCTCATATTCCGAAGGGGGCGTGCTTTCAATTGCCCGCGAGGTGTCTAAGAAGAAACCTGTGCTTTCAGCCACTTTTTCAGGGAGAACGCCTCGATAATGCTCAGCCAGATACATCTTCTTCGTCAGGTTGTCGAATTTCATCACCCCTAAATTGGTGACCACTGCGATGGGCCCTCCTCTCTTGAACCCGGCATGCTTTCTGGAGTCCCCGGTTAACCAGCCCGGGCTGGAAAGATAGTCGAGCTTCTCCACGAAACGCTTTTTTTCATGCTCCATAGACACAATCACCCCCGAGGCGAGGGTGGCTGCATCACAGGCTCCGCCGGCTCCCGGGAAACGAACCCTAGGCCGGATATAATTACCTAAGTGGGTGGAATTGAGATTCCCGTAACAGTCAATCTGGGCTGCACCGAGAAAGGCGATGGTTGAGAGCCTTGGATGGGCCAGCAGGGCCAAAGCATCCGCCAAGCCTGAGTTGACCGATGTCCCAACCATCACACGCAGGTCGGCCACGGTCAAGGGTAATTCATCAAGGGAGGGGTCGATTCCTCCCGTTTCGAAGAAGACCACCGCCTCAGGTGCATGGATACGTTTCGCCACTGCAGCGGCCAGCATCGAAATCCCCGTGCCGGCAAATAAGATGTCGCCATTTTTAATGAAACGACCGGCCCTGATGGCCATCATTTCTTTGTTTGTATAACTGCTTATTGTCGTATCTCTATCCGATAGTTGCATAAATTTCGCGGACAAGTAGGCTTTCAAACCCTTGCGGGAGAGTCGGCTTGACCAAGCCGACATCATAATGACATTACCTAACCCGGAGTTCACTGCCTTCGAGGAGGTGAACTCCAAACGCGGTCTCTTTTGATATCTTCGGGTTCACCCTCGACTTCACCAAAGGGGAAGTCCAGGAAGTATGGAATCTCATCAGTCAATTAACCTGTCAAAGGTTTCCGCTTTAATGGTTTTCAGCCCACCTGTCCGCTTCTCCACGGGAAGGTTTTTGCAACATCAGGGTCTATCTTCGATCCAATCTGGGTGAATAGCCCACGGCCGGATTGGCCTTAATTCGCAAAAGATCACCTATTCCCACCTTGGCTAAGTACTCCTCCTGGGTTTCAAAAGGAAAAACCCAATCATCGAGATATTTTCGGAATAAGTCATCATCTTCTGCCGACTTCTTGAACATATTCAGGTGTGTCGGGTCGTAGTCGTAAAAAAGGTAACAAGCTGTCGGATGGGCTCCGTAGGGTGCCTTGATGATGGCATCCACAAGAAAATGGGGCAGACTATTCTGATCCGGATCGGTCCGGATGAACTCCACCGGAACGATTTCTTCACAGGTCACGATCACCCTGTCGGCTGCCTTGGCTTGTTCGATGTCTGCAAAGGTGAGTCCCTTTATTCTAACGGTTCCGTCTTCGCCGACATACTGCGCATGAATCAGGGCTACGTCAGGTCTTAGTGGAGGAAGAATAACGACTTTCTCGGTTTCCTCCTCCAGTGGATTGGGGATCACCTTGAGCTTGAATTTAGGCACCTTGCCTTGACCTCTCGCCGCAGGCGCGAATCCAGTCTTTCTAACGATGTCTGTCTCAAGCCCCGATGTGGTCGCCGCAAATGGCAAGCCCATGGCTCCGGCCAGGAAGCGAAGGGTCATCTGATAGTTGGTGTAATCCTCCACCTCAATGGTACCCGAGCAAGCTGCTTTTTTGAAGCGGTACCCGGTTGGAGCGAATCGAGCGACTCCCCCGTAGGCCAGTTCCACGCGGCTCACGCAGCCCGCCCCGATTAGAAGCTCCATGGACTGACCCTGCGCGTGAACCACCAGGTAGAGATTCTTCTTCCCCTGCCGAATGATCTCTCGAACCACCGTCATTGGATTCCGATTGGCCGTAAAGCCCCCCAAAGCAATTTGATCGCCGTCATTGATGAATCGGCTCACTGCTTCCTTGACAGTCATTACCTTGTCTTTTGCTCGTAGATAGGTTGTCATGACCGCTCCAGCATGATTTCACCTCGATGTAAAGCGCTAACGTGAACAGAACTATGCTGGCGATTGAGTTTCATATAATAGGCTATCGACAGTCCATAGGAGATCAAAAGGCTAAATAGACGACCACAGAAGTTACCGTGGTTTTCCACTTTTCTTTCGAGTTTCGAACCGTATTATAATTATTAATGATCTTCTTCACAACCCCTGCCCGGGTTCTCACATTTTACTTGACAAAACATGCAAGATAGTATACCAAATGACACGTAATTTTGCATCAAGAATTGTAAGGGGGGAGGAACAATGGCCGTTGAAAAAGTATTGATCATCGGATCGGGATTAATGGGAGGGGGAATTGCCCAAGTCTGTGCTCAAGCGGGTCTTCAGGTTTATATGAACGATGTTCAAAAAGTGATCTTGGATCGGACCATTAAAAATATTGCCTGGTCGGTTGGAAAGCTGGTTGAGAAGGGAAAGCTTACGGAGAAGATGGATACCATCATGAGCAGGATTCACGCCGAGACTGATCTTACCATCGGTCCTCAGGTGGATCTGGCCATCGAAGCCGTCTTTGAGAAGCTGGACTTGAAACAGGAGATTTTCAAAAAGTTAGATGAAATGTGCAGGGCCGATACGCTCATTGCCAGTAACACCTCAGCGATTCCGATTACCGAGCTCGCGGCAGTAACGAAAGAGCCAGGGAAGGTCTTGGGGTTGCATTTCTTCAACCCGGTTCCAATGATGCAGGCTGTGGAAGTGATCAAAGGGGCTTTGACGACGGAGGAAACGGTCTTAAGAGGAAGGGGATTTGTTCTGCAGATAGGAAAGGAGCCCATCATGGTTCATCGGGATGTACCCGGCTTTTTGATCAACCGTATCAACTATCCTTCCACCTTGGAAGCGATGCGGATGGTTGAAGAAGGGGTAGGAACCGTTGAAGATATTGATAAGGGTCTCCGTCTTGCCTCTGGCCGAAAGATGGGAATCTTTGAGACCGGGGACATGGTGGGTCTGGACGTGACCTATAACGCTTTATTGGCTATATATCATGAGACAGGGGATCCCCGTTGGTTTCCCCCCATGGTCCTTAGGCGGAAAGTCAAGGCGGGTGAACTCGGACGCAAAACCGGCCGAGGCTGGTATGATTATAATGACGATGGTACCCGAAAAGAGAAATAGAGGAGGGGAGGGCGATGGCCTATAAAAACTTGATCTATGAAACGGAGGAACAGGTAGGCATCATCAAAATCAACCGGCCCGAGGTAAGAAATGTCCTTAATTGGGAGACATGGATGGAGTTGGAAGATGTGCTAAAACGACTGCATGAGGATCGGCATTTAAGAGTGGGGATCATTACCGGTGTTGGAGATGAGGCTTTTATTGCGGGAGCCGATCTCCAGATGCTTAAAGACAGGACCCCCCAAGACGCGATCGATGCCTCGAAAAAAGCGAATGAGATTCTCCTTTTTATGGAGTCGATGGACGAGCCTGTGATCGCTGCGATTAACGGTTGGGCTTTGGGAGGAGGCTGTGAGATCGCATTGGCATGCGATATTCGAATCGCGAGTGAAAGGGCTCAGATTGGCCAAACGGAGGTGAGAGTGGGGATCATGCCGGGGTATGGGGGAAATATACGCCTAACCCGGCTTGTTGGCCCTGGCCGGGCAAAAGAGATCATCTTTACTGGTAAGATCCTGAGCGCAGCAGAGGCTGAGAAAATAGGGCTCGTTAACCGGGTAGTCTCTCACGAAACATTGATGGCAGAAGCGATGAATCTTGCAAAACAGATCGCGAAAGGGCCTGCAGCGATCCATTTTGCGAAAAGATCAATCTTCTTGGCTTTCCAAAATTCCTACCTTGACGCTTTGCAGAAGGATTCGGAACTTTACGGGGAGGTATATAAGACCAGGGATTTCAAAGAAGGGGTGACGGCCTTTTTGGAAAAAAGAAAGCCGAAATTTCAAAATCATTAATATCAAAGACAGCGAAGCAGGCTGCACGGATTGACCAATCTGAAAGGAAGTGATTCCATGGAAAATGTCGTCATTGTCGCAGGGGTTCGAACACCGATTGGAGGATATGGTGGCACATTGCGGGATATTCCGGTACACCGATTGGGAAGCCTGGTTTTGAACGAAGCAATAAAGAGAGCTAAGATTCAACCGGATTGGGTGGACGATGTGATCATGGGGCAGTCCTACCAGAACGGCGAGTGTGCCAATGGTGCCCGGATGGCCCTTCTTGATGCGGGATGGCCGGTAGAAGTTCCTGGTGTGACCCTTGACCGCCGCTGCTGTTCCGGGCTGGATGCCGTTTTTTTTGGCGTTATGAAGATTCAAACCGGGAACGCGGAGATTGTTGTTTCGGGTGGAATGGAGAGCATGAGCCAGGCGGAGCTCTACATCCCCGGGCATATCAAGTGGGGGTTAGGGGGAGGAAAGGATGAGAAATGGGGCTTCATGCCAAGAGGACATGGGGCCCTCGCTATGTGGGGAATCCCTTTTTATGACCGGATTCAACGGGCCAGAGTGATGTCTCAGCCGATTGATCGATTTGGTGAGCTCAATTCGATGATGACTTGGGCTGAGACAGCGGCGAAAAAGGAACGGATCTCCCGCCTGGAGGCGGATGAGTGGGCTTTACGGAGCCACCAGAAGGCAATTGCTGCGACCGACTCCGGGAGATTTGGTGAAGAAATTGTTCCCGTTCCGATCGCAAAGAAAAAAGGGGAGGTCCACTACTTAGATAAAGATGAGACACCACGGAGAGACACCACATTGGAAAAACTTGCCAAATTGTCTCCGGTCTACCCCGACGGCGTATGTACGGCCGGCAATTCATCGAGTGAGAACGATGGCGCTGCTGCGGTGGTCTTAATGTCTGAAAAGAAGGCGATCGATTCAGGCATTAAGCCAATTGCATATTTTCGGTCCTGCGCGGTAGCTGGAACGGACCCCACGCTTACGTATCCCGCGGTTCCTGCCTCCGTTGCAAAAGCGCTGAGGAAGGTCGGGATTACGATCAACCAGGTCGATCTCATGGAGATACAAGAGGCCTTTGCCGTCCAGACATTGGCTGATGCCAGAATGATGGGAATCGGGAAGGAAGCGTTTGATAAGAAAGTCAATGTGAATGGTTCCGGCATTGCGCTTGGCCATCCCATCGCTGCGACAGGTGCTACGAGGCTCGTGACTTTGATCTGTGAGATGAGAAGGCGCCAGGTACGGTATGGGTTGGAGACCATCTGTGGTGGAGGGGGGCAAGGTATCTGTGCGGTTGTGGAAGGGATCACTGAATCATAGGAGGAAACCGATGGATCCTAAGTTATATGAATTGACGGAAGAACAGCAAATGATTCGAGAGGCGATCAGGCGATTTGCCGAGAAGGAGGTGGCCCCTTTAGTAGAGGAAGCGGAGGCCCATCAGAAATTTCCCGTTCATCTGTTCCGCCGGATGGGGGAACTGGGTTACCTCTGCATCCGATACCCTCTTGAAATGGGCGGTGGGGGTGCCGATAAAGTCACGGAATGCATTCTCTCGGAAGAGCTCAACAGGATCTGCGCAGGAATTGCTGCAGGGCTGATGGTTCAGGGAGGCTTGGCGACCGTTCCCATTTACCAGTTTGGCTCGGAAGAGCTGAAGGAACGGTTTCTCTTGCCGGCGATCAAAGGAGAGAAGGTCGGAGCCTTTGCCCTCACCGAACCGGATGTGGGGTCGGATGCCGCCAGCATCAAAACAAGAGCAATTAGAAACGGAGATCACTATGTCCTTCGAGGGGCGAAGACCTTTATCACGAATGGACCCATCTGTGATTACGTCGTCGTAGCGGCCACGGTGGATCCTTCCCTGAAGGCAGAAGGCATCAGCCTCTTTCTTGTGGAAAAGGGCACGCCGGGGTTTGCTGTCACCCGGAAACTGGATAAGGTGGGGAACCGATCTGCTGAGACCGGGGAGCTACTTTTCGACGAATGCCGGATCCCCAAAGATCATTTGATCGGTGGTAAAGAGGGAAAGGGATTTGAGCAGATCCGGGACACCCTGATGTCGGGACGGATCACTTATGGAGGCCGCAGTACAGGGGTTGCCCAGGCGGCCTATGAATCCAGCCTGAAGTATGCCCGGGAAAGGGTCCAGTTCGGTCGGCCCATTATCGAGTTTCAGGTCAGCCGCTTCAAGCTTGCGCAGATGGCCATGAAGATCGACGTGATGAGATCGTACACCTATCGAATTGCCCGTCTCTATGATGCTGGACACCGGGTGATGAGGGAAGCCTCCATGGTGAAACTTTTCTGTGCAGAAACCCTCCAGGGGATTCTCTCTCAAGCCATGCAGATCCACGGAGGGTACGGATATACGATGGAATACCCTGTCCAACGGTATTGGAGGGACGGGAGGCTTTTTACCGTCACGGAGGGGACTTCGGAAATCCATCACTTAGTGATTGCTCGTGAATTGGGTTTTTAAAACGGGTTGCCCAGATAGCCTTCCTGAGTGACGAGGAGCTGGTGAAAGTGAAAAAGGGGTCAACGGAGGCCATTGAGATCATAGAACGATCGATGACCAACCGATGCCCCTCTTATTGATTTTTTCCGGCAAACGGTTAGACTTTTATCAACACAGAGATCCATTGTGTCAAAATCCTTTTGAACTGAAGAGAAGAACGTATGGGACCCATGGTAAATGAAAAGAATATTGGAAGAATAGAATCAATCCTGCGCTCTATCATAGGGGTCATTTTAATGATTTTCGCTTTTTCCATTGAAGGGATCCTGCGTTGGGTGGTTGGATTGATCGGGGTGGCATTTATCCTCACTGCAATATTTGGATACTGACCCTGAAAACGCTTCATGCTGAAGGTCTTCAGCAAAGAAGAAGAAAAGAAGTGAAGCGTGGACGGAAAATAGAGGTTATCATTGACGATTGGAAAGGAGCCTGTCATGAGGATATTGGCGCTGGTCGGAAGTCCGAGAAAAGGGGGAAATACTGACATCCTGGTGGAGCAGATTCTGAAAGGTTCAAAGGCGAAGGGGCATGCAGGTGAGAAGCTTTATCTGTACAAGTACAAAATTGGTCCGTGTACGGATTGCCGTAACTGCAAAAAAAGGGGATTACGTATGCAGCATTAAAGATGGGATGCAGCAGATCTATCCGAAGATGATGGAGGCAGATTTGATCATTTTCGGCACACCGAATTATTGGTATGGCCCGACCGGCCAGATGAAACTCCTATTCGACAGGATGCGGCCATTCGCTGCAAACGGGAAAGCGAAAGGCAAAAAAGGAGTGATTGTGGCGCCTGCAGCAGAAGGGCCGAAGGCTTGTGGTCCTCTCATCAAGATGTTTCGCATGTCATTTGAGTATTTGAAAATGAAGTATGCGGGGAAGATTTTAGTTACCGCATATGAAAAAGGAGAAATCGGAAAGAACCCGGCAGAGTTGAAAAGGGCGTATGATTTAGGCATGTCGCTGAAATAATTTCCCTCAGCGATTCTCATGGCAATCAGGGTTGGCTCTGACCAGATCGTTTCCTTTTCGGGAACTCCTCGTTCGCGTATGATCTGCCAGGATGGGTCACCGGGACCTTTCACCCCTCTGATGGGAGGGCTGGGCGCTAAGCCCTTGTCCGATTCCTTAAGATCACTTCATCGATGATCTCTCCACAGCTGATGCATCTCCATCCGAAAAAATCTTCAACCTGACTGTAAAATTTCTCATATGCCATAAGCCCACCGCATCGATCGCAATTCATGGCTACCTCCTTCGCAGCCCTCGATTTTTTTCGTGTCCATTAACGATTCTTTAGTCTCCTGTAAACTTCCCGCTGTTTAGGGCTGACTTTTATTTTCTTTGGTTTTTCTGCTCTACGCTGTGCCATGGCTTTATTCCTCCTGGATCACCGCACAAATAAGATAATCATGGACTGGAAATATATCAACTTTCTTATTGTTTATGAAACGTTTATCAAATATTAACAATAAGTTAAGATAGATTTATTCAGGGATTGGGATGAAAGAGGTGATTCTTCGGCCACAGTTGTTGTCCTGATTTTTTGTTTACAAAATGATAAAATGCATTGATAATACGGTTAATCCCTTTTCATTTAGGAAACAGATCGAAAAAACGTTAGAGAGGGAAGAGAATTGAAAGAACGGGCTTCAAGAATCCTCCCGGATCTGAAGGAAGGACATGCTCTGGCATCGGACGATGGATTGGACATCGGGGCAATCAGTGAGTTCCCAGACTTAAGATTTGAAAATTTAGATATTCCAACAGAGGAAGAGAAGGAAGTCGTCGAATCTGAACAAGAATTCCTCCAAAAGGCTTTAGATCCGGTGGGCATTTACTTGAAGGAGATCGGGTCATTTCCGTTACTGACCCGGGAGGGAGAGATAGAGATTTGCAAGAGGATCGAAAGTGGAAATCAGGAGATCTTAAGGAGTGTGCTCAAATGCCCCATGGCTGTTAGAGAAGTGATTAACCTCAGAAAGGACCTCCATGCCGGGAGGATAAAGCTCGAAGATTTGACCAAAGAGGTTGACGATGCAGAGATGACCGTTGAAGAAGAGAAGGTCCATAAGAAGAATGTTCTTTCCTTGATCGATAAGATTGAAAAAGGAGAGAATCGAATTCGACTCCTCCAGAGGAAGCTGAGGCGTGAGAAGAAAAGATTATTGAAAAAGAAGGTCCAGGGAGAAATTTGGAAAGAACAGAGTGAGATGTTTGAGGCCTTTAAGCGGCTGAATCTGAAGGAGAAACAGGTCAAAGGAATTGTGCAGAAGTTGAAGGAATGGGACAGCCGAAAGGAAAAGCCCAAGAGGATGTTGAAAAGATATGATAGGGAATCGGGGGCCCCCCCTTTGAAAACGAGAAGGCCTTTGAAAGCGGAGTGCGGCCTGTGTTCGAATCAAATCAAAGAGACCTTGAAGGCGATAGAGAAAGGGGAGATAAAGATTGGAAAAGCGAAGAGCGAATTGGTAAGGGCCAACTTGAGGTTAGTCGTTTCCATTGCCTGGAAGCACCAGAATCGAGGGCTTCCGTTCCTGGATTTGATCCAGGAGGGCAACATCGGCTTAATGAAAGCGGCGGATAAGTTCGACTATCAAAGGGGTTATAAGTTTGCCACCTGTGCGACATGGTGGATCTGGCAGAGTATGACGAGGGCTATTACCGATCAAGCCAGAACCATTCGTATTCCTGTCCACTTGAACGATTTCATCAACAAACTGAACCAAACCTCCCGGCAATTCGTTCAGGAGATGGGAAGGGAACCCGTACCTGAGGAAGTCGCTGAAAGGATGGGAGTCTCGCCGGATAAGGTTCAGAAGATTATTAAAATCACAAAAAGACCCATTTCGCTCGATACACCAATTGGTGAGGAAGGGAATAGTCGATTGGAAGATTTCATTGAAGATAAAGAAGGAGTCTCGCCTCATGATGCCACGATCAGCTCCAATTTGGCAAGAGAAATTCGAAGAGTCCTCTCAACGCTGAGTCAGAGGGAGGAAAAGATTCTCAGGATGCGGTTCGGGATTGGGTTAAACCAGGTGTATACCTTAGAAGAGTTGGGAAAGGAGTTCGATATCACCCGAGAGAGAATAAGGCAGATTGAGGCCAAGGCATTGGGTAAATTGAAACATTTCACCAGGTCTAAGGGACTCTGGAGTTTCATTGAGGACTGAGCGAACTTTATCTCTATGTTCTTCTTGACATTTTCATCACGAATTTGTATTCTTTCTCATGGCAGAAGACCTCAAACCAATAATTTTTAAACCATGAGGAGGGTATGGGTAAGGATTAAACAAGACCCCATTTCTGAAAAAGGGATGGGGTCTTTTTTTTCCTTTATTAAGAAAGGAGTTGACAGCTTCGGCTCGGCAGAGGAAGGTGCCGATCTTTTAGCCAGTTGAAAGGAGGTTATAAAAATGGATGCGATAGAAGAGCTCAAGATCTTAGAATCAGAAACCTCCGAAACATCGAGACGGATCGATGAAGCGATCCTGAAGCTGGAAAGGGAAAAGAGGGAAGCGGTTAAAGGTATAAGCGAAATCGATAAGATGCTACCCTATCACCTCGCTCTATTTTACCTGGGGGAGATTCCAAAAGAAGAGATGGAAAGCCTTAAGACAAGACGGACTGAGCTTCAAAGTTTTATCAATGACCATTTTCCCCCTGCCAGAGAGGGATTAGAGAACATGAGGAGGATGGGGCACCCCAGGGATGGAAACAAAAGGTCGAGAATAAGGGAACTACGAAACCAATTGGCATCGTATGAGGAACATATGGAACGATTGAGGAAAGACCCACGCTCTCGAACGGAGGATCGGAAAGCTGATTTACTGAAAGGGGCGGAACGATTGGGGCTGATGGAAGAAGCGGAGACTTTTTTGAAAAAGTTGGAAGAAGAGGCGATGGAATACGAATCTGATCCGATGAACAGAATGAGAAGGTGAGCTAAGAAAAGGTTCTGCAGCATCGGGGTAAAGCATCTTGATATATTTTAAAAGTTGCTGGTTAATGATATAATAGTGTGGGCGTTGATAAGGACTGATTTGAACCACAAAAATTTAGATTTTTCAATCAAATGTGGCTTTTAGCTGCATATGTCCCGATCATCCGATGCCTGGAAATCAAGAATGAGGTCGAGGGTTGAGGCCGATGGAAAAAGAAGATCCTGCTGATTATTACGAAATCCTCCAGGTAGATCCGAGAGCAGAGCAGGAAATAATAGAACGGGCTTATCGATTGCTGGCGAAAAGGTACCACCCGGATAATATAGATACGGGCGACGCCGGCAAATTTGAGGTCCTGATGGAGGCATACCATGTCCTCTCTGACCCGAAGATGCGAGCCGCTTATGATGACAATCATCAGGCAGCGAATGCTTATCAAAAAGATATCTTTTCCAATGCCCCACAAGCTGGGACCGCTGAGGGGGAGAGAAGACTATACCAGGCCATTCTCTTGATCCTCTATTTTGTGCGCAGGCGGGATTCAATCAAACCTGGAGTAGGAATCGTTGAATTGGAGAAGGTCGTCGGCCTCCCGGAAAAGGAGATGGAGTTTCATATCTGGTATCTCAAAGAAAAAGGCTGGATTCAACGACTCGAAACCGGAGAGTTCGCCATCACTGCAACGGGTGTAGATGAAGTGATTGGAAATAATCTTTTATTGAGAAAGGATCACCTCTTACCGTACTTTGATGAATCGGTTCTGAAAAAGTCGGCTTCAGGCGAAACCCCGACGAAGTAGCAGAATCCTCGGTCTGTCCCCATTTTTATTGATAAAATGAAATTGGGGGATACATTGAAAACGGGTAAGATGGAGCTTCAGGGTAAATAGGAAGTATTAAAGGCAGGAAGGTTTCTCATGGATAAGGCAGGATGTGATCTTACGGGAGCGGGGCAGACGCCCCTTCAGATCAATCGTGGTTGTTCTGAATCGGCAGGGATAGGCTCCACGGTTCCCAGTTCTTGACCCCCGAATCAACAGGCTCAGTTGAGTCCTCCCAGGTTAGACCAACCCTTTGTGATCGGATCGATTCAGACTAAGACAGGCCCTGTGCCCAGGGTTTCCTCATCTTTGGAATTCGTCGATCACTGGGGAACTTTCAAGGCCCGCTGGGGAGTTGGCCGGATGAATTACAAGGTTGACCCCGGCCTTTATGCACTGGGGAACCCCAATGAGCAATCTCCGGTTCTGGTCACAGCCAATTACAAGATGAGCTTTGATAGCCTCCGGGGGGCGCTTCCGGGCCGGGATGCCTGGATACTGGTCCTTGATACCAGAGGCATCAATGTCTGGTGTGCTGCAGGGAAGGGTACATTTGGGACAACTGAGGTGGTTGCGCGTGTCGGGTCAAGTGATTTGACCCGTGTCGTTTCCCACAGGGAATTGCTCCTGCCCCAGTTGGCCGGTCCCGGAGTCTCAGCCCATCAGGTCAAGATATCGTCTGGCTTTAAGGCCACTTATGGACCCATCCGGTCGTCCGATCTACCCGCTTTCTTAGATACGGGCCTTAAGGCGACCCCGGATATGAGACTTAAGACGTTCACGATCTGGGAGCGGGCGGTGCTGATTCCAGTGGAGCTGGTTGGTGCCCTCAAAGCGGCACTTGTGATAATGTCTGTCTTTTTCCTCTTGGATTTACTCTGGAGGACAGGGGGGTCTTGGACAAATGCCTTAAGTCATGGTCTTTACTCCGTCCTGGCGGTTTTAGCGGCAATCCTAACAGGTGCCGTTGTAACCCCACTATTGCTTCCATGGCTGCCCGGCCGTTCGTTTTCTCTTAAGGGATTGATTCCAGGGATCTTGACCACCCTGTTCTTCGTGGCTTTTCGATGGAGCAGATGGAACGCATGGGCTGGAAATCTTGAAATCATGGCATGGTTCCTCTTAATACCCGCTATCTCAGCCTATCTGGCGATGAACTTTACAGGAGCGTCAACATTTACATCTCTTTCCGGAGTCAAGAAAGAGATGCACCGGGCTCTGCCATTACAGATTGGGGCGGGAATTATTGGCCTTGCCCTCTGGATTGGATCCCGCCTCATTCTTTAAGGGGTTTGACTCATGGGAAGACTGATCTATCTCAGGAACGTGGTCACTTTGAAGCTTGATAAAGAAAAATGTGTGGGGTGTGGAATGTGTCTGTCCGTCTGCCCCCATGCTGTCCTGAGGCAGACCAACGGCAGAGTTGAAATTAGAGACCGTGATGCCTGCATGGAATGTGGAGCCTGCGCACAGAATTGCCCTGTCGGAGCATTAAGCGTGCGCTCTGGAGTGGGCTGTGCTGCCGCGGTCATCAACTCGGCGCTGGGACGCAAGAATGGATCATGCTGCTGCACGATTGAACCAAAAGAAACCTCACTCGCCATACCGGGATGCTCTCCCAATAGCAACCGCACCAACTGCTGTTAGGTGAAAGGAACACCAAACGGTTAACCCGATAGTTGCATAATTTTCGCGGAGAGGTAGGCTTTCAAACCCTTTTAACGCGGTTTCTTATAATATTTTTGCATTCATCATCAGCATCTAAAATTTCAATTTGCGGATTTTCAGGAACCTGATGTGGAGGTCTATGGATGAAAGAGAGCATTGAAAAAGCGAAGAAGATCTTGAAGAGCTGGAAGGGCGAATCCTATACCTTTGGGGAAGATGTCCTCGGGGCAACCGGAAAGTATGCCAGGCAATATGGAAAGAAGGCTGCCCTAATTGTGACCGAATTGGGTCAGGCCTGGATTGAGAAGCCTCTTGAGCAAGTGAAAGCGAGTTTAAGAGCAAATCAGATCACCCTTGAATTGACGAATGGCGCAAGGCCGAATGCGCCTCGCGAAGATGTCTATCGCATCAGCCACCAGGTGGCCCGGTCCAGATCGGATGTCATCGTTGCCCTGGGGGGAGGAAGCACGGTCGATGCCGGCAAGGCGGCAGCAGTCCTGAACACCTATCCCCCTTCCGAGGTGATGGAGGTCCTCGGTGCGAGTCCGGCAGATGCAGATTCGATTGAGCCCTACTTCGGTGTTGGATTCGTCACCAAGATCAAGGAGAGAACGGGCAGGGCGGTGATGCCTGTTGTCGCTGTCCAGACGGCCTCCAGTTCAGGAGCCCATCTGACCAAATATTCGAACATCACAGATCTTGTCACCGGCCAGAAGAAGCTGATCGTTGATGAAGCCATCGTTCCTCCCTCATCGGTTTTCGATTATCGGGTTACCCTCGATTCTCCTATGAGCCTGACGCTCGACGGTGGTCTCGATGGGATCGCCCATGCCTGGGAAGTCTTCATGGGGACCGGTGGGCCGGCTTATGAAAAGGTGAAAGAGGTGGCAGCGTTGTGCCTGCGACTGATTGTCTATGGACTTCAGAGGGCAAAGAAGGATAGGAAAGATCTGGAGGGAAGGATCGCCCTTGGCCTTGGGACCGACTTGGGCGGCTATTCGATCATGCTCGGCGGGACAAGCGGTCCCCATCTTGGAAGCTTCTCCCTGATTGATATCCTCAGCCATGGAAGGGCCTGTGCCTTATTGAATCCTTACTACACCGTTCTATTTGCCCCGGTGGTCCAGAACCAACTCAAGATCGCTGCGGATGTCTTTGAGGAGGCAGGTTATCTTTCACAAGATGTGAAGAAATTGGGCGGAAGGGACCTCGGGCTGGCGGTAGCGAGAGGGATGATCGCCTTTGCAAAGGACCTGAGCTTTCCCATTACCCTGAAAGAGGCCGGGGCAACAAGAGAACACATCGAACGGATGCTCACGGCTGCGAAGAATCCTCAGCTTAAGATGAAACTCCAGAACATGCCGACTCCGATGGATGCAGAGAAAGGGGATGTGGACCGGTTGATGAGGCCCGTTTTGGAGGCTGCTTATTCTGGAGATCTGAGCTTGATTCCGTGATGAGGTTCCGAGTCCGAACTCATATATGAGGTCAATGATGAGATTAGATATCCAAAAGGGCATTGAAGCGATTGATACGAAGGATTGGAAGAGGGTTCCACTCGAATATGGCCAAAATGTCCTGGAGGTTCTTCTTCCCTCGAGTTGTGTGGAACTGACGATGAACGATGTTCCTTTCATTTTGGATCCAAAGGGTGAGGTTGAGAAGGCCATCTCGAAACCGATCCAGAGTCCCACCATCGAAGAAATCGTTAAGAAGAAAGGCAAACCGCCTGAACAATTGTCAGTGGCAGTGACAGTCTCTGATATCACAAGACCCGTGCCCTATCGTGGAGAGGGAGGAATTCTTCTTCCTATCCTGATGCGTCTTCAATCCTCGGGGATCCCGAAACAGAACATCAGGGTGATCGTTGGAACGGGGACCCACCGGGCCAGCTCTCCGGAAGAAAAGGCCGAGATGTTTGGGGAGGCCATTACCAAAGAGTATGCCATCCTGGACCATAACTGTGAGGATCAAGATTCTCTTGCGTATGTTGGAAAGACCCAGAGAGGGACAGAGGTCTATCTGAATAGAGAGTTCTATAAGGCGGATATCCGGATTGCCACGGGCCTCGTGGAGAGCCACTTCATGGCCGGAGTCTCGGGCGGGCGGAAGACAGTCTGTCCCGGCCTTGTCGATAAGAGAACGATCGAAAAATTTCACGGCGTCGAATTCCTCGAATCCCCTTATGCCGATAATCTTGTGCTTGAGAACAACCCGTGTCATGAAGAGGCCCTGGACGTGGCCAGGACGGTCGGGGTCGATTTTATCGTAAACGTAACCCTCGACAAAGATATGCGGATGACCGGTGTCTTTGCAGGGCACCTCGAGGAGGCCCATTTATCAGCGTATCGTCACATGAAAGGTTATACGGTCATCCCAATCGCCCAAGAATATGATATCGTCCTTACCCACGGAGGCTATGTGGGCCGAAACCACTACCAGACCGCCAAGGCTGCCTGCGGCGCACTGCCCGCGGTTAGAAAAGGCGGGGTGATCATTGTGGCTGCAGATAATCGGGATGCAGAGCCCATCGGTGGCCCCGAGTATAAGACGCTCATCCATCTCTTAAAACTTCAAGGGGTCGAAGGATACCTTAAAACGATCGATCATCCTGACTGGAAATTCACCAAGGACCAGTGGGAACCTGAGGTATGGGCAAGGGTATTGAGAAAAGTGGGGGAGGAGGGGCTGATCTACTGCACCCTGGAGATGTCGAAGCAAGATTACTGCGTCCTGCCCGGGCAGTGCGGCCTCGATTTTCTAAAGAGAGTAAAGAAGAGGATTTCTCTTGAGACGGCCCAGGAAATGGTTCAGAATGCGGTCCGATTCGCGGTCTATCGCTACGTTGAGAAGGGAATCGCTCCTGCGATGGCCTTCATCCGGGAAGGACCCTACGCCGTGCCTATTCTCCAAGATAAGTGGGATAAAAACTCTTTTCCAGGTTGATCAAAAATGTCCAGATGAAGGCTCTCGAAATCCTGAGGAATGAGGTGTACTGCGAATGTACTCCGCAATGACGAATGAGTGAAACGCCGCAGATGGGCGTTTTTCATCACCTGCTATTCTTCAAGAGTAGCGCCGGTATGAGCTGACTGGACCAGCCTTGCATATCTTTTCAAGTAGCCCTTGAGCTTCTTTTGCAGCGGTTTCCACCGGGAGAGTCTCTTTTTCAATTCCTTGTCAGGGATGAGGAGGCTCAATTTCTTCCCCGGAATGTCGATTTCGATCGGGTCTCCCTCGTGAACGGCCGCAATCGGACCGCCTTCAGCAGCCTCGGGAGAGATATGGCCGATGGCAGCGCCGCGGCTTCCTCCTGAGAAACGGCCATCTGTGAGCAGGGCCACATCGCGGTCTCTTCCCACTCCCACAATGGCTGAGGTGGGCGCAAGCATCTCTCTCATTCCGGGACCGCCTTTCGGGCCCTCGTATCGAATGACCACGACATCTCCCTTCTCGATCTTCCGGTCGAGGATGGCCTTCATGGCCGACTCCTCTGAATCGAAGACCCTGGCAGGACCGCGATGTCTGAGCATTGCTTCATCCACTGCCGAGCGCTTCACCACGGCACCCTGGGGAGCCAGATTTCCGTAAAGGACCGCGAGACCTCCTGTGGGGTGATAGGGTTGATCAAGAGGGCGGATTACTTCTGAATTAAAGATCTTCTTCCCCTTCAGGCTTTGACCAACGGTTTTGCCTGTCACGGTGATCGGATCTTTATGGATGAGGCCGCGGCGGCTCAATTCCATCATCAAGGCCGGTATTCCCCCGGCGTGGTGAAGATCCTGGATGTGATGGGGTCCACCGGGTGACATGTTGCAGAGGTGAGGGGTCTTTTCGCTGATTTCGTCAAAAGTCTTGAGAGAAAGGTTCAATCCCGCTTCCCTGGCAATGGCAGGAAGGTGGAGGGAGGTGTTGGTCGATCCTCCAAAGGCCATGTCCACGGTGACCGCGTTTTCAAAGGCCTTCCGGGTTAGAATTTTCGAGGGCCGGATGTCCTTCTTGACCAGTTCCATAACCTGCATCCCTGCCTGTTTTGCCAGACGGAGCCTTTCCGCATAAACTGCAGGGATCGTGCCATTGAAGGGAAGGGCCAAGCCAAGCACTTCGGAAAGGCAGTTCATCGAGTTTGCTGTAAACATGCCAGCGCATGAGCCCACACCCGGGCATGCGCAGCCTTCAACTTCACAAAGCTCCTCTTCGGTCATCTCTCCGGTTCTGACCTTGCCGACCGATTCAAAAACAGTGATCAGATCGATCTCTCTTCCCTTGTATTCTCCAGCCAGCATGGGTCCGCCGCTGATGAGGATCGTTGGAATATTGAGCCGGGCTGCCGCCATCATCATTCCAGGGATGATCTTGTCGCAGTTGGGGATAAGGACCAGGCCATCATAGGGGTAGGCCATGCCCATTGACTCGATTGAGTCGGCAATCAGTTCTCTTGAGCTGAGGGAATACTTCATCCCTTCATGGCCCATGACGATTCCGTCACAGATACCGATGGTGAAGAATTCGAGAGGGGTCCCGCCTGCCATCCGAACTCCTGCCTTAACCGCATCGGAGAGCTGGTGGAGATGGAGGTGACCCGGAATGACCTCATTGGCAGAGTTGGCAATTCCGATCATGGGGCGATAGATTTCTTCATCTGTGAGTCCCAGGGCTTTAAACAAGGACCGGTGCGGCGCCCTTTCTAATCCTTTTTTCATTTGATCTGATCGCATGGTCACGTCCTCCTTCATAGACGGAATAGAGTGTCTGTCTCGGTGCCGGGTATCGGATGCCTTACAAACTGTTTCACCTAACAGGCAAGAAAATACTTGTCCAGATTTCTAACACAAGTTCATCTGAGAGACAACCTCCACTCGGTTTCCAAATCACGAATCCATCATTTCATTATTCCAGATTGACAGGTTCGTCCTCTCTTTTCAGGTGAAATCATATTGACAAAATTTGCGAAAGAGTATAATTATAATCTCAGTCAATGGACGAATAACGAATGATGATCGACGCCTGGGTGGCGGAATTGGTAGACGCAAGGGACTTAAAATCCCTCGGGGTTCACACCCCGTGCCGGTTCAAATCCGGCCCTAGGCACCATATAATCAAGGGGTCGGCGATACTGTGATCCCGATCCCGTGATTTTCGAGATAAGTATCTTAATGATAAAAGTCACTTCTGCCTGTGGAATCTCTCCGAGACTATGATGGATCAGCGCTTTACGCTTTTGCAGAATTCATCCGGAGGAACAGAGGGCGATGCTCAACCGACAGGGATTCAATGAGCCGAGAATGTCCAATCAGAATTCAGATCACAGCCCGTTTCAGAGTCTCAGGAGTTTCCTCGCTCATCTGAGTGAGAGAGGAGAACTCATCCGCATCACCCGACAAGTTAGCCCGAAGTTCGAACTTGCTGCAGTTGTGAAGAGCATTCAGGATACCGTCAATAAGGCCGTTTGCTTTGAAGATGTTAAAGGATTCAATGGAACGATCGCGAGCAATCTCTGCGGCAGCTATCGGAACATTGCCCTGGCCCTCTCCTCCGATCCCAATGGTCTCGCAACTGCCTGGGCCAGAAAATCCGAGGGCTTCGGGACCTTCGATAACAAGAGCTGCTCGAAATCTACTCTTGACTTGAGGAGGTTAAGGCTGAACGAACTTCCCGGCATTGTCTTTCATGAAAAGGATGCCGGGCCTTATATTACGAGCGGCATTGTGCTTTCGAAAAATCCTGAAACGGGGAAGGTGAATCTTTCCTTTCACAGGATCCAGATGACGGGGACGGAAGAGTTGGGAATCCGGCTCAGCCCTTCAGGTCACCTCTTCGCCAATCAAAAGATATGCGAGGATCAGGGCAAACCTCTCGAATGCGCTATCCTTGTCGGCAGTTCTCCGCTCATCATGCTCTCAGCGGCAACCACGATGTCAAGTTCCGAGAGCGAACTCGATCTCGCCTCCCATCTTCTAGGTAAACCATGGCCTCTTCGTAAGTGCCACACGGTCGATCTTGAAGTTCCTGAAGATACTGAAATCGTCCTTGAGGGAGAGATCCTTCCCCATGTGAGAAGAACCGAGGGACCTTTCGGTGAATGGATGGGTTTCTATGTTGCTCCTTCACCCAACCATGTCTTTAAGGTGAAGGGCATATTTGCCCAAGAAAGACCCATACACTATGCCATCATTGCAGGATCTAAGGAAGAGATCATGCTGACCGTTGTCCCGATTGCCGGTTCCATCTTGAAGGCGGTCAAAACGTTTGTCCCTTCGGTAATCGATGTGGTCTGCTGGCCCATGCCCCAATTCTGTGTGGTTAAAATGAAGAAACGTTATCAGGGAGAGGAGCACAGGGCACTTCTGGCTGCTCTCGGCGCAGAACTGAACCGGATCCTCTATGTCGTTGTCGTCGACGAGGATGTGGATATCTATAACCCTTCGGATGTCCTCTGGGCGATCTCCACCCGCTGCAGGCCGGACAAAGATGTCTTCATCATTCCCGGCGTCCCGTCCTTTGCCCGCGATCCTTTCCAGAGACACTGGGGTCGGATGGGGATCGATGCAACGGTGCCCTTTGAACTGACCAAGGAATTTGAAAGAAAGAAGATACCCTTCCCGGAGGACGTGAAATGGGAGGATTACGTTTAAACATCAGAGAGAAAGGAGATGTAAGATGAAAAAGATGTTTCACAGCCGTTTAACTGTCTTGTTTTTAATGACGCTGATCGCCATTTTTTCTTTTGGTTTGTTGGAGGCAAACGCACAACCCAGGAATGTCACCATTGCGATGGACTGGATGATCAATGGCACCCAAGCATCCTTTTACGTTGCCCTGGATAAAGGCTTCTACAAAGCCGCCGGCTTGAATGCCGAGATCGTTCGCGGCTATGGGTCCGGAGATACCATTAAGAAGGTCGCATCAAAGAATGCGGCCTTTGGTGTTGCCGATTTTGGTTCCCTCGTCACCAGCGTGATCCGGGAAAATACACCGGTGAAGGCCGTTGCAGCCACGTACGGGAAAGCAACGCTTGGGTTGCTGTACCTCAAAGAGAGTGGAATTAAGGTTCCCAAGGACCTCGAGGGAAGAAAAATCGGTCGATCTGCAACCGGTGCCAGCGGAAACATGTTTCCCGCCTTTCTCAAGGCAAACAATATGGATCGCTCAAAGATGAACGAAGTGGTTGTGGATGCCACCTCCTTTGTCCCGATGCTTTTGTCGAGACAGGTTGACGCCGTCCTTGAGCAAAGTATGCATCAGGGCCGATTCCAAAAAGCCGCTGATGAAGGTGGACAAAAAGTGACGGTCATGGCAATGGTTTTTTCCGATTATGGTCTGGATTCCTATGGAAACGTGATCTTAACTCATAACGATCTCATCGAAAAGGAACCCCAGATGGTAAAGGCGGTTGTGCAGGCTTCGCTCAAAGGGCTGGCTTATACGATTGAGCATCCTGAGGAATCGGTCTCCATTATTGCAAAAATGAATCCCCAGGTCACCAAGGAAAGGGCGATCGAGGAAGTGATGGCCGTGAATAACACCTGGACCGAAGCCTTCCGGAAAATCGGCTTGGGATTCATGACACCGGAGAGGACAAAGAGTTCGGTGGATAACATCGTTAATGCCCTCGGGCTTGAAAAACCCAAATCGATCGATTCCGTCTATGACGGGAAATTTGTGAAATAGTATTCGAAATGATGGGAACGAACAACACGTTTATCCTGATCAAGGATTTAGAAAAGGAATATGTTACCAGAAGCGGGGAGAGGGTCCTGGCCCTGGAAAACGTGAATCTCTCGATCGGTGAGAACGAATTTATTACCGTAGTGGGGCGAAGCGGTTGTGGCAAGAGCACGCTGCTGAAACTGATTGCCGGGCTCATCCCGATGAGCAAGGGAGAGGTCCGAATCAAAGGGATGGCTGTCAATGAGCCCCGGAAAGATGTGGGAATGGTTTTCCAAGGCCCGGTGCTGCTCCCCTGGAGGAACGTGAAGGACAATATCCTCTTTCCCATCGAGATCATGAAGCTTCATCCCCATGAATATCAGCAAAAAGCAACGAAACTGATCGATCTTGTGGGATTAACGGGTTTTGAAAACAAGGTTCCCAGGGAGCTATCTGGAGGGATGCAGCAGCGGGTCTCCATCTGCCGGGCCTTAATTCATGACCCGAACATCCTTTTAATGGATGAACCCTTCGGCGCACTGGATGCGATGACCCGTGACGAACTCGGGCTGGAGCTCACCCGCATCTGGCAGCAGGAGCGAAAAACCGTTCTCTTCGTGACCCACAGCATTCCCGAGGCTGTCTTTCTGGGAGACCGGGTCATCGTGATGTCCCCCCGACCAGGGCGTGTGGTTAAGATTATCCCCATCAGCTTGAAGCGGCCACGTTCGATCGATATGGAGTTCACCGACGAGTTCAAAAAATACGTATTGGAAATACGGGGTTGCATCTATTCGCAACGATAGCTCGTTCTCATTGAAGCGGATAGAACCCTTTATGGTTTGTTTCTAGAAATAGAGCAAAAAGGAAAACTAATGAATCGAAAGAGCTTGCGGATCATCTCTTACAACTACCTGATCCCCGTTCTCATGATGCTCGGTCTTCTGGTCCTCTGGGAAATCTTCTGCCGGGCCTTCAAGATACCGGTGTGGCTTTTGCCATCTCCAACTCGTATTTACACAAGCACCATGAAGTGGGCGAAGTTTCTCCCTATGCATACCTGGGTGACCCTTTACGAGACGATCGCGGGATTCCTCCTTGCGCTTGCGATAGGGTTTCCGCTCGCAATCCTGGTCGTCTACTCTTCGATCCTGCGAAACACGATCTATCCCATTCTTCTTGTCTTTCAATCCGTCCCCAAAGTGGCGATTGCTCCCCTTTTCCTGATCTGGATCGGGTACGGAGCAATGTCCAAAACTCTGATCGCTGCGATCGTCGCCTTTTTCCCGATTGTCGTCAATACGGCGGCAGGAATGGAATCGGTAGAGCCGGAACTGCTCGAGCTGACCTATTCGCTCCACGCGACCAAACGACAGATATTTTTCAAGGTACGGTTTCCATGGGCACTGCCCTACATCTTCAGCGGCATGAAAGTGGCGATCACCCTAGCCGTCATTGGTGCGGTTATTGGTGAGTTTGTCGGGTCTGACCGGGGGTTAGGTTATCTCATCCTTGCAGCGTCAGGAGAGATGAACACCGCCCTGATCTTTGGCGTCATGGCAATCCTTGCCGTTTTGGGGATATTAACCTTCACAGCAGTCGATCTTTTGGAGAAATGGTTATGTCCCTGGTATATCGAATCCGGGGTGAAGTGATCTTTACAATTGCAAACAAGGCATGGGCACGTCCCGCCCTCGGCTGGATTTGCCCATGCCCTGTGCAGTCGAAACTTATGCAATGTTAATTAAGGTAATGATATCACGGGAGGAAAAGGAGAAAAAGAATGGACCTGCTTGAAAAGATACCTTTTTACAAGAAAGGAATGCCCCACAAGCCCATCTATGGGACAGATTTCTTAGACGAGCTAAAGGCGAACTGGGGTGAAGAGTGGGGGATTAAGTCTCCTTTTGGAAAGATCCGAAAGGTGATGGTCTGCAAGCCGGGCGAAGAACAAAAAGACGCCCTTATCTCAAAAGACTACCAGCTTTTCAACTTGCCTGAAGGCCCGACGAATTTCGAAAAACTGATGGAGGAGCATCGGAATCTTGTAAAGGCCCTTGAATCGGAAGGAGCAGAGGTTGTTTATTTGAATTCGAATAAACCTTTTATTGGAACTTATGGGATTCCGCTTCGGTCAGCTCCTTATACGAGAGAAACGATCATGGTGAGGGGAGGAGCGGTTATTTGCAGGCTTGCCCCAGCCTACAAGAAAGGGTTGGAGGTTTATCACGCGAAACGGCTGATGGAACTTGGTTGTCCGATTCTTCATACGGTCCATGGAAAGGGAGTATATGAAGCGAGCAATATGGTGTGGATTGATGACAAGAGTGTCATCTTGGCCATGGGGTTGAGAGGAAACATCGAAGGATTACGGCAGGTGGAGCAGGTTCTGAGAGGCCTTGGGGTTGAGGAGATTCATATTGCCCATTTGCCCGGGTACCTTCATAGCAGGAAATATCAGGTCGGAGGAACATCGGGCATCTTCCATCTTGACATGACTTTTGGCATGGCTTGCGACAAGGTGGGGGTTCTATGGCCTGGTGGAGTTGGATATGATACGATCTTGTGGCTGGAGAGTAAGGGCGTAGATTTAATCGAGTTATCCGATGAGGAATTACATTGGTGTGCGCCGAATTTACTTCCCGTCGGACCCAAAAAGGTGATTGTATCAGCTCTGAACTTAAATATGACCAAAGAGCTGAGGAAAAGAGGGGTCGAAGTTATTGAATTAGATTTGACGGAATTTGCAAAAGGAGGAGGGGGACCTACCTGCCTGACACTGCCCCTGATTCGAGATTGAAGAGAAGCCTTGGCCTGCTTGAAAGATTCTATGCAAAATAGGAAAAGATGTCTATGTCTTTGTCTTCGAACTCCATAAAGACTGTATACACCACTTGCGTTTGTAACTGCGGAGGGACCAGTGCCTGCGTGATCAAGGCCCACGTCAAGGATGGAAACATTATACGTGTAGAACCGGATGATCGCTATAACCCAGGAATTGGTATGGAGGACAAGGTCCTCACCCTTGACGATCTTGTCCACAACCGCCTGCAGCGGCGGCCCTGTACCATGGGGCTCGCCTTCCATAAATACCTCCATATGGAGGAGGAACGGGTAATCTATCCTTTAAAGAGAACTCCAGGATCCATGCGCGGGGAAGGGAAATTTGAACGGATTACCTGGGATGAAGCCCTCGACACAATTGCCCAAAAAATGAAAGAGATCAGGGCGAAGTATGGCCCTTACTCCGTCCTGACACCTTACATGCCTAACGAATCGGTGGAGAGGCTCTTTCAGTTCTGGGGAGCAGGCGTGGATGGCTGGGGATGGTGCTCCTATGATGCCCAGCGACTGATGGGACATCTGATGGCCGGGGCGCCGGGATGGAGTTACCACGAATTCTCTTCCAGCTCCGCCGGTGATCTCTTGGCCAATTCAAAAATGATTGTCCTATGGGGGTTTGACCCGACCATCCATCACCACGGTCCCGGGCATCAGTTTGCCTGGTTTATTAAACTCGCCCGGGAGAAGGGAACCCCGGTGGTGCTCTTCGATCCCCGTTTTACAGGGACCGCAGAGACCCTTGCCGACCAGTGGATTCCCATTAAGCCGGGAACGGACTGTGCCATGTTTCTTGCCATGGCGGATCTTGTCTTCCGGAACAATTGGGTTGACCAGGAGTTCGTCAGAAAGTTTGTAGAACCCGTGGGGCTGGAGAAATGGAGGCGATATGTCCTTGGAATGGAAGATGGGGTTGAAAAGAGTCCCGAGTGGGCTGAAAGGATATGCGGGGTTCCGGCGGACACGATTCGCGACCTGACACGGATGGTTGCCCGCGATTGCCGGCCGGCCTGGATGTGGAATCATTACAGTGTCAACCGTAAATCTCAGGGAGAACAGACCTTCAAGGCCTTTGCCTCCTTACAAGCCATCCTCGGCTACTGGGGCACGCCGGGATCGGGCCCCCCGATGAATCTCGGGCCTCACCGGGCCTTTGAGGTAAGGGCCTCCTGGGGGCCTCCCGGTCCTTATAAGGTGCCTAAGTTTTACCGAAGCCACTACTGGGCCCAAGCGGTTCTGCTTCTTGACCAGGTGGAAAGCGGCGAACTGTCCGAAGAGAGTTATCGAAAAATGGTTGGCTGGAGAGGAGACCCTCTTTTGGTGAGACAGTTTCATCCGAAGATGCTTTTCTGGGGAGGAGGGAGCAAACCCCATGCCAGCAATCATTTGGTTACGGCTACGGACAGTCCAAATGATCAGGTTAGGGCGATGAACCGTATGGAGTTCACTGTCTCCATGCATAGCCGGATTACCCCGACCGCGCGTTTTGCTGATATTGTGCTTCCCGCAATGGACTGGATGTGGGAAGAAAGGACCCTCACCCGCAGCAAATACGGTGGATTTGAAAGCGTCAATTTCTGCCCGGGCGTAATTCCTCCTCGGGGAGAGGTGAAACCCTGGATCTGGGTCTATGTGAAACTCGCCGAGAGGCTAGGATTACCTCCGCAGGACTACTTCAAATATTATACCAATGATTCGAATTGGGACAGCGACTATGAAACGTATTTAAGGGATTCCTACCAGCAGGTGGTTCAGTACTGGAAATCCCGGGGTGAAGAAGTCCCATCCTGGGAACGCTTTACAGAGGGCCAGTTTATCAACTGTGATGAACTGGAAGAAAAGCCCCACACGGGTTGCTGGGATTCATTTATTGGAGAAGGGAAACCTTTAAAGACGCGATCGGGGAGAATTGAGATCTTTTCGGAATATGTCGCTGACGATCGGAATCGGGGTAAAAGTGAACATTTGGATCCTATCGGATGTCTTATCGATAACCTCCCGGGGGATTGGAATGACCTGGAGCCCATGCCGGTTTATCGACCTGCTGTTCGAGGCATGGAGGATCCTCTTACCACCCAATACCCTTTAAACCTATTGACGCCTCACAGCCGGTATCGTGTCCACTATCTTTTCTGGAACCATCCTTGGCTGAGAGGAGATGTTTACAATCATCGTGTTTGGATCAGTGTGGCGGATGCCAAGACAAGAGGGATCAAGGATGGGGACCGGGTAAGGGTTTTCAATGATCGAGGGGAGGTGCAGATAAGAGCTTACGTAACGTCTCGAATCATGCCCGGTGTTACGATCATTCGCCAGGGCGCATGGTATGAACCCGATGAGAAAGGAATTGACTTAGGGCCTTCTCCTTCGACGCTTCTCGGGGGAGATACGGTGAGCTGCACGACAGCACCTAAAGCGACGAACCTGGTGCAGATCGAGAAGATATAAAAGGGCAGAGGAATTAGAGATGGTTCAATACGGATTCTATTTCGATCAAAGCCGCTGCATTGGCTGCAATGCATGTCTCGTTGCCTGTAAACAGTGGCATCAACTTCCTCCAGGTCCTCAGAAGTGGATCAGGGTCTATCAGTGGGAAAGGGGATCGTTCCCGAACACAAGGCTTCATTTTCTGGCAATCCCATGTTATCACTGCGAAAAGCCTCTTTGTGTCAAGGCCTGTCCTAACGGGGCCGTCTACAAAGAGGAGCAGTATGGTGCAGTCTTGGTAGATCCCGATAAATGCACTGGAGAGAGAAGATGCTGGCGAGGTTGTCCCTATGGCTCAATGATGTTCGCGGGAGATGAAATCGGGGAAAAAGCCTCAAAATGCAATATGTGCATCGACCGGTTAAGAGAGGGGAAACAACCAATCTGTGTCCTGAGTTGCTCGATGAGGGCCTTAGAATTTGGTCCTATAACTGAGTTGAGGAAGAGATTCGGCCATCTCCAGCAACTTGAGGAGATGCCCTCCGCGGATCTCACGCTACCGTCTATCGTTTTCAACCCCTCCCAGCCCAAACGCCAAATCGTTACATGGAATGCGGAAAAAGCCTTGCAGCTTTGGAGGAATAGGGGGCCCTATTTGCCCGAAAATTCGCGACCCCTGTTTGAGAACATGCAGGACGTAACTGAAATTCCATCGGGCATGGTTGGGAGAAATCGTCTCGTCCTGAAGGCAAGAAATCGGGATGAACTAATGTATTACACCACGGATGATGATTAAAAGGATACTAAACCGGAGGGTGTCGAAAGGTTCACCCATTCGACCCGAACGAAGACCTCGGCAAGGCCAGCCAAGCCGTCCTGTCTTGAGAGGTAGGCGCGCAGGAAAGCGCGGCTCAGGGTGAGCCTTGAGCAAGCCCGGCCCAATCCGTGGATCGAGGGGTTTCTGGAGAATCGGCACCTCGGGAGATAGACTGTGAAAGGAAGTTGAAGGAATCCTAAGAAGACCCTTGATGCCCTTTTGGGCTCAATGGTTAAGTGGTTACTCTGGAAGTTCTGTTTTTCCGGATTCGTAGCCTTTTCGTTTCCACTCCCTCCCAGAATTCCCGGTGTGAGATACCTCCCACGGTCTGAATTTGATGCCTCGCGGCAGCCAGAATCTTCTGTAACCGTGGGGAATAAGCAAGTAATAACCGCTCTATTTCTTCTTCGTCCTCCATGGAAAGCAGAACGCCCACTGGCTTCCCATTTCGGGTCACGATTACAGGTCCTGCTTTCGATTCTCTCAAAAATGAACTAAATTTTGATTTCACGTCTGCGACGGATGCGATTTTCATAATCTAATCTCCTCTCCACCAATGGAGCCCCACGGGCAAGCCCGTGGGGCTCCATCCAAGGGTGAAGTTGGTGCAAAAGGTACTTATGGTCCAGTTGGGTCAGTCAAAGAGGATTAAGGGGGCTGTTTGACAAAGTGATGATACAGGGCTTTGGTTGAAATGCCCGACAGAATAACTTGCGTTTGCCCCAACGTTATATAAACTTGCCCTGGAACAAAGTGGACCTCTCGGTCCGTACTCCATGAAGATCATACGATTCCACAGATGTTGAAGATGCCTCCAGAATCTCCCTTCTCAAATCCGATTCCCTCCTCCCATCTCTCTCCGCCTCTACCAGGATACCTGACCCATTCCCTTCGATTAAAATCGAACCGCTTCACCACCTTGGCCGGACAGCCTACGGCCACGGAATAGGGCGGGATATCACTGTTTACGACGGAAAGGGCTCCGATGATGCAGTGCTTTCCAATCGTCACGTTCATCAGAATGACAGCATTGTAAGCAATCCAGGTATCGGCCCCGATATGAACATAGCCAGTCTCCACCTTCTGTTCCTTACTCGGCAGGGCGATGTCACCTGGTTTGCGCGAATTGTCGATGATCATCACATAGGGAGAGATTCCCACATGATCCTCAATCACAATCCGGTTGCGGGCACTGATGATGCAGCCCTCTGAGATGATCACATCGTTCCCAACGAAAAGCAGTCCCTCTTCCGAATTCTTATCCCGAGGATGAAGGTTGATGCTCGTGTTTCGCTTGATCCGGACATGGTCTCCCAGATGAACATACCGTGGCCGGTTGATTACCGCGCCAGGCTCGATATAGACGTCCTTCCCATAACTCCCAAACAGGAAGCGGTTCTTAAGATTGGCGAGGGGATACCAATATCTTTTTTTCTTCACGTGATCAAATCTCCTTTGTCCGGTTGGAAGAAGTCACCCCAACCCTACATTTCCAACGGAATGAAATAGAATATCATTCAAATTGACGACCTTAGATTCCTCGGAGAAATAGGTCAGAAAAATGAAGAAACCTTATTTGGCCATTAAATTCTTGCCCATCTGCTCAGCCTTTTGCATGGTCAGGTCCACCCGTTGGGCTAATTTTTGGGTGTATAGATCAGTATCTTTCTCATTTAAACCGGGAGTAGAAAAAGGCTCGTCGAACAGTAGTGCTACTTTGCTGAAGGGCAGGGGCACCTGATATTTATCCCAGCGATTTTTTATGATTATTTTTCTCGCATACCATATTCCCATAGGAATGATCTCACTCTCAGATCTCTGGGCTATAATAAAAATACCTTTTTTAGGAACATGATAGGGGCCATTGGGACCATCCAGGGCTATTCCTCCCGCATTTCCTTGCTTCAGATATTTAATAAAACCGATTGTCCCTTTAATCGTTTGCGGGTCATTGAAATTGTCAGTGATTCTAAAATTTCTTATGCCAAAGCTCTTGGCCGCCGCGGCCAAAACATCCCCCCTGGCCGACGCTTCCATCAAAGCAGAAAATCGTCTATCTCGATAAAAATACAGGCCATACAAGTTTACTTCATGCCAAAGACAAACAAGATATTTGCCCCATTTAGCTCTATATTGATTAATCTGCGACCAGGGATCATTAATTAATCGTAGAGTAGGACAAATCGAGTTGGCCAGTAAGACAAATGCCGCTTCTCTTAATTGCTGTAACATATTACGTAATTATGAAATTTGGTAAACCTAATTACTCTTCTGAACGCCAGTTTTACTCATCTTCCTGATCCACTCGTGAATGGCCTCGTAGTAGATGTAAAAGATTAGAATGATCAGAGCAGAGATCCCCAACAGGATGAGTAGGGTGATGTATTGTTGGTCAAAAGCCTTCGCTCCCTGAAGGGTTGCCATCAATGTTCCGGGTATCCTCCCAATAGTTGAGATAATGAGAAAAATACCTAATCGCATGGGCGTCAGACCTAAGATGTAGCACAAGGCCACCTTCGGAAAACCAGGGATTAAAAAAAGGAGAAAACCGAGGATTACCCCTTCATGTCCACTTAAATAATCTAACTTCTTTCTCAGCACTGGAGAAACAAACCTTTCAACAATCCGCTTTTCAAAGATCCTCGCTATACTGAAGGAAAGCCAAGAACCCAAGATGAGCCCAATCATGGAATAAAACATCCCAGCCCACACCCCAAACAGGTAACCTCCCAAAAACTCAATAACCTCTCCCGGAAGAGGAGGGATAACCGCATGCAGGATGTGGAGCATGATTAAACCGAAAGGAGAGTAAGGCCCATAGGATCTGAGGACTACTTTTAATTGGTGACGATTGTGGAAGAGATTCCAAAGTCTAACCGTTTGAACCCATAACTGGGGATGATACCGATAGATCGCAAGGACAATGAGCACTCCCAAGAGACTCATAATCCCCCACTTCAATTTTGAATGGTGAAATGGCTTCATAAGCTGGGAAATCTTGCCTTCTGGGTTAATGGTTGATCTTTCTTCTATTCAACTCTGAGTGCCAATTCTGAAAGAGCTTAGGACTTGGATGTCTTTTTAGGTAGATTTGTGACAGGATCCTGACTGGTAGAGTGGCTTTTTGGCTCTTCCAACTCTTTCACTTCCCGATCAAAACCGCCTCTTAAATTTTCAGAGGCCTTCTTGAATTCCCTCATCGCATTGCCAATAGACTTGCCCATTTCCGGGAGTTTCTTGGGTCCAAATACAATTAAGGCAATAACCAAAATGACCAACAGGTCCGGTCCTGCAAGCATAAACTCTCCCTTCTCTTTTTTAGATTCCAGTGACCCTAATGCCTGGAACTCAGAGTGACAAAAGACGTTCTACTCCTTTTCCTGGGCAGACTTGTCTTCCACCTTTTTTGGAACACGTTCCTCCTCTCCTTCCATACCCTTCTTGAAATTCCGGATTCCCTTTCCAAGACCTGTTCCAAGATCAGAAATTCTTTTCCCTCCAAAGACGACCAGGGCAATAACCAAAACAACCAATACATCAGGACCTGCGAACATGGATTTCCTCCTTTCTAATCTTACCAAAGTGAGCCTCGCTGGTAGTACAACCAAATTTTTCGGACCATCACAAAATAAATAATTGACCGGTTTTCCCAAATACTGATGGAGATTGAGATGCTTAGTAAGCGGAAACCCAACGATGACAGAATAAGAAAAGGCGGCTTCTAACAACGGAGGATGGAGATTATTTGGTCGAGAGAAAGTATATGAAGTGAGACGTTATGGATTTTCAGAAAGGTATCGAGCTCCGGTGAAAATAAAACTTGAAAGCCGTTTGGCCCGAATACATTCCATTTATTATCCACAAAAAGCTGGAGACTCAACTCATCAGGGGCTTCAAATTTTAAAGAAGAAGAAAGAAAATCGGCGATTGACAAGGAATAGTAATAAAAGAAGGCAGAACAAAGCGGAATGGCTATGATTAAAGCAATAACGATAAAGACCTGTGCTGTTCCAGACTTTTTCATATTCAAAGTTTACGACATTTTACTAAAATAAATAGTGTGCTATGTAAAGATAAATGTCAAGGGAATTGTTTTGGAGTTTTTCAAGTATCAAAATTTGAAATTCCCTGCCTATTGGCTACTCTGAAATCAGTCCATTCCGTTTCCTAACATACTGTAACTCCTAAACTTTTCTGGCCCTTAAAAGTCCAGAGAGAAGGCAGTGAGGAAGGCCTAAATATTTCGGAGGGGCTTTGGGCTCCTTAAAAGCGACGTACAGCTTGCCAAGATGTTTCCTCTCCAAAGGGCTTCGATATGAAAAACAGATAAAAGCCCAGGATTCGTCCCGTTGATTACCATTTGGAATGTTGCATTGAGGCGAGATTTTGGAAAATGGCGAGTACAGGAAGAAGTCCTCAATCTCCTGGAGGATCTCCCTCTCGGCGCCAAATTTAACGCTTCCACGTACAAAGAGTGAGGATTAACATCCACCAAGGGTTGTTGATTTCCGATTGAAAGAGAGAGTAACGAGCCTGTAGAAAAACCCCCTTACCACGGTTAAGGGGTGGTTTTCGGGGGTCTCTGGATCCTTCCCAAGCATGAGATCGTTGACTGTGGCGCGTTCTATGAGTTCACTTTTTTCTGCATCTTGCCCAAGAATCTGCTCGGGGACTTTTTCTACAGCCTCAACGCTAAAGTTCAGCGGACGTGTAAGTTTGGCACGTAGTTTGGCGCGGCCAAGGGATTATCAACAGTTGTTTCAACCCGACCGGAGTCACTGAGTTTTGAACATCCCTTTGGCTTAAAAGCCCCATCCATGGTATAGCAGGCTCGTGGACATACTTGCTCCTTTCTGAATCGTGAAGTTAGCCAGATCCAGAAAGTGCACGTATATCTACATTTTTCAATCAAAAGTACACTTCAACCGGAAGAACCCAAAAAAGGTGGCACACACAAAATAAATCACGAATCATTCTTAACAGCTATCTCAATTAGCTCATTTCTTGATAAGAACTTC
Organism: uncultured delta proteobacterium; assembly: GCA_963806715.1. GTDB lineage: Bacteria > Desulfobacterota > BSN033 > BSN033 > UBA1163 > CAWEAV01. The sequence goes on from CAWEAV010000068.1 coordinate 50,524, forward strand.
AAGCCCCTTGGCGCATGCTTCGGCTACAGAATAGCCAGCCTTTTCTTGACCGGGCATTTTATCCCAGCCCCCTTTTTCAATGAATTCAGCTTTCTTATAGAAATCTAATTCGCCTAATTCTTTAAGTTTCTCTTCATGGTTCGGTGCCTTTATAAATTGGGCGACGCAGATCGCCGCCTGACTTGCCAAGACCGCCTCGTCGGTCATCTTTTGGGTAGTGCCCCTGGTTGACCAACCACCCCACCCAAAGCCGATGATCATTGCGATGACTGCCCCACAAATAAAACCCCAAACTCCAAACTTAACCTTCCCTGCAGTTTCTGGTTTCCTACCTATACGTAACAAAATGGATTGACCGTTACAACAGCTAAGGGTCATTATCTATCCTGCTTTTTCTTGAAAAAGAAAAGGAGGAGAAAATGACTATACTACAGCCGATCAGTAATGAGTCAATCAAAAGTGAGAGTGAAGTAGTAGGTGAGCAGCATTCTGAACAAACCCCGATTGATCGTATCCTCAAGAGGCTCTCTAACATGGAGCTTCCCGCCAAGGAGCACTTCGAGCGCTACATGCGTCACAAGTGGCGCCTGAACCACAAACCCAAGACCCTCGCCAGTTCCTTTACGTCAGTCATGCTCTTCCTCGGCTTTTATGGAGTGTCGGGCAAGAGAGAGATTGGGGAGATTGAGCGGGCTGACCTTGAGGCCTTCATCGAGCACGAGCAGGACCGGGGCATGCATATCTCCACAGTGCGGACGAGGCTGGCCTGCTATTATCGCATTTCTGCATTTTCTGATGGAGCAGGATGTCATCCTCGGGTCTCTTCTTAAACGGGGGATCAAACTGAAGCTCCCCAACACCCTCCCTGGGCCATGAACCCTGCCGATGTGAGAAAGCTTCTCTCCGTGATTGAGGACACCCGGGACCGAGCCCTGATGCTTTTGCTCTTACGGACGGGCATACGGATCGGCGAGGCCTTGGGACTGACATTGAACGATCTCGAGATCGGGGAAAGAAAGGTCCATCTCTACAAGAGGAGAGAAGAACAGCATGGGGAGAGTGGTCTACCTGAGCGATGATGCCCTGTTTGCCATAAAACTCT
>CAWEAV010000069.1:0-43701 GCA_963806715.1 uncultured delta proteobacterium
GTGAATGTCATTAACAAAAAAGGGCAAATGGCGCTTCCTTAAAGGTTCTAAAGTAAGCCTTTGAACTCTTGATCCTGATAAGTAACAAAAGAATTATTTAGTGGACCTTACGATCCAATTCCAAAAGGTTGAGGTTAGATTGCTTGGTTTAAAACCCTATAGGTTAATAAGAGTCTACTAATTCCAAATAAAAACTTCAACAAGTATTATTTCTCAGACCAGAGCCGTCCAAATTAGCCGGAATTCTTATGTCTACCCATTGAAATTATTAGCTTTTTGGACAAGTTTTGATTGTTTCTAAAATCAGTTTTCCTTTTTCCTCTTTTTATGTATTCATTTTGCAGTCCAAATAGAGGGCTTTTAAAAACCCAATTTGGACAAGACTGTAGCCAAGGACTCACAAGAAAGCAATTCCTGATTCGTACAGAAACTTGGCAACACGTCCCCTCCTCAGTAAGTGGTGGCAGAATTGGTTGTCGTATGTTTTTAGGCAAGCATAGCAGGCAGTATCTTCATCGCACGACTGGCAATGGGCAGTAATGCTGGACGCTTCTTTCAAGACAGCATCAAGGTTGTCACCTATGCGCCGCACATGCCCTGCTCCCCCAGGGATACTGTCAAAGAGTACAATCGCGGGTGGAAGATATCGCTCCCCATAAGGATAAAGGCATCCGTCAATGTCGTCGCGCTCAATACCAAGGACCTCGCTAGATCCCTGTAGGAGAGCGTAAAGAAGAGACCACCACAATGACCTTTCCGGGTCGTCACGACGATCGGCGATAAAACGCAGTTCGAGAACATCCGATAAGAACTCGTGTCCCAGGTGCCGTGTTTCAAGGATACCATTGCATGGTTTGTCGAAAGCGTTTTGATGATTTCGAGTTCTATTCCTTGGTCTAAGATGTGCTGGTTCGGCATACCCACATGACTGGCAAATCACACGACCTCCGGCAGAGCCGGAGGTATGAAATTGTGAACCGCTCAAAGCGGTTGAAAACCATTAGCCACCTGAAGGTGGCAATTACTCAAACATCTTCAGCTGATCCAGTTTTTTATCCATCTCTTCTTGAGTCCTGATGTACTCTCGAATCATCTCCTCATCAAGACCCGTCGTCGAAACACAGTACCCTCTCGCCCAAAAATTCTGACCCGTGAAGTTTCGGGTTCGCCCCATCGTTCTCGCAACCCACATTGCACTCTTCCCCTTGATATACCCAACAACCTGCGCAACCGAATACTTGGGCGGAATCGAGATCAACATGTGAACATGATCCACCACCAACTGCCCCTCAATAACCTCACTCTCTTTTTGAGCCGCTAACTCTCGAAGAACTGGCCCTAATTCCTTTCTGAGCTGACCATATAATACTTTCTTCCGATACTTCGGTATCCAGGACGGGAGAAAGGGGACGTTGTTGAACCGTTGCACTTTTCATGTGCTTGTGTTGGGATCAAGACTCTGAACAGCTTTAGCCACGGCTGAAGTACAAACCCCCACGTGTCGTGCTATCTCTGCAAAGGGTATTCCCATCTCACGACTTAAGTGAAACGATAGCTTTGCACGAGCCTCGGAAAGCTTTCTCCTCTTCCCTCCATTCCGAAGCTCTTCTTCCTTTATCCCTTCCTCCTTGCACAGTCTCTTGATCACTGGATCAATGGGGTTTCTTCTCTCTCCCCATTGCAGCTGCCTTGTCAATCTCTTATCCGCCTCCTTCAAGATTTGTCCCACAAAGTCTTCCCCCCAAGGATCCGCGCATCGTGTTCAATCTCTCCCTTTTTTCCCCTCAGCGACAGCACCTGGGACCATCCTCCCATGCTTCGAACCAGACCTCCTCCTACCAAGTCATTCCGTCTCCCCTGGTCTTTCCCTTCCTCCATGAATTTTCGGTAGGCCCTTATCGCCTTGCCCTTTGTTTCAGCAAACCGCCTGAGAACATAGTTCCTCTCCTGCCAATCGCTCTCGCTTCTTCCTATTAACATCCCATGGCCACTCCATGGATAGCGATCCAACTCTTCCATATCCTTAACGATTGTTGATCTCAATGGGTTTAAGTGGATGTAACGAACCAACTCCAATAAATAGGCCTCCTCTTCACAGACGATCGACTTATACCGGTTCTGAAAGAGATGACCACTGCGACGATATTTCCGATTATACCAGCCCGCGTAACCGCTTAGTAGGCGGCGCATGAATTTAGAAATTCCCTGGGGACCACTAAACATGAGGAGGTGGACGTGGTTACTCATCAAGACCCAGGCAAGGATTCGTGCTTTCGTGTCTTGAGAGATTTCAGCAAGGCGAGAGCAAAAGTTTTCGCGGTCTTTATCCTCCCGAAAGACGGGCTGCCCTTCGGTTCCCCGAATCATCACGTGGTGGAGGGTTCCAGGAGCATCTAATCTGGCTTGACGTGGCATGTAATTCTTTTACCACAATTTAGAACACTTGTAAAGTGCATAGCTTCAACAACGTCCCCTTTTTTTGTCAAGGATGTCCTCTTGGCATTCCCCTGACCGAAAGTCTCGAACGAGACCCAACGAGTGGGTGGTAAAAAAATATGAATTGTCATCCGATCTCTACTCTTGTATCCGAATGCGTACGTGAGTTCTTTTGCTTTACAACAAGCTCTACCTCGCAGTCTAATAGGTTAAGCAATGCAAGCAACTGCGAAACAGATTTCTTGTAGTTTGTTTGATCCAACAAACGATAAAACTGACTTGCTGATGTACCAAGCCTTCTGATGATTTCACGGCGCGACAGACTACTCGCCGCTAAGCATTTTTGTGCCTCTACAGTAAGTTTGTAGATGAACAAATCCCGAATATAATTAGGATCCCTGTTATACTCAAGTATCTGATCGACGTGGACGCTATCTTCCTGACCTCGTGCAAGTGTGTAAGTAAATGCCTCGTTTCCCAACTCCAGGTTGACAAATGCTTTAATCACACGATTGTCTGCCTCAGGCCTCACAGCCAAACGAGCGTATGGAAACACCAGCGATTTGCCATTAACAATGACCTCAAACACTTTTCTCCGGTTGTTCGGAAATACCTTCTTAATCTTCATAGGAGACCCTCCTGCATGAGTTGCTTGAGTAGCTTGACAATCCTCTTGCTCGCGTGGCCCTTCATTGCTTTCCAGTTGTCGATGTCCCATTTAACCACCAATTCACCCCCTCGATAAACGTGAACATGATGACCGTGGTCACCTTTCCAGCTGAAGAAGATGAAATTCCCTCGTCTTATTTTGCCCATGAGAACTTATGTTACCACTGGAGGTAACATTTGTCAACCTGGCCTTTTACATCTTTTACCCATTGAAGAATGGGACTAGGGCATATGCTCATGATCCGCGGTGGCTAAGCGTAGGCTAATACCAAAAATAGTACAGAAGCGAATCTGCATCGGGCAGCCCCTTGGCACTCCTTTTTTTTCGGATGTTTGTTTTCCTGTCCCCGGTTCTTGACTTTTGATCTGTGGCCATTTTCCCCTCAGTTCTACCTTCTATCTTTCATGCATTTAGGCTTGAACTCACCAATTTATTCCACAATTGATCAATGCTGCCAGCAGAATCAAAACGATATAGTGTGATTGCAAGCCATGGCCTCTCTTCTATTGCGGCTCTGCCCTATTCAGGAAGAAAGAGGGCGCCAGGACCAGCTTTAGCTGCTGGATCATCGAGTTCGAACACACATTCCAGGTACTGTCTGACTTCATCCCATGGCCGTTTCTCCTCATAATAAGCCTTAAGGACTCTCCCGATATCCACGACGCTCGGCTGCTTCTCGATGAGGTGGATGCTCAAGGCGCTTTGCTTATCGGAATCCGCATGCTTCCGCTTATCCTGATTCGCGTATGCATGAAAACCCAGCACCTTCCCTGGATTATAGTGCTCAGGAAATGCTTCACACTTGGCCCCTGATGGATCGTCCCTCTCCGTGTGGGAAAGAGAAAAACTATCCTCGATGAGGTGCAGGAGAGATCCAAAAGCAAAGTCATGGAAGTCTTGCTCGCCCCTGTAGGTTGGGTCGCCTCGCGTAAAGAGTTGCTGAGCAGTCCAGCCACGGTTCTTGAACAGCCCTTCCATGCCAGGTATCTCAATCTTCCTAAGTTCAACGCCTCTGTCAATATTTCCAATCGCAAGTCTATAGGTCAACTCGGCCCACATCATTATCTTCGCTTTGGTCACCCGGGCTTCTTCACCATCGCGGGACGCCATGGAATGCAGGAACTGCATGTCGCCGAAGTGCACACGGTAAAGGAGCACCGTTCCCGAATCTGCATCAAAGTATTCTCCCTTTTCGGCCCTTTTTTCCCCATCCCTAAAAAGCATATACCAGCATTCAAGAAAATAAGGCGCCTTAATTGTGGTGCCAACGTACTTCTTGCAATAGGAAGTACCGGTCAACGTGAGCTCGAATGGTGGGTTGTCGTTCCATTGGTTTCCTGCCAGGACAGCTGCTGGAGCATAAACATTGGAGACCTCTTTACCCGTGCAATCCTCCTTGTCGTCATCACAACCGTAGATGATATTTGTAGCCCGCTCATGCACTGGAGTCGTAAAACGCTCGGTCGCAATCTTGCTTGCCGTCGGATACCAGCCTCGTAACAAAAGCGGTATCTCAAAATGCATAATCCTGTCGCCCCGTTGCGTACCGGTTGGCCTTGTGCTAAAGGCATCGACGGGCAACGTGCTCCATCCCAGAAAATACACGATAGATAGGCAAACAGTTATAAACATTCCGATTGTACGACAAGTGGCCTTGGCGAGAGGCTTTTCCCCCATACATTTTCCCTCCTTCGATTCGGGGAACTTCGGATGTCCTTTTGATTCCTTAGAAACTCTTTCCCCTACTCCCCGCCCTCTGAATATAATCTTGGAGGCGTTTAGGGTCACATCTTCATATGTCAGAAATTATCTCGTTGATCACTCCCTCTAACTGCCGATCTGACCTTAAGTAATCCTTCCCCCGTTTGACCGCTCCAGGAATTGCTGTATAGCCAATTCCAAACACCTCTCCGATCTCTCTGTTCAAGTACACGCCAAGCTCATACAAAGCGAAAATGGCAGACACTTTATTTTCTATAAGTACGCCCCCGCATTCTCCTTCTCTCAGGGCATCTTTTTTTTAGCCATGAATTCAACGCAGCAATGGGGGCGGGTAACAAAAGAACAAGAGCAACAAGTGGAGCCGCACTGGAGAGACCTTTGGCAAAGGCATTTGCGGCCATACCGTGAAAATCAATCGAGGGGAATATGACTTTCAAAAACACAAATGCAAAGCCGGAGACTAAAACACTTACCCACCAGGGACATTCAACAAGCAGATTGAGTATGGATTCATCTTTTCGGCCCATAAAACTCCTTTACCTGACTACCGATGACTAACCTTGCGGCACCCCTTAATTTGATCGTATGATACTTTGTTCAATTGTGAGACTTGGCGGCGAAGCAACTGGGAGCGAAAGTTTGTTAAACAATTTAACTACGTCCCCATTAGGCTTTTCCTGACGCTATAAGAGTAACTCGGCATAAAGTGGGCAGTACCTATAAATACCTCGATAAGCCTCCACAGCCTCGGATCCATCTCGAATTCGGGCATCCAACCAAGCTCACATGGCATGTTGGAATCAATGTATAGACGCTCCTTCCGCGTGAGGACAGGCACTTCAATCCTGAATGGATCCAAAGAAAAGTTCCGTCGCACAAAAGGCAGTTCTTTCCACTCAATGCGTCGAAGTTTTTTCTTCTCAAGTCTCGAACAGATCACTCCTCCGATAGTCAGCATTTGGTGGCCATCTGCATAGATAAAATTGAATAATGGTTCAAAGCTGATTCCTTCCCGCATGGTTACTCCTAGGCGGATTGCACCTTCTACAACCTGTATGACTCTTTTAGGTATTGAACTGGCGTTAAAATTGATTACATTCCAACTGGGATTAAAAAGATCACCGCATTCTTCCTGGAATCTGTTAAGCCATGCGTGGGCTCGTTTTTCAGGGGGCGATTCCTTGATTCTAATATCATCTGCCTTGTCAAAATCAACGTCAAAAGTCGCAATCAATATTGATCCAGCAAGCATTATGGAGGACGCAGTTTCTAAATCGGCCAGTTGCTCACGGGCGATCGGCCCATCGTAGTCGAGCCACAAAACGTGCCGTTTCCCCCGGTCTATATCAGGTATATAATCACAAGAGGCCAGAAATTTGACTCCAATGTCTTTAAACGGACGATTAAACAAAACACGTTTTTCATGGCTCATGTCATGTTCGATACTGATCATATCGTGTATTCCAAGAAGCCTACGGAAAAGGATGAAATCCACAAAAAAGAAGGCACCAAATCCTACATATCTATATGTTGAGATGGGAAATCCGGCTTCCGCTAAGAGCTGAAACATATGGATAATCATTCGGCGTTCTACCTGCTTCCGAGGGCGTAAATCGTAAGGGACCCTCTTGGAACTACTTTCAGGCATACTCATTGTGAACACTCCCGATCCAAAAAGTATTTAAAAACCCTCTCTCCAACCTCTTTGTTTGAAAGTGCCACTCTACCCAAGCGTTTTTTCACACGCGTCAAGTCTTCTACCTTTACTTTGAATTGGATGCTTGTCATCTCAAGTCGCTTTGGACGTGGATCAAAGGAAAAAGACTGAAATCGGGATCCACCGATTGCGCTCATTTCAGCCGCTTGTTTGGTTGCACTTATTGTCTGTAATTCCTTAACCGAATCTCTATATTCTTCTCTGGGTTCATCAGTGTCATTCGAATCATACATCTTATTCTGTTTTCCTATTACAAGCCGAGCGGCAGCAATCATTCTCTTAAGAGTACGAATATACACTGGAAAATCGGTATTAACACCTCTTTTAGGCGTATTCCATGGAAGTTCTTCGGGGTTGTCTGATTTAAGAAATACGATCCCAAGAAACCCCCTATTTTTAGGCATGAATTGAGGTAATATATTTTTGTATCCCCATCCGGTTAACCACGATTTATCGGCATGGACAATTACTCTCCCATTGCATACAAGGTACCATCCCGAGTTCTCGTAAGTCCATTTGGTCTTTTCTCGCGGTAAAAAGCCACAGATCAAGATTGCATTCACGTTACCATCCTTCCATGTCTCTATTGCAGGCCTAATGTGTTGAGACTCCGCAAAGGAGAGGTCTTCACCTTCTACTTCCTTTTCATTCACGAAAATGCGGACGTACTTTCCAACGTAGAATGGGTATGTCTGTTTGATTGTCTTAATCAGTCTATTTTGAAAGATCTGACTTTCTATGAGAGTTGCAACTTCTTCTCTGAGGCGACGAATGGTAATCTTTGTACCCGTTTTGGACGGATCAATTTCACCAGGTGTCTCTTGGATAGGTATTTTCCAATCTGTTGTTTCGTCCTTCAACCAATCATCTACATCGAGTTGCACAGAAAAACCGCTTTCATTTGATTTGGAGTCAATTTCAAAGTGTCGGCCAATCTTGAAGATTGCCCGCTTCATACCGATACCAAAAACGCTTAATGAAAGCCTCCGACGCGGATCAGGGTGGCCAAAACGAAAAACATCTTTTTTAGCGCTTTCGAATGTCATCCCTCCGCAGTTGTCCTGAATTTTGAATTGTCTGCTTGAGAGATGAATTTTGATCTCGGCGAGAACGAGGCGCTGTTTCTCCTCCCTTTCCTTGTTTACAAAATCTCTGTAAAAGTCGATATCTTTTGTGCGAATAAGAGAATCAACTGCGTTGTCTATCAGGTCCAAAATGGCATCTTCGAGAGAGATGTCTCGTATTATCAAATCAATGAAAAATCGTTTTTCAGGATTGGCATTCGCATTAGGCATTGTGACTTTCCCTTCTTTGTTTGATGGCTTTCTCAACTCTTTCCGAAATTATTCGGCAGTATTCCTCTACGTTATCGCATGCTGCAAATCGCATGTGCCCTTTTAGCGCTGCCAGGACACCATTCCCCCCCCCGCAAAAGGATCAACATAGAGCTCCCCCGGGGTACCGCTAATCGTGACAATACGTTCGAGTAGAACAGGAGGTAATTCATTAGCCTCGCGCGATTTCCTATTGTAATGACGCACTGGACTTATGTCATCCCAGATATCGCTCAGGTTAATGCCCTGCTTTTCAATAATATGCTTATACCCACCGTAGTCTTTTATCAAGGACTTACACTTCTTGCATTTCTTGGGGGCAAGTTTGGGTCTCTGAAAATGTGCCGGAGGACCTTTAGTGTAGTATAGTAAAGCATAATGAGCAGGGTAGAGCCATTTACCTCGGACAAATGTATTTTTCATAGAGACACAGATCCAGTGACGAAACTGAAGGAGTTGATTTAGCGGACCGGTGAGGTGTGTTGCCACACTCGGAAGATGATATAGATAGAGTGCCCCGCCGGGCTTCAATACGCGTTTGCTTTCCCGGATGAGGTCGAGCAACCAAGAAATATACTCGGCATGAGGTCGGAGATCTTGTCGCTTGCCATTCCCGTAATCTTTGCCTAGGTTGAAGGGGGGATCAAGGAATATAATGCTAGCTGAATCATCCAGGATGCTGTTAAGAAAAACGAGGGCATCTCCAAGAGAAATCTGTCCTTTTGCATCCAGACTATCAAAACTATAATGAATTTTAAGTGCTGATTCTGAAGTCTGCTGTTTCATTTTTGAAATCTTTTTCATCCAAGAGTGGAGGGGGCATCCTAATATTGCTCCTGTCAAGAGTGGAACCAGAGTCTACGGACGTTTTCCCAGCCAATTTGGTAGTGCTGCTCAAGGATCGCTTTGCTTAAGGCAAACCCCCATAGAGTAAAGATGGTCTTTCCGGGCATACTTTAAATCCTCAAGCGATGCAATTGCTGGCATAATCAACAACTCCTCTGACCGTGAATCGTCAGGCGTAAGGCGTTAAAAGATCACAAAAACCACCAACTCATGAGGCATAAAATGTAAATCGTAAGGAGATGTCAGTAAAAGCATAAAGCATTAATAATCGCTGCTTGACTCGTCGTTTTTTCTATACACCGGGTCTAAAGACAAAAAGCCCATCTCCCGTTGTGAGAACAGGCAAAAATGTTCCCTTAAATTCTCAATTTATAATTACCCCTGAGTCAGATTGCCCCAATCTACCAAAAACCCAGCAAAAAAGCAAAACAATTATTACAAACAATTATTATCGGCAGGCGCAAGGGGTCAGGCGTAACGTAAATTGAAGATCATAATTTCTTCCCGGCTTGTTCGATGGGGCTTCACCCACCCATTATAAGCCCATTGTTTCATGCTCATCCTGGGATCCAATGACGAAAATCTTGGACGATTCCATAATGCTGGAGACAAAATGCTCCTTTGCCCGAGCACGCTTCTGAAACTCATCTTCATGCAAAATGTGGGGATTCACTTCACGCCCTATCTTCTTTTCTATGTGGCAGTTGGCAGGGTCACATCTTCATCTATCAGGAATTTTATTTCTTTAACCCTTTGGACGGATAATAAATCCGACAGCTGGTCGGTCATTAACCTCCCTCCCCTTTCAACTGTTCCGGTGTCCGCTCTTGGAACCAGAGCCCTCAAAGGAAGCATTGCGCATCCTCCGGCACAGTAGTTTCTGCTTTGGAGGACAGGTAGCGCAAAGTGCGTGATCTTCAATCCGTTCAACAGGAATCAGGGGAGTGTTGTCCGACTCGCCACGCTTAACCAAACTCAGGTTGGCCCCATTGAGACAAACCTCTTCAGAAATTCGGACGGCGTTACAAACCTGACCGTCTTATATTGCTTCAGTCCAACCCGTTGGGCATCTCCGGTGACGACGAATTCCGCTCCTCCTGAGACGGCGCATGCGATGAAGGGATCATCGTCGGGGTCCGTGCGTACGCCCTCGATCCCCTCGACCGGATCGACGATTTCAAAAAAGGGCAAGACTTCATCCTCCAGGATTCCCCCTATCTCTTCCTGATCGAGAGCAAACTTGGGGTAAGTCAACACCTTTTTCAACTCCCCGAAGGTCTCTTTTGATAGGAGGGGCGTCATATTCCCCTGCTGCCACAGAGCCACAAACCTGGAAACCCTGCCCTTGAACAACAAGGCTGAAACCAGGACATTCGTGTCCAGAACCACCCGGGTTACGCCCTTTTTCTTCTTGCCCATTTTACGGCCTCAGAAACGTCGTTCTCCGTGATGTCGAGCTTCGCCATTTTCGCTCTCACCTCTTCCAGGGTCTTTCGGTAGGGCACCATTTTGACCGGCCGGAGAAGGATCCGGTTCTCCTCGATGCTCACGTCGAAATATTCGGCATCCGGGAAGGCCGTAGAGATTGCCTTGGGAAGCGTAATTTGATTCTTCGAGGTCTTTTTGGCAAGCATGATTCCTTACCTCCTTAAAGTAAGGATACCTTATTTTCTCCAATTTGCCAATGAAATATACAGGAAAAACCAAACGCTGAGGGGCAAGTCTTGAAACATCAGGTTTCACTTTCAGTGATTCCATTCCCCTATAGGAGGGCGGAGAGATCATTGTTTACTTCTATAACCTTTGTCTCTGCTGTCTACATGTCATTCCCCAGCCTCCCCTTTCAGTTGCTCCGGGGTTCGCTCCTGGAGCCAGAGTTTGCATACGTTCTTCCATCCGATCTTCCGCCATCTTTTAAAGGCAGCCTTCAATTCTTCCGGACTTTTTGCTTTCTGGAGATCTTTCTGTGCAGTCTTCAAATCTTCAAGGGATGCAACCTTCCACATTGTCATATTTTAGTAGACGACCTCCCCCAGGAAGTGTCATAGGTTTTTTTGATTGCGGATTACAGATTGCGGAATGCGGAATGAGGAAGGTGGACTTCTTGAGGCAAAAATAGAAGATGGGATTTTCCCATTGACCCCCAATGGGTAATATGCTATGGTATATTTGGAGGCAGTTGCTATGCAGACGAATACCGTTAGGATTAACGACGACTTTAAGGAAGTGGATACGAGAACCATTGACGACCGGAATAGACTTACCCTTGGAGAGCTTCTCAAAGGTTCGAAAAGAGTGCGATTGTATAAAAACAGCCGGGGAGAGGTACTGGTGCAGCCTGTCGTCGAAATTCCGGCATCGGAGCTCTGGCTCTTTCAAGACAAAGAAGCTCTTGAAAACGTTAAAAAAGGACTGAAGGATGCGGCCGAAGGTAAAATTTCGAAATTAAACCTTGATGAACTTTAGAGACCCCTTGTTCGAGATATTCTTCACAGACCATGCAAGAGATCAATTACATAAGCTCAAAATAGACAGAGGGCTTGAGAAAAGATTCAATTCGGTCAAAAAGGCTATTCAATTTTTATCCACTAACCCAAAACATAAGAGTCTTAAAACCCACGAGTTTACCAGTCTGAAAGGACCTAATGGCGAGAAAATCTTTGAAGCTTATGCTGAACAATCAACCCCAGCAGCATATCGAATCTTTTGGTACTATGGTCCCGGCAAAAATCAAATCACAGTGATTGCAATAACTCCTCACCCATAAGGTTAATAATATAAAATGGTCGGGGAGAGGAGATGGGAGTTCGTCAGTTCAAATAGCGGCTATTCAAAAGAATAAGAATGGTCGGGGAGAGCAGATTTGAACTGCCGGTCCAGCCGCCTCACCAACTCGGCGGCGTGACAAAGAGTTGCTCCTTATTCGTCGCGACGTCACCCTCCTGCTCTTCCGCAGGAGCTCGTCAGTTCAAAATTATAGAATAAGAATGGTCGGGGAGAGCAGATTTGAACTGCCGGTCCAGCCGCCTCACCAACTCGGCGGCGTGACAAAGAGTCGCTCCTTATTCGTCGCGACGTCACCCTCCTGCTCTTCCGCAGGAGCTCGTCAGTTCAAAATTATAGAATAAGAATGGTCGGGGAGAGCAGATTTGAACTGCCGGTCCAGCCGCCTCACCAACTCGGCGGCGTGACAAAGAGTCGCTCCTTATTCGTCGCGACGTCACCCTCCTGCTCTTCCGCAGGAGCTCGTCAGTTCAAAATTATAGAATAAGAATGGTCGGGGAGAGCAGATTTGAACTGCCGACCTCCTGCTCCCAAGGCAGGCGCGCTAACCAGGCTGCGCTACTCCCCGATCTCGCCATTTAAAAAAATTTTAATAACATATTAACGATAACAAAACAACTTAAAAAGAGGAGATCAGGAAGAAGCTTTTTCTCCGGGATCTCTGAGATCCCTGCGAGAGACAGGGACTTTTATCTATTCTGCAAATTTACCTATGATCTTCCTGAGCCTCCTTAAAGCCTTTCCCCGATGGCTGATCCTGTTCTTTTCTTCAAGGGTAAGTTGGGCCATCGTCTTGCCAGGTCCCGGAAGAATAAATAGGGGGTCATATCCAAACCCCTTTCTTCCCACTTCCTTAAAACCGATCTTTCCTTTGCACTCCCCCTCTACCACTGCCTCCTTTCCCTCAGGAGAAACCACCGCCATGGAACACTTAAACCTTGCTCCGCGTCTCGATAGAGGAACTCCCTCCATCTGGTGAAGGAGTTTCTGATTTTTCTCCCGGGCCGAAGCCTTCTCACCTGCAAACCTGGCGGAATAGATCCCCGGCAACCCTTTTAAGATATCAACCTCCAAACCCGAATCATCCGAAAGGGTCAATTTCCCGTAGACCTTCGAATAGAACCGGGCCTTTTTCAAGGCATTCTCAGTGAAACTTTTGCCGTCTTCTTCTATTGGAGGAACATCCCGGAAATCAGCCAGGGAATGAATCCGGAACCCCAGACCCTTGAAGGTCTTCCGGATCTCACGGACCTTCCCCCGGTTTCGCGTCGCCAGAAGAATTTCCATGACCCCCCCTCACCTTCTCCCTCTCCCCTCCGAGGGGAGAGGGGAAAGAGAAAGTACCTTCTTCTGAATTCCTGTCAGTTTCTGGATGCCTCTCTGGGCAACTCTGACCAGGGCATCCATTTCCTCTTTCGAAAAGACGGCCCCTTCAGCCGTTCCCTGAATCTCGACAAATCCCCCCAGGCCGGTCATCACGATATTCATATCGACCTCAGCCCTCGAATCCTCTTCGTAATTCAGATCGAGGACAATATGGCCCTCCACCTTTCCAACACTGATAGCCGCAACGGAATCTTTAATCGGAACCTTTTCAATCTTTCCCTCTTTTACCATCTTCCGAAAGGCATCGACCATCGCGACATAGGCCCCTGTGATGGAAGCGGTCCTTGTTCCTCCATCCGCCTGGATCACATCGCAGTCGATCCAGATCGTCCTTTCTCCAAACCCGGTGAGGTCTGCCACGGACCTCAAGGACCGTCCGATGAGCCTCTGAATCTCAAAGGTCCGGCCACTGGCCCTACCGGTTGATGATTCCCGCGAGGACCGGGTATGAGTGGAACGGGGAAGCATCCCGTATTCTGCTGTAATCCAACCTTTTCCTGTATGTCGAAGAAAGTGAGGAACCCTCTCCTCCACACTGGCGGAACAGATCACTTTGGTATCGCCCATCTCGATGAGAACCGATCCTTCCGCATGTTTTATATAGTGTCGTTTAATCCTTACGGGTCTCAAAGCCCAGGATTTTCTTCCATCCGATCGTTTCACAGAAACCTCCTTTCTCAGATTATCTTCCCAAAAAGCCTATCAAAAGTCAACTCTTCGACTCCCAGGCACTGGACTTCAAACGTTAGACACCCCTTCTGCCAAGGACCTTTGTCTTTGTATAATCTCTGGCCATTTCCCCTCTTCACTCTGATGTCTGAGGTCTATAGTCTTACTGTCTGAATCACAGGTTCTCATCCGGCCGGACGGGGCGTTTCCCCCGCGTCCAGGAAAGTAGGATACCCATCAATCCAATGATGAGGACAGACCTCCAGACATCCTGAAGGCTTTGAAGGGACAGATTCCCCCTTCCTGCTTCTAAGGAAGTGGCCGTTGTTCTCAAAGCGATGACCATCTCTGCAAAGGCAATCCCAATGACCATCCCCAGATTCCTTGAAAGGGCCAGGAAACTCGAAGCCAGTCCAATCTTTTCTCTCGGCAGCGAACCGATGATGGCGCTGTTATTGGCAGGATTGAAGAGGGCGATCCCTAATCCCTGAAGAACCTGCCTCCACAAAATGGAATAATTACTCTCACCCGCCGTCATGAAGTTGAAGGAGAAGATGGACAGAGAGATAAGCAGGAGACCCACGGTGGCAGGAATCCTTACTCCCACCCGGTCAGAGAATCTCCCTCCAAGAGGTGCCATGACCATGACGGTCAATGACACAGGGAAGATGAGCATCCCCACCTTGGAAGGGGAATAGTTTAGAATATTCTGAAGAAAGAAAGGAAGGACAAAGGCATGGGCCGCGCTCATCCAGAAGGAAAGAAGACTCGTGCCGAGGGAGGTCATAAAGATTTTTCTTTTGAAAAGATGGAGATCAACCAGGGGAGAAGGAGACCGGAGTTCGACAAGAATCAGCAGACATAAACAGGCCAGGCTCAGGAGCAGCCATCCCCAGAGGAAAAGGTTCGATCCCCGGCTGACCTGGTTCAGAAAAAGGAGGAGAGAAGTGATAAAGATAAAGATGAGAAAGGCTCCGCAGAGATCGAGGGGCGTCTTCCTTGACGGGCCAACCTCTTCCAGGACCTTCGATGAGAGAAAGATTCCGATAAGACCAATGGGCAGATTAATGAAGAAGACCGAGCGCCACCCAAGGTGCTCAACCATGAACCCTCCCAGAATCGGGCCTGTCAAAAAGCCTGCAGAGACGACAGAACCAATGATACCCAGGGCCTGACCCCGTTTTTCATCCGGGAACGCCGTGGTGAGGATCGCAGGGCCACTTGCCATTAAAGCAGAGGCACCCAGTCCTTGGATGATTCGGGAACCGATAAGGAAATGGATGGTCGGTGAAAGACCGCAGAGGGTTGAACCCAGCGTAAAGGTCGAAAATCCGATGAGGTAAATCTTCCTCTGGCCGGAAAGATCGGTCAGCCTTCCCATGATCAGGAGGCACCCGGTGATGACGATCAAATAGGCCGTCACCACCCAGGCCACCTCTCTCAACGGAGCATGGAAAGACTGGGTGATTGTCGGCAGAGAAATATTCACAATGCTGGCATCGAGGGTGGACATGTAGACACCCAGGCACACGTTGAGCGCCACCCACCAGCGCCGATTTTCAGAAGAGAGGAACATTAGTATTTGCCTAACCGGTTGAATCCCGATGGCCTATCAGCCAGGAAGGAACCGGGATCAGGAAAGATCCTCATGGCCATTGTTGCAGTCGTACTCTCCTTGCCAAGCTCTCATCGACAGACGCCTCTACAATGCTGCCCCGTAAGGGGATGGAAGCTGTCCGTGGGTAATGTTAACCCCTTGAGAGGCCTGGAGCCAACTAAAAATACTCTTGGGGTGAAATAGAGTACACGGGCTGGACCGTTAGAGAAATTTCTTAAGCCACTCCGCAGTGAGGTCCATGGCCCGCTGGCGGTGATGAGGCTGTGTCAGCCGATGGTCAGCGCCTTCGATGATGTGAATTTCCTTGGGTCCGTTCAAACCCTGAAAGATCTCCCAGGCCTGATCCACAGGAACGAGTTCATCCTTCTCTCCATGGATCACCATGCAGTTTGAGACTTTCGGTAAGAGCGGAAGGAGATAATGCTTTCGAAGATCCCTGAAAAAGGCTTCTCCGGGAAGGGGCTCATCTTCCTCCTGTTTCTTTGATCCAAGATCATCCAGGTGAAACGGTGTAGCCCAGATCACAAGGGCCCGGATCTCTCTGTCCCGGGCCGCCTTGAACAACGAAACATAGCCACCCAGGCTCGATCCTACCAGTCCGATCCTCCTTCCGAGCCCCGGATGGGCCAGCATGAAATCGATGGCTGCCCCCAGATCGATTATTCTTCTGCTGACGGTATCGTCTTCAATCCTTCCTTCGCTCTCTCCGATTCCCCTGAAATCGAAACGAAGCATGGCAATCCCTTCGTTCGAAAGCCTTTCTCCGAGGGCAATGTACTTTTCGCTCTCCTTGCTTGAAAGGAGACCGTGAGAGGCGATCACACCAGGAGGGCTACTCCGATCAGGGAGATGGAGAACCCCTGCCACCCTCTGACCTTCACTCTGAAAAAAAACTTTTTCTGTTTTCATGATGACCCCCCTTCATCTTCTATCCGTCATTCGTGTCACCTGTCGGCGGCCTGTGCCACCCGTTCATTCTACGAACTCGGAACGCCACGCTCCGAATCAATTTAGCCCTTTGAAATCGCTTTTTCAAATCCCTCCCCACCTCCCTTTGTCTGTCTAACGACAGGAAAAGGATGCTAAAGGGAGGAGAGAGGTCTCCCCCTTTTGACAAAGGGGGATGAAGGGGGATTAGATGTTCTTTTTCAAACCACTAAAAGTGTTACAACGCTCCGAATTCTATGTTTCGATCCCTGCCTCTTTCATTGCCTTCAGGTACTCCTCCTTTAATCGCTCTTTGGGGATTCCGTGGTCGATGAAATCCCAGGGAAAAATCTCATCGAGATCCCTCTTTCGGTACACATAGAAGTCCGGATTAATACTCGTCTCCCGAAGGGCTCTTCCCCAATCTCCCCCGGCCTGAAATACGGCCATCAGGATCTTCCCTACCCTTCGATCCCCTCTGGAGAGCAAGGTCTGGATATAGGCCCACTTGGGAAGGTCATGAATCATCTCTATTCCTTTCTCAACTTTCACCCCTCTCTGAAGTATCCTCAACCTTCTCTTTAATTCGCGGGCATCCTCCATGGGAACCCATTGAAAAGGAGTTCCCGGTTTAGGGATGAAAGGGTTCACGCTCAGGACCAACCGCCATCTCCCCGCCTGGCTCTTCCGGCTTGAAAGGATCTGGTGCCGGATCTTCTTCGCAAGGACGAGGATGGCTTTCACATCGTCATCGGTCTCAGAGGGAAGACCGATCAGGAAATAGCACTTGAGCCGCAATAGGCCGTTTTCAATCAGGAGAGAGACGGCCCTTAAGATCTCCTCTTCCGTGTACCCCTTCTTAAGCGTCCTTCGAAGCCTCTCCGAACCAGCCTCCGGGGCAATGGCCACCGTCCGGTCTCCCCCTTCCCGGAGGCACTGAATCAGAGACTCTGAGACGGCATCGACCCGCATCGAGCTTAATGAAATCTCTCCCTGCTGCGAGAAAATGCTCTGACAGAGGGAGTGGAGCTGAGGATAATCCGAAACGGCAGTTCCTGTAAGACCGATCCGGTGCTCCTTCAAAAGGGATTCCTTTGAAAGGGATTCCAAAGAGGACAGGCTCCGGTTCCGGAAGGGATAATAGGCAAAACAGGCCGCGCAAAACCGGCAGCCACGGGGACAACCCCGGTTCACTTCCACCATGGCCATCCCCTTGAATTCTGTGTCCGGTGTAAAGAGTGTCGATTGAGCCGGAAACCGGTCAAGCTCACGGACCCACCTCCGTTTGATCCGTCGAGAAAATCCCGGTTCAGGGTTCATGGCCTCGATCTTTCCGGATTCCGAGTAAGCCACCTGATAAAACTTGGGGATATATACCCCTTCGACTGCGCTCAACTTTTTGAGGAGACCGTCTTTCCCCTTCTCTCTCCCTTCTGCAAGAGCCTGGTGAAAGGCCTCTAAGAATTCCGGAATCACCTCTTCCCCCTCGCCAAGAATAAAGAGGTCGAAAAAATCGCTGATCGGCTCAGGGTTCAGGAAGACAGTGACCCCACCCGCAATCACCAGGGGAAGTCTATCGCCACGGTGGCGGCTTTCCAGTGGAATACGGGCCAGGCCAAAAGGGTGAGGAGGTTGGGGTAGTCGTTCTCAAAGGAGATCGAAAAGGCCAGCATATCAAAATCGGAGAGAGGTTTTTGGGATTCCAGGGAAAAGAGGGGAGTCTGGCTTCCTTGATATTCCTGGATATCTTCCGGATCCGGGAGGAAGGCCCTTTCACAGACGAAATTGTCTTCGGCATTGAAACACCGATAGACAGTCTGAAATCCAAGGTTGGACATTCCGACATAGTAGCGGTTGGGGTAGATCAGACATACCGAAATCTTCCCACCCCAGGGCTTTCGGACTGTCCCCCGCTCTTTTTCAAGAGTGGCCCTGGCCTTTTGAATGAGTTTCCAGGACATCCTTTTCCGTCAGTGGCGCGCAGAAAATCGACCAATCCAGTTTAAATATAACAGACTTCGATGAGTGGATGGAACCCTATTTTTCGAACCACCACTGACCGCGGCAGTCTGTCCCTTCCACTTTCCACTGCCACTGACCACGCACCGGTTCAGTCAGCCTGCTTTCTCAAAAAGGTCGGGATGTCAAAACGATCATCGTCCTCCATCGAAAAATCGGGGGTCTCCACCAATTTCAATTCATCAAATCGTTCCTTCTTACGCATAAAGGTTGGAATGTCCCGGTTGTTTTCCTTCGAATTCTCCTTATGGGCCACCTTGTAGTTCTCCTTCAGATTTTCTCTGAAGTTTTCCTTGGGGCTCTCCCTCAGGCCCTCCCGGATGCTGAAGGAGATGGGAGCCACCTTCTTCGATGCCTGCTTAGGGATGATCTTTTCTTCGGTGCTCCCGAAGCCCGTGGCGATGACCGTCACCCGGACCTCCTCACGCATCTTCTCATCGATGACCATGCCCCAGAGGATATTGGCATCTTCGTGGGCTTCTTTCTGGATCAGGGTCGTTGCTTCATTGATCTCATTCAGGGTCATGTCCTGGCCACCGCTGATATTGATGAGAAGTCCCCGCGCCCCTTCAATGGAGATGTCTTCCAACAAAGGACTGGAGATCGCCTTCTGGGCTGCTTCGACCGACCGGCTCTCTCCCTTGGCAATGCCTGTCCCCATCAATGCCATCCCTGTCTCCGACATGATGGTCCGGACATCGGCAAAATCGAGATTAATGATCCCGAATCCGACAATGATGTCCGAGATGCCCTTGGCTGCGTGATAGAGAATCTCATCCGCCTTCTTAAAGGCCTCGAGGAGCGTCATGCTCTTTCCGCTGATGCTGAGAAGCCTCTGGTTGGGGATGGTGATCAAGGCATCCGCTGTCATCTTCAGGTTGGCCAGTCCTTCCTCTGCCTGTTTCATCCTCTTCTTCCCCTCAAACTGGAAGGGTTTGGTAACAATGGCTACGGTCAGGGCCCCTAACTCCCGGGCAACCTCAGCAATCACCGGTGCGCCCCCGGTCCCGGTTCCACCCCCCAGGCCGGCGGTAATGAAGACCATGTCTGCCCCCTTTAGAGCATCCCGGATCCTATCCACATCCTCGAGGGCAGCCTTCCTGCCGGTCTCTGGATTCGCTCCGGCGCCGAGCCCTTTGGTCAATGAGGCGCCAAGCTGCAATTTGATAGGAGCAAGATTGGTCGAAAGGGCCTGGGCGTCGGTATTGGCTGCAACGAACTCCACGCCGGAGAGCTGTGAGGAAATCATCGTATTGATGGCGTTGTTCCCTCCTCCTCCGATCCCAATGATTTTGACCTTGGCACCCAAACTCTTGTTTTCATCGAATTCGATCATTTTCTCCTCCTCGTTTAGATTAGACTTTGGTAATGTCCCTCTGAATATCCTTTGGAGTCCTGAGGACCCCATTCCAATTTTCCAAATCCCGATTCGATATTAAAAAAACTCTCCGATCCATTCCTTCATCCGATGGGTGACTTTGCCGAAGGTGTTTCTCTCCCCCACCTTGAACCGGCTCTGGGCCTTGTTCTTGCCCCCATAGAGGACCAGGCCCACTCCCGTGGCATACATTGGGCTATTGACCAGATCGATCAGCCCTCCGATTCCAATGGGTGTTCCCCTTCGTACGGGAAGGTTGAAGATCTGCTCAGCCAGCTCGGGCATCCCCTCCATGATGGCGCTTCCACCCGTCAGAACAACACCCGATGCAATGAGGCGGCTATAACCCATCCGAACCAGTTCATTGTGGACCAGCGTTAGGATCTCCTCCACCCTGGGCTCGATGATCTCCGTCAGGGTCTGCCTTGAAAGGACACGGGGTTTCCTTCCCCCGACACTGGGGACTTCGATCGTCTCGTCCTTTCGAACCAGGGAGGGCAGGCTGCATCCATAGCGGATCTTGATTTTTTCCGCATCCTCCATCGGCGTCCGGAGTCCAATTGAAATGTCGTGAGTAATATGGATTCCCGCCAAGGAAAAAACGGCCGTATGTTTAATCGCGCCATTGGAGAAAACGACCAGGTCTGTCGTTCCTCCTCCGATATCCACGATGGCCACGCCCAGATCCTTTTCCTCCGGACTGACCACCGCTTCACTCGACCCCAACTGCTCGAGAACAATGTCATCGACATCAAGTCCTGCCCGGTTGGTACACTTAACGATGTTCTGAGCAGAGGTAATAGCCCCGGTAACGATATGGACCCGGCCTTCCAGCCGCACCCCCGACATACCGACGGGGTCCTTGATCCCATCTTGATCATCTACGATGAACTCCTGCGGGATGACATGGATCATTTCCCGATCCATCGGGATGGCCACGGCCTTCGCCGCATCGATCACCCGCTGCACATCATGGATACCAATCTCTTTATTCTTGATGGCGATCACGCCATGGCTGTTGATCCCCTTGATATGCCCGCCCGCAATTCCCACATAGACCGAGGTGATATGACTGCCTGCCATCAATTCTGCTTCCTCAACGGCCTTTTTGATGGACTGAACCGTGCTCTCAATGTTGATCACGACTCCTTTTCTCAATCCCTTCGAGGGAGAGGTTCCAAGTCCAATGATATGGACCTGATCCTCCACCAGCTCCCCCACCACGGTACAGATCTTTGTCGTCCCGATGTCCAACCCAACCACCAGCGGATCCTTCTTGCCCACGGATTCCTCACCTCCTTCCGGTCTCACCCTCTGTTAGTTTTTTTTACCACGATCCTATTTAAGTCACTGCAATCAATAGACATGACCGATAACCCTCTCTTCCGAAGGTCTGACCAGACGATCGATAACCTTCTCATTTTCTCACCGAACGCATTCCTCCCCATCTTGACCTCCAATCCAGTGGTCTTGGCGTAGCAGTCAATCCCATCGGTCCGGGACATGTGGACCTCGGAGACCTCCTCGAGTGGAGAAACTTTCTCTTTCTCAGCCAAGCTTAACAATTCCAGGGCCTCGATGAGGAGGTCCTTTGATGGTTCCGGATCTTTATCAAGGGCCTGCCGGGTCAGCCCTGTCAGATAGGGGAAATTATATTGATCGCCATCTCTCACCGGAGAAAAGACTTCGCCTCTTGCATCAAGATAGTAGAGCTCTTCCAGTTGGAGGATCGCGATCGGTTTTCGCTCTTCGACCTGGACCTTGATCTTATTGGGAAAGACTTTCCTCATCACGAGGTGATCAATCCAGGGATGGGTCTCGATCCTCTTGGCAATCTCTCCCAGCCTGACAGTGAAGAGATTGGGCATCGCTTCAATCGTGATGAGGGACCGGATCGATTCCGGACGAATCTTTTCGCATCCTTCGATCTCGATCTCCCTCACCCTGAAAGAGGGATCTTCGAGAAGGCGGACATAGGCCCAATGGCCGACGAAGAGGAGAGAGGAGAGAAGGAGAAGTTGAAAAGCCACTCGCATCGACTTCTTCAACAGTTCCTGAAACCGTTCTTCCCCCCTCCTTGCTGCCCTCTCTTCCCGCCGAAAGAATTTCCTAAACCGTTCCGTAAATCCCTCCCTCTAATTTCCAGCTTTTACACTCTACTTTCCACTCTCTACTTTCGGTTTCCGATGCCCCACTCTCCACATTCGATTCTTAGCGAGGCGCTCAACAAAATCTGTTCAGCCAGTTCAACGAAGGAGATGCCAGCGTATTGAGCGGCTTGGGGCACCAGACTCGTTTCTGTCATCCCTGGCAGAGTGTTGACGTCGATGACATAGGGGTTCCCCTCTCCATCGGTCATCAAATCGACCCGGACACACCCGGAGCAGCCCAGGGATTTGAATGCCTTTAGACTCATCTCCTGGGCAAGAAGATATTTCTCCCTCGGAAGCCGGGCAGGGATGATGTATTGCGTCTCTCCCTTGGTATACTTTGAGCGGTAGTCATAAAAGCCGCTTTTCGGAGCGATCTCGATGATCGGAAGAGGCTCATCCCCAAGGATGCCTACGGTTACCTCTTTGCCCTTTATAAACTTTTCAACCAGCACCTCATCGTCACATTCAGATGCTCTCTTCAGGGCAGGGGGCAGTTCCTCTTCTTCCTTAACGATTGAGACCCCAATGGTCGAACCCTCTCTTGCCGGTTTGACCACTACCGGTAGGGGCAGCAGAATTTTAATCCCATGCTCTTTCTCAATAGCTTCCCGGGAAATCACCTCGTAAGAAGGCGTTGGAATCCTTTCAGAGAGAAAGATCTTCTTGGATATGATCTTATCCATGGCCAATGCACTTGCAAGAACGCCGGAGCCTGTATAGGGTATTCTCATCAGCTCGAGCAGCCCCTGAATGGTTCCATCCTCTCCAAATCTCCCATGGAGGGCAATAAATGCACATTCGATCTCCTCCCTCCTCAGAACCTCGGCGATGTCGCGGCCCGCATCAATGGCCTGGACGTGGTATCCTTTTTCTGAGAGGGCTTTCAGGATCGCTGTTCCGGTCTTGAGAGAGATCTCTCTCTCACGGGAGAGGCCTCCCATCAGGACCCCGATCTTCATCTTCTTGAAATCCGGACCCTTCATCTGTTCACCTCATTCCACAATCGCCCTTCCGAAATCCGCAATATTTTTATTCTCCGATCACCTTCACTTCTCTCACGAGAGCGATCCCCTTCTCTTCCCCTACCTTCCTCTCAACCCATTCCATGACTTCAATCACCTCTCCTGCCGTGGCCTTTCCCAGATTGATGATGAAATTCGCATGCAGATCGGAGACCTTCGCCTGTCCTATCCTGAATCCTTTCAGCCCGGCTTCTTCGATCCATTTTCCTGCAGGACCTTCCTGAGGGTTTTTAAAAATCGAACCCGCACTGGGATAATCGAGGGGTTGGGTCTGTCGCCGCATCTCCGAATAGGACTTCATCCTTTCGAGAATCGCTTCCTTGTCTCCTCTCTTCAGTTGAAACCGCCCCTTGAGGATGATCCAAGAGGATGGAAAATCCAACCTCCGATAGGAGAATCTCAGGCGGGGCCGCGAACGCTCCACGATCTCCCCGTCCTCGTTGAGAAAGAAAACGGAGAGGGTCACGTCCTTCATCTCAACACCCCAGGCGCCGGCGTTCATCGCCAATCCTCCTCCAACCGTTCCCGGGATCCCGAAGAAGGCTTCAACCCCTGCAAGCCCCCTCTGGGCCGAAAATTGGACCAGTCTTTGAAGGGTCGCTCCTGCCTCCGCTTCGATGACCTCCCCGTCCGAACGAATCTTCTTCAATCCCTGCGTCAGGCTAACCACCCATCCCCGAATTCCCTTGTCTCTAACGATCAGGTCCGTCCCTTTCCCCAAGATGACGACGGGGATTCCCTTCCTTTTGGCGTGGAGGGTCACCTTTCTCAGCTCATTCACATCCTTTGGAAAGATCAGACTATCGGCCGGTCCGCCGACCCGGATGGAAGTGAACCGTCTCATGGATGCATCAAAGAGCATCCTGCCTTCAATCAGACCCAGAGCCTCTCTCTTATAGTCCCTTTCCATTTTCTCAATTGCGAATTGCGGATTGTGGAATGCGGCGTGAAAGATCTTCCGATTCCAAGTTCAGAAAGACATGATTCAGTTCCGAAATCCGCAATTCGAAATCCGAATTTCCTTTAGTTGAGGCGGTTAACCATTTCATCTGCCACCTGCCAGATATCGCCTGCGCCTAAGGTGATGACGAGATCTCCGGGTCTGACGATTCGAAGGAGATGGTCAACGATCTCTTTCTTGTCAGGGAAATAGCTGACATCTTTGTGACCGTAGTCCCGGATCCCTTCAAAGAGTTTCTCCGCTTTTACGCCTTCGATCCGATCCTCTCCCGCCGCATAGATATCGGTCAGGATAAGAACATCCGCATCATAAAAGGCTGTCAAAAAATCCTGGAAGAGGGTTTGGGTCCGGGTATACCGATGGGGTTGAAAGACCACCACGATCCTCCTCGTCCAACCCGTTCGTGCGGCCCTGAGGGTGGCCTTGATTTCGACCGGATGGTGGCCGTAGTCATCGACGATCAGAACACCTTGCTTTTCCCCCTTGACCTGGAATCGCCTCTGAATCCCGCCAAAATCGCGCAGGGTATCCTGCACCGTCCCGAAGGGAATATCGAGTTCAAAGGCTGTGGCCACGGTGGCAAGGGCATTATAGACATTATGAAGCCCCGGCATCTGGATCTTCAGCCGGCCAATCTCTCCCCTTCGATGGAGCACATCAAAGGACGTCGAGAGTCCTTCGAAAACGATCTCTTTTGCCTGGAAATCGGCCTGTGTCGTCAACCCATAAGTCGTAAACCGCTTCTTCAGCCTCGGAATGAGGCTCTGGATATTCGGATGATCGAGGCAGAGCACCGCCAGTCCAAAGAAGGGAATCTTGTTTACGAAATTGAGAAAAGCCTCTTTGATTTCTTCGATCCCGCGATAATAGTCGAGATGTTCGGGATCGATATTCGTGACCACGGCAATGGTGGGCATCAGTTTGACAAAGGAGCCATCGCTCTCGTCGGCCTCGGCCACCAGGAAATCTCCCTGGCCGAGCCTGGCATTGCTTCCAAGGCTGTTCAGTTTTCCCCCGATCACCACCGTAGGATCAAGTCCACCCGCAGCCAGAATCGTCGCGATGAGAGAGGTGGTCGTGGTCTTTCCATGGGTCCCTGCGATGGCGATCCCCACCTTCATCCTCATCAACTCTGCCAGCATTTCCGCCCTTGGGATGACAGGGATGAGCCTCTGCTCGGCCGCCTCAACCTCAGGATTGCCCTTGCGGATAGCCGAGGAGATGACCACCACATCAGGCTCCTGAATATTCTCTTTCCTGTGGCCATAGGAAACCTTGCATCCCAGCACCTCGAGCCTTCGAGTCACCTCTGTCTCTTTCACATCTGAGCCGCTGATCCGGTAGCCCAGGTTAAGAAGCACTTCTGCAATCCCGCTCATGCCGATCCCGCCAATGCCTACAAAATGGATATGTTGGATCTTTCCCCTGCGATACATAAGAAAACAGTAGCTCCAATTCCCAAATCACAAATCCCAGATCAACCAAACGTGTTTCATATTAGTGCTCGGGATTTGGATCTTATCTCCCTCCAATGAGTGCATAGCAGTGATCTACGATCTCTTGGGCCGCCTTTGGCCGGCCCACCTGTGCAATGGCCTTTTCCATTCTTCCCAGTTCCTCCCGATGGGAGGAGAGATGAAGAATCGCTTGAGCCAAAGAGCGTCCGCTCAGGTCCTTGTCCTCAATCATCCGGGCGGCCCCGAGACCCACGAGTCTCTGGGCGTTAATAAGCTGGTGCTGATGGGCAGCAAACGGATAGGGGACAAGGATAGCCGCCTTCCCGCAAACCGCGATTTCTGCAATGGTGCTCGCCCCCGCCCGGCAGATGACGAGATCCGACGCCTGATATTGGGCCACCATGTCTGCAAAGAAAGGTTGGACCAGGGCCTCAAACCCTTTCTCCCCGTAACCTCTTGAGACAAATTCGAGATCCTCTCGTCCGGTCTGATGGATCAACCGAAGCGAGAGTCTGATCTCCTGAAGGGCACTCAAGGCCTCCATCATGGTTTCGTTGATCCTGTGAGCCCCTGCACTTCCACCGAAGATGAGAACGGTGAATCTGTCCCCCTTCCGGGATTCCCTCGAACAGGAGAAAAACTCTTTCCGAATCGGGTTTCCTGTGACCCATGTCTTTTTCTCGGGAAAATAGCTCCTCGTCTCTTCAAAGGAGACAAAGATTCGCTGGCTGAACCACTTCAATATCCGATTGGTCAATCCCGGCACCATGTTCTGTTCATGGATGGCCCTGTGGATTCCGAGGAGATGGGCAGCCAGAAGTGCCGGTCCGGAGGCGTATCCTCCAACACCCAACACCATCTGAGGCTGAAAATCTTTCAGAATCGATAAGGCCTCTGAAATGGCCAATGGGAGGGTGCCCAGTGCTTTTAGCTTGTCCCAAAGGAACCTTCCCTTGAGAGGCATGGCCTGAATGGTTCTTAAGGGGAATCTTCTTTCGGCCAATACCCTCATTTCAATGCCTCTCTTGGTCCCGATGAATAAAACCTCATTTCCTGCTTCTTTCTCCTGAAACGCCTCAGCGATGGCAATGCCGGGAAACAGGTGGCCTCCTGTTCCTCCTCCGGCTATCACGCACCTCATCTCCGCTCCACCGGGGTTGAAAGACGGAGCAGGATCCCCACCCCGCCCAGGTTCGTGATCAACGATGTTCCTCCATAGCTGATGAAGGGGAGGGTCAACCCCTTCGTTGGAAGGAGTCCGAGAACCACTCCCATATTGATGACGGCCTGAAGGGAGATCATGAGCGTCAGGCCCAGGGCCAGATAGGAAGCAAACCGGTCTTCCAGGGCATATCCGATCTGCATCCCCCTCAGGATGAAGATGAAGAAGAGGAGCACAACGACCATGTCTCCGATAAGGCCCATCTCTTCTCCGATGATCGAAAAGATGAAATCTGTGTGAGGCGCGGGAAGAAAGTAAAGTTTCTGTTTTCCTTCTCCCAGGCCTACTCCAAAGAGACCGCCCGAACCAAAGGAGAGAAAGGATTGGATAATCTGAAAGCTCGTGCCTGTAGGGTCATCCCAGGGTCGAATGAAGCTCATCAGTCTCTTATATCGATAGGCTGCACTGGTCATCAGGTAGTAGGCAACCGGAGTTGCCAGCAAGATGGCCCCCAGAATATAGACGACCCTTGCGCCACCGAGGAAGAGGAGAAGAAAAACCATGACCACCAGAAAGAAGGCCGTCCCAAAATCAGGCTCCTTCAACACCAGGGCAATGACGAGGCCTGAAATAAGGATCGTGGGCAGAAATCCAAAGGAGAAGCTCCGGATCTTCTCCTCTTTCTTGGCCAGGAAATAAGCGAGAAAGATGACGAGACTGAGCTTGGCAAATTCGGAGGGCTGAAAGGTAAAGGAAAGAATCCTCAGCCAGCGCATCGACCCGCCTGCCCGGACCCCAATACCGGGAATCAGAACAGCGATCAACGCAAGAATACTCACGAGGAGAAGGGGGTAAGCGGCCCGCCTCAGAACCTGATACGGGAAGAACATCATCAGGATCATCAGGGCAAGACCCATCCCTGCATAAAGGGCCTGCCGTTTCAAAAAGTAGTAGGGATCCTGGAAGCGGTCTCCGGCAAGGATCGCGCTCGTACTGTAAACCATGACGATCCCGATTCCCACCAGGGCAAGAACCACAATCAATAGGATATAATCAAAACGGCCTTTCCCTCTCATGCTCATCCCGAATTCAAATTTCACATTGCCAATTGTGATGGTCTCGTAAAAGGTCCTGATCTGTCACCCTGAACTTGTTTCAGGGTCTCGTAAGCTTTTGATTTTGTTAGATGCTGAATCAAGTTCAGCATGACATTTCCTCCTATTTTTGACTTTTTACGATTTCATCAATTGTAGATCGGATTCAAATTCAGTTTTTCTTAAATCTGCAATCTAAAGGCGTCTCACGGCCTCTTTAAAGAGGTTTCCCCTCTCCCTGTAATCCTTAAACATGTCGTAGCTTGAACAGGCGGGTGAAAGAAGAACCACATCTCCCTCCCTTGCCGCCTGGTGTGCAAGGTACACCGCCTCTTCGAGGTCTCTTGCCATCGTCGTATTCGTCAACCCACCAAGCTCTCTTGCCATCCTCTCTCTGGCCTCTCCGATAAGAATCATGCTCCTCACCCGGGTTCGGATCAACTCCTTGAGAGGGCTTAAATCTCCCTCCTTGTCTTTCCCGCCTGCGATCAGGATGAGGGGTTCTGAAAAACTCTGGAGGGATTTGACGACCGCACCCACATTGGTTCCTTTCGAGTCGTTGTAGTAGCGGACGCCCCTGATCTCCCGTACCAATTCGAGACGATGTTCGATCCCTTCGAAACGATTCAAGACCTTTTCAATGGCCGTCTTCGAGCAGTGAAAGAGCCTGGAAACCGTAATGGCGGCCATCATATTCTCCACATTGTGGATCCCCTTCAAAGGGGCATTCGCGAGAGAATAGACCTCTTCTTTGTCTTCGATTCTCAAAACGATGTGGGGTGGATCATAAAAGGCGACCCTGTTCGCCCTCTCCCTCAGGCTAAAAAAGACCTTCTTTGCTTTGACGGACTCTGCCAATTTCAAAACGATCGGATCATCCCCGTTGAGAACGGCATCATCCTCAGACGTTTGATTGGTAAAAATTCTCGACTTCGCTTCGATGTAATCGGCATAACTCGGATAACGGTCGAGATGATCTTCCGTAATATTCAAAAGGACCGAGATTCGGGGCCGAAAGGTCTCAATGGTCTCCAGTTGAAAGCTCGAGATCTCTGCGACCAGCACATCCCATCCTTTCTCCTCATCCACGAAGAGAATCAAGGGCTCTCCAACATTGCCACCTACCCCGACCCTTCTCCCCTCTTCTTTCAACATCGCTCCGATAAGCAGCGTGGTGGTCGTCTTTCCATTGGTGCCGGTCACGGCGATGATGGGAACATGGATGAAGCGGAAAGCCAACTCGATCTCACTGAGGATAGGAACCCCCCTCTTTTTCGCTTTCTGGATCGGCTCAATGGCCAGATCTACCCCTGGACTCATCACAATCAGGTCCTGGCTGGCAAAGGTCTTCTCACAATGACCTCCCCATTCCACCGGGATACCCATTCCATTCACTTCTCGATCCACGTCTTTATCTATTTCTTCCCGGCGTTTGATCTCCGTTGCCGAAACGATGGCACCCCTCTTCTTCAGAAACCTCGCTGTGGCCAACCCCGTTCGCGCCAGACCCACCACCAGAACTCTTTTGCCTCGAAGATCCATAATAACGTTTTCCGTGCCCGTTACCCCTCACCCCCCGGAGGGGCGATCTTTTCACTGCCTTCTGTCTCCGAACTCCGAACTCACAACTCCGAGCTATCTTAACTTTAAAGTACTGATGGCGATCAGTCCGAGGATGATCCCAACGATCCAGAATCGGACAATGATCTTAGGTTCAGCCCAACCTTTCAGTTCAAAATGATGGTGGATCGGTGCCATCCGGAAGACCCTTTTCTTCCGCAACCGATAAGAAGTCACCTGGATAATGACCGAAAGGGTCTCGATCACAAAGATCCCCCCCACAATCACCAGAAGAAACTCCTGCTTGGTGATCACGGAAATCGTCCCCAGGGCAGCGCCCAGAGCCAATGAGCCCACATCGCCCATAAAGACCTGGGCCGGAAAGGTATTAAACCAGAGAAAGCCGAGACCGGACCCGACAAGGGCCCCGCAGAGGATCGTTAATTCTCCACTGCCCTTCACATAGGGGATCTGGAGGTATCCGGCAAACCGGAAGTTCCCCGCAAGATAGCAGAAGAGCATGAAGGTTGCACTGGCGATGAGCACAGGGCCGATCGCCAACCCATCCAATCCATCGGTCAGATTGACGGCATTGGCTGACCCTACAATGACAAGAACAGAAAAAAGGATATACCCGTCGCCCAGGTCGGGCATCACCTTCTTAAAAAAGGGAAGGATCAGCCTGGAATCATGGTCCATGGTAAGGAACAGAACGAGACTAGCCGCCAGCCCTATGGCAACCTGAATAGGAAACTTGTATCGGGCCCTGATGCCCATACCATCCTTATCCTGAACCTTCTTGCAGTCATCCATAAAACCCAGTATTCCAAAGGCCAGGGTCGTTAACAGAACGATCCAGATATAAGGATTTGCGAGATCTGACCAGAGGAGCGTGGGGATGACGATGGCGGCAATGATGAGGCTCCCGCCCATCGTGGGCGTTCCATTCTTCACCAGATGCCTGGCGGGGACGTCTTCCCTTATGACCTGTTGCATCTGAAAGGCCTTCAGCTTCCGGATCAACCAGGGACCAATCACAAAAGAGATGACAAGGGCCGTTAAGATTGCATAGATGGTGCGGAAGGTGATATAGCGGAAGACATTGAAAAAGGAGAAAACGCCGTGAAGCGGATAGAGTAGATGATAGAGCACCCCTTAACCCCTCCCCCCTGTCAATCCCTCCACGATCTTCTCCATGGCCATTTTCCTCGAGCCTTTGATGAGGACCCAGTCTCCCTCTTGAACCACCCGCCGCAGAAGGGAGATTGCCTCTCCATGACTCTCCAAAATCTTGGTCCTCTCCGGCTCAACCCCGTGCCGTATCGCTGACTCCACCACCATGGGCGCCCAGTCTCCTATCGCAAGGAGGAAGTCCATCGAGAGTTCTCCAACCCTTCTCCCTAATTGCAGGTGGGCCTCCTCTGTAAAACTTCCAAGTTCCAGCATATCGCCTAAAACAGCGATCGCCCTGCCCCCTCCCTTGACCCCCGCCAGGGTCTGCAGGGCCATCTCCATCGATTCCGGGTTGGCGTTATAGGCATCGTTGATGAGCGTCTTTCCTTTCCCGAGGGAGACGATCTCCATCCTCATGGGAGCAGGTCGAAAATGTTCCAACACCTCTTTCACCCTCTTGAGATCGATTCCAAAGAGGGCAGCGATGGCGACGGCCGAAAGGGCATCCGGCACAAAATGCCGGCCCAACAAGGGGAGAACGATCTCTGTCTCTTCTTCTTCAAAGACCAGAGTGAAAGAAGTCCCGTTGATCCCCCTGAGCCGGATCTCCGTGGCCCTCACATCCGAAGGTTCGTCGATGCCAAAGGTAATTTTCTGCCCCGGGAAATCCTTCGCCAGACCGACGACCCGGAAGTCGTCGCTGTTCACCACAATCGTCCCATCTCTTCTCATCCCCCGGAAGAGGTCCCCTTTCTCCTCTTTGAGCCGTTCCAGGCTGCCCAGGCCTTCGAGGTGAACCTTCTGGATATTGGTGATCAAACCTACATCCGGCTCTGCGATTTCGGTCAGCCTCCGGATCTCACCGGGCACGTTCATCCCCATTTCGAGGACGACCACTCTCTCCCTCTCCGTCAGGCGAAGAAGCGTGAGAGGAAGGCCGATCAGGTTATTCCAGTTTCCCCTGTTTTTCAGGACAGGGAAGGAAGTCTCAAGGCAGGCAGCAATCATCTCCTTCGAAGTGGTTTTCCCGTTACTTCCGGTCAAGGCAACCACAGGGGTTTGATATCGCCGCCTTCTCTCACGAGCAAGGTCTCCCAGCGCCTGAAGCGTATCCTTAACCAGAATGATTGCCTTGGACTGATGGCCGTTCCAGCAGATATCCCTCGCCTTCTCTTCTTCCACCACCACCCCTGCAGCTTTCTTATCCAAAGCCTCCAGGGCATAGTGATGTCCATCGAAGCGGAGGCCTTGCAGGGCGAAATAAAGTTCCCCTTCACTGATCGTCCTTGAATCCGTACAGATGCCCCGGAAGGAGCTATTCCTCTCTCCCTGAAGGAGTCTTCCACCCGTTGCGCCTAAAACCTCTTCAATCAAAAAATTCACAATTCCTCCAGTGCCTTTTTCACCTCAACCCGATCATCAAAGGGAAACTTCTTCGTTCCGATGATCTGATAATCCTCGTGCCCCTTCCCGGCGATCAGGACCACGTCCGAAGGACGGGCGAGCCGGATCGCTGTCCGGATCGCTTCTCTCCGGTCTGGAACCTTGTAGTACCCTTTTTTCTTTCTCCATGCCTTAAATTCGCCGGGAGCCCATCTTTCCAAGCCAGTTTTCTGAACGCCTTTTTCCGCCTCATCGACAATGGCCAAAGGATCCTCTGTCCTCGGGTTGTCTGAGGTGAGGACGACAAGATCGCTCAGCCTTCCTGCGACCTCTCCCATCAGGGGGCGTTTCGTTCGATCCCGATCTCCTCCGCATCCAAAAACCGTGATGATCTTTTCCTCTGTTTGAGGCCAAGCCCGCCTCTTTTCCTCAAGGATGGACGTGAGTCCCATGAGAGAGCGTTCTAAGGCATCGGGCGTATGGGCATAATCCACAAAGACATGAATCCCTTTCTGGTTCTCCACTCTCTCCAATCTTCCCGAAACGCCCGTCATCGATTCAATTCCATCCTTCATGGTTTCGAGAGGAATATCCATGGCCATTCCCGTAGCCACCGCCGCCATAATATTATGGAGGTTGAAGCCTCCGATCAGCTGCGATTGGAGCGGGAAGAGACCTTCGGGTGTTTTTACCCGGCACGAAAGGCCTTCGAGTGTAAAGGTCACTTGGTCGGCGGAGATCTGGCAGGAGGGACCTAACCCATAGCGGAAGACGGGAAAATCGACTCCTTCAACGATCGCTTCTCCTCGAGGGTCATCCTGATTGGTCACGGCAAATCGTCTGGCCTTGGGGCTCTTCATCAGGTAGTCTGAAAAGAGTTTCTTCTTACTCTCAAAATAATGATTCATCGTTGGATGAAAATCGAGATGATCCTGTGTGAGGTTGGTGAAGATGGCTCCGTCAAATTGACACCCATAGATCCGATCCAGGTCAAGGCCATGGGAGGAAACTTCCATGATCACGTGGGTAATTCCTTCGTCCACCATCTCGGCCAGGATCCTCTGAAGGTCCAGGGATTCAGGAGTTGTATTGGGGGCGGATACGACGGTCTGCCCGTAATGATAATTGATCGTCCCAATAACACCCGCAGGGTGACTTGCCTTTTTGAAGATCGATTCCAGAAGATAGGTGATCGTGGTCTTTCCATTCGTTCCGGTAACACCGATGAGGTTGATCCTGGAGGAGGGGTTTCCATAAAAGTTCGCTGCGATTCTGGCCAGGGCCATCCGGCTATTTGGCACAAGAATCGCGGTCCCACGGGGGACCTTCCGTTCCTCTTCGAGAAGGACTGTTTCCGCACCCCTCTGAAGGGCATCCTCAATATACTGATGGCCATCGACCTTCAATCCTCGGATCGCAGCAAAGAGAAACCCCTTTCGGACCTGGTGAGAATGGTAGGCAATCCCCTCGATCTCCTTTCGGGACTCACCGGTCATTCTCTTGATCTCCACCCCTTCCATCAGCTTTGTCAGTTCCATGTTCTCTCTTTGATGGTAACTCGCTATTGCACGGGGTTCTAAACGTTAGAACCACGGAGCCATCTTTCCGAGATTGCTTCTCCCGCCTTGGCGGGTCTCGATGACTGGTTTCCGAATGGCTACGACGTGGATTGAAACCTTAAGTAGCAGATGTCCCCTTTTTCAATGACTACCCCCGGCTTGGGGACCTGTTCTACGACCTTTCCGTTTCCTGAAATCTTGACGATCAGTCCCGTTCTTTCGATACGACTCATCGCATTGCGCATCGAGAGCCCGGTGAGGTCAGGCATCACCTGCTTCCCCATTCCCTTCAAAGTCTTCACTCCCTCTTTCCAGGGTTCATTCCCCGGGGCTTCACTCTTAGGAATGTATTGGGGTTCGTCCTTCACAAACTGAGTCCCTTTTGGAAAAACATTGAGATAGGGAAGGGCCTTTTCTACGATTCCCTTAAAGGCGGGAGCCGCTACGATGCCTCCGTAGATATTGCCCTGGGGTTCATCGACGACAACGATGAGAGCAATCTTCGGATCCTCGGCCGGAGCGAATCCCATAAATCCACTGGTGAACCGCTCCTCGGAGTACCCCCTCAGGAAAGAATCGACCTTCTGGGCTGTCCCTGTCTTTCCGGCAACTTCAAATCCTGCTGGGACAGCCGATTCTCCGGTTCCTCCCCGCTCGGTTGTCGCCTTAAGGAGAGCAACGACCTTCTTGGCCGTCTCCTCCGTCATCACTCTCCGGATGACTTCCGGCTTAAAGGACTGAACGACCTGACCTTTTTCGTCGGTGATCGTTTCAATGATAAAGGGCTTCATCAGGACTCCGCCATTGGCAATAGCCGAAAGGGCGGTAATCATTTGGATCCCTGTGACGGAAATCCCCTGGCCAAAAGCGATTGTGTTCAAGGCGATGGGTGACCAATACCTCGGATGGCGCAGGATGCCTTTGCTCTCTCCTGGGAGGCCAATCCGGGTCTTTTCTCCAAATCCAAAGGCCTTGATGTAGCTATAAAAACGATCCTTTCCCATCTTTTCGCCGACTTTTGAAGCCCCGATATTGCTCGAAAATTTGATGATCTGCTGGAAGGTCAGCCATCCATGGCTTGTGTGATCATGGATTGTCCGGTCATAAACGTGGTAGGATCCGTTTTCGCAATAGAAAGAATCGGTGACCCGGACTAATTTCTCCTCCAGGGCAGCGGCGGCCAGAAAGGTCTTGAACATGGAACCGGGTTCAAAGGTATCTGCGACGGCTCGATTTCTCCACGCCGGTACCGCGTACTGTAGAAACTGGTTAGGATTGAAGGAAGGGTAGACTGCCATGGCCAGAATCTTTCCGGTGGAGGGCTCCATGGCAATGGCGAAGCCCCCCTTGGCCCCCCATTGCTGAACGGTATGGCTCAACTCGCCCTCAACAATGTGCTGAAGGTGCTTATCGAGGGTGAGAGTGACATTCCGGAAGTGATCTCCCTCTTGAGAAGGAATGGAATCAACGATCTCCCGCCCTCGGGCGTCTTTCGCCGTGTTCCATACCTGTTTATTCCCGTTAAGCAGAGGATCGCACTGACTCTCCACCCCCTCCAGACCTTTTGAATCGAGGCCGACAAATCCAATCACATGGGCCGCCAAAGGACCATTTGGATAAAACCGTTTATTCTCCTTCAGAAAGGAGATGCCTGAGAGGCGCTGGGCCTTGATCTCCTCAACCTCCTTCGGAGTAATCTTTCTCTGAATCCATTCGAAGGAACTGCCGCTCCTTAACTTTCTCTTCAGTACTTCTGGATCGATCTGGAGAAGGGCTCCGAGACTCCGTGCCGTTTTTTCCGCATCCATCACCTTTTTGGGTTCCGCGTAAACCGAATCGACCTCGATGCTGACCGCGAGTTCATTCCCCGTTCGGTCCGAGATCGCCCCTCTCTTGGGGACCAGCGGAATCTGGCTATGCTGTTGGTGATTAGCCAACCAATAGAGTTGTTCCTTCTTCAACACCTGGAGTTGAAACATCCTCCCGCTGACAAGAGCAAAGCTGAAGAAAAGGAGACACGATAGAAAGAAGACTCGGACTTTGAACCAATTGATCGGTTTCCGTTTCATCGGATGATGATCACCTGATCGGGTTTCGACTTAGACATCCCCAATTCCTCGGTTGCCAGTTTTTCAATCCGTGCATAGGACTTGAGCGTCGCAACCTCCACCCTCAACCGTTTATTCTCCTCAGCCAGCACCCTTCCAGCCTTCATGGCATTGGAGATTTCATATCCAGCTTGGATCACCTGAATCCGCGACCAGACATAGATGAGGGATCCCCCAATGATAAAAAAGAGAAGGAGCGTGAGAGGGAGCAGGTTCGATTTCAGGGGAATGGATCGAGCCCTTGCTCCTCCTTCGATCCAGAGGGTTCGATCTGCACCGAAATTTACAGTCCTTGCCATCTCAACCCCTCATACCCGTTCCGCACACCGGAGCTTCGCACTCCGGGATCGGGGATTCCCTCTCTGCTCTTCTTCCGAAGGGGTAATCGGCTTCGGGGTAATAACCTGTACCTTCTTTTCCTGATTCAGCTCTCCGGTTCCTCCTCGTTCGAGTTGTCGGAAGCTCTGCTTGACGATTCGATCCTCAAGGGAGTGAAAGGAGATCACGCACATGCGGCCCCCCGCTTTTAGAAAGGGCCATCCTTGCTCCAGCACCTGTCTCAGATTCTCCAGTTCATGATTGACCCGGATGCGAAGGGCCTGAAAGGTTCTCGTTGCCGGATCGATCTTCCTCGAATGAAACCGCTTGGGAATGGACTGGTAAACAACTTTTCTCAAGGCCTGGGTCGTTTCAATCCGCCTCTCGTTTCGCTCATCCACGATGGCCCCCGCAATCCGCCTTGCCCATCGCTCTTCCCCATACTTCCAGAGGACTTCCTCCAGGTCTCTGAGAGAAAGCTGGTTGACAAGATCCGCTGCGGTCTCCTCTATACGTTGATCCATCCTCATATCCAGGGGACCTTCTCCCCTAAAACTAAACCCTCTTTCCTGTCCCTCAAGTTGGATAGAAGAGAGGCCTAAATCGAGCAAGATTCCATCGACAGGATCTGCCTTGATCTCCCTCAAGAGATCGGGCAGATGAGCAAAATTCTCACGAAAGATCCTCACTCGCTCCCCAAAGGGGCTCAGCACTTTTTGGGCCTCCTCGATGGCCTTTTCGTCCCATTCGATCCCAATCACTCTTCCATCGGGTCCGGTTCGTTTCAGAATCTCGAGGGTATGCCCCCCTCCTCCTAATGTGGCATCCACATAAACCCGATGGGGACCACATCCCAGCAGGGAAATCACCTCGTTGACTAAGACAGGAATATGTCGCTGCTCCATCGTCCCTTATCTTGATTCGGCCGAAGCCTTTCAAAATTCTTTTCAAATCCAAACCTGAATACCTGAATCCTTGCCTTCGCCCAAGCGGCTCCCGCCTATGCGAAACCCCCGCTTTAGCGGGAGTAGGTAGGTCGGCAGGCGTTTCGAATTTGGGATTTCATTTCTTACAGACCTAAATCGGTCAATACCTGATCAAAATTCTCCTGGGCCTTTCGGAATTCCTCCTGCCATTTCTGCTTGTCCCAGATTTCAATCTTGGTACCCACACCCACGAGGACAACCTCTTTTTGCAGGCTTGCATAATCCCGATGGGTTTGGGGAATGAGAAGGCGTCCTTGTTTATCGATCGCACAATCCACACCGCTTGAGTAAAAAAATCTCAGATAAGCCTTGGTTTCTTTTTTCAACTGGGGAAGAGCCCTTTGCTTCTCTTCTAAAAGGGACCATTCCTCATAAGGGTATGCGACCAGGCACTGATCATAATGGGTTATAATGAGGCGATCATCATATTTCTTATTGAGGACTTCCCGGAATTTTACGGGAATACTGATGCGGCCTTTCGAGTCTATGGTATGCTCGTATCTGCCCCGGAACATGATTTTCGCCCTCGATTCTTAATATCCATACCACCTTTTACCACTTTTTCCCACTGGCAAACGAAAATACCCTAAAAAACCCCATTTTGTCAAGTAAAATTTTGTACTTATTTCAATTATTTTCATTTGGCTCCAGAACCACAAGATCTATGGCATGAAAGATCTATTTTTACCATATCTTGTCTGTATCGAAATGGGGCAACTGTTGCTCTATTCAGACAGCCTGCCATGAAGCCCTATCGGGTGGGATCGAGGTGGCGGATAAAATTCCACCGAACCCCTCAAAAGCGAATTGACAAGGCTTCCCAACCTGTCTAAAATGAACCTGTTGACTGCAAGAAACAGGTCTTTCGGGCGAGGAAAGAATGGTCACGGATACCTTAAGAAAAAGGGTTGAGAGACTCCGAGAGGATATTGAGTATCACAATTACCGGTACTATGTCCTTGATCAGCCCGAGGTCTCTGATGCTGAATACGATCGCCTGATGAAGGAGCTCGATGAGATCGAGGAGCGAAACCCTGAACTCCGCTCTCCGAACTCACCGACCCAGAGAGTGGGTGCTCCTCCTCTCGAATCCTTTAAGATCGTGCGCCACTCCATTCCCATGCTCAGTCTCGCCAATGCCTTCTCCGAATCCGAGGCAAGGGATTTCGATAAAAGGGCTAAGAAATTTTTAGAAACCACAGCCGAGATAGAATACATCGCTGAACCAAAACTGGATGGATTGGCCGTTGAACTCGTTTACGAAAGGGGCTCTTTCATCGTCGGGTCCACCCGGGGAGACGGAATCAATGGCGAAAATATCACACAGAATCTCCGGACGATTAAAACCATTCCCCTTCAACTGATTCGAAAGGAAATTTCCATTCCAGAACGCCTCGAGGTGCGGGGCGAGGTGATCATGGAATTGAAAAAATTCAAGGCCCTCAACGCAAAGCGGGAGGAGGCGGGAGAACCCCTCTTCGCCAATCCCCGTAATGCCGCCGCAGGTTCGGTGAGACAGCTCGATTCCAAGATCACAGCAGAACGCCCTCTTGAAATCTATTGCTATGGTCCCGGCGAAGGAAGAGGATGGACCTTCAAGACACAATGGGAGGTCCTGCAGACATTCCCCAAATGGGGCCTGAGAACCAATCCCCATATTCGAAAATGCGATGGCATCGACGAAGTTCTCGATTATTACCGTGAGATGACGGAAAAGAGAGAGAAACTTCCATACGAAATTGATGGTATTGTTATCAAGGTCGACCGGTTCGACCTTCAGGCCAGGCTGGGCGAGATCTCCCGGAGCCCCCGCTGGGCATTGGCCTTGAAGTTCCTGCCCAAACAAGAATCAACGAAGATTCGCAACATCATTGTTCAGGTGGGAAGAACAGGCGCGCTCACTCCCGTGGCGGTCATGGAGCCTGTGAGGGTGGGAGGGGTCGAGGTCAGCCGGGCCACGCTTCATAACCAGGATGAGATCGATAAAAAGGATGTCCGAATTGGAGATACGGTCATCATCCAGAGGGCAGGCGATGTGATCCCGGAGGTCGTCCAGGTGATCGAATCGAAGCGGACCGGAGGAGAAAAGAAATTCGAGATGCCGTCCAAATGCCCGGTATGCGGGGCAGAGGTGATCAGGGAAGAGGCCATCTATCGCTGCATCGGTCTCGACTGCCCGGCCCAGTTGAAAGGACGCATCAAACACTTCGCTTCGAAGAGAGCGATGGATATTGATGGACTTGGGGTCAAACTGATTGACCAATTGGTTGATAAAGGCCTGGTAAAAGATGTGGCGGACCTCTATGATATCAAGAAAGAAGAGTTAATTGCCCTGGAACGGATGGCAGATAAATCAGCCCAAAATATTATTGATGCCATCGAAGGAAGCAAAGAAAAGCCTCTTGCGAAATTCCTCTTTGCCCTTGGAATCCGCCATGTGGGAGAGCATATCTCCGAGGTATTAGCCCGGCGTTTTCCGCACCTGGAGGATTTGTTTCACCTCTCGGAAGAGGACCTTCAGCAAGTAGAAGAGGTGGGACCGGAAGTGGCAGCCAGTGTTGTCCATTTTTTCAAGGACAGAAAGAATAAAGAATCGATCGAACGATTGAAGAAGGCTGGAGTGAGGGTGATCGAACCACGGGTCAAAGAGAAGGGAAAGCTGGCAGGCAAGGTTTTTGTCTTCACTGGAACCCTCACATCTTTCGGAAGGGAGGAGGCAAGAGATCTCGTCGAGTCCCTCGGAGGACGGACGGTATCGACTGTCTCCAATAAGGTTGATTTTGTTGTTGCCGGTGAAGACCCCGGTTCCAAATTTGATAAAGCAAATAAACTGGGAATCAAAATTCTGACGGAAGAAGATTTTAAGGAGATGATGGGATAATTTCAAATGTTTGAGCCCTGAAAGAGGTTAAAATACCTTAAATGGTTTCGATGTGATCGACTTGGGCAACATTGATCCATGTGATGGTAGGCCGGTCTTTGAAGACGAGACACTCCTCTATCGTTTTGACTTCCTTCTCTTGAACGTGCGTTTCATCATAATCAAGGATCGTCATCCTTGGCTCCTCCGTTTTTTTCTCTCCAATGTGAACGAGACTCCCTGGAGGAAGGCCTGCTTTCTTCGATCGCATCTTAACGAATCTGGGCATCGCTCATCCTTAAGTGAACGCTTCGAATTGGATTTGAAACCTAAAAGGTCTCCATGGCCCAAGCCACCCTTGTCTCCGGTGTTTCAAAAATTTCTGGGGATGCCTGGTCGATCTTCCTTAACCGTCCATAAAGCCCGTCCTGATTGGCGATCTGAATGGCAAGCCCTGGCCGGGCATTTAATTCGAGAAGCAACGGGCCCTGGTCCCGGTCTACCACCAGGTCCACACCCAAGAATCCGAGTCCTGTCATCTCGGAGGATCGGGCAGCCATCCAAAGCATCTTTTCCCAATAGGGCACGGGAATATCGCTGACTGGATTTCCGGTATCTGGATGACAATCGATGACAAGGGAATGGTGAACCCCTTTCCGTGTCCTTCCGCTCTTCAGATCGATCCCCACCCCAATCGCCCCCTGGTGGAGGTTTGCTTTTCCATCGGAGGAACGCGTGGGAAGCCGGACCATGGCCATGAGAGGAACCCCGCGGTAAACGATGATCCGGATATCCGGGACACCCCGATAAGTGATGGCGGCAAAAATCGGATCAGGAATGACGAGGCCTTCGATGAGGGCCCGGTCTTCGAGCCCTTCAAGGGAATAGATCCCTGAAAGAATCCCGGAGATATGGTATACAAGGTCCTCTTTCAAAATGACCTCGCCACTCGGTTTAACGAATCCCTCCGTCAAACGATCTGTGACAAGGACAATGCCTCCCCCACCCGAACCCCTTGCCGGCTTGACAACAAACTGATAAAGGCCAGAAAGGGCTTCTTCAAAACCGGCAATATCCCCATGGTACTCGACGATATGGTAGATCGGTGGCGTCGGGATGTGATTCTCCACGGCCAACTGTTTTGTTAGAATCTTATCATCGACCCTGGGAAAGAATGACCGGGGATTAAACTGCAAGATGAGCTCGGCATTTCGACGGTTCATGCCCAGGATTCCCAATTCTTCGAGATACCGGGCGGCCTTCCAGATCATGATCCCCTCCGGAGATTTCGAAAACGGAGAACCTCTGAAAGGCGATAACCGGTATAACGCCCGAGGAGGATTTGAATGGCAGCAACCGCAAAGAGTAGTTCAGGATAGACAAAGAAGGTGAGTTGGAGAGATTGAAAATGGATCAGTTCATAGGTGATCGCAGCAACGGCAGCACTTCCAGCAGCGGTTCGAAGGGCTGCACGGGCCCCTGACTCTTCGATGAGAACGAAAAAGCGCTCGATAGTCATGGTGAGGATCACAAAAGGAAGCAGGCCCACTGCCATGAATTCCCTCAATCCGAGCTTGCTCCCAATCAGGGCTAAGGCGGTAAAGGCAATAATCACGAGGGTCAGAAGAACAGACAGACGCGGAACGAGCAAGAGGCGAAGCTTGTCGATCCATCGCCGAACCCCATAACCAATGAAGACGATTCCCGCGAATATCCCAAGCCCATAGAGAAGTCCTGTATTCCTGAAGGCGAGGGCCATCAGGACAGGCATGAAGATCCCAAAGGTTGGAAATCCAACGATATTCCGCAAGACACAAATGATGAGGGCACCCACCGGAACCAGAATGAGGATCCGGAACGTCTCCTGAAACTGTTCGGGAAGATGAAAAAGAGACCATCGGTCGAGGAAGCGACTTGAGCGAATGATGCGTTCAAAGTGGATGCGCCATTGGCTGAGGACCTGGCGACTGATGGTCCAACGGACTTCCGGGAGCTCTCCCTGAAAAACCTGTATGGCAGGCACTTCTCCGACAGTAAGAGGAAGAAACTGCATCGATTTTTCAAAAATCTTTCCTGTCTCGGGATGAAATCTCTCCCAATCCTGACCGGTCCAAACTGCGATCCAGGTCAAGGGTAACGTGGCGACGCTCTCGACCAGATGGAGTCCGGTGATCATTCGTGATGGAAGGATGGCTGCTCGAAGCAGGACCTGAAACGAAACAGGCCGGCCATACTTCTTCTCGATATCGGACCATGCCTGGAGGTCTTGAGGCAACGGCGAAGGCCCTCTCCAGGCCCCTTTTGCAGTTGCTGTAATGGCTCGAAGTCGGACAGGGGGTTCGAGTTTGCTCCATCTCCCTACCAATCGTTGAGCAAGAACTTGTTCCTCCCTTTCGATGTTCTTCGGATAAGGCTCAAGTTCAGGTGGCTTGATGTCGGCCCCTCGTTTCGGTCGAAAAAGGAGGGTGGCACTGTAGTGGATCACCTCCTCACCTGCACCTGGAGCTCCTGACCAGACACCCATCTGGTTAGGCCCCTGTCGGAGAAGACTGAAGTCGAGCGTTCCAGAATGGATCCGCTCTTCCACGACCATTCTCTCCCCATAACTAAACGGAAGGCCAATCATGACCGTGGCCTCCTGTTGACCCGTTTTCACATAAGCATCCATCGAGACCTGCCACGCCTTTCCAGCAACCGTTGGAAGGACGGGATATCCAAGCCAGAGGATGCGGTAGCTGATGAGGGCCGCTGGAGAGAAGGAGAAGCACCATCGCCAGGACCACAGCGGTGTGCTTCATTTTAAAGGAACCTCCGGGCAGGATGGCGGAGAACACCTCTCCTGTTTGCAGTCAACGATGAAGTTTTCCCGGAGAGCGTCTCGTCCTATGAGGAGAGGATACTTCACACTTGAACGGTCATTGAGATTGACCCGTGCCAGAACTCGTCTGGAGCCGATGCAGATTTCGATCTCAACAATAGGTCTCTGTTCGCTGGCCTCCGAGGATCGAATATTGCGCCAGTCGGCGATGGGCAAGCGCAACTTCATCCCCCCGTACTTCTGGGGTAACCTAAATTCAGCAAAACCATCCTTTACGCTAAGATCTTGGGCATCGAGGGAAGAGATGGCGGCACCGGTGTCGATCCGCGCGGGGAGTTTTACTCCCCAGGGAGAAGGATAACGTCCTCCACCTCGCCGACCACAATCCTTTTCTCTCCTGCATCGGGCAGGGGTCAGAGCAGCCAAAAAAGCCAGCAGTAAAAAAGAACCCATCCTCCCCTTGGAATGTTTTCACCGGAATCGAAATAGTGAGTAAAATTCGATCATCAGATCACTTCAAGTATAATAACTTCTAATAGTAATTATACCAAATTTAGTTTGAAGTTTGTAGGGGAGATATTGGTCGTCCTATTTCAACCATGACGATCTGAGAAGCTCCGGGCAAACCGGAGGAGTGGTCTTGGATCGCTTCTTCACATCAACAATAAAGTGATCTTTCAGGGCATTCCGCCCTAAGATGACCGGATATTTCACCATTGAGCGATCATTCAGATTCACTTTGACGCGAAGTTTCTTGGAGGCAATACAGAAGTCAAGTTCCACTACAGGCCTGCTTTCCCTTCCTTTCGAGGAGCGGACATGTCGCCATCCCACAATAGGCAGGCGCAAAAGTGCCCCTCCATACTCTTCCGGGAGTCTGAATTCAGCCTCATTTCCATCGATCTTGAGATGACGGGCATCGAGAGACGTCACGGTTGCGCCGGTGTCGATCCGTGCGGGAAGTCTTATATTCCCATGGAAAAAGGATCACCTCTTCCACCCGGCTAAGGGTAATTTTTTTTTCAACCTTCATCATCCCCACGGTTAGAAAAAGAAAGAGGATCAATAAACCTCTTAGGATTAAATCCCCCTTTCTCATCAAGGATCTCCTCCCGAAGATTTCAAATAGAT
The DNA here is from genome assembly GCA_963806715.1 of uncultured delta proteobacterium. Taxonomy (GTDB): domain Bacteria; phylum Desulfobacterota; class BSN033; order BSN033; family UBA1163; genus CAWEAV01. The sequence goes on from CAWEAV010000069.1 coordinate 43,252, forward strand.
TCTGTCATATCCTTTCGGTCGATAGCAAGAGGTTTATTCAGCGGAGTCATTCCTCAGCTATAGATGGAATTGGTCGAAGTGGCCTCCCCTCCGAAACCTTGAAAAGCGGATCGTCAGAGGGAGGATAATCGGGGGTAGTACTGAAGGAACTCTTTAGAGGTTCTGGCCTTCTGCTTATCCCTCTAAGGTGCCGCCCTGACTACCGGCAGGCAGGTTCAAGTTTTCTCCTGAGAGACCACCCCGACCCTGAGAATAGGATCTCCGGTGTTACCTGAGGCATTACAGTCGGCAATGTATCACTGACATTTTCTATGTCGTTCCTCGCGGAACTGAATCTTGAATAATCAAAGATGAAGATTATTTATTTAGTGATAAATCTTATTGAGGGAGGTGGTTTAAATGAAAAAAATCATTCTTGTTTTATCGGGGTTAATATTCGTCTTTATGCTG